>NZ_JALBVB010000056.1:149433-175010 GCF_022669155.1 Kineococcus sp. TRM81007 | reverse complement strand
CGACCCCCAGGGCCCGCTCCCCCGGCGGTGCCGGGTCACCGCCGCCGGGCCCCGGGCGGGCGGTCAGCGCCGCAGGGCCCCGCCCCGCCCCCGGGGACGAGCCGGAACGCACCGCGGGCCCCGCGGTGCAGCCCGGCAGGAGCGCGGCCACCGCTGCGCACCCCGCCGCGCCCAGCGCCCCGCGCCGCGTCAGCACTCCCCCGTGGTACCCCGCGCGGGCAGCGGGCGCCACCGAGCGCACCGGCCGCCGCCCGCGTCACCGCGGGCGCTGCTCCACCCGGGTGGTGCCCGCCCCCGGGAGTGCAGCCGCGGCCCACCGGCACCGATGCCCACCGGGAGGTCACCGCGCAGGACGCGGGGCGGGAGGGGGCGGCAGCAGTGGCACGCGACGTCCGCACCCGCCGCGCACCCGCGGCCGAGGGCCGCGCGCTGGCGCGCACCGTCCTCGGCGCCGGGGCGCTGTCGCTGGCCACCGCCGCCGTGCCCTTCAGCCCCACCGCGCCGACGGGGATGGCCGCCGCCCTGGGCGTGGTGGGCCTGGCGCTCGGCGCGCTCCTGCACGCCCGCGCCGCCCGGCTGCCGCGCGCCCTGCCGCACGCGGTGCTGCTCCTGGCGACGAGCGTCGTCACGGTGAGCGTCCTGGCCTCCACGACGCCGGCGGGACGGGTGGTCACCGCGTGCAGCTACGTCTGGATCGCGCTGTTCACCGCCGCCTTCCACTCCCGCCGGGCGGTGTGCGCACACCTGGTGCTGCTCCTCGCCGGCTTCGCCGCCGCGCTGTGGGGCGGCGGGGCCCCCTCACCCGCCCAGACGTGGGGCTTCATGGGCGGCACCGTCGCCGCCGTCGCCTGGACCGTCAACGGCCTGGTGCTGCGCCTGCGCGCGCGGGCCGACGAGGACCAGCTCACCGGCGCGCTGACCCGGGCCGCCTGGCTCGCCGAGGCGGAGGCCGCCGCGGCGCACGGCACCCGCGACGGCGCACCGGCGTCCCTCGTCGTCCTCGACCTCGACGGCTTCAAGGAGGTCAACGACCGCGACGGGCACGCGGCCGGCGACCGCCTCCTGGCGGACCTCGCGCGCGCCTGGGCCGGAACGCTGCGCCCCGGGGACCTGCTCGGCCGCCTCGGCGGCGACGAGTTCGCCCTGCTGCTGCCGCGCACCCGCGCCGCGCAGGTCCCCGAGGTCCTCGCCGCCCTGCGCGCCGCCCGCCCGCAGGGCCGCTGGAGCGCGGGGACGGCCGAGCACGCCCCCGGCGAGGCGGTCGCCGACTGGCTGGAGCGCGCCGACGCGGACCTGTACGCCCACAAGCGAGCCCGCCCCGGCGCCTCCCGGCCCGCGGCGCGCCGGGGACCCCGGCCGGAACCGGCCCGCGGCCCCTGAGCCGGCCCGGCGGGGCGGACCAGCGGGGGCGGGTCAGCGGAAGCGGCGCCCCTGGTCGCGGCGGATCGCCCACACGGCCACCGCCCCCAGCACCACCGTCCAGCCCACCAGCACCGGCAGCGCCGTGGACGGCACGTCCGTGCCGGTGGCCGCACCGATGACGAGGTCGCGGCCGGCGCGCGTGGGCGTCCACGTGGAGATCGCCGCCAGCCAGTCCGGCATCGCCTCCGGCGGCAGGAACAGCCCCCCGGCGAACGCCAGCGGCAGCAGCAGCACCTGCGCCAGCGCCAGCGCGGCCTTGGCCGGCACCGAGTAGCCGAGCGCCAGGCCGAGGGCGAGCAGCGGCAGGCCCGCCACCAGCAGAGCCCCCAGGCCCGCGGCGAACCGCACCGGGGTGGTGGTGGCGTCGGTGAGCAGCACCGCCAGCACCAGCAGCGGCACCAGCCCCAGCACCGTGAAGAAGGCGCCCATCAGGACCCGGGCGGCGAAGCGCGGCAGCGCCCCCACCGGCAGGGTGCGCAGGTGCGTGTCCCACGGCAGCGCGCGGTCCTCGGCGATCCCCGCGCCGTGCGTGAACAGCGACACGCTCATCGCGGAGAACACCGCCAGCTGCGCGACGGCACCGGTGTCCGCGTCCGGGCCCATCCCGCCCGACTGCGGCACCACGAACACGGCGAGGATCAGGGCGGGGAAGACGGCCGTGCTGACGACCATGACGGGCACCCGCAGCGCCTCCAGCACCTGGTAGCGGGTGTGCAGCCACGTCAGGCGCAGCGCGCCCGCGGGCCGGCGGCGCGCGCCCGCCTCACCGGCGCCGCGGGTGGAGGCGGCGGAGGTGGAGGCGCTCACGCGGCCACCTCCCGGCCCGCGGCGCGCTCACCGGTCAGGGCGAGGAAGGCCTCCTCCAGCGAGGCCGCGGCCACCTCCAGCTCCGAGAACGGCACCTGCGCACCCACGAGGGCGCGCACGAAGGCGTCCGCGTCCGGCACCAGCAGCTCCCACCGCCCCCCGCGGGTCCCGTCGGCGACCACCCGCGCACCCGTGGTCAGCTGCGCGGGCACGGCGCCGGGCGGGGCGCCGAACCGCACCCGGCGCAGCGCGGTGCGCCCGCGCACCTCCGCCACGGTGCCCTCGGCGAGGACCCGGCCGCGGTCGACCACGACCACCCGGTGGGCGAGCGCCTCCACCTCCTCGAGGTAGTGGCTGGTCAGCAGCAGCGTGCCCCCCTGCTCGACGAACCCGCGCACCGCCGCCCACAGCGCGTGCCGCGCCGGCACGTCCAGGCCGGTCGTCGGCTCGTCCAGGAGCACGACGTCGGGACGGCCGACGAAGGCGAGAGCGACGGCCAGGCGGCGCTGCTGACCGCCCGAGAGGCCGCCGCACTGACGGGAGCGCAAGCCGGTCAGCTCGAAGCGCTCCAGCACCTCCTGCGCCGGCAGGGGGTCGCGGTGGTGCCCGGCGACGAAGTCGACGACCTCCGCGACCTTCAGCGTCTGCGGCAGCCCCGTCGCCTGCGGGGTGACGCCCAGTCGGGCGCGCACGGCCGCCTCGCGCGGGTCCCCGCCGGCGAGGCGCACCGTGCCGCTGGTGGGCTTGCGCAGTCCCGCCAGCAGCGAGAGCAGCGTGGACTTGCCGGCCCCGTTGGGGCCCAGCACACCCACGGCCTCACCGGGCCGCACGCGCAGGCTGACGTCGTCCAGGGCGACCACGCCGCCGAAGGTGCGGGTGACGCGGTCGACCTCGACCACGGGGGGTGCGCTCACGAGGGCTCCTTCTGGGTGCGGGGGGTCGGAGGGGCGGGTCAGCCGAGCAGCGTGCGCAGGGTCGCGCGGTAGTCCTCGAAGGCGGTGCGGCCGGCGGGCGTCAGTCGCAGGTGGGTGGCGGGGGTGCGTCCCTGGTGGGACTTGGTCACCTCCACGTAACCGGCGTCCTCGAGCTTGCGCAGGTGGGTGGAGAGGTTGCCGGCGGTCATCCCCAGCAGGTCCTGCAACCGGGGGAAGGTGATGCGGTCCTCGCCGGGCAGCGAGGCCAGGGAGGCGACGACCCGCAGGCGGGCGGCGGCGTGGATGACGGGGTCGAGCCCGGGTGCGTCGCTCGCCGACGCGGACGGCCCGGCTGAGGCGCGCCGGCTCACGCCACCCGCCGGCGCTGCGACGCGCACCGGACGGCGACGGCGAGGAACCCACCACCCCCGGCCAGCGACATCACCCACAGCAGGGCGGGCAGGCCGAGGAGGGCACCGACGGCGGTGGTGAGCAGCAGCCACGCACCCAGCCCGAACTGCACCGGCTCGCGCCACAGGGTCCCGCCGAACAGGTACATCACCCCCACGAGCACCCCGGCGCTCGCCGGCGACAGCAGCTCCGCGACCGCGGGGTCCCCCGAGGCGGCGGCGACGGCGGTGTTCACCGCGGCCAGCGCGGCGAAGCCCAGCACCCACGACCAGCCGTACAGCACGGCGCTCGTCGTGCTCGGCCCGGACAGGCCCCGGCCCACGCGCACGCTGTGCACGACGGTGACCAGGCCCGCACCCGTCAGCAGCACCCCGAGGACGACCTCGGGCAGCGCGCGCGGCAGGGCGATCAGGGGGTCCCGCCCGCCCCCGGCGGCGACGAGGCCGAAGCCCGCGAGCCAGGCCACGCCCCACGCCCCGTACAGCAGACGCGGGTCGGGCTCGACGGCCCGGGACACGAGGCGCTGCTGGTCCTCGATGAGCGCCAGGCGCGCGGCGGCGGAGCGCTCGTCCTCGTGCACCTCGTCCACGTCGGCCTCCCCGAGCAGCAGAGCACTTTGCGGTGCAAACCAGTTTGCCGCCGCTCGACCTCGGGGCGCAAGGGTCAACCCGCGGCGGCGCCGAACCCGTCCAGCCGCGCCACCGCCCGGCTGCTCGCCCGCAGCTCCACCCCACCGGCGAACCGCTCCGGCACCAACCCCGCGAACGGCGGCACCACCGTCGCGCTCAGCACCACCACCGCCGTGCGCCCGTCCGGGCTGCCCGTGCCGGCCGCCACCCGCGCCCCCGGCAGGTCCGGCCCCGCACCGGCCACGTACCGCTCGGCGCTGGCGCGCACCGACGCGCCCGTCAGCGGCACCGCCTCCGGCGGCAGGCCGGAGGTGAAGTACGCCGCCTCGTCCAGCGCGTCCGCGGCGTCCGCGGCCGCCGCGTCCGCCAGCGCGAGCAGCCGCACCCGCTGCAGGTGCACCGCCGAGGCGGAGACCACCACGAGCACCAGGACGAGGGCCACCAGCGCGAACCCCAGCGACAGCAGCGCGACGCGCCCCTCGTCCCGGGGCCCACCCGCGGGGCCGGACCCGTGCCCGGTCACGACGCGGCGAACCGGTCCGCGACAGCCGTCCGCCGCACCCGCACCGGCACCTCGGCCGGCACCGCCGCGCGCACGAACGCCGGCACCAGCGGTAGGGCCACCCGCACCCGCACCGTCGCCGCCACCGCCGCCTCCGGGCTGCGGCACGGCCGCGCCGCGCACTCCAGCACCAGGGACCCCGGCTCCACCGCGAAACCCTGGTCGGCCAGCGCGAGCGCCACCGCCGCCTCGGCGCGCGCAGCCGCCCGCGCGTCCCCGTTCGTGGTCGCCAGCACCCGCGACGCCTCCCGGGCCCCGGCCTCCGCCGCGAACGTCGCCGCCTGCACCCGCCCCAGGGTCAGCACCAGGTAGACCAGCGGCACCAGCAGCAGCACCCCCACGGCCAGGAACTCCACCGCGGCGCTGCCCTCCTCCCCCTCCACGCGCCTCCCCCGCACGTCACCGCTCACGCTGCACCCTCCACGGCCGCGTGCCCGCGCACGTCGAGCACCCGGCCGGGGCCCAGCAGCCCCAGCACCGGCAGCGGCGCACGCACCCGCACCTCCACCACCGGCGCACCGCCCGCACCGGCGCCCGCGGTGGCCGGGTCCACGGTGACGACGCCGGCGGTGACGTCCGCCGCGTACCGGGGAGACAGGGAGGCGCTCAGCAGGTCCCGGGTGCGCTGCGCACCCAGCCGCGGGGAACTGCCCGCCAGCGCCGCGTACCGGGCGCCGGCACCGGCGCAGTCCACCGCCGTGGCGCGCACGTGCTGCACCACGGCCAACTGCAGGACCGCCGCGAACAGCAGCGCCAGCACGCCCGCGGTCGCGGCGAACTCCGCGACCGCGGACCCCTCGTCACCGCGCCCGGACGCCGCGGGGCCCACCGGCGCGGCACCCGCGACCGCGCCGCTCACAACTGCCCGAGCACGGCGTCCATCGACTGCGTGAACAACTGCTGCAGCCGGGGACCGGCCACGGCCCACAGACCCACGACCAGACCCGCCGTCATGACGGTCACCAGGACCCACCCGGGCACGTCACCGCGGTCGTCACCGCGGCGCTCCCCCACCTCCCGGACGACCCGGGACAGGTCGTGCAGCAGCCGGTCCAGCAGCGAGAGGACGGCCCCGCCACGGCGGGGGAGGTTCACGGACACGGTTCTCCTCAGGGTCTCGAACAAGGTCCCGGCCGACGGTCCGGCCAGGGGTTTCCGATCAGGTCTCCAGCGGGCTCCACCGGCGTTCCCGCCGGCGGGCCTCACGAGCCCAGGCTCAGCTGCGCGAGGCCGGGGAACACCGCGAACAGCACGGTCACCGGCAGCACCCCGAACACGACGGGGACCAGCATGCGCACCTCGCGCCGCCCGCCCTCCTCGAGCAACCGGCGCCGCTCGGCCTCACGGGCGTCGGCGGCCTGCGCGCGCAGCACCGCCGCCAGGGGGCTGCCCGTCTCAACGGCGACCACGAGGCCGTCCACGAACCGGCCCAGCGCCGCCACCCCCAGCCGGTCCGCCGTCGCCGTCAGCGCCTCCACCAGCGGCGTGCCGGTGCCGACCCGGGCCAGCGCGCGCCGCAGGTCCACCGCCAGTTCGCCACCACCCGCGGCGACGCGCTGCAGCGCCGCCGCGACGCCCTCACCGGCCCCCACGGACAGCGCCAGCAGTTCCGCCACGGCCGGCAGGTCCTCCTCCACCAGCGCCCGCCGGCGGCGCACCGCACGCGCCAGGGCCGCGTCGCGCAGCAGGGCCCCGCCGACGGTCCCGGCGACGACGAACGCCAGCGCACCCACCGGCGTCAGCGCACCGCGCAGCAGCACCACCGCGCACAGCACCGCCGCGGCACCGGCACCGCCCAGCGCCCACAGCACCTGCTCGGCGCGGTGCTCCGCCACGTCCCGGTCGGGGTCGAGCACGTCCAGCCGCGCCCGCACCACCGCCGGGGAACCCAGCACGGCACCGCACGCGTCCACAGCCGCCCGCAACCGGCGACCGGCGCTCGCCCGCCAGCCGGGAACGGCCGGCCGCACCAGGTACGGGGCGACGCGGGACTCCAGCGACGGGGTGCGGCGCAGCGGCACGCCCAGCAGCACCAGCACGCACCCCGCACCACCGAGCAACCCCAGCAGCGCGCCCGTCGCCGCCGGGCTCACGCGGCCACCCGCCGCGGTTCCGGCAGGCGCCCCAGCCGCACCATCAGCAGGTACGACGAGAACGTCGCCGCCGCCCCGCCGGCCAGCACCGCGGCACCCGCCGCGGTGTCGTAGGCCTCCAGCGCCCCCGGCCGGGTGGCCAGCAGCGCCAGGACCACCCACGGCGCGGCCGCCGCCAGCCGGGCCGCCGCCACCGTCCACCCCTGCCGCGCCAGCAGCTCCCCACGGGCGCGCTGGTCCTCGCGCAGGTACGCCGACAGCGTGCGCAACGTGCCGCCCAGGTCGCTGCCGCCGACCTGCCGCGTCATCCGCAGCACCGCCGCCAGCCGGTCGAACACCGGGTCCGCCAGTTCGTCCTGCAGGTGGTCGAGCTCCGCCTCGAACGCTCCGCTGGTGCGGTAACCGGCGGCGAAACCCGCGAACGCCGGCCGCAGCGGTTGCGGCCCGCGCGACGCCAGCGCGCACACCGCGTCGGGCAGCGCCGCTCCGGCCCGCACCGCCGAAGCGAGCGCGTCCACCGCGTCGGGCCACTCCTGCGCCCGTCCCCCGCGGCGGGCACGGGCGCGCGAGCGCAGCAGCACCAGCGGCGCGGCGGCCCCCGCCACCGCGGCGGGGACGGCCGCGACCACCACGCCCGTCACGGCCGGAACCAGCAGCAGACCCGCCGCACCCAGGACCCCGCACACCACCAGCAGCAGCACCGGCGGCACGTCCGCGAACCCCGCCTCCTGCAGCGCGCGCCGCAGACGACGGCGCGGCACCCGCACCGGCCGCGGCGGCCGCTCCCAGCACGACCACCACGCGCAGAACACCCCCGCACCCAGCAGCGCCCCCGCCAGCGGACCACCCGCACCGCCCACGTCAGCAACCCCCGGACAGCAGGGCGGCCAGGTCGAAACCGGCGCGCGCGAACCGTTCGCGGTGCGGGGGCCAGCCGGCGTCGCGCACCAGCGGTGCCCCCGGCTCCGCACCGCGCCGGAACAGCGGCGCGGTCTCCACGACACCGCCCTCCACCCGCCCGGTCACCGCGAGCACCTCGTCCACGCGGCGGGTGCCGTCGACCCCCAGGGAGGCGTGCACCACCAGGTCCAGGCAGGCCGCGACCGCGGGCACCACGAAACCGCTCGTGACGTTCTGCCCCGCCAGCAGCGGCAGGGTGCACATCTTCGCCACGGCACCCGCCGCGGAGTTCGCGTGGATCGTCGCCGCCCCCGGCAGCCCGGAGTTGAGGGCGATCAGCAGGTCCAGGCTCTCCTCCTGGCGCACCTCCCCCACGACGATGCGGTCCGGGCGCATCCGCAGCGCCTCCTTCACCAGGCGCCGCAACGGGATCTCACCGCGACCCTCGAGGTTCGGCTGCCGGCACTGCATCGCCACGACGTCACGGGCGGCGACGTCGAGCTCGAACACCTCCTCGCAGGTGACGATCCGCTGCTGCGCCGGCACCGACGCCAGGAGGCAGTTCAGGACCGTCGTCTTCCCGGCCTGGGTCGCTCCGCTGACGAGCACGTTCAGGCCCGAGGCGACCGCGGCGGCCAGGAACCGCGCGGCCTGCGCCGACAGCACCCCCAGCTCCACCAGGTCCTCCAGGCGGCGGGCGCGGGCGACGAACCGGCGCACGTTCACCGCCCAGTGCCGACGGGTGATGTCGGGGATGACCACGTGCAACCGGGAACCGTCCGGCAGGGTGGCGTCCACGAACGGGCTCGACAGGTCCACGCGCCGGCCGGTGCTGGCGAGCATCCGCTCCACCAGTTCCGCCACGGCGTCCTCCTCCAGGATCGTCGTGGTCAGCTCCGGCACACCACCGCGGGCGACGAACACCTTGCCGGGTTCGTTGATCCAGATCTCCTCGACCTCGGGGTCGTCGAAGTACCGCTGCAGCGGCCCGTGGCCCGACACGGCGGCGACCACCTCGCGCACCGCCGCCGAGCGGTCCACGAGGAACGGCAGCGAACCGTCCAGCGAGCGCAGGTCGTAGCCGGTGACCGCCTCGTCGACGAGGGCGCGCAGTTCCTGCGGCGTGGCGCGGAAACCCCCGGCGGAGATCCGGCGGCGCAGTTCCGCTCGAACCTCGTCCTCGACCAACCTCACCGCGTCCACGCGCACCTCCCCCGACCCCACCGGAACCGCGGAACCCCTCCGCGCCCGAGCACGGTAGGCAGGAGCCGCCGCGCGCGTCCGGGGGATGTGGACAACCCACCGGACCGGTTCCCGGGTGTGGACGACCGGCCCCCGGGACGGTGCGGGCAGCAACCTGGCGGGGTGCGTCTTCGCCTCACGGTCGTCGGCGTCGGCGGCCCCGAGGCCACCGACGTCGTCGTCGACGCACCCGCGGGAACGCCGCTGTCGAGCGCGCGGGAACGGATCGAGGCCGTCACCGGGCCGTGGCCGGGGGTTCCGCGCGTGGCCGGGTCCTGCGTCGACCACGCCCCGCTGGGAGCGGCCCCGCTGCTGCAGGGCGCGGTCATCGACGTGGGCGCCGCACCGGTGGCCGGTGCGGGAGCCGGTGCGCCCGCCGGTCCTCCCCCGCCGGCGGGTGCGCCCGCTCCCACGGCCGGTCGCACCGCGGCCGTGGTGGTGACCGCCGGTCCGGACAGCGGCCGCCGCTTCGACCTGCCGCCCGGGCGGCACGTCGTCGGCCGCGCCGGCGACGCGGGCGCCCCCGCCGTTCCCCTGGCCGACCCGGGGGTCTCCCGCACCCACGCGGTGCTGGAGGTGGCGGCGGACGGGGCCGTCACCGTCCACGACGCCGGTTCCCTCAACGGCACCGTCCTCCTGCTGCCCGGCGCGCGGCGCGACGTCGCGCAGGCGCAGGCGCTGGAACCGGGGGCTCGGCTGCTGGCCGGCTCCAGCGTCCTGCAGGTGGCACCGCCGGCGGTCCGGGCCGCCGAGGTCCGCCCCGACGGCGAGGGCCACCTCCTGCTGCACCGCGCACCCCGGCTGGGCGCTCCCGGCGGCGGGCCCGGCGCGGACCCCGTCGCGGCACCGCTGCGCTGGCCCGTGCCCGGCCCCGTCCGCGAACTGCCCGGCGTGCCGTGGCTGGCGCTGCTGGTGCCGCTGGCCGTGGCCGTGGTCCTGGCGCTGGTGTGGTCCCCGCTGTCGCTGCTGCTCGGCCTGGCCTCCCCCGTCCTCGCCGGCGGGCAGTGGCTCTCGCAGCGGCGCCGGGTCCGCGCCGAGCGCGAGCGCGACGCGGCCACCCTCACCGCCGCCCGCGAGCGGGTGCGCGCAGCGCACGCGCGGGCCCTCGCCGACGAGCACCGCCGCCGGCACGACGCCTCCCCGGGCCCTGCCGACGTGCTGGCGCAGGCCGTGGGCCTCGGCGGCCGCCTGCACGAGCGCACCCGCACCGCGCCCGACGCCCTCGTGCTGCGCGTGGGGCTCGGGCGCGTGCGGGCGGCGAGCGTCGTGGTCGCCGAGGAGCCCGTCTCGCCCGTCCCGGGGGAACCCGCTGCCCGGCAGCAGCCCCCCGGCCCCGACCTCGACGACGTCCCCGTCACCGTTGACCTGGCGGCGGGCCCGCTGGGGGTGGCGGGCCCACGGCAGGCGGCGCTGGCGGTGGTGCGTCAGCTCGTCGGGCAGGTGGCCGCCTGGCACGGCCCCGAGGAGGCCGGTCTGGCCCTGGCCGGCGACCGCGGGGACTGGTGCTGGCTGGACCTGCTGCCCCACGCGGACGTGGACACGGACGTGGACGGGGCGACGGACGGTGGCCGGGTGCTGCCGGTGCTGGCCGTGGAACTGGAGCGGCGCCGCAACGCCCGCACGACCCGCGGCGGCGTGCCCGGTGAGCCGCCGCGGCCGGTGGTGCTCCTCGTCGACGGCTCCGCTGACCGCCGCGCCGACCCGCACCTGACGCTGCTGCTGCGCGACGGCGCGGCCGAGGGCCTGCACGTGCTGTGCCTGGACACCGACCGCGCGCGCCTGCCGGCGGAGTGCACCGCGGTGCTGGAACTGGCGGCCGACGCGTCCGGCGACGCCGCCCTGCACGCCTGCGGTGCGCCCGCGGTGGTGGTGCGCGCCGACGCCGTGCGGGCGGAGTGGGCGTGGACGCTGGCCCGCGCCCTGGCGCCCGTGCGCGACGCCGCCCCCGCCGGTGCGGCAGGGGTGCCGCAGCGCGCCGCGCTGCTGCCGCTGCTGGGGTGGCCGGCCGCGCGGGCAGGTGCACCGGTCGTGGACCCGGCGGCGCTCGCGGGTGCCTGGGAGCGGCGCGCACCGGGAGCGGTGGCGGTGCTGGGAGCCACCGCGAGCGGGCCGTGCCGGCTGGACCTGGTGGCCGACGGCCCGCACGTCCTGGTGGCCGGGACGACCGGCTCCGGCAAGTCGGTGCTGCTGCAGGCGCTGGTGACCAGCCTGGCGCTGCAGGCGCCGCCGGACGCGGTGCGGTTCGTGCTGGTGGACTACAAGGGCGGCGCGGCCTTCGCCGGCTGCACCGGCCTGCCGCACGTGGCGGGTCTGGTCACCGACCTCGACGAGCACCTCGCGCAGCGGGTGTTGCGGAGCCTGCGGGCGGAGGTGCGCCGCCGCGAGGCCGTGCTGCGGGTCGCGGGTGCGGCCGACGTGTCGGAGGTGCCGGCCTCCTCCCCGGCCGCGGCGGACCTGCCCCGGCTGGTCGTCGTCGTCGACGAGTTCCGGGTGCTGGCGCAGGAGCTGCCGGAGTTCGTCGAGGGCCTGGTGCGGCTGGCGGCCGTGGGTCGTTCCCTGGGCGTGCACCTGGTCCTGGCGACGCAGCGGCCCGCGGGCGCGGTCAGCCCGGAGATCCGCGCCAACACCAACGCCCGCATCGCGCTGCGGGTGCAGGACCGCGCCGACGGCGAGGACGTCGTCGGTGACGCGTCACCGGCGTCCTTCAGCGGCGCCGTGCCCGGGCGGGCCGTGCTGCGCCGCGGCGGCGGCGGGCTGGAGCTGTTCCAGACCGCGCTGCTGGACGTGGGCGGCGACCCGTCGGCGGTGCGGGTGCGGCGAGCGGGCGAGGCCGCGCCGGACGCCACCGGGGTGGCGGGCCGCGGCGGCGCGCTGGCGGACGTGGTCTCCGCCGCGCGAGCGGCGACGGCGCTGCGCGGGCGGCCCGTTCCGCCCGCACCGTGGCTGCCGCCGCTGCCGGAGCACGTGCCGGCGGCTGAGCTGCCCGGCCCGGCCTCGGGTGGGACGACGTTGCCGTGGGGACTGCTGGACCTGCCTGAGGAGCAGCGGCGTGCGAGCGCCGCGTGGGACCTGACGGCTGGCGGCCACCTCCTCGTGGTCGGCACCGTGCGCAGCGGCCGCAGCACGCTGCTGCGGACGCTGGCCGCGGCGGCCGCCCACCAGGACGTGGAGGTGAGCGTCCTGGACGGTGGTGGCGCCCTGGCGGACCTCGCGGGTGAGGCGCACGTCGGTTCGGTCGTGGGGCGCGACGAGCCGTGGCGCGCGGGCCGGCTGCTGCAGCGCCTCACCGAGGAGGTGCAGCGACGCCGGGAGCTGTTCGCGCACCTGGGCGTGCGCGACCTCGACGCGGCGCGCCGCGCTCAGGGGGCGGGTCCGCTGCCGCACCTGGTGCTGCTCGTGGACGGCTGGGACGGCTGGGCCACCGACCTGGCGGGCGTGGACCTGGGCGCGCCGGTGGAGGCCTTCGCACGCCTGCTGCGCGAGGGCAGCGCCACGGGGGTGCGGGTGGCCGTCACCGGGGACCGCGCCCTGCTGACCTCCCCCGCGTCCGCGGCGGCCGGCGAGGTGGTCCTGCTGCGCCTGGCCGACCGCGCGGACGCGGCGCTGGTGGGTGTGCCGGCCCAGCGGGTGCCCGTGGTGCAGCCGGCGGGGCGGGGACTGCTGGTGCGCGACCGGGAGGCCGCCGAGGTGCAGGTCGCCGTCCCCGGGCCGTCCCCGGCACCGGCGGGCCCGCCTCGACGGCGCGCCCTGGTGCGGGTGCGACCGCTGCCGGCCGCGGTGGCGGTGGGGCGGCTGCCGGTCCCGGCGGGCACCGCCGTGCCGCTCGGCGTGGGCGGGGACGACGCGTCCCCGGTGGTGGTGGACCTGACCGGTGGGGTGCTCGTGTGCGGTCCCGCCCGCAGCGGTCGGACGACCGCGCTGCGGGCGGTGGCCGCCGCGCTGGCGCGTCGCGACGACCCACCGCCGGTGGCCGTCGTCACGGCCGACCCCACCGCGCCGGCCGCCTTCCCCGGCGCGGTGTGGACCGGCGTCCAGGACGCCGAGGGGCTGCGCCGGGTGCTGGAGGCCCCCGGGGCGGTCGTGCTCGTCGACGACGCCGCCCGGACGCTGCCACCGGCCGTGGAGGGCCTCCTGCTGGCGGTGTCGCGCGGCGGCCCGGGCAGCCCGGCGGTGGTGGCCGCGGCCGACGGCGGTGAAGTCGCCGCGGCCTTCCGCGGGCTGCCCGCGCAGCTGCGCTCGGCCCGCACCACGGTGCTGCTGGGGCGCGGCGGGCAGGTGCCCGCCGACGTGCTCGGCCGGCGCGCGGTGCTCGCGCCGGCCGCGGGGCCCGGAGCCGGTTTCGCCGTCACGGACGGTTCCTGGACCCCGCTGCGGGTGGCGGTCCCGGACAGCTCAGCCCGGCCGCCTACGGTGGAGCGGTGAGCACCACGGAGGACGTGACCACCACCCCCACCGGCGTGCGGCTGCGCGAGGCGACGCCCGCGGACGGCGAGGTGATCGCCCAGCTGGTCCGGGAACTGGCCGAGCACGAGCGCGAACCGCTGGCCGCCGCGGCCGTCGGCGACGACTTCGCCCGGGCGCTCGAGCCGGGCAGCGGCATCGGCTGCCTGCTCGCCGAGGTGGATGGCGCCACTGGGGCGGAGGTGGCCGGGATGGCGCTGTGGTACACCACCTTCTCCACCTGGCAGGGCCGGCGCGGCATGTGGCTGGAGGACCTGTACGTGCGCCCCGAGCACCGCCGCCGCGGCATCGCCCGCTCCTTCTTCGGCCGGCTCGGGGCGCTGTGCGCCGAACGCGGCTACGGCCGCCTGGAGTGGTGGGTCCTGGACTGGAACACCCCCGCCCACGCCTTCTACCGCACCCTGGGAGCCGCACCGCAGGAGGAGTGGACCGTGTGGCGGCTGGACGGTGAGGACCTGGCCCGGCTGGTGCCGCAGGGGCACCTGCCCGGCTCCTGAGGACCCGCCCGGCCAGCACGTGACGGACCGTCACGCTGTGATCGCGCTGCACGTGCGAAGCTGCACGGTGCAGCGTGCACCCGGCTCAGCACCGGAGCCGCCCGGTCACCACCCCGCACCCGCCCCCGACCCCCGCGCAGCACGCCGGCCCGCCGGGCCGGCCCCGAGAGGACTCCCACGTGTCGACCACCACGGCCGTCGAGCAGGCCAGCGACCTCGTCGAGCTCCGCGTGCCCGCGGACCCCGCCTACCTGACGGTGGTGCGCACCGCGAGCGCCGGGCTGGCCGCCCGTCTCGACCTGACGCTCGACGAGATCGAGGACCTGCGCATCGCGGTCGACGAGGCCTGCACGCTGCTGCTGGACCCGTCGGCGGGCGCTCAGCACCTGGTCGCCAC
Organism: Kineococcus sp. TRM81007; assembly: GCF_022669155.1. Classification (GTDB taxonomy): domain Bacteria; phylum Actinomycetota; class Actinomycetes; order Actinomycetales; family Kineococcaceae; genus Kineococcus. The sequence goes on along the minus strand of NZ_JALBVB010000056.1, from coordinate 160,675 downwards.
GTTCCGCCTGGGCGACGGGAGCCTGGAGGTGGAGGTGCGGGGACCGGCCCGCGAGCTGCCCGAGCGCTCCAGCTTCGCCTGGGCCGTGCTGGAGGCCCTGGTGGGTGAGGTCTTCACCGGCACGTCCTCCTCCGGCGCGTGGATCGTGCTGCGGCACAGCAAGGGCGCCGGAGGCGCGCCGGACGTGCCGTCGGGGGCCGTGTGAGCGGCGACCCCGCGGCCGGTGCGGCGGCGTCCCCGCTGCCGGCCGCGCGGGCGGACCGCGGGGGCGGTGCACCCGATGAGCCGGCGGTGGACGAGCCCTCGTCGGGCGATCTGCCCGAGGGCGAGGTGCCCGAGGAGCACAGCCGCCCGCCGCAGCCGGAGGAGGTGTCGCTGCACGAACTGCTGGCCCGCCTGCCCGCGGACGACCCCGAGCGCGCGCGGGTGCGCGACGAGCTCACCCGCCGCCACCTGCCGCTGGCCGAGCACCTGGCGGCGCGCTTCCACGGCCGCGGGGAACCGCACGACGACCTCGTCCAGGTGGCCACCATCGGCCTGCTGAAGGCGCTGGACCGCTTCGACCCCGAGCGGGGCGTGCCGTTCGGCGCCTACGCCGTGCCCACGATGCTGGGGGAGATCAAGCGGCACTTCCGCGACCGGGGGTGGGCGATGCGGGTGCCGCGGCGCGTGCAGGAGGCCGGGCGGGCTCTGTCCGACGCGCGCGAGTCGCTGACTCACGAGCTCGGGCGCGCGCCGACGATCGCGGAGCTCGCCGCGCGCACCGGCCAGGACGCCGACGAGGTCGTGGAGACGCTGGAGTCGGCGAACGCCTACGCCACCCTGCCCCTGGACACCGGCTCGCCCACCTCCCCCGTCGCCTCCCTGGGCAGCGTGGACGAGCGCCTGGAGAACGTGGAGAACCGCGAGGCGCTGCGTCCGCTGCTGTCGTCGCTGGCTCCCCGCGAGCGGCGCATCCTGGCCCTGCGCTTCGTGCGCGGCATGTCGCAGGCGCAGATCGCCGCCGAGGTGGGGATCTCGCAGATGCACGTCTCCCGGCTGCTCGCCCGCACCCTGACCCAACTGCGCGAGGGGCTCGGCCCGCAGCAGGAGTGAGCACCGCAGCGGCTGGCCGCCCGCCCGGGGCGGGGCCGGGTCAGCGGGACAGCTGAGCCGACACCGGCGGCAGGAACAACCCGACGAGCACCAGGGCGGCCGGCACCACCAGCAGCACCCCCAGCCAGGGCGAGCCGCCGCTGAAGGCCGGCCACCCGGCCGCCAGCTGCAGCAGCTGCCACACCAGCACCGGCGAGCGGGCCCACGCCGCCCGCTGCAGCAGCCCGTGCGCGCACAGGGCGAGGCCGGCGGCGAACGCCAGGGTCGTCAGCGCGAGCACCACGGCGGCCACCGGCTCGGTGGCGTCCTCCACCAGCAGCCCGTGCACGAGGTAGGCGGCACCGGCCACGAGGAGCACGGCCTCCAGCACCACGGTCACGGCGACGGCGGTCAGCAGTGGCGAACGAGCGGGTCCGCCCCCACGCTGGGAGGAGGGACGGGGCACGGGACGGTCGGGCACGAGGAGCACCGTAAGGCCGCTCGCCCCCGGCGGTCGCCGGCCGCACCGCCCGCGCCACACGCGGGGAGCGGTCCCCGGGCCCGGAACCCCGGGCTCCCACCGTCCTAGGTCTCTGGGATTGCCGGAAGGGGTCTTGCGTGTTAAGTCCGTGTGACGAACCTGACACGGGTTCTCCACGACCTGTCGGTGCCCCCCTCTTGTGGGACGCGCCACGGGGTGTGAACCTTGATGCCGACGCGATCCCCGACGCACGTCACCCCCCGGCCCCTCGAGGACCAGGGCACGTGCGTCCCGGCACCGCCGGCGCTGCCGGTGCTCAGGGATCCCGCGTGACACCCGTGTGACAGCGGAACGTCGCGCGCACTGAGACCGCAACGCGAAGAAGGAGTGGACCCCCCATGGACTGGCGCCACCGTGCTGCCTGCCTCGACGAAGACCCCGAGCTGTTCTTCCCCATCGGCAACACCGGCCCGGCCATCCTCCAGATCGAGGAGGCCAAGGCCGTCTGCCGGCGCTGCGAGGTCGTGGACAGCTGCCTGAAGTGGGCGCTGGAGACCGGCCAGGACTCCGGCGTCTGGGGCGGCATGAGCGAGGACGAGCGCCGCGCCCTCAAGCGTCGCGCCGCCCGCGCCCGCCGCGCCGGCTGACACCGGTCACCGGCCGCCCCGCGCGGCCGCCGAGGAGGGCCCCCACCCACCGGGTGGGGGCCCTCCTCGCGTCCGGCCGGCGTGGCGGCGCACCGCCTCACCGGCTGCGCGTGCTCCCCAGCGGCGCCGGACCGCGCCGCACCCGCACGTCCAACCGCACCTGCGTGCCGCCGGACTCGCCAGGCCCGAACTCCATCCTCCCGCGCAGCTCCCCCGCCACCAGGGACCGCACGATCTGCGTGCCCAGGCCGGAGCGCCCCACCTGGAAGTCCTCCGGCAGGCCCACCCCGTCGTCGCTCACGACGACCTCGAGGCGGTCCTCGCCGGTGGGCTCGACCTTGACCACGACGGTGCCGGCGCGCCCGGAGCCGAAGCCGTGCTCGACGGCGTTGGTGACCAGTTCGGTGAGCACGAGCGCCAGCGCCGTGGCGTCCTCCTGCCGCACCTCGCCGAAGCGGCCCTCGCGCACCGTGCGCACCCGCTCGGCGTTCGACATCGCCACCTCGGCCGCCATCATCAGGCACCGGTCCAGGACCTGGTCGAAGTCGACGTTCTCGTCGATGCCCTGCGAGAGGGTCTCGTGCACCGTCGCGATGGTCTCCACCCGGCGCATCGCCTCCTGCAGCGCCGAACGCCCCTCCTCGGACGTGATGCGCCGCGCTTGCAGCCGCAGCAGCGCCGCCACGGTCTGCAGGTTGTTCTTGACGCGGTGGTGCACCTCGCGGATCGTCGCGTCCTTCGTCATCAGCTCGCGCTCGCGGCGGCGCAGCTCGGACACGTCGCGCACCAGCAGCAGCGCCGCCACCCGCGTCGGCGAGCCACCGCCCTCGCGGCGCGTCAGCGGGATCGCGCGCATCGCCAGGGTCGCGGCCTCCGTCTCCAGGTCGGTGCGCCACGGCGCCCGGCCCGTGACCACCAGCGGCAGCGACTCGTCCACCGGCAGGTGGCTGGCCGCCAGCGACGACGCCACCTCCGCCAGGTTCGCCCCCACGAGCTCGCCGATGAGCCCGGCGCGGTGGAACGCGGACAAGGCGTTGGGGCTGGCGTAGGTGACCACGCCGTCGGCGTCCAGGCGCAGCATCCCGTCCCCCACCCGGGGCGCACCGCGCCGCGGGCCCGTGGGGGCCGCCGTCTGCGGGAAGTCGCCCACGGCGATCATGCGCGTGAGGTCGTCGGCGCACTTGACGTAGTTCAGCTCCAGGCGGCTGGGCGTGCGGGAGGTCGCCAGGTTGGTGTGGCGGGCCAGCACACCCAGCACGACGCCCTCCCGCACCACCGGGATCGTCTCCTCGCGCACCGGCACGTCGTCGTCCCACTCCGGGTCGCGACCGCGCAGGCTGCGCGCCTCGTCGAACGTGGTGTCCACCTGCGGGCGGCGGCCGCGCTCCAGGACCGCGCCGACCACGTCGTCGTAGTGCACGGTGGGCCCGGTGGTGGGCCGGCAGTGCGCCACCGCCACGAAGTGCTGCCGGTCCGCCGACGGCACCCACAGCACGAGGTCGGCGAAGGACAGGTCGGAGATCAGCTGCCAGTCACCCACGAGCAGACGCAGCCACTCGGCCTCGGCGGGGCCCAGGCCGGTCTCGGACTGCAGCAGGTCAGCCATGGTGGGCACCCCCGAAGCCTACGGCGCTTCCGTCGCCGCACGATCACCCCGTCGGTCCTCGCGCCCGCTCACCCCGCCCGCACCACCGAGCGCAGCACCCGCAGCGCCACCGACAGCGACGCCAGGTCTGCCCGCCCGGACGTCGCGATCTCCTGCAGGGTGCCGCGCGCGCGCCGCACCGCGGGTGCGTGCGACTCCTCCCACGCGCCCACCGCCGCCGCGGCGTCCGCCCCGCCGGCGTGCTCCAGCACCGAGGCCGTCAGGTCCCGCAGCACCCCGTACAGGTCCTCGCGCAGCGCGGCCCGGGCGAGCGAGTGCCAGCGGTCCTCCCTGCTCAGCTCGGCGATGCTGCTCAGCAGCGTCTCCACGTCCAGGCGCCCGGACAGCTCGAACCACACGTCGGCCACCTCGACCGGCTCGCGACCGGTGGCGCCGGCCACCTCCACCACGTCCAGCAGCGCGAACGTCGGCAGCAGCGACGCCACCCGCAGCGCCTCGCCGGCCGGCACCCCGGCCCCGGCGAACCCCTCCGCGTCCACCCGCACCACGGCCGCGTCCTCCCCGCGCACCAGCTCCGGCACCCGCGGGGCCAGCTCACCGACCGGGCCGGCGAAGCGGGCCACCTCGGCGGCCACGTCCACACCCTCCGGCCGCGAGTGCAGCAGCCAGCGCACGCTGCGGTCCAGCAGGCGCTGCACCCGCTGACGCAACCCCGCCTGCACGTCCGCCGCCACGTGCCCGTCGAGGGCCTCCACGGCTGCCGCCCGCTCGTCCAGCCCGAACACGCGCGCCGCCACGGCGAAGGCGCGCACCACGTCCGCCGGTTCCGCGCCGGTCTCCTCCGCCGCGCGGAACGCGAACGTCAGCCCACCGGTTCCCACGACCCGGTTCACCAGCACCGTGGTGGCGATCTCCCGGCGCAGCGGGTGCTGGGGCAGGTGCTCACCGAACCGCTCCACCAGCTCGGCGGGGAAGTAGGACCGCAACGCGCCCTCGACCCAGGCCTCGTCCGGCAGCCCCGAGGCCAGCACCGCCCGCCCCAGGGAGATCTTCGCGTACGCGACGAGCACCGACAGCTCCGGCATCGTCAGCCCGCGCCCCTCGCGCGCTCGCCGCTCCAGCTCCGCCGTGGACGGCAGCGCCTCCAGCCGCCGGTCCAGCTCCCCGCTGCGCTGCAGCGCCTCCAGCATCCGTCGGTGCGCCGGCAGCAGACCCGCCGAGAAGGTGCCCTCCACGCTGAGCGCGACGTTCTGCTCGTAGTTGTCCCGCAGCACCAGGCGGCCGACCTCGTCGGTCATCCGCAGCAGCGTCGCGTCGCGGTCCGCGGCCTCCAGCTGCCCGCGGGCCACGAGCTGGTCCAGGAGGATCTTGATGTTCACCTCGTGGTCGCTGCAGTCCACGCCCGCGGAGTTGTCGATCGCGTCGGTGTTGAGCTTCACCCCCTGCCCGCCGCGCCCGGCGGTGGCCGCCTCGACGCGCCCGCGCTGGGTCAGCCCGAGGTTGCCGCCCTCGCCGACGACCCGCACCCGCAGCTGCGCGCCGTCCACCCGCACCGCGTCGTTGGCCTTGTCCCCCACCTCGGCGTGCGACTCGGTGGACGCCTTGACGTAGGTGCCGATGCCGCCGTTCCAGAACAGGTCCACCGGTGCGGTGAGGATCGCGCGCACCAGCTCGATCGGCGTCAGGGCGCTCACGCCCTCCTCCAGCCCGAGGCTGCGGGCCACCTGCTCGCTGATCGGCACCGACTTCGCGCTCCGGCTGTGCACGCCGCCGCCGGCGCTGATGAGCGAGCGGTCGTAGTCGGCCCAGGACGAGCGCGGCAGCTCGAAGAGCCGACGCCGCTCGGCGTACGAGGTTCCCGGGTCGGGGTCCGGGTCCAGGAACACGTGGCGGTGGTCGAACGCCGCCACCAGCCGCAACCGCCGGCTCAGCAGCATCCCGTTGCCGAACACGTCGCCGCTCATGTCGCCCACGCCGACGACGGTGGTGGGCTCGGCCTGCACGTCGTGGCCCAGTTCGCGGAAGTGCCGGCGCACGCTCTCCCAGGCCCCGCGCGCGGTGATGCCCATCGCCTTGTGGTCGTACCCGACGGAGCCGCCCGAGGCGAACGCGTCGCCCAGCCAGAAGCCCCGCGTCAGCGCGATCTCGTTGGCGGTGTCGGAGAACGTCGCGGTGCCCTTGTCCGCCGCGACCACCAGGTACGGGTCGTCGCCGTCGTAGCGCACCACGTCGGCGGGCGGCACCACCCGGCGCCGGCCCTCCTCGGTGCGCAGGTCGTCGGTGACGTCCAGCAGGCCGGAGATGAAGGTGCGGTAGCACGCGGTGCCCTCCGCCCACCAGGCGTCGCGGTCCACCGAGGGGTCCGGCAGCCGCTTGGCGACGAAACCGCCCTTCGCACCGGTGGGCACGATGACGGCGTTCTTCACGACCTGCGCCTTCACAAGACCCAGCACCTCGGTGCGGAAGTCCTCGCGCCGGTCCGACCAGCGCAGCCCGCCGCGCGCCACCTCCCCGAAGCGCAGGTGCACACCCTCCACCCGCGGCGAGTACACCCACACCTCCGCGTGCGGCACCGGCGCGGGCATGCCCACCACCTGCGAGGGGTCGAGCTTGAAGGACAGGTACGAGTGCGGCTCGCCGTCCGCACCGCGCTGGTAGGCGTTGGTGCGCAGCACCGCCCGCACCACCGAGAACAGCGCCCGCAGGATCCGGTCCGCGTCCAGACCCTCCACGGCGTCCAGCGCACCGGCGGTCTCCTCCACGAGAGCGTCGACGACCTCCGCCCGCTGGCCGTCCTGACCGGGGCGCGACGGTGAGAACCGTGCCTCGAACAACCGCACCAGCGCCCGGGTCAGCCCCACGTCCCCCAGCAGGCAGCCGGCGACGTACTCGACGGAGTACGCCAGCCCCACCTGACGCAGGTAGCGCGTCAGCGCCCGCAGGACCGCCACCTGCCGCCACGACAGCTGGGCGGCCAGCACCAGGCGGGCCAGCGCGTCGCTGTCGGCCGCGCCGCTCCACGCGGCCGCGAACGCCTCGCAGAAGCGCGCCCGCGCCGCCGCCGGGTCGGCGTCCAGGTTCTGCACGTCCACCGGGAGCCGCAGGCCCACGTCGTCCACCCACACCCGGCGGCCGTCCTCGCGCGCCAGCACGTGCGGGCGCTCGTCGGTGACCTCCACCCCCAGGTCCGCCAGGAACGGCAGCACCGCGCTGAGCGTGACCGGCGCGGACCGGTAGGACGTCAGCCGCCACGTGCGCGGCTCCCCCTCGGCGTCGCGCAGGTCCAGGACGGGGTCCGGCGCGTCACCGCCCGCCCCGGTGCGGGCCAGCAGCTCCTCGGCCCGCTGCAGGTCGTGCACGGCCCGCGCGGGGTCCACCGCCGCCCGGTAGCTGCCCGGCACGCCCGCCGCCCAGCGGCGCACCAGCGCCGCACCGGAGTCCTCCCCCAGCTCCGCGCGGGCCGCGTCCAGCAGGTCGTCGTCCCAGCTGCGGGTGGCGCGCGCCACCTGCGCCTCCAGCTCGACCACGTCGACGTCCGGCAGCTCCTCGCCCGGCCGCGCCCGCACCACCACGTGCAGGCGCGCCAGCACGGACTCCGACACCCGCAGGGTGTGCTCCACCGAACCGCCGTCGAACGCCTCGCGCAGCAGCTCCTCGATGCGCGCGCCGACCCGCGTGGTGTACCGGTCGCGCGGCAGGAACACCAGGCAGGACATGAACCGCCGGTAGGGGTCGCGGCGCAGGAACAACCGGGTGCGGCGGCGCTCCTGCAGGCGCAGCACCGCCAGCGAGGTGGCCAGCACGTGCTCGACGTCCGCCTGCAGCAGCTCGTCGCGCGGGAACGTCTCCAGGATGCTCAGCAGGTCCTTCGCCGAGTGCCCGTCCGCACCGAAACCGGCGCGCGCCAGGACCTCGGAGACCTTCTCCGCCACCACCGGCACCTGCCGCACGGGGTCGGTGTAGGCACCGGAGGTGAACAGGCCCAGGAACCGCCGCTCGCCGGTGACGCGACCGGTGGCGTCGAACTCCTTGACGCCGACGTAGTCCAGGTACGCGGGGCGGTGCACCGTGGCCCGGGCGTTGGCCTTCGTCACCACGAGGACCTGCGGCTCGGCGGCCTTCTCCCGCACCGGCCCCGAGAGCCGGCGCACGTGCCCCGTGCTGCGGCCCGGGCGCTCGGCCAGCACCCCCAGCCCGGTCTCCGGACGGGCCGCGAGCACGACCTCACCGCCGTCCTCCCGCAGGTCGTACTCGCGGTACCCGAGGAACGTGAAGCGGTCGTCGGCCATCCAGCGCAGGAACCGCTCGGCGACGCGCAGCTCCTCGTCGGCCACGCCCCTCGGCGGGTCGAGCTGCAGCTCGTCGGCCAGCTGGGTGGCGCGCGCACGCATGGCGTGCCACCCCCGCACGGCGGCGCGCACGTCGTCGAGGACGTCCACGAGCTCCCGCTGCAGCCGTTCCCGGTCGGCGGCGTCGCTGTCCCGGTCGACCTCGATGCGGATCCAGCTCTCGGCCGGCTCCGAGGGCGGCGCGGTGGCCACGTCGTGCAGGTCCTGCAGGGTCCCGTCGAGGTCGCGTCGCGCCGCCAGGCGCGGGTGCACGAGCAGGTGGATGCCGCGGCCGGTGCGCGTCAGCGCTGAGGTCAGGCTGTCCACCAGGAACGGCGTGTCGTCGGTGACGACCTCCACGACCGAGCGCGACGGGCCGGCGCCCGCCGCTCCGCCGCCGACGACCCGCACGAGCGTCGTGCCCGGGCGGCGTCGGGCCCCCAGCGCCAGGTGGGAGGAGACGGCACCGACCAGGTCCTGCGGTGCCCGCTCGCGCAGGTCCTCCACCGCGGTGTGCGCGAAGTAGTCCAGCAGCACGCGCTCGGCGGCGGTCGCCGGGCGCAGCGCCTCCGGCACCGCCTCCCAGGCTGGACCGCGCGCCGCGGCGGCCGACCGCACGAGCGGCCGCAGCTCGGTGGTGGAGGTGGAGGACGAGGTCGAGACGGGCATCACTGCTCCGGGTGGCCGGTGGCTTCGCCTTCCCGACCCTAGTGCCCAGCGCCCGGACGCACTGGTCGGGTGCGCACGAGGCGAGGACGCGCGGAGCGGGTGGGCCCCCGTACAGTCACCGCGTGCCCACGCCGTTCTCCGAGCGCTCCCCGCTGCCGGGTCCACCCGCGGCCGTCTTCGCGCTGCTCACCGATCCCGGTTTCCTCGCCGAGCGGGCCGTGCGCTCGGGTGCCGTGGAGCACACCGAGGAGGTGGGCACCGAGGGCAGCGCGACGGTGGTGCGCAGCACCCGCACCGTCGGCACCGCCGGCCTGCCCCGCGTGGCCGCCGGCTACCTGGGCGCCACCGCCGTCGTGGAGCAGGTGGAGCGGTGGGAGGCTGCGGGACCGGACGGCTCCCGCAGCGGCTCCCTGGAGCTCACCGTGCGCGGCGCTCCCGTGCGGCTGGAGGCGCGCGCACGCCTGCAGCCCGCCGGGGACGGCTGCGAGCACGAGCTCACCGGCGCGCTCTCCGTGGACGTGCCCCTGTTCGGCGGCAGCGTGGAGCAGGCGGCCCTGCCGGGGCTGCTGGACCTCGTGCGCGCCGAGGTCCAACTGGCCCGCGAACGCCTCACCGGCTGAGCGAACCGGTCGGCGTCAGGCTCCCGCGGCCAGCAGGAGGGGCAGCTCGGTCGCGTCGTACCAGAGCAGCTCGTGCCCCTCGGCCGACTCCACGGTGAAGCGGGCGTCGTCGTCCCCCGCGTCGGCCGCGGGAAGCGCCGCCACCGCGGCCCGCACGTCCTCCTCCGCGTCGCCGTCGTCGACGTGGACGCTCACCAGCGCAGCGAGCGCCAGGTCCGCCTCCAGCACGACCCGGGAGCGTTCCGGGGTCGACCAGGCGGCGGCGTCCGGGCGGGACAGCGCGCGGTCCGGCACCTCGAGCGCCAGCACGACCCGCCGGGAAGCGGTACCGGGGGGTGCGGCGGCCAGCAGGCGCAGGGACTGCTCAGCGGCGTCGCTCATCGCCGCGTACTCCAGCTCCTCCTCGAGCTCCCGCGGGTCGGCGTCGGCGTAGAAGTCCCGCAGGGCAGGGGTGACCGCGTGGACCGTGGCGGGGGCCTCGGCCAGCACCCCGGAAGGTGCGGCAGCGGCCAGCGCGGTCAGGGTGGTGGGCCAGTAGACGCGCACCCTCAGTCCTCCCCACCGGAGCCGTCCCCCGCTCCGGGGGCGACGTCCTGCTCCTCGGCGGCGTCGGTCCCGGCGTCCTCGTCGGCCGGCCCGTCCACCGGCACCTCGGGCTCGCCCGGGTCACCGGAGCGGTCCAGGTCGTCGGAGCCCTCCAGGTCGTCGAGGTACTCCTCGTCGAAGACGATGCCGTCGAGCTCGCCGAGGCGCTCGGCGGCGTCCGTCTCGCCCTCGGTGTCCGCGTCCGCGGCCTTCTCCAGCCACTCCCGCGCTTCGGCCTCGCGCCCGACCTCGATGAGCGCGTCGGCGTACGCGTACCAGAGGCGTGCCCGCCAGGGGGCTCGGCCGGCGGCACGCAGTTGCGGCACCTGCAGCGCGACGACGGCGGCTTCCCGCTGCCCGAGGTCCGCTCGAGCACCTGCGGCGACGATGAGCATCTCCACCTTCGCCGCGGGCTCGAGGCGCGCGACCTCCGGAGTGGAAGCCAGGTCCAGCGCTCGCTCCGGCCGCCCGAGGCCACGCTCGCAGTCCGCCATGAGCGGCAGGTAGCTGTCGTCCCCGGTCATGCGCCGCACGGTGCGGAACTCCGCGAGAGCTTCGCGGAAGTGACCGGCCTTGTACGCCGCGATCGCGGCGGCCTCACGCACCGCGGCGATGCGCCCACCGCGCCGCTGCGCCGCCAGGGCGTGCTGCCAGGCGCGCTCGGGATCGGTGTCGACGAGCCGCCCGCTCGCCACGAGGTGCCGGGCGACCCCGTCCACGTTCTCCGCGGGCAGTCCCTGCAGCGAACGCCGCACGTCGGCTGCGAGTTCGCGGCCCGTGATGTCGTCGGGGATGCGTGGACCGGCGGGGCGAGCGGGACCCGCCGCGCGCGATCGCTCGTCGCGGCGGTCGCCGTCCCGCGAGGCGCGCGGGGGACGTGCGCCACCGCGGACGGGGCCGCGGTCCTCACGACGCGGTCCACTGCGGTGCTCCCGACGATCGTCGCGCTGCCCACCGTACGAACGCGGTTCGCGCTGCTCGCGCCCGGCCCCGCCGCGCGGGTCGCGGGAGGCTGGACGGTCGCGGTCGGCAGCGGGACGGCTGTCGCGGCGCACCCCGCGGTCCTCACCACGCGGAGCCCGGTCATCACGACGGAACCCGCGATCCTCACCACGCGGAGCCCGGTCATCACGACGGAACCCGCGATCCTCACCACGCGGAGCCCGGTCATCACGACGGAACCCGCGATCCTCACCACGCGGAGCCCGGTCATCACGACGGAACCCGCGATC
>NZ_JALBVB010000056.1:148546-149412 GCF_022669155.1 Kineococcus sp. TRM81007 | reverse complement strand
ATCACGACGGAACCCGCGATCCTCACCACGCGGAGCCCGGTCATCACGACGGAACCCGCGATCACCCGAACGACCGGGGCCGCCAGGGCGGCCGCCGCGCTCCGGAGAGCGACCGTCGGCGCGGCCGCCGCGGTCCTGAGAGCGGTCGTCCCGGGACCACGCCCGGTCGGTGCGCGGGGAGCGCACTGCACCACCGCCCTGCTGGCGGTCGTCCCGTGCCCGATCACGCGGTTCCCGGCCGGCCGAAGAGCCACGCTCGTCCCGCTGCCAGCGGCTGCGCTGTGGGCGGTCGCCGGTGGGCGCGCTCGACCGGGTACGCCCTTCCGGACCGCCGTTGCCGCGGCTCGCCGCGTCGCGCACACCGCGCCCAGGCCGCTCCGCGCCACCGCCCGTCGGGCGACCTGCGCCCTCTGGACGTGCGGGAGCGGAACGGTCACGGCGCGGACGGTCGGCGCCCTCGGGTCGTCCTGCTCCGCTCCGGGAAGCACCACCGGAGGCGGGGCCACGACGAGGAGCGCCGTCACGACGGTCGGGCGACGAGGATCGGGGGCCTCGACCGGTGGGCGCACCGCCCTGGCGCGGGCGGCCACCACCGGAGGCGGGACGCCCCTCGTCACGGCCCCTGGGCCGGGATTCAGACATGCCGTTCTCCCACCTGCCCGCAGCGTGCGGGCATCCTCGTCGCTGTTCAGATGTCGTGCAGTGCACCAGGCTCTCACGCGGCCCGGACGGCGCTGAAACGAACGCGGGGAGTTCACCCGAAGGTGAACTCCCCGCACGGTGCTCACGCACCACTTCAACGTGTGAGTGGCCGGCGGTGACCTACTCTCCCACCCAGTCTCCCGGGCAGTACCATCGGCGCTGGT
>NZ_JALBVB010000056.1:142838-148496 GCF_022669155.1 Kineococcus sp. TRM81007 | reverse complement strand
CACTTCGTGCTCGTTCCTCGACCCAGGCACCACACCCACCACCACTGCTCGGTGGAGTCTGGTGTGCGCTGGTAACAAGTGATCGGCTTATTAGTACCGGTCAGCTCCACAACTCGTTAAGTCGTTGCTTCCACACCCGGCCTATCAACCCTGTCGTCTCCAGGGAGCCTCTCACCCCTTTTACGGGGCATGGAAACCTCATCTCGAAGCAGGCTTCCCGCTTAGATGCCTTCAGCGGTTATCCCTTCCGAACGTAGCCAACCAGCCATGCTCCTGGCGGAACAACTGGCACACCAGAGGTTCGTCCGTCCCGGTCCTCTCGTACTAGGGACAGCCCTTCTCAAGTTTCCTGCGCGCGCAGCGGATAGGGACCGAACTGTCTCACGACGTTCTAAACCCAGCTCGCGTACCGCTTTAATGGGCGAACAGCCCAACCCTTGGGACCTACTCCAGCCCCAGGATGCGACGAGCCGACATCGAGGTGCCAAACCATGCCGTCGATATGGACTCTTGGGCAAGATCAGCCTGTTATCCCCGGGGTACCTTTTATCCGTTGAGCGACCGCGATTCCACACTCCACGGCCGGATCACTAGTCCCGACTTTCGTCCCTGCTCGACATGTCTGTCTCACAGTCAAGCTCCCTTGTGCACTTGCACTCAACACCTGATTGCCAACCAGGCTGAGGGAACCTTTGGGCGCCTCCGTTACTCTTTAGGAGGCAACCGCCCCAGTTAAACTACCCACCAGGCACTGTCCCTGATCCGGATCACGGACCGAAGTTAGACATCCAGAACGACCAGAGTGGTATTTCAACGTTGACTCCACGACCACTAGCGTGACCGCTTCACCGTCTCCCACCTATCCTACACAAGCCGTTCCGAACACCAATACCAAGCTATAGTGAAGGTCCCGGGGTCTTTCCGTCCTGCTGCGCGTAACGAGCATCTTTACTCGTAGTGCAATTTCGCCGAGTTCGCGGTTGAGACAGCGGGGAAGTCGTTACGCCATTCGTGCAGGTCGGAACTTACCCGACAAGGAATTTCGCTACCTTAGGATGGTTATAGTTACCACCGCCGTTTACTGGCGCTTAAGTTCTCAGCGTCCTCCACACGAGGTGGAGTAACCGGTCCCCTTAACGTTCCAGCACCGGGCAGGCGTCAGTCCGTATACATCGTCTTACGACTTCGCACGGACCTGTGTTTTTAGTAAACAGTCGCTTCCCCCTGGTCTCTGCGGCCCTCAAACGCTAGCCGGCAAGCGGCTTCACGCCTCAGGCCCCCCTTCTCCCGAAGTTACGGGGGCATTTTGCCGAGTTCCTTAACCACGATTCACTCGATCGCCTCGGTATTCTCTACCTGACCACCTGAGTCGGTTTAGGGTACGGGCGGCTCGAACCTCGCGCCGAGGCTTTTCTAGACAGCATGGGATCACCCTGCTTCCCCCATACGGGGTCACCATCAGGTCTCAGGCCCGACATCAAAGTCAGAGGTGCGGATTTGCCTACACCTCGCCCTACACCCTTGGACGTGGACAACCATCGCCACGCGGAAGCTACCCTCCTGCGTCACCCCTGTTACTACGCTTGCCTACTACCGGATCGGGTCACACGCTCCACCAACCAGTACCCGAAGGCACCAGCGGCTTTGGGTGCTTAGCATCACCGGATTCAGCATGGGCGGTTCTACGCCGGTACGGGAATATCAACCCGTTGTCCATCGACTACGCCTGTCGGCCTCGCCTTAGGTCCCGACTTACCCAGGGCGGATGAACCTGGCCCTGGAACCCTTGGTCAATCGGCGGACGGGTTTCTCACCCGTCATTCGCTACTCATGCCTGCATTCTCACTCGTGTGCAGTCCACGACACGATCACTCGGCCGCTTCACCCCACACACGACGCTCCCCTACCCACCCACACACCTGCAGGAGAAGAACAACGCCCTCTCCTGAAGTTTCACGTGTGAGTGCCACAGCTTCGGCGGTGTGCTTGAGCCCCGCTACATTGTCGGCGCGGAATCACTTGACCAGTGAGCTATTACGCACTCTTTCAAGGGTGGCTGCTTCTAAGCCAACCTCCTGGTTGTCTGCGCAACTCCACATCCTTTCCCACTTAGCACACGCTTAGGGGCCTTAGCTGATGATCTGGGCTGTTTCCCTCTCGACTACGAAGCTTATCCCCCGCAGTCTCACTGCCACGCTCTCACTTACCGGCATTCGGAGTTTGGCTGACGTCAGTAACCCGGTGGGGCCCATCGGCCATCCAGTAGCTCTACCTCCAGCAAGAAACACGTGACGCTGCACCTAAATGCATTTCGGGGAGAACCAGCTATCACGGAGTTTGATTGGCCTTTCACCCCTACCCACAGCTCATCCCCCAGGTTTTCAACCCTGGTGGGTTCGGTCCTCCACGCGGTCTTACCCGCGCTTCAACCTGGCCATGGGTAGATCACTCCGCTTCGGGTCTAGAGCACGCGACTAAAAACGCCCTGTTCGGACTCGCTTTCGCTACGGCTTCCCCACCCGGGTTAACCTCGCCACGTACCACTAACTCGCAGGCTCATTCTTCAAAAGGCACGCCGTCACAGAAACGAGTCTGCTCCGACGGATTGTAGGCACACGGTTTCAGGTACTATTTCACTCCCCTCCCGGGGTGCTTTTCACCATTCCCTCACGGTACTTGTCCGCTATCGGTCATCAGGAAGTATTTAGGCTTACCAGGTGGTCCTGGCAGATTCACACGAGATTTCACGAGCCCCGTGCTACTCGGGAGATGCATCCAGACAGGCCGCAACATTTCGCCTACGGGGGTTTCACCCACTACGCCGGACCTTCCCAGATCCTTCGGCTATGCCACGACTTTCTCACTGCCCGAAGCGTCGGTAGCCGCTTCCAACACACTCCCACAACCCCGCACCCGCAACCCCTACCAGGTCTTCAACGGAAACGGTTTAGCCTCATCCGCGTTCGCTCGCCACTACTGACGGAATCACTGTTGTTTTCTCTTCCTGTGGGTACTGAGATGTTTCACTTCCCCACGTTCCCTCCACACACCCTATACATTCAGGTGCGGGTGACCGCCCATGACGACGGCCGGGTTTCCCCATTCGGACACCCTCGGATCAACATTCGGTTGCCAACTCCCCGAGGCTTATCGCAGGCTCCCACGTCCTTCATCGGCTCCTGATGCCAAGGCATCCACCATGCGCCCTTACACACTTGCCACCACCACACACCACACCCCACCCCCACAAACGGAAGGCGAAGACACACGGTGCACAGCAGCCCAAGCCAAAGAACCCAAACCACAAAGACACAGAAAAAAATCTACTCGACGAAGCACCACGACAAAGAAACACTCACGTACCGACCCGCCCACGCGCCACCAACACACGCACCACGACCCGGCACAAGATCACATTGTCATTGCAATGCTCGCGTCCACTGTGCAGTTCTCAAACAACAACCAGAACACCCATCCCGCAACGAAGCGCACCAGCACCGCACCCACAACCCCACACGAGCAGCTGCAAGCACGACCGATGTACACCCCAGGACAAGCCCTGACCAGAGAAGAACGAACCCCACCGCCCACCACCGGCACCAGAAGACGAATCCCCCAGCCGGCGACGAACGACGATGCCCGGTCCCTCAGGACCCAACAGTGCACCAAGCACCCACCCCGACACCCGATGGCGTTCCAGACCCTCAACGACCCCCCACCCAGAACCAACCAGGCAAGGAATCAGGCCGTACTGACCACCGCGAACGCGGTGAGCACCGTGTTGATGTTCCACCCTCGAGCACCGGCCACCAGACGTTCGCTGGCAGAAACCGGCTCCCCTCGAGCACACCCCGAACGACACGACGGCCGCCGGAGCATCACGCGCTCGAGCAGTTGCTCCTTAGAAAGGAGGTGATCCAGCCGCACCTTCCGGTACGGCTACCTTGTTACGACTTCGTCCCAATCGCCAGTCCCACCTTCGACAGCTCCCCCCCTTACGGGTTGGGCCACCGGCTTCGGGTGTTACCGACTTTCATGACGTGACGGGCGGTGTGTACAAGGCCCGGGAACGTATTCACCGCAGCGTTGCTGATCTGCGATTACTAGCGACTCCGACTTCACGGGGTCGAGTTGCAGACCCCGATCCGAACTGAGACCAGCTTTTTGGGATTCGCTCCACCTCACGGTATCGCAGCCCTCTGTACTGGCCATTGTAGCATGCGTGAAGCCCAAGACATAAGGGGCATGATGATTTGACGTCATCCCCACCTTCCTCCGAGTTGACCCCGGCAGTCTCCCATGAGTCCCCAACCGAATTGCTGGCAACATGGAACGAGGGTTGCGCTCGTTGCGGGACTTAACCCAACATCTCACGACACGAGCTGACGACAACCATGCACCACCTGTACACGGCCACCTAAATGACCCACCATCTCTGGCGGTACACCGTGCATGTCAAGCCTTGGTAAGGTTCTTCGCGTTGCATCGAATTAATCCGCATGCTCCGCCGCTTGTGCGGGCCCCCGTCAATTCCTTTGAGTTTTAGCCTTGCGGCCGTACTCCCCAGGCGGGGCGCTTAATGCGTTAGCTGCGGCACGGAACCCGTGGAATGGATCCCACACCTAGCGCCCAACGTTTACGGCATGGACTACCAGGGTATCTAATCCTGTTCGCTCCCCATGCTTTCGCTCCTCAGCGTCAGTAACTGCCCAGAGACCCGCCTTCGCCACCGGTGTTCCTCCTGATATCTGCGCATTTCACCGCTACACCAGGAATTCCAGTCTCCCCTACAGCACTCAAGTGTGCCCGTACCCACTGCAAGCTCAGAGTTGAGCCCTGAGTTTTCACAGCAGACGCGACACACCGCCTACGAGCTCTTTACGCCCAATAATTCCGGACAACGCTTGCACCCTACGTATTACCGCGGCTGCTGGCACGTAGTTAGCCGGTGCTTCTTCTGCAAGTACCGTCACCACACCAAGATGTGGCTTCTTCCCTGCTGAAAGAGGTTTACAACCCGAAGGCCGTCATCCCTCACGCGGCGTCGCTGCATCAGGCTTGCGCCCATTGTGCAATATTCCCCACTGCTGCCTCCCGTAGGAGTCTGGGCCGTGTCTCAGTCCCAGTGTGGCCGGTCGCCCTCTCAGGCCGGCTACCCGTCGTCGCCTTGGTGGGCCATCACCCCACCAACAAGCTGATAGGCCGCGAGCCCATCCCCAGCCGAAAAACTTTCCACCCACACACCATGCGGCGGTAGGTCGTATCCGGTATTAGCCACCGTTTCCAGTGGTTGTCCCAGAGCTGAGGGCAGGTTGCTCACGTGTTACTCACCCGTTCGCCACTGATCCACCCCGAAGGGCTTCACCGTTCGACTTGCATGTGTTAAGCACGCCGCCAGCGTTCGTCCTGAGCCAGGATCAAACTCTCCGTCGAAAAAACCATAGACAACCCCACCGGGAAAACCCGGCACAGCCATCAGGCAATCAACTTGCTTAGTTTGACCTCTGATCTCGAAACCCGCCCGCGCCCTGGCGAGGACACGAACGGGAACAACACCAAAGGAATCCCCAACACTCCCCACACGGGAAGTGCCACGGGGTTGATTGATTTGGCATCAACACTTGGCACACTGTTGAGTTCTCAAGAACCGGACGCACC
>NZ_JALBVB010000056.1:123823-142788 GCF_022669155.1 Kineococcus sp. TRM81007 | reverse complement strand
CGGCCGCCTCGTCCCGGCGACATGAAGAACAGTACGCCGCCCCGACCCCAACCACCAAATCCGGGGCGGGACCGGGACGGATCTCCTACTGCGGCAACGGAAAGACCGCCGCGGCGAGCGACTTGCGGCCACGGCGCAGGACGGCGAAGCGCCCGTGCAGCAGGGGCGTGTCGGTGACCACGTCGGCCAGGGTGGCCTCGGTGTCGGTGACCTTGGTGTTGTTCACGTAGGCACCGCCCTCGGCGATGGTGCGCCGCGCGCCGCTGCGGCTGGGTGCCAGCCCCGTCTCGGCCAGGAGCTGGGCGATGGGCACGTCGAGGGAGTCAGGCACCGCTGTGGGCAGCTCGGCCAGGGCGCCGGCCAGCGTGCGCTCGTCGATGCCGGCCAGAGCGGCGTACCCGCTGCCGGTGCCGGTGCCGCCGAAGAGGGCCGCTGAGGCCTGCTCGACTGCCAGCGCCGCCTGCTCTCCGTGCACCAGCGCGGTCACGTCGTGCGCCAGCGCCCGCTGGGCCGCACGCGCCTTGGGGGCCTCGCGAGCCTGACGACCCAAGTCGGTGATCTCCTCGCGGCTGCGGAAGGAGAAGGCCTTCAGGTAGCCCTCCACCTGGGAGTCCTCGGCGTTGAGCCAGAACTGGAAGAAGGCGTACGGGCTGGTCAGCTCCGGATCCAGCCAGACCGCACCGGA
Source organism: Kineococcus sp. TRM81007 (assembly GCF_022669155.1). Classification (GTDB taxonomy): domain Bacteria; phylum Actinomycetota; class Actinomycetes; order Actinomycetales; family Kineococcaceae; genus Kineococcus. Next base: position 142,103 of record NZ_JALBVB010000056.1, on the reverse strand, counting down.
CTCCGTCTTGCCGAACTTGGTGCCGTCGGCCTTGGTCAGCAGGGGGGTGGCGAGCGCGTGCACCACCTCCCCGTCCACGCGGCGCACCAGCTCGCACCCGGCGGTGATGTTGCCCCACTGGTCCGAGCCGCCCAGCTGCAGCGAGCAACCGTGCAGCCGTCGCAGCTGCAGGTAGTCGTTGGACTGCAGCAGCACGTAGGCGAACTCGGTGAAGGAGATGCCCGTGGTGGCCAGCCGCTTCGCCACCGCCTCGCGGTCCAGCATCCGGTTGACGCTGAAGTGCTTGCCGACGTCGCGCAGGAACTCGATCGTGGACATCGAGGCGGTCCAGTCCAGGTTGTTGACCATCCTGGCCGCCGCGGGACCGGTGAAGTCCAGGAACGGAGCGATCTGCTGCTGGATCCGCCCGACCCAGCCGGCGACCGTATCCGGGTCGTTCATGGTCCGCTCAGCGCTCGGGCGCGGATCGCCCACCAGGCCGGTGGCCCCGCCGACCAGGATCAGCGGCTCGTGCCCGGCCTGCTGCAACCGCTTGGCCGTCAGCACCTGCACCAGGTGCCCGACGTGCAGGCTCGCCGCGGTCGGGTCGAAGCCCACGTAGTACGTGAGCGGACCCGTCTGCAGAGCCTGACGCAGCGCGGCCTCGTCGGTGGACTGCGCCACCAGGCCCCGCCACTGCAGTTCGTCCCAGACGTCGCTCACGACTTCGCTCTCCTCGTCTCCGTGGCCGGGCGCCGTTCGCCCCGCCGGGCCCCAGCCTGCCCGATCAGGAGCGTCGAGGTCGACGCGGTACCGCGGCGCGGTACGCGGAGACGGTCGGCTCCCCCGTGGCGCACGCGCGCCACGGGGTGGGCGCGCCGGCACCGGCGACGCCGACGCGCGGTCCCCAGGACACCGCTTCGTCCGGTACCGGCTCCCCCGCCAGGACGCGCAGCGGGCCGCCGACGCACACGTCGGCGCCGCCCTGCTCGCGGGTGATGGCGAGCGCCCGCGTCAGGCGCGCCGGCCCGCGCGCCAGGTCCGCGTCCCGCCGGGCCGCACTGCGGCGCTCCCGCGCCAGCTCGAGCCCTTCGACGACCTCCCCCGCCCGCAGCAGCACCGCCGACGCGGTGCCCTCCCGACCGGTGACCAGGTTCACGCACCAGTGCATGCCGTAGGAGAAGTACACGTACGCGTGACCGGCCGGGCCGAACATCACCTCGGTGCGCGGGGTGCGGCCGCGGAAGGCGTGCGACCCGGGATCAGCCTCGCCCGCGTACGCCTCCACCTCCGTCAGACGGACGGCGACCGCACCCTCCGGCGCCTCGTGGCGCACCACGCGCCCCAGCAGGTCGCGGGCGACCTCGAGCACCTCGCGGGCGAAGAACTCCCGCGGCAGGGGGGTCAGGGTCGCGTCCACGCCCGGTGCTCCCCCAGGGTCGTGCGAGCCCGCTCGAGCTGCTCGGCCACGCGCACGGGGGCAGTGCCGCCCTCGGCGTCGCGCGAGGCGAGCGAGCCGGCCAGGCTCAGCACGTCCTTCACCTCCGGCGTCAGGTGCGGGGAGACCGAGGACAGGTCCGCGTCCGTGAGGTCCCACAGCTCCACCGGGCGGCCCTGCGCCTCGGTGAGCTCCTCGCAGCGGCGCACGCACGCGCCCGCGACGTGGTGGGCCTCGCGGAACGGGACGCCCTGCCGGACCAGCCACTCGGCGATGTCGGTGGCCAGCGCGAAGCCCTGCGGCGCGAGAGCGGCCATCCGGTCGGTGTGGAAGCGCAGCGTGCCGACCATGCCCGCGACCGCGGGCAGCAGGACCTCGAGGGTGTCGACGGCGTCGAACACCGGTTCCTTGTCCTCCTGCAGGTCCCGGTTGTACGCCAGCGGCAGGCCCTTGAGGGTGCTCATCAGGCCGGTGAGGTCGCCGATGAGGCGGCCCGCCTTGCCGCGGGCCAGCTCCGCGACGTCAGGGTTCTTCTTCTGCGGCATGATGCTCGAACCCGTGGACCAGGCGTCGTGCAGCGTCACGAAGGAGAACTCCTTCGTCGCCCAGAGGATCACCTCCTCGGAGATCCGCGACAGGTCGACGCCGATCATCGCGGCGACGAAGGCGAACTCGGCGGCGACGTCGCGCGCAGCGGTGCCGTCGATGGAGTTCTCCACGCTGCGGGCGAACCCCAGCTCCTCGGCGACGGCCTGCGGGTCCAGACCCAGGGAGGAGCCGGCCAGCGCGCCGGAGCCGTACGGGGAGACGGCGGCGCGCTCGTCCCAGTCCCGCAGCCGCTGCACGTCGCGCAGCAGGGGCCACGCGTGCGCCAGCAGGTGGTGCGCCAGGAGCACCGGCTGGGCGTGCTGCAGGTGGGTGCGCCCGGGCATCGCGGCACCGGGGTGAGCCGCGGCCTGCTGCACGAGCGCCTCCACGACGTCGAGCACACCGTCGGCGACGAGGCGGGCGTGCTCGCGCAGGAACATCCGCAGCAGGGTGGCGATCTGGTCGTTGCGCGAGCGCCCCGCGCGCAGCCGGCCGCCGACGTCCGGCCCCACGCGCTCCACCAGGGCCCGCTCCAGGGCGGAGTGCACGTCCTCGTCGTCCTCGGCGGGGGTGAACGCGCCGGAGACGACGTCGGCCTCCAGCTCATCGATGCCCGTCAGCAGTGCCCGCGAGGTGTCGTCGTCGAGGAGCCCGGCGCGGTGCAGCACGCGGGCGTGGGCCCGCGAACCGGCGAGGTCGTGGCGGGCCAGGCGGAAGTCGAAGTGCGTGGACTTCGACAGCGCGGCCATCGCCTGCGCGGGGCCGCTGGCGAACCGGGCACCCCACAGCCCCTTCTCCGCCTGCTCGTGCAGCCGCTGCTCGCTCACGGGGTCTCTCCTTCGTCGTGGTGGTCCGGTCGGGCCGTGGTGGGAGCCCCCTCGCGGCGGGCCAGGGCGAGGAAGCGCGCGGCGACGGCGTCGCCGCCGAGGGGTTCGCGGGCGATGACGAGGACGGTGTCATCACCGGCGATGGTGCCGAGGAGGGCGGGCATGACGGAGTGGTCGATCGCGCTGGCGAGGAACTGCGCCGCCCCCGGCGGGGTGCGCAGGACCACGAGGTTCGCCGACGCCTCGGCGGAGACGAGCAGCTCCTCGCACCACCGGGCCAGGCGGGCGTCCAGCACCTCCTGGGCGATGCCGCTGCGGGGGGTGCGGTCGCCCCCCTCGGCCGGCAGGGCGTACACCAGGCCTCGGTCACCGTCGCGGACCTTCACCGCACCGAGCTCCACGAGGTCGCGCGAGAGGGTCGCCTGGGTGACCGCGACGCCCTCCTCCGCGAGGTGAGCGGCGAGCTCCGTCTGCGAGCGCACCGGCCAGCGCGCCAGCAGCGCGGCGATCCGGGCGTGCCGGAACGCCTTGGTGCCCGTGCCCGCCGCCGTGCTCACCGGGACTTCGCGAGCAGCCAGACGAGCAGGGCCTTCTGGGCGTGCAGGCGGTTCTCCGCCTCGTCCCACACGACCGACTGCGGGCCGTCGAGGACCTCGGCGGTGATCTCCTTGCCGCGGTACGCCGGCAGGCAGTGCAGGACGATCGCAGCGGGGTCTGCGAGCGCCATCAGCTCCGGCGTCACCGCGTAGGGGGTGAAGCGCTGCAGGCGGTCGGCGGCGTCCAACCCCTCCTGCCCCATGCTGATCCACGTGTCGGTGACGACGACGTCGGCGCCCGCAGCGGCCTCGCGGGGGTCCTGGGTGACGGTGACGGAACCGCCGGTGCCGGTGGCCACGGCGCGGGCGCGCTCCACGATCGCCGCGTCGGGCAGGTCGGTGGCGGGGGTGGCGATGCGCACGTGCAGGCCGGCGGTGGCTCCGCCGAGCGCGTAGGAGTGGGCCATGTTGTTCGCCCCGTCGCCCAGGTAGGCCATCGTCAGTCCGGCCAGGCGGCCCTTGTGCTCCGCGACGGTCTGCAGGTCAGCGAGGATCTGGCAGGGGTGGTAGTCGTCGCTGAGGGAGTTCACCACCGGGACGCGCGAGTGCGCGGCCATCTCCTCCAGCCGGGACTGCGCGAAGGTGCGCCACACGATCGCGGCGACCTGGCGCTCCAGGACGCGGGCGGTGTCGGCGACCGGTTCGCCACGGCCCAGCTGGGAGCCGGCGGCGTCGATGACGAGGGGGGAACCACCCAGTTCGGCGACGCCGACGCTGAACGAGACGCGGGTGCGGGTGGAGGGCTTGTCGAAGAGCAGGGCGACGGTGCGCGGGCCCTCCAACGGGCGCTCGGCGTACCGGTCGGCCTTCAGCCGCGCGGCGAGCGCCAGGACCTCCGCCTGCTCGGCGGGGCTGAGGTCGTCGTCGGCGAGGAAGTGGCGGGTGGTCACGAGTCCTCCGCGGGGGTTCGGGCGGCGTCGAGCACGGACGGCAGGGCGTCCAGGAAGGTGTCCGCGAGGGCGGTGGTGAGCACGAGCGGGGGCGCCAGCCGGATCGTGTCCGGGCGCACGGCGTTGACGATGAACCCGTGCGCGAGCGCGGCCCCCGCAGCGGCCGCAGCCACGGGTTCGGTCAGGGCGATGCCGAGCAGGAGGCCCTCGCCGCGCACCCCGCCGACGAGCGGGTGCTCCAGGGCTGCGATCCCCTCACGCAGGTGGGCACCGACGGCGCGCACGTTCGCGAGCAGCCCGTCGCGCTCGATCGCGTGCAGGGTCGCCAGGCCCGCCGCGGAGGCGACGGGGTTGCCGCCGAAGGTGGTGCCGTGCTGACCGGCGCCGAGCAGTGCGGCGTTGTGGGTGCCGAAGGCGACGGCGGCACCGACGGGGACGCCCCCGCCGAGGCCCTTGGCGACCGTCACGACGTCGGGCAGGACGCCGCCGTGGCGCGGCTGCTGGTGCGCGAACCACGCCCCCGTGCGCCCGATCCCGGTCTGCACCTCGTCCAGGACGAGGAGGGCGCCGTGATCGGTGGTGATGCGGCGGGCCGCGGCGAGGTAGCCGTCCGGCGCGGGGGTGACCCCGCCCTCGCCCTGCACGGGTTCGAGGAACACCGCGGCGGTCGCGCCGTCCACGGCGCGACCGAGGGCGCCGACGTCCCCGTAGGGGACGAACTCCACCCCGCCGGGCAGCGGCTCGAACGGGGCGCGGTACGCCTCCTTGGAGGTCAGGGCGAGCGCGCCCATCGTGCGGCCGTGGAAGGCGTCCACGGCGGCGACGACCTTCGGGCGGCCGGTGCGCCGGGCCATCTTGAAGGCGGCCTCGTTGGCCTCGGCGCCGGAGTTGCAGAAGAACACCCGCGAGCCCTCGGGGGCGCGGGCGATGCCGAGCAGCCGCTCGGCGAGGGCGATCTGCGGGGCCGTGGCGAAGAAGTTCGACACGTGCCCGAGGGTCGCCAGCTGCGAGGTCACCGCCGAGACGAGCAGCGGGTGCGCGTGACCCAGGGCGTTCGTGGCGATGCCGGCGAGCAGGTCGAGGTAGCGGTTGCCGTCGGCGTCCCAGACGTGGCAACCCTCGCCGCGCACCAGCACCCGCTGGGGGGTGCCGTAGGTCCCCATGACCGAGGAGGAGTACCGCTGCAGCCAGGCCGCGGCACCGCCCTCCGCCACGGGCAGGGCCTCGGCCCGCTCCTCGCGCGCCACCGCCGAGTCCACGGTTCCGCCTCCCGAGGGGTTCACGGCACGACCATCGTGCCGTTGCCGGAGGTCGTGAAGACCTCCAGCAGGACCGAGTGCGCCAGCCGGCCGTCGATGACCGTGGCGCGGGGGACGCCGCCGCGCACCGCGCGCAGGCACGCCTCCATCTTCGGCACCATGCCGGACTCCAGGGACGGCAGCAGCTGCGCCAGCTCCCCGGCGGTGATCTCGCTGACGAGGGACTCGCGGTTCGGCCAGTCCGCGTACAACCCGGCGACGTCGGTCATGACGACGAACTTCTGCGCGCCCAGGGCGACGGCGATCGCCGAGGCGGCGGTGTCGGCGTTGACGTTGAGCACCGACCCCGGCACCAGCTCGCCGTCGTCGTCGACCTCGGGGGCGATCGTGGAGATGACGGGGATGCGGCCGGCGGCCAGCAGGTCGTTCACCGCGGCCGGGTCCACGCCGACGACGTCACCGACCAGGCCGACGTCCACGAGCTCGCCGTCGACGAGGGCCTCGCGGCGGCGAGCGCGCAGCAGGCCGGCGTCCTCCCCGGACAGGCCCACCGCCAGGGGGCCGTGCGCGTTCAGCAGGCCGACGAGCTCGCGGCCCACCTGCCCCGTGAGGACCATCCGCACGACGTCCATCGCCTCGGGGGTGGTCACGCGCAGGCCGCCGCGGAACTCGCTGGCGATGTCCAGGCGCTGCAGCATCGCGGAGATCTGCGGTCCGCCGCCGTGCACGACGACGGGTCGCAGGCCCGCGGTGCGCAGGAACACGACGTCCTCGGCGAACGCGCGCTTGAGCTCGTCGTCCACCATGGCGTTGCCGCCGTACTTGAGCACGACGAGGGCGCCGTGCCACTTCTGCAGCCAGGGCAGGGCCTCGACGAGCACGCTCGCCTTGTCCTCCGCCGTCAGGGTCGTCAGGTCGCTCATGTCGAGTAGGCGCTGTTCTCGTGGACGTAGGCGTGGGTGAGGTCGTTGGTCCAGACCGTGGCGGTGTGCTCGCCGGCGTGCAGGTCGACCAGGACGCGCACCTCGCGGGGTGCGAGGTCGACCTGCGCGGGGTCGGCGCCGGGAGCGCCGCCGACGCAGACGGGCACCCCGTTGAGGCTGACGTCGAGGTCCTGCGGGTCGAACTCGGCGGACGTGGTGCCGACGGCGGCCAGGACGCGGCCCCAGTTGGGGTCCTTGCCGAAGACCGCGGCCTTGAAGAGGTTGTTGCGGGCGACGGAACGGCCCACCTCGACGGCGTCGGCCTCGCTGGCGGCACCGACGACCTCCACGGCGATGTCGTGGTCGGCGCCCTCGGCGTCGGCGACGAGCATCCGCGCCAGGTCGGCGCAGACGCGGTGCACCACGGCGTCCAGTTCCGCCGGTCCGGGGCGGGTGCCAGAGGCGCCGCTGGCCAGCAGCACGACGGTGTCGTTGGTGGACATGCACCCGTCGGAGTCCACGCGGTCGAACGTGGTGCGGGTGGCCGCCCGCAGCGCCCGGTCGAGGTCGGCCGCCTCGGCGACCGCGTCCGTGGTGAGCACCACGAGCATCGTCGCCAGGCCGGGGGCGAGCATGCCCGCCCCCTTCGCCAGGCCGCCGACGGTGAAACCCGCCCCCTCGGCGACCGCCTGCTTGGAGACGGTGTCGGTGGTCATGACGGCCGTGGCGGCGGCGGTGCCGCCCTCGGCGGACAGGGCCGCGTGCGCGGCCCTCACCCCGGCGAGCAGTTCCTCGCGAGGCAGCGGCACCCCGATGAGGCCGGTGGAGCACACGACCACGTCGGCGGGACCGCAGCCGGCCAGCTCACCGACCAGCTCGGCGGTGGCGTGGGTGGTCTGGAACCCCTGCGGCCCGGTGAAGCAGTTGGCGCCGCCGGAGTTCAGCACGACCGCGCGCAGGTGCCCGTCGGCGCTGGCGCGCTCGCTCCACAGCACCGGGTGCGCCTTGCAGCGGTTGGAGGTGTAGACGGCCGCGCCCGCGTCGAGCGGTCCGTCGTTGACGACGAGGGCGACGTCGGGCCTGCCGCTGGGCTTGAGCCCGGCGGTGACGCCCGCGGCGCGGAAACCGGCGGGGGCGGTGACGCTCACGGCGCCACCCCCGCGGCGCTCAGCCCGGTGGTCTCGTCCAGCCCGAGGGCGACGTTGACGCTCTGCACGGCTCCTCCGGCGGTCCCCTTGGTGAGGTTGTCGACGGCGGACACGACGACGACGCGCCCGGCGTGCTCGTCCACGGCCAGCTGCAGCAACGCGGCGTTGCCACCCAGCACGGCCGCGGTGGACGGCCAGCGGCCCTCGGGCAGCAGGTGCACGAACGGCTCGTCCGCGTACGCCACCTCCCAGGCGGCGCGCACGTCACCGGCCGCGACCCCGGGCGCGAGCCTCGCCGTGCAGGTGGCCAGGATGCCGCGCGGCATCGGCGCCAGCGTCGGGGTGAACGACACCGAGACCGGCCCGCCCGCCGCGAGCGCCAGGTTCTGCTCGATCTCGGGGGTGTGCCGGTGGCCGCCCCCGACGCCGTACGGGCTCATCGAGCCCATGACCTCCGCCGACAGCAGGTGCGGCTTGAGGCTCTTGCCTGCGCCGGAGGTGCCGGAGGCCGCCACCACGACGACGTCCTCGCCGGCCAGCAGCCCGGCGGCGAACCCGGGGGCCAGGGCCAGGCTCACGCTCGTGGGGTAGCAACCCGGCACGGCGACGCGACGGGCTCCGGCGAGACGCTCGCGTTGCTTGCCGCCGGCGGCCAGGGACAGCTCGGGCAAGCCGTAGGGCCAGTGGCCGGCGTGCCCGGGGCCGTAGAACCGCTCCCACTGCTCCGGGTCGGTGAGCCGGTGGTCGGCGCCGCAGTCCACGACGAGGACGTCCTCGCCCAGCTCGGCGGCCACGGCCGCCGAGTGCCCGTGCGGCAGGGCGAGGAAGACCACGTCGTGCCCGGCGAGGACCTCGGCGGTGGTGGGCTGCAGCACGCGCTCGGCCAGGGGCAGCAGGTGCGGCTGCAGCTCACCGAGCGCCGTGCCGGCGTTGGAGGCACCGGTCAGGGCGCCGATCTCCACGTGGGGGTGCTGCAGCAGCAGCCGCAGCAGCTCGCCACCGGCGTAGCCGCTGGCGCCCGCGACGGCGACCTTCAGCCGCCTGTCCGTCTCCATGCGCATGACCATACACGGTTCTGCGTACCCATGCAGAGGGGATCAGGTCAGCGGGTCCCCCGGCCCGTACGGCAGCAGGTCCAGGCACCGGGCCCGCTCGGGCAGACCGGCACGGGCGGCGGCCACCAGCGACGCGGGGGTGTCCGCACCCGCCCGCACGAGCCGGCCCGCCCAGGCGTCCAGCTCACCGCGCCCGATCGCCAGCACCAGCGCCACCACGTCGGCCGGTGCGGTCCACTCCGTGCGGTCGGCGTGCTGGGCCATCGAGGTGGACATGTCCGTGCGCACCACACCCGGCGAGAGCTCGAAGGCCAGCACGCCGTGTTCGCGCCCCGCCGCCGTGACCGCGCCGCCGAGGCGGAACAACGCCGCCTTGCTGGCGGCGTACCCGGCGTGCAGGGCCGAGTCCTTGTGCGCCGCGCCGGAGCTGAGGTCCACCACCCGGCCGCCGCCGCGGGCGACCATGCCCGGCACCACGGCGCGCACCAGGTGCAGGGGGCCGAGCACGTTGGCCTCCAGGACGCGGCGCACCTCGTCGGGGTCCGCTTCCCACGGCACCGCCTCGTCGGCCTCGATGCGCCCGGCGCAGTTCACCAGCAGGGCCGCACCACCCAGCTCCGCCTCCAGCGCGTGCACCGCGGCCGCCACGGCGTGGTCGTCCGTGACGTCGACCGGCGTGGCGACCGCCCGTCCACCGGCGACGGTCACCTCCTCCACGACCTCGTCGAGCGCGACCGCGTCCCGCGCCAGGGCCCCGACCGCCCAGCCGGCGCGCGCCAGGCCCAGCACCAGCTCGCGCCCGATGCCCCGGCTGGCGCCGGTGACCAGGGCCACCGGCGCCCGGGACCCCCGGGACGTGTCCTCAGGCACGCTGCACCGCCTCCGTCCGTCGGCTCGCCTCGGCCACCGCGGCGTCGCGGGCCGCGCCGGCCTCCTCGGCCGTCAGGGTGCGGTCCGGCGCGCGGAAGCGCAACGCGTAGGCGAGCGACTTGCGGCCCTCGCCGACCTGGGCGCCGGTGTAGACGTCGAAGAGGTGCACGTCCTCCAGCAGCTCGCCGGCACCGGCGCGCAGCGCCTCCTCCACCCGGGCGGCGGGAACCGCGGCGTCCACGACGAGCGCGACGTCCTGGGTGGCCGCCGGGTAGCCCGACAGCGCCCCCACCTGCGGGCTCGCCCCCACCTGCGCCAGCAGGACGTCCAGGTCCAGCTCGAAGGCCGCGGCGCGCGCGGGCAGCTCCAGCGCCTCCAGGGCGGCCGGGTGCAGCTCACCGGCGTGGCCGACGACGTGGCCGGCGCGGGTGCTCACCCGGGCGCAGCGGCCCGGGTGCCACGGCGCGTGCTGCACGGCCTCGACGACGACCTCCACGCCCAGGGCCGCGGCCACCGCGCGGGCGGCGTCCACGGCGTCCGCCCACAGCACCGGTTCGGCCTCGCGGGCGAAGCCGTCCGCAGCGGCGCCCGGCCCGCGGCGCGCGCCGGTCAGCACACCGGCCACGTGCAGCGGCTGCGGCGGCACCGCGGCCAGCAGCGCGGTCAGCTCGCCCTCGCCGGGGCGCTGCTCCACCCCCGGCAGCGGCGCCGGGGCCGAACCCGCGACAGGGAGGGTCACGGCGCCGAACTCCACCAGGGCCAGGTCCCGCAGACCGCGCGAGACGTTGCGGCGCACCACGTCCACGAGGGAGTCCAGCACGGAGGTGCGCATCAGGGGTTGCTGCTCCGACAGCGGGTTCGCCAGGCGCAGCGCGCGGCGGCGCGGGTCGTCGGCGGCCAGGCGCTGCGCGTCGTGCACCGCGGCCGCCACGAACGGGTACGAGAGGACCTCCACGAACCCGTCGTCGGCCAGCGCCCGCGCGGCGGAGCGGCGGGCGCGCTGCTGCGGCGTCAGGCCGCGGCCCGCCGGGGCGGCCGGGAGCACCGAGGGGATCGCGTCGTAGCCGCGCAGGCGCGCGACCTCCTCCACGAGGTCCACCCGCTGCGCCAGGTCGGGCCGCCACGTCGGCGGCACGACCGTCAGCACGCCGCCGGCGTCGGTGACCTCGCACCCCACCTCGCGCAGGGCCCCGGCGACCTCGTCGGCACCCACGGGGGTGCCCACGACGCGCTCGACGAAGCCCGCGGGCAGCGTCAGGGGTACCACCTGCGCCGGCTCGCCGACGTCGGTGGCGGCCGCGTCCGCGGTGCCGCCGCCGTGCTCCGCCAGCAACCGCACCGCCAGCTCCACCACCCGGTCCGCGATCGCCGGGTCCACGCCCCGCTCGAAGCGCTTGGCGCTCTCGGTGGGCAGGCGGTGCCGGCGCGCGGTGCGCGCCACCGTCACCTGCGAGAAGTGCGCCGCCTCCACCAGCACGTCCGTGGTCGCCGCCGACACCTCGGTGCTCGCCCCGCCCATGACGCCGGCCAGGGACAGCACCCGCGACGTCGACGGGTCGCCGGGCACCTCGTCGGTGATCAGCAGGTCCTCCGGGTCCAGCGCGCGCTCGACGCCGTCGAGGGTGGTCAGCTGCTCCCCCGCCCGGGCGCGGCGCACGACGAGCTCGCCCTGCAGCGCCGCCAGGTCGTAGGCGTGCAGCGGCTGCCCCGTGGCGAGCATCAGGTAGTTCGTGACGTCCACGGCCAGCGAGATCGGCCGCATCCCCGCCTGGCGCAGGCGGTCGGCGATGAACCGCGGCGTCGGGGCCGCCGGGTCCACGCCACGCACCACCCGTGCGACGAAGCGGTCGCAGCCGGCCGCGCCGCGGATCGGCGCGTCGTCGCTCAAGCGCACCGGGTACCCCGGCCCGCTCGGCGCGGGGACCTGCACGTCGACCGGGTCGTGGAAGACCTCGGCGGTCGGCCGGCGCACGCCGTGGGCGTACTCGCGGGCGATGCCGCGCACGCTGAAGCAGTACCCGCGGTCGGGGGTGACGTTGACCTCGACGGTCTCCTCGGCCAGGCCCAGCAGCGCGAGCGCGTCCTGTCCCGGGGTGACGCCCACGCCGGGCAGGTGCTGCTCCAGCACGATGATGCCGGAGTGGTCGGCGCCCAGGCCCAGCTCCTTCGCCGAGCAGATCATGCCGTCGGACACGTGCCCGTACGTCCTGCGGGCGGCGATGGCGAAGTCGCCGGGCAGGACCGCCCCCGGCAGGGCCACCACGACGGCGTCGCCGGCGGTGAAGTTGTGCGCACCGCAGACGATGCCGCGGTGCCCGTCCGGACCGTTCAGCTCAGGGCCCACGTCGACGTGGCACCAGTTGATCGTCTTGCCGTTCTTCTGCGGCTCGGGCGTCAGGTCCAGGACGCGGCCGACGACGAGGGGGCCGGTCACCCCGGAGGTGTGCACGCCCTCCTCCTCCAGGCCCACCCGCACCAGGGCGGCGGCGACGTCCGCACCGCGCGCACCGGGCTCGAGGTCGACGTGCTCGGCCAGCCAGCTCAGGGGCACGCGCATCAGAGCTCGCCCTCCCCCTGCGCGGCGGAGGCCGGGACGCGTCCGCCGAGGACGTCCGCCACCCCCGACGTCGCCAGGTCCTCCACGCCGAACGCCCGGCTGAACCGCACGTCGCCCTCCACCATGTCGCGCATGTCCGTCACCCCGTTGCGGAACATCAGGGTCCGCTCGATCCCCATCCCGAACGCGAAGCCCTGGTAGCGCTCCGGGTCGATCCCGCAGGCGCGCAGGACGTTCGGGTTGACCATGCCGCAGCCGCCCCACTCGATCCAGCCGCGCTCGGCAGCCCGGCCCAGGGAGAAGCGCAGGTCCAGCTCCGCGCTGGGCTCGGTGAACGGGAAGAACGCCGGGCGCCAGCGCGTCTCGACGGCGTCGCCGAACATGGCGCGGGCGAAGTGGTCCAGCGTGCCCTTGAGGTGCGCCATCGTCAGGCCCTCGTCGATCGCGATGCCCTCGACCTGGTGGAACACCGGCGTGTGCGTGGCGTCCAGCTCGTCGGTGCGGAACACCTTGCCGGGGCAGACCACGTACAGCGGCACGCCGCGCGTCAGCAGCGAGCGGGCCTGCACCGGGGAGGTGTGCGTGCGCAGCACGAGGCCGGAGGAGGCGCCACCGGTCTCGTCGGCCACGTAGAAGGTGTCCTGCATCTGCCGGGCCGGGTGGTCGGCGTCGAAGTTCAGGGCGTCGAAGTTGAACCACTCCGCCTCGACCTCGGGCCCCTCGGCGACCTCCCAGCCCATCGCCGTGAAGACGTCGGCCACGCGCTCCATCAGCAGCGGCAGCGGGTGGCGGGCCCCGGGCTGCGGGCGGCGCGCCGGCAGCGTCACGTCCACCACCTCCGCGCGCAGGACGCGCTCCTCCTCCTCGGCGCGCAGGACCTCGGTGCGGGCGGCGATCGCCTGGTTCAGCCGGCCGCGGGCCGCGCCCACGCGCTTGCCGGCGGCGGCCTTCTCCGGGCCGGGCAGCGAGCCGATGGCCCGGTTCGCCAGCGCCAGCGGGCTGCGGTCCCCGGCGTGCGCCAGGCGCGCGGCCTTGAGCTCCTCCAGGTCGCCGGCGGCGGCCACCGCCGCGAGCGCCTCGTCGAGGGCGGCCTGCACGGCCGCCTCGCCGAGCGGGCCGTCGGCCGCCGCGGCGGCGGGTTCAGCGGGCATCGGGTGCGACGTCTCCTCCGGGTCGGCGGCCGGAGGTCCCCGGCCGCGGGCATCGGGGTGATCCTCCCAGACCGGGGGCGGCCGTGGGACGGCGGCGCTAGGGCCGGGGCGCGGGCGGCTCGCCCGCCGGCAGTCGCACCCGGAAGCGGGCGCCCCCGGCCGGCGAGGACGACACCGCCACCTCGCCGCCGTGCGCCTCCACCAGACCGCGCGTGACGTACAGCCCCAGCCCCGTGCCGCTGCGGCTGCCGCCGTGCCAGAACTTCGAGAACACGTAGGGGCGGTTCTCCACGGGCACGCCCTCCCCCTCGTCGTCGACCGTCAGCACCACCTCACCGGGGCCGCCGCCCGCGACCGCCTCGTGCCCGAGGGTGATGGAGACCGTGCCCGCACCGTGCCGAACGGCGTTCTCGACGAGGTTGGTCACCACCTGCGCCAGCCGGTCGGGGTCGGCCCACAGCTCCGGCAGCCCCGCGGCCAGGTCCAGCTCGAAGCGGTCGTCCTCGTAGCCGGCCACCCGCAGCCGCTCCACGTGCTCGCGCACCAGCGCGGGCAGGTCGACGGGGCGGCGGTGCACGTGCAGGCGGCCGGTGTCCACGCGGGAGACGTCCAGCAGGTCGCCGACGAGGCGGGTGACGCGGTCGGCGTCCGCCTGCACCGTGGAGAGCATCAGCCGCTTCTGCTCGTCGGTGAAGCGGTCCCACCGCCGCAGCAGGCTCGCGGTGAACTGCTTCACCGAGGTCAAGGGGGAACGCAGCTCGTGGGCGACGGTCGCGATCAGGGCGGCCGCGTCCGACTCCGCTCGCCTGCGCTGGTCCGTGCCCCGCAGCGCCACCACGGCCCGCTGCACCGCCCCGCCGCCGGAGCGCACGTAGCGGGCGGTGACCAGCAACTCCCGGCCGCCCGGCAGCAGCAGCATGCGCTCCGGGTGACCGCCGGCAGCGTCCAGGGCGGTGTCGGCCACGTCCCACCAGCGCCGGCCCGAGGTGTCCTGCAGGGGCAGCGCGCGGCGCACGTCCGAACCCACCAGCTCGCCGGCGGTACGCCCCAGCAGGGTCGCCGCGGCGGCGTTCACCGCGGTGATGCGCCCGTCGGCGCCGACGAGGACGACGCCGTCGGGCAGCTCGTCCAGGGGGACGGGCGCGGCACCGTCCAGGAGCGGCGCCGGCTGCGGCGGGCACGCCGGGCCGGGCGCCGTCGCAGCGGCGGCGCCGGTCGTCCCCCTCGGCTCGGCCACGGGCCGAGGCTAGGGCATGAGCGCCGCCACCCCGTGATCGGCGACACGCCGGGCGGGTGGGCCCTCAGCGGCCGCGGCGCTGGGCGCGGGCGCTGGCGTACAGGCACACCACGGCCGCGGTGGCCAGGTTCAGGCTCTCGGCGCGCCCGTGCAGCGGCACGCGCACCACCGCGTCGGCCGCCTCGCGGCCGGTGTCGTCCAGGCCGGCGGCCTCGTTGCCGAACAGCCACGCCGTCGGGGCCCGGAGGTCCACCGGGGCCGGGGCCCCGGTGACCGCGGCGTCGGCGAGGTCGTCCAGGTCCAGTGCTCCGGAGCCGTCGGCAGCCAGCACGGCCGAACCGGCCCCCTGCAGGGCCCGCACCGCGTCGGCCAGCGGGACGCCGGTGACCACGGGCAGGTGGAAGAGGCTGCCCGCGGTCGAGCGCACGCACTTGGGGTTGAAGACGTCGACGCTGCCGGTCGTGAGGACCACCGCGTCGGCACCCGCGGCGTCGGCGGCGCGCAGCACGGTGCCGGCGTTGCCCGGGTCGCGCACGCGGTCCAGCAGCGCCACCAGGCGCGGGCGGGCGGCGAGCACGTCCTCCAGGGTCGCGGAGCGGGTCGGGCACACCGCCACCAGGCCCTGGGGGGTGACCGTGTCCGTCATGGCGTCCAGCACGGCGTCGGTCACCGTCCACGTGCGCACCCCGTGCTCCAGGGCGGACCCGACGACGTCCGGGTGGCGCTGAGCGGCCTCCTCGGTGGCGTACAGCTCCAGCACGACCGGCGCCGGGCCGGCGGCGTGGGCGGCGACGGCCTCGCGCACCGCCTGGGGCCCCTCGGCGAGGAAGCGGCCGTGGCGCGAGCGCGCCGAACGCCCGGTCAGCGACCGCACCGACCGCACCCGCGCGGAACGCGGGTCGGTCAGCACGGCCACCGCCGGGCGTCCGGGGTGCTGCCGGTGCTGCTCAGGCAGCGGAGCCCTCGGCGGCCGGAGCGGCCGGCAGGGCGGCCTTGGCGGTCTTCACCAGGGCGGCGAACGCCGGCGCGTCGGAGACGGCCAGCTCGGAGAGCATGCGGCGGTCCACCTCGATGCCGGCGGCCTTCAGCCCCTGGATGAAGCGGTTGTAGGTCATGCCCTCAGCGCGCGCCGCAGCGTTGATGCGCTGGATCCACAGGCGGCGGAAGTCGCCCTTGCGCGCCTTGCGGTCGCGGTACGCGTAGACGAGGGAGTGGGTGACCTGCTCCTTCGCCTTGCGGTAGAGCCGCGAGCGCTGACCGCGGTAGCCGCTGGCCTGCTCGAGGACGACGCGGCGCTTCTTCTGGGCGTTGACTGCGCGCTTGACGCGTGCCACGGGGATTCTCCTTGCTCATCGGTGCGCGGGCGCCGGCGGGCCGTGGTGGACGGCCGCGCGCTCCGCGCGGGTGGTTGTCGGGGTGGCGGCGGTCAGTGACCCAGGAGCTTCTTGATCTTCTTGACGTCCGCGGGCGAGACCACGGCGTCGACCGAGAGACGACGGGTGCGGGTACTCGGCTTGACCTCGAGCAGGTGGCGCTTGTTGGCGCGCTCGCGCATGACCTTGCCGGCGCCGGTGATGCGGAACCGCTTCTTGGCGCCGGAGTGGGTCTTGTTCTTGGGCACGGGTGTCTCTCCTGTGGTCGGTGCCGGGGTGAGCCGGCGCGGGTCGTGCGGGCACGCGGAACCCGGCCCGGCGCGGGGCCGGGCCGGGCCGGGAGTTCCGCGGCCGGTGTCAGGACGCGGTGGAGGCCGTCTCGGAGGCCGTCTCCCCCGCCTGCGGGGCCTGGTCGGCGGGCTGCGGCTCGGAGTCCCCGGTCGCAGCGGCCTGCTCGGAGTCCTTGCGGCGGCGTTCCTCGGCCTTGGCCTCCGCCTTCTTCTTGTGCGGCCCGATGACCATCACCATGTTGCGCCCGTCCTGGCGCGGCGAGCTCTCGACGCTGCCGAGGTCGGACACGTCCTCCGCGAGGCGCTGCAGCAGGCGGAAGCCCATCTCGGGGCGCGACTGCTCGCGGCCGCGGAACATGATCATGACCTTGACCTTGTCCCCGCCCTTGAGGAACCGCTCGACGTGCCCCTTCTTCGTGGCGTAGTCGTGCGGGTCGATCTTCAGGCGGAAGCGGATCTCCTTGAGGATCGTGTTCGTCTGGTTCTTGCGCGCTTCGCGGGCCTTCATGTCGGACTCGTACTTGAACTTGCCGAAGTCCATGAGCTTGCAGACCGGCGGGCGCGCCGTGGGGGCGACCTCGACCAGGTCGAGACCCGCTTCGTCCGCCAGCCGCAGCGCGTCCTCGACGCGCACGATGCCGACCTGTTCACCGTTGGGGCCCACGAGCCGCACCTCGGGAACACGGATGCGGTCGTTGATGCGGGGCTCGCTGATGTGCTGCTCCTTCGTCGTCGGGCGGGGCCGCCGGACACGGAGAAGGCCCCCGCGCTCGGACGTGCACGGAGGCCCACCTGATCCGGCACCGCGACGCACGAGTGCGACGACGACGCCTTGCTCCCCCGCGGACGGGGGAGGGACCGGGACCCGCGGCGCGCGTGCGCACCGGGGTGGGAGGAGGCCTCCGCTTCACGCTCCGGCCCCACGAACGCCCGCCCGCGCGCTGCGCGGACCGGTGACGTGAGCCGGTCGGTCACCTGTCAGGGTAGCAGCATGGAGCCCGAACCCACCCCTCAGCCCGACACCGAGCCCAGCGACGCGGCGCGCGAACTGGCCCGCGACATCGCGGAGGTGCCCGCCGTGGAGGTGGTCACCACCGCGGCGGTGCACCTGATGAGCGCCGCCGCCGTCAAGTGCGGGCTGGCGGAGGGGCCCGACGCCGCCGAGCACCTGGACCTGGCGGAGGCCCGCATCCTCATCAACGCCCTGGCCGGGCTGGTGACGACCTCGGCGCCGGACGTGGGCGGCCAGCACGCCCGCTCGTTGCGCGACGGGCTGCGCTCGCTGCAGCTGGCGTTCCGCGAGGCCTCCCCGGTGCCCGACCCGCCGGGCAAGGGGCCGGGCGAGCGGCTGACCGGCAGCGTGGTCTGAGCGCGCCCGCCGGCCGCGGCGGGGACCGCGGGAGCGCGGCGCGCCGCCGGGGCCGCGAAGTGGTTGAGTGTCGCAGCACGCGGGGCGAGGGCCTCGGGGATCGGAGGAGGACGTGACGGTGAGCAGCACGGTGACCAGCACGGGAAGCACCCGCAGGAGCGACCTGGCGCGGCTGGTGCTGCGCGCCGGGGTGGGCGGGACGCTGGCCGCCCACGGCGCGCAGAAGCTCTTCGGCGCCTTCGGCGGCGGCGGCCTGGAGGGCACGCAGGGCGCCATGCACGCGATGGGCTTCCGGCCGGGACGGCGCAACGCCGTGCTGGCGGGCGTGGCCGAGACCGGCGGCGGCGCGCTGCTCGCCCTGGGCCTGGCGACCCCGGCCGCGGGCGCGGCGGCGGCGGCGGCCATGGCCGCGGCCGCCACCGTCCACGCGCCCAACGGCTTCTGGGCCACCTCGGGCGGGCTGGAGTACCCGGCCGTGCTCGCGCTGGCCAGCACGGCCCTGGCGGTGGCCGGCCCGGGGCGGTACTCGCTGGACCGCGCGCTGGGGCACGCGCTCGACAAGCCGTGGATGCCGGCGGTGGCGCTGCTGGCCGCCGGCGCCGGGGCCGCGTGGACCATCCGGCAGCGGCAGGCGGCCGTGGCCGCCGACGCGCAGGCGGCAGCCGACGCGCCCGCCGACGCGCCCCAGGCACCGGTCGCCTCCTGAGGCGTCCCCCCGGTCCAGGCGCCG
>NZ_JALBVB010000056.1:90531-123817 GCF_022669155.1 Kineococcus sp. TRM81007 | reverse complement strand
CCGGGGGGTCAGGGCGCCGGCAGCAGGCGCAGCTCGAGGGAGTCGACCCGGTCGGCCAGGACCGCCGAGGCACCCAGCCGCTCCCCCAGCTGCGAGGTCAGCCGCTGCAGGCCGGCGCCGTCCAGGCCGGGGACGACCCCGACGACCACGCGCAGCTCGGCCGCGGGCGCGGCCTCGAGCCGCACCCCGCGCACACCGTCCACGTCCGCCACCGCCTCGGTCACCGCGGCCTCGACGAGGCCGTCGAAGGGGGCGGGAACCCACTCGCGCTCCTGGGCGAGCGCCCACAGCGCGGTGCGGCGCACCACGAAGCGCACCGGCCCGGCGGGGTCCAGCACGAGCACCTCGCACCGCTCCTGCACCCCCGACAGCGCTGCGCGCGCGGCGGGCACCGGCACCGGGCGCGCGTCGGAGCGCCAGGCGGACAGCGCCGCCAGGTCGGTGAACAGCGGCAGACCGCGGCGGCCGTCCGGTTGCGTCAGCAGGGCCAGCGCCATGTCGGCGCTCTTGTCCCCCGCCGGGCCCGCCGCGACGACCTCCTGCTCACCCAGGACGGCGACGACGGGGGCGAACACGCGCGTGGCGGCGAGCTGCGCCACCACCCGCGCCTCCGCGCGCAGCACGGCCACGGGGTCGGCCCCCTCCCCCGCCACGGCCGACCAGTCGGCCAGGGCCCGCGCCAGGCCCCGCGCGCGCCGGCCCTCGTCACCGGTGAAGGGGTTGGGCAGCAGGGTGCGCCCGGCCCAGGGCACGCCGGCGGAGTCGGTCGCCCCGCGCTCGGGCCCGCCGGCAGCTGCGGTCAGGGCCGGCCCGCCACGTCGAGGGCCTGCGGCAGCGTGAACGCCCCCGCGTACAGGGCCTTGCCGACGATCGCGCCCTCCACGCCCACCTCGACGAGGTCCCGCAGGACGCGCAGGTCCTCCAGGCTGGAGACGCCGCCGGAGGCGACCACGGGGGCGCTGGTGCGGGCGCAGACCTCGCGCAGCAGCTCCGTGTTCGGCCCGCGCAGGGTCCCGTCCTTGGTGACGTCGGTGACGACGTAGCGGGCGCACCCGTCGGCGTCCAGGCGGGCCAGGACGTCCCAGAGGTCCCCGCCCTCGCGGGTCCAGCCGCGCGCGGCGAGCGTGGTGCCGCGCACGTCCAGGCCGACGGCGATGCGGTCGCCGTGCCGGGCGATGGCGGCGCGCGTCCACTCCGGGTCCTCCAGCGCGGCGGTGCCGAGGTTCACCCGGCGGCAGCCGGTGGCCAGCGCCGCCTCCAGGGAGGCGTCGTCGCGGATGCCGCCGGACAGCTCCACGGCCACGTCGAGACGGCCGACGACGTCGGCGAGCATCTCGCGGTTGGAGCCGCGCCCGAAGGCGGCGTCGAGGTCGACGAGGTGGATCCACTCGGCGCCGGCGGCCTGCCAGGCCAGGGCCGCGTCCAGCGGGGATCCGTAGAAGGTCTCGCTGCCGGCCTCGCCCTGCACGAGGCGGACGGCCTGGCCGTCGGCGACGTCGACGGCGGGCAGGAGCTCGAGCCGGGGGGCTTGCGCGGGGGCGTCGGTCACGGGCGGGCAGTCTACGGACCGCCGCGCCCGCCCCCGGCACCCCCTCGGCGGGGCTCAGCTCAGCGAGGTCACCCAGTTGCGCAGCAGCTGCGCGCCCGCGTCACCGGACTTCTCGGGGTGGAACTGGGTGGCGGCCAGGGGCCCGTTCTCCACCGCGGCCACGAACCGGGTGCCGTGCTCGGCCCAGGTGACCCTGGGCGGTTCCACGAGGCCACCGGTGGTGTCGACGAGCTCGAAGCGCTGCACGGCGTAGGAGTGCACGAAGTAGAAGCGCTCGTCCTGGACGCCGTCGAAGAGCACCGAGCCGGCCGGTGCGTCGACACCGGTCCACCCCATGTGCGGCACGACCTGCGCGGGCAGGCGCTCGACGGTGCCCGGCCACTGGCCCAGCCCCTCCTTCACGCCGTCGCCGGGTTCGGTGGACGTCTCGAACATCACCTGCAGGCCCACGCAGATGCCCAGCACCGGGCGTCCGCCGGCCAGGCGCTGGTCGACGATGCCGGCGCCGTCGATGGCCTCCAGGCCGGCGTTGACGGCGGCGAAGGCACCCACGCCGGGCACCAGGAGCCCGTCGGCCTCCAGCGCGGCCTTCCGGTCACCGGTCAGCTCCACGTCGGCGCCGACGCGCTCCAGGGCCCGCACGGCGGAGCGGACGTTGCCGAAGCCGTAGTCGAGGACGACGACGCGCTTGCTCACAGGGCTCCCTTGGTGGACGGCACGCCCTGCACGCGCGGGTCGGGCTCGACGGCGTAGCGCAGGGCGCGGGCGAGGGCCTTGAACTGGGCCTCGACGACGTGGTGGGGGTCGCGGCCGGCGAGGACGCGCACGTGCAGGGCGATCTGCGCGTGGAAGGCGAAGCTCTCGAGCACGTGGCGGGTCAGCGAGCCGGTGAAGTGCCCGCCGATGAGGTGGAACTCCTGCCCGTCGGGCTCGCCGGTGTGCACGCAGTAGGGGCGGCCGGAGACGTCCACGACGACGTGCGCGAGGGCCTCGTCGAGCGGGACGGTGGCGTCGGCGAAGCGGCGGATGCCGCGCTTGTCGCCCAGGGCCTGGCGGAACGCCTGGCCGAGCACGATGGCGGTGTCCTCGACGGTGTGGTGGACGTCGATGTGGGTGTCGCCGCTCGCGCGGACGGTGAGGTCCACCAGCGAGTGCTTGCCCAGCGCCGTGAGCATGTGGTCGTAGAACGGCACCGTGGTGTCGATCTCGGTGCGCCCGGTGCCGTCGAGGTCGAGCTCGACCAGGACGCTGGACTCGGACGTGCTGCGCTCGATGCGCGCGGTGCGGCTCACTTCTTCTCCCCGTCGACCTCGGTCAGCGCCTGCCGGAACGCCGCCATCTCCTGCTCTGTTCCGATGCTCACCCTCAGCCAGCCGTCGGGGCCGGTCTCGCGGATGAGCACGCCGCGCTCCAGCAGCCCCTGCCAGACGGCGTGCCGGTCCGCGAAGGTTCCGAAGAGCGCGAAGTTCGCGTCGGAGTCGGCCACCCGGTACCCGTTGCCCCGCAACCACTCCACGGTCTCGTCACGGCGCCGGCGCAGCTCGTCGACGGTGGACAGCAGCGTGGTGGAGTGCCTCAGGGCGGCGCGCGCGACGGCCTGCGTGACGGCCGAGAGGTGGTACGGCAGCCGCACGATGCGCAGCGCGTCGACGAGGGCGGGGGCGGCGGCGAGGTAGCCCACGCGCGCGCCGGCCAGGGAGAACGCCTTGCTCATGGTGCGGCTCACCGCGAGGTTGCCGTGCCGGGGCAGCAGCTCCAGGGCGCTGGGCACGCCCGTGCGGCGGAACTCCCCGTACGCCTCGTCGACGACGACGACCGCGCGCTGCGGCAGGGCGTCCACCGCGTCGAGGACGGCCTCGATCGTCGCGAGCGGCAGCGCCGTGCCGGTGGGGTTGTTCGGGCTGGCCAGCAGCACCACGGAGGGGCGGTGCTCGGCGATCTGCGCGCGGGTGTGCTCGACGTCGAGGGTGAAGTCGTCGGCGCGCCGGCCGGTGACCCAGCGGGTGAGGGTGTCGCGCGCGTACTCCGGGTACATGGAGTAGGTGGGCGCGAAGCTCAGCGCGGTGCGCCCGGGCCCGCCGAAGGCCTGCAGCACGTGCAGCATGACCTCGTTGGAGCCGTTGGCGGCCCACACCTGCTCCGGGGTGAGCTCGGCGCCGGACTCGACGCGCAGGAAGGCGGCGAGGTCGGCGCGCAGGTCGAGGAACTCCCGGTCCGGGTAGCGGTTCAGGCCGCTCGCCGCGGCAGCGACGGCCCCGGCGATGTCGGCGACGACCTCGGGGGCCACCGGGTAGGGGTTCTCGTTGACGTTGAGCACCACGGGCACGTGCAGCTGCGGGGCGCCGTAGGGGTGCTCGCCGCGCAGGTCCTCGCGCAGCGGGAGGTCGTCCAGGGCGGTCCCCCGGGCCGGCGGGCGCGTGGTGTCGGTGGTCACGGCGGCATCATCCCAGAGTGGCCGGGCGTCCCGGTCGCCCCCGGCCGCCACCTAGCATCGAAGCGTGAGACGCCTCGCCGCCGCCCTGACCTGCCTCGCCCTCGGCCTGGGGGCCGCGGCCTGCAGCGCGTCCACCGAGAGCGGCGCGAGCGCGGACTGCGCCCTGGACGGCTGCACGGTGACGTTCCCGCGCGACGGCCAGCCGGAGGTGTCGGTACTCGGGGTGGAAGCGCAGCTGCTGGAGGCCGGGGACGGCTCGGCGCGGCTGGAGGTGGCCGGGCAGGAGGTCGCTCTCGACGTCGGAACCGATGCGCAGGTGGCCGGGTTCACCGCGGGGCTGGACCGGGTGACGGAGTCCGAGGTCGTCGTCGTTCTGCGGCGCTGAGCCGACGCTGGTTCAACCCCACCTGCGGGGGCCGCGCAGCAGCCTCCACGCCAATCGGGCACGGGGACCCGCGGCGCTCCGCACGCCGCCGGCCTCCGCAGGGTCCAGCTCCCCGGCGAGCAGCCCCTCCACGGTGGCGGGCCAGCTCGCGAGCAGCAGCGCCGCGTCGGCGTCCACCGCACCCCTGACCCCACCGCGCCAGGCCGCGCCGGCGTCCCGGCCCCCGGTCCGGCTCACCAGGAGGACGTCGGCGCCGCGGACGAGGCGGGAGAGCCTCGCCGCGCCCGCCTCGGCATCGGCCGGTCGATCGGGGACCACCACGCAGCCGACGCCGCGAACCAGGACCACGGACGCCCGGACGCCCGCCAGGGCGCACACGGCGGCGAGGCGCTCGACGTCGTTGACCGGCACGACGAGCACGGCGCGACCCGCCCCGCCGGAGCGGGGACCGGACGAGGCGGCAGTGCTGTCGTCCGGCACGGGCACTCCTCTGGTGGGTGGTGCGGTGCCAGCGCGCCGGGCAACGGCTCGGGCACGGCGACTCGAACAGGACCTGGACCGCACGCTCGGTGCCCGCGCGGTTCGCGGGACCGAGGTGCGCATGTTACTACGCAGAACCGGACCCGCAGCGTCCGCGGACCACCTGCCGGGAGGGTGGCGCGCGCAGGACCGACGCCGACGGGACGGTGCTCCGCACCGTGGAGCACCGTCCCGCACGGACGCGGGGGAATCAGCAGAGGCTGGTGGTGCTGCTCTCGACGTTGCCGCTGATCGTGTTCTGCTGCCCCGTCTTCACGACGTAGGTCCCGAGGCGGCAGGCGCGGTTGCCGGAGACCGTGACACCGTTGACCGCACCGACGAGGTTCACCGCGTTGCCCGTGCCGTCGTGGAACCAGTTCCCCAGGCCCGCGCCGCCGATCAGGACGTCGGAGACGTTCACCACACCGCTGCCGAAGGTGCCGGTGCGGACCCCGCCCCAGCGCGCCCCGTAGAACTCGTTCTTCTGGACGGTGATGTTGTAGATGCGCGCCCCGGGCTTGGTGAAGGCGAGCTGCAGGCCGGAACCGCGGTCGCCGCCGCGCACCTTGTTCGCGACGTAGCGAACGTCGTGCACGTCACCGAAGTTGGCGTGGGCGACCAGTCCGTCGTCGCCGCCCGTCCTGGTGCCCTGGTCCACGACGTTGCCGACGACGTCCCCGAAGGAGGAGGTGTTGACGTGGATCCCGTCGAGCTGGTTGTAGTGGTCGACCTGCGGGCCGAGGGTGCTGCTGTTCTTGACGCAGAAGTTCTTGGTGCTGATGACACCGATCGAGTAGGAGAACGGGTTGCGGGTGTGCACCCGCTCGATCAGGACGTTGCTGGACCGGCGCACGTCGACCATCCACTGGGTCAGCCGGTTCGGGAGTCCGGCGGCGTTCAGGACGTCTCCGCTGGCGTCCGTGGACAGGTCGCTGATGGTGACGTTCTTCATGCCGGTGGTCGTGACGAGGGGGTACCCGCCGAACCAGTGCTTGGTCTGCAGGAACCGGGGACCGGCCTTCAGCACCGTGGTGCGACCCGCACCGTCCAGGTGCACTCCGCTGCGCATCTGCAGGTGACCGTCGATGACGTAGGTCCCCGACGGGATGGGCACGACGCCACCGCCGGCCGCGCCGGCGCGGTCGATCGCCGCCTGGATGCCGGGCGTGTCGTCGACGGCGTCACCGGGCGTGATGCCGGTCGGCGCGAAGACGGTCGTCGCCGTGGCACCGGTGGCCCCGCTGAGCGTGCAGGAGACGAGGGAGGAAGCGGAGACGGTGGTGGTGGTGGTGGTGGCGGCGGAGGCGGTGGCGGCGGGGGAGGCCGCGAGGGGAGCGGCCAGCACGGCGGCACCGAGGAAGAAGGAGGCGAGCTTGCGCACGGGGGAGCACCTGTTTCGGAAGGGGGGTAGGTCGGGCTTCCCCCCATGCGTCGGGCCCTCCCGGAGACCGCTTTAGCCGTACCGGCCCGAGGTGCGGCGCCTCCACCGGATGGAGCAACGGTGGCGACGCAACGTGACGATGCGTGTGGTGGCGCAGCTTCGAGCGCCGGCTCCCGCGGCGCACGGCCACCCGCGACGCAGGCAGGACCTCGGGCCGCCGATCACCGGCCTCCCGGCCTCCCGGGAACGGCTCTCCCCGGCACCCGGTGCACCGCCACCCGCTGCCGGCCGAGCCCGGCGACCCGCCCGCGCGGAGAGGTCGCGGTCAGCGGACCAGGTTGTCGGTGCCCGTCGCGTCCTCGGGGAGTAGGAACCCGCCGCTCCCGATCGACGTGTTGTGCGAGACGTGGATCCCACCGCCGGTGCGGGTGCGCACCTGGACGGCGAACCGCGCGTTGCGGGTGAACACGTTGCCGTCGCGTCGATCACCGCCGATCGTGATGCCCCTGACCACACCGCCGCCGCCGTAGTCCCCGACGCGCACCCCGCTCGGGGAGTCGTAGAACAGGTTCCCGGCCACCGTGATGTCGTGGATGTCGCCGTCCCCCACGGCGAGCTGCATCCCGCCGCCGTACCTGCCGGACCGGACCCGGTTGCCCCGGTAGACGACGTGGTGGCAGTCCCTGCCCATGGTGTGGGCGACGAGGGCGTCGTCACCGTCGCGCCCCGGCCCTCCCTGGTCCACGTCGTTGTCCACGACGAGCCCGTGGCTGGAGTCGAGGACGTGGATGCCGTCGAGCTGCGTGTACCGCCCCGACGTCCGCACGAGGGTCCGGCACCCCCGGATGGTGAAGTCCGTCGAGCCGACGCTGGCGATGGAGTAGGAGAACGGGTTCACGGTGCTGACCCGTTCGACCACGACGCGCCTCGAGCGGCGGATGTCGACCAGGTACTCGTGCAGGCGGTTCTCGACGTTCCCGTCCAGCAGGTCCCCGCTCTGGTCGGCGGTCAGGTCGGCGATGCGCACGTCCTGGGCACCGTCGGTCGTCAGCAACGGGTACCCGTCGTTGGGCCCGCGCGTCTCGAGGAACCGCGGGCCGGCCTTGACCACGGTGCTCGGCCCCGCCCCGACGAGAGCGACAGCGCTGCGGACCAGGAGGTGCTCGTCCGTGAGGTAGGTCGTGCCGGCGGCCAGCCGCACGGTGCCGCCCCCGGCCTCGTGCACGGCGTCGATGGCCCGCTGCACGGCGGGCCCGTCGGTCCCCTCCGGCACCACCGTGAGGGGGGCCCCGGCCGGGGACGATCCGCGCTCGCCCCTGCGGAGGGCGGCGGTGGCGGACACGGTCCCCGTGGCGGCGACCGCCAGCCCCAGCAGCACCCGACGGCCGAGCGACCGCGTCCCGGTGCCCCGCGGCCCCGGTGCGCACAGCCCTCGATCCTCGCCCCGCTCGGGCGGGGCACCACCGTCCACGTCGGAACGACCGCCGAACGTCACGACACCATCTTGTCGGCGGGCGGGGAGGGGGCGTCCGGGCGTGCGCAGCGGTTCCCCTCCCCCGCTCCCGCGGCGTCCGCGGGCAGGGGGGTGGGGCGGGGTGCGGCGTCCCGTGACGGGCCACCGCGGGCCAGCACCTGCCGCACCAGGTCCGGGTAGGCGGCAGGGGTGTTCCTCGCCAGGTACTCGCGCGCGAAGCGCGCGGCGTCCGCACCGGCCGTGGCCCGGAGGGTCGCGTCCCCGGACAGCAGGGCGATGGCCGCGCGCAGGCGCGGCACCTCGAAGGGCGGCACAGCCACGGAACCGGCGTCGGGGATCCACCGCAGCTGGGGCAGGTCGAAGTGCACGACGGGCCGTCCGCGAGCCAGCGCCTCCAGCGCCGAGAGGCAGAAGCTCTCCTCGCGGGAGGGGACGACCAGGAAGGCGCTGCCTGCGATGAGGGCCTCCTTGTCCTCACCGCGCACGGGTCCCACCCACCGCACCCGCGCACCGAACCCCTCCAGCCGACCCGCCAGCTCCTGCTCGTCGCGCTTGCGCCCCCCTCCCGCGATCACCAGGGGGAGGAGTTCCTCGCCACCGCCCGCGTAGGCGTCGAGCAGCAGGTCCAGCCCCTTCTGCCCCACGTCGATCCTCCCGAGGAAGAGGGCGTAGCCCCCTTCGCCGGCACCACCGATCGGCTGTTCCGGTGGCTCGACCGCGTTGGGGATGAGGTGCACACGGGTCGTGGTGGTGCACTCGCTGACCACTCGCTGGTCGCTGGCGTTGAGGACGACCACGTCGCGGTAGGAGCGCAGCAGGCGCTGCTCCGCCCTCAGGGGGAACCGGGTGCGGTAGCGGCGCGCCATGTCCCTGCCGGACAGCGACTGGGCCAGCCCGACCACGGGGCGCCGCGTGACCAGCGGGAGGAGGTTGCTCGACCAGGGCGGGGTGAAGCTCTCGATCCACACGTCGTAGCGCAGGCAGACCGCGGTCAGGGGCAGCAACAACGCCCAGAGGAGCTGGCCCCCCCGCGGCCCGAGCCAGGTCACGGGCAGGTGCAGGTGCGCGACACCGCTGCGTTCCGACCTGTGGAGCCGTCGGCCCCCCGTCACGACCAGCACGTCGTGGTCGACGGCCAGGCGGTGCGCGATGGTGCGCACCACGACGGGCCCGCCACCGGCGTAGTGGGGGTTGTCGAAGTCGTCGAAGATGGAGATGACCACCCTCGGCCTGGAGGTCACCGGCGCCCCTTCCCGCGACCACGCCCCGCCAGGGCGCTGGCGGACCGGTAGGCGCGCAGGGCCGCGGCCCCGCCGGTGGACACCGGCAACCGCTCGAAGGAGTACGCCGACCAAGTGTGGTCCACCGACCCGAACTTGGCCTTGTACTCCGCCAGGCTCGACCCCGGGTCCGACTCGCCGAACGAGTAGAGGCGGCTGCCCCGGGCGACGGCCTCCTCGATGGCCAGGTGGTGCAGCAGGGCGTTGGCGTGGGTCCGCCCGGCGAGCTGCTGGTCCTGAGCACCGCGCCACATCAGCGAGTGCCCGTCCCCGTGGAGGATCACCACCGAGGCCGCCGCCCGCCCGCCGACGTAGGCGGTCCACGTGACCAGGTCCTCGCCCACGACGCGGGAGACGGCCTCGAGCAGGCGGGGCGGTTCCTGCAGGCGCGCCTGCAGGCGGCCGAGAGCGGCGGGGCGGCCCGCGTTGCGCGCCCACCGCACCGCGGAGAGCCGGTACAGGTGCGCGAACTCGGGCAGCGCACCGCCCGTGGCGTCGCGGTGGACCTCCACGCCCTCGCGCTCCGCGCGCTTGACGCTCCTGCGGACGTTGCTGGAGTATCCCCGCCACACGGCCCCGGTCCCGCCCGACAGGTCGAGCACCTGCGTGAGGTGGTGGTGCTCCGCCTTCGCGCCGGGGAACGCGGGAACCCGCTGCGGTGCGAAGGGTGACGGCACGACGGTCGTGCGGAGCCCCGGGGTCGCGGCCAGGTCGGCCCCCACGAGCGCCAGGTCGGCGGGCGTCACCACCCCGTCGGAAGCGAGGACTCCCCCGTAGCCCCAGCCGTGGGGCCACGACGCGGAGAGCCGGAACGGCCCCGCCCCCCGGGACACCATCGGCAGGACGAGGAACCGGCCGCCGCTCAGCTCGTAGAGGCGGCCGCTGCCGCGCCAGGACGTGGCGGACTCCAGGCAGCGCAGCCAGCGCGGTGTCTGCGTGAGCACCGGGTGCTCCGTGCGCGACAGCGCTTCCCGCCACGCGGCCTCCGGCAGCGGTGACACCGCGGCGCGAGCCGAACCACCATGTGGGGAGGGCACCACGACACGGGTGCCGCCGACGGCCACCTCCTCGTCCCCGA
Source organism: Kineococcus sp. TRM81007 (assembly GCF_022669155.1). Lineage (GTDB taxonomy): Bacteria > Actinomycetota > Actinomycetes > Actinomycetales > Kineococcaceae > Kineococcus. The sequence goes on along the minus strand of NZ_JALBVB010000056.1, from coordinate 113,717 downwards.
CGGTCCTGCCGCCCCGGGAACCCTCGATCCGGGCCTCCGTCATGCTGCTCCTCCCCCTCCGACGACCGTCAGCAAACTCGCGGGAACGTGCAACCGGTCCTCCAGCAGGGGGACGCCGCCCGGGAACAGGGCGTCCACCTGCGTGCGGTAGCCGGCGATGAGCGGGTTCTTCCCCGGGCCGGTCGCCGGGACGGTGACCGGCGTCAACCGGTGCGCGGCGGTGAAGGTCGCATCCGGTCCCTGCTGCAGCGCGTACGGCAGGTCGGCGTAGTAGAGGACGTCACCGCCGGTGCGCGCTGCGACGTCGCGCACCAGCACGTGGTCGACGTGACCACCCACGCCCAACGGGGCGACGAGGACGGTCGGCCCCTGTGCCACGAGCCGCTCCACCAGCTCGGTCACCGCGCGCACGACGTGCCGGTCGGGCCGGCGCACCCGCCCCGCCGCCACGTGCCACCGGTACGTCGGGTAGACGTGCCCCAGTTCCGGCAGCAGGCTCGCGAGACGGGCCGCTGCGGCGCCGGAGCGCTTGCGGAACAACGCGTCGTCGAGACCTGCGTGGAGGAGGGTGGCGCCCACCCGGGCGAGAACGTCGCCGTCCTCGGCACGGCGCCGGGCGTACAACTGGGCGGCGGAGTCCGCACCGCACTGCCGCAGGTAGGCCCTCGCGGACGCCGTGTGCGGCGCCGACTGCTCCGTGAACAGCGTGCAGACCGTCACGTCGGCGCCGTCCCCCAGAGCGAGGAGCAGGTTGCCGCAGGAGAGCACGGCGTCGTCCAGGTGCGGGGAGAGGAACACGTAGCGCAGCGAGGCGTCCGGCACGAGCTGCCACGCCTCCCCGCCGTCCGTGGAGACCCGGCGCACACCGATCCGCCGTTCCTCTCCGACCGTCTCGTTCACCGGTTCCGCCCCCGGCCCGCTGCTCCGGGGCCCGCGGCAGCGCGCACGGCGGCGTGGCGCGGTTCGTACCGCTGCGGGGCCGGACGAGGCGCGCCCCCGAGGACCACCGCGCACGTCGCCGCACCGGCCAGGACGGCGACGGTGGACCACGCGAGCGGCCAGCTCCTGGAGACCAGCAGCACGACGACGAGCACCGCGCACCAGACCGTGGTCCGCAGGGACGGCGGGAACGCCCGCCGTACCTCGTGCGGAGCCGTCCGCAGCAGCGCCAGCAGCGTGGCGGCGGTGCCGGCCGCCGCAGCGACCGCCATCCCCGTGACGCCCCCGGTGGAGTGGGCGACCGGCAGCACGGCGGTGTGGACGGCGAGCCCCACCCCCAGCGTGCGCGCGGCCCGCGCGTGCAGGCCGTGCGCCTGCAGGACCGTGGCGAGGAGGGCGACGGCCCCCAGGAGCACACCGGCGGTCGCGGCGAACGGCAGGACCGCGGTCGCCCCGCCGTACCCGGAGGGCAGCACCCGCTGCACCAGGGACGCGGGCACGGTCGCGACGACGACGGCGAACGGGAGCGCAGCGGCGAAGTAGTTGCGGACCGCGGCACCGACCACCTCCGGGGCGCTGCCCCTCGCGGTCGTGATCGCCCCGTGGATCGCGGCCGCCACGGCCGCGGCGAGGAAGAGCGGTACCCGGGCGACGATGGTGGCCGTCTGGTAGGACGCCGCCTGGGCGGGGTCGGCGGAGACGGCGGCGACCACGACCTGGTCGACGGCGGCGAACAGGGCCACCAGCCCCTGCACGGCCACGACGCCCGCCGCGGAGGACCAGAGGGTCCGCACCCCGAGGGCCCCCCTCGCGGGCCGCAGGCGGCGGCCGGCGAGGAGGAGGCCGGCGAGCACGACCACGGCCGAGCCGGCGAGGAAACCGGCCGTCGCGCCGACCGCACCCGCGCCGGCCGCGACGAGCAGGGCGCCCGCCGCGCACTTGACGACCGTCTCACCGAGGCGTGCCCCCGCGAGGAGCCGCAGCCGCCCGTCGCCCTGCAGCGAACCGTAGGCGGTGGCCGCGGGGAAGACGAGGAAGGCTCCCAGGGCGATCACCAGCACCGCGCGCGGCGGGGCGAAACCCGAGGACACCACCGCGGCCAGCAACGCCGCCACGAGCCCGAGGAAGACGTTCAGGCTCGTCGAGAACCACACGGCGCGCGACCGCTGCAGACCGGTGCTCGCACGCCCCAGCGCCTCGGCGAGGACCCAGGCACCGCTGGTGGCGGCGATGGTCCCGGCCACCAGGACCACCCCCTGCCCGGCGGCGAACACGGCGTAGTCGCGCGCCGGGAGCACGTGCGTGAGGCCGAGGGAGTACACGTAGTTCAGGAGACCCACGACGACGCCGGCGAGGCTGAGCCACCGCGCGTCCCGGAGGACCGCGGTCGCCGTAGGATCCGGCCCCGCTGCGACCGGCACCGCGTTCTGCAGCGGCACGGGGCTACCTCACCGCCGGCGGGAGTTCGACCACCCGCATCTCGCCGTTGGTCGCTCCGGTGAAGGTGAACACGACCCGCCCCCGGTTCTCCAGCTGATCCACCTGCTCCTCGGTGAAGGACGTGTACCCCTGCTCCGTGAGCAGAGGGACGGTCACGATGTACCGGATGCCGTTCCGCTCCGCCTGCTCCACGGACGTCAGGAGTTCCGCGCCGTGGTGCTCGATCCCCCACACACCGGTCTCCGTGAAGACACCCACCGGTGCACCACCCGCGTTCGCGGCCAGCCACTGGTCGATGCGTTGGTACCCGTTGTCGACTTCTGCCCGGATGGACACGTAGACGCCCGCGTTCCACGCCACGACGGCGCCCAGAGCGACCAGCAGGACGGCCCGGACCCGCCGATCGCGCGCCCGGTGGGCGAGCGCAGCACCGGCGGTCGCGGTGGTCAGCGCAGCCGGCACCACGAGGTAGTACGCGAAGTGCTCCTCGATCGTACCGAAGGCGAAGGCGTACCCCAGGTAACCCACGGTGGCGGCACCGAAGGCGCCGAGGAGCTTGTGCAGCCGGTCGGTGGAGCGCAGCAGCACGACGGCCGCGACCAGCCCCAGCCCCATGAGCAGGTAGGTCGTCCAGAAGTGGGCGAGCTCGTCGAGCAGCCGCCCCGACAGGGAGGGCGCCCCTTCCCTGTTGAACCCGGTGGACTTCTCCACCCCGATGAGCCGCAGCACCCCGCGGAACTTCTGGGTGAAGAACGTCTCGAACAGGCCGTTGGCCGCCACGACCCCCAGGTACACCAGGTACGGCGCAGCCGCGGACGTCAGGACCACGGCCAGGGTCCGGCGGTCCAGGACCCAGCGGCGCCAGGCCGCCAGGCCGAGGGGGATGACCACGAAGAAGACGGCGACGTCCTTGCTGCAGACGGCCAACCCGAGCGTGAGACCGCCGGCGACGGCGAGGAGGCGTTCCCCCCTCCCCCGCAGGCCCCTGTCGAAGCGGTCGGACAGCACGACGAGCAGCACCAGGCCGAGGAGCAGCCAGAACACCGTCGCCGTCTCGAGCAGCACCCGGCCGTTCTGCCGCAGGACGAAGGGCTCGACCAGGAGGAGGAGGGCCGCCACCGCGCCTGCCAGCAGCCCGCCGACCCGGCGCACGAGCAGGAAGGCGAGCGCGACCGACAGCCCGCCCAGCAGGGCGTTCAGGGCCCGCGCCCGGTAGGTCAGCGTCCAGACGTCGTCGCTGTGCGGGAAGGCGCCCTGCCACAGGGCGTCCAGCACGAAGAAGCCCGGCGGGTGGAGGAAGAAGGGGCCGCCGTGGAGCATCGGCACGGTGCTCTCCGCCATGCTCCGCCCGAGGCGGTCGTAGACCACCTCGTCGACGAAGAGGTCGTACGCCGAGCCGAGGTGCAGCAAGCGCAGGGCAGCGCCCAGCGCGGCGACGCCCGCGGCGATCCAGAACGCAGCGCGGGAGAACGTCGCCGCACCCGTGACCTCGGGGGCCGGTCTCGCGTTCCGCTCCGTCAGCTGCATCAGCGCACTCCATCTCGCGTCAAGGTCCCCGAGCCGTTCGGGGGCACCGCCGTCTCGTCCCCGCCGTGCTCCGCCACCACCGGCGCCCGCCGGGCCGGGAGGACGGGCCGCGACGGCTCACCCCGGTGCCGGGCGACGGCGGCGGCGACCTGGGCCGCCGCCGTCGGGGAGACGGCGACGTCGAGCGACCCGGTCGCCCGCAGCCACGCCCGGGCCTTGGGTTCGAAGCTCAGTCCGACGACGGGCGTCCGCGTCGACGTGGCGAAGATCAGCGCGTGCAGCCGGACGCCCACGACGAGGTCGCACGCGGCGAAGACCGCCTTGGCCGTGCGCGGGTGCAGCCCCGGCCCCACCACCGACATCCGCTCCGGGGCGGGGAGCCGCTGCCGGATGCGTTCGGCGAGCAGGGCGTCGGCGTGCGAGGGCCCGAGCCCGTAGTCCCCCTGGTCGGACAGCGACACGCAGACGACCTCGCCGTCGTGGCGACCGATCCACTCCTGCGCCGCGGCCGTCAGGGCGTCGACGATGCGGTCGGTGTCCTCCTGCCGCGGCGCCGGCTTGACGGACAGCCCGAGCAGCGGGCGCGTCCGGTCGATCCCGGCGGCGGTCAGCAGGTCCTGCACCTCCGCGGCGTCGGTCGTGCCGAGCGCCACGGCCGGGTCGTCGACGAGGTGGACTCCCCGTCGGCGCCCCAGGAGGCCGCGGGTGAAGGTGTCGAAGCTCTCGTCGTCGCGCACGGAGACGTGCGAGGCGAGCCGGCCGGCGACGCGCAGCGCCGCCCGCGTGACGGGTGGCGTGGAGGCGTAGGCGCCCAGCGCCACGAAGGCGATGCGCTTGCCGAGCGCTCGGGCACCGAGCGCGGCGAACGGGAGGGCCCTGACCAGCGGCGGCAGTCCCGCGCCGAACATGCCGCCCCCGCCGATGGCGACGACGTCGGAGCGCAGGGCCGCGGCGACGGAGGCCCTCGAGACGGTGGGCACGGCGCGGACGCCGTGGAGCGCGGTGATGTCCGCCGGGTTCCGCGAGACCACCGTCAGGTCCGTGTCCCCGAGCAGCTCGCTGAGCCGCGAGCAGATGGCCTCGTCACCCGTGTTCCCGTTGCCGTAGTTGCCGACCAGCAGCACCCGGGTCCGGCGCACCCCGCCCGTCAGGCGGCCGTGGTGCGCGGGGTCCACCGCCTCGGCGATCACGGTGTCCGGCTCCGGTTCCCGGCCGGCGGCCACCGGTTCCCCGGCCACGGCCGCTTCGTACACGGCCAGCTGCGCCCGGGCGAGCCGGTCCCACCGCAGGTGGTCCACCGTCGCGGGGCCGGCGGCGCCGAGCACCGCGCAGGCTCCCGGGTCCTCGGAGAGCCGTGCGATCTCTTGCGCGTAGCGCTGCGCGTCGAACGCGGGGACCAGCACCCCGTTGGCGGGCGTGACCACCTGGCGCAGGCACGGGATGTCGAAGGCGAGGACGGGGGTGCCGACGGCGGCCGCCTCGGCGGCGACCATTCCGAACGTCTCGTAGCGCGAGGGCATGACCACGACCTGCGCGGAGGAGAGGAGCGAGAACCGGTCCTCGTGCGCCACGCGCCCGAGGAACCGCACGCGGTCGACGAGACCGAGTTCCGCGACCCGCGCCCGCAGCCTCTGCTCGTCGGGGCCGTCGCCCGCCAGCAGCAGGTCCGAGCCGATGGCCGGGGCGACCGCTGCGTAGGCGTCCAGGAGGAGGTCGAGCCCCTTCTGCGCGCACTCCAGGCGGCCCAGGTACAGCAGGTGCGCCCGTCGTTCCGCCGCCGGGGTCCCGAACGCGCCTTCCGGCAGGCCGTTGGGCACGGCGTGCACCTGCGCCAGCGGGTTCCTCCGGCGCAGTTCACCGGCCAGGTCCTCGGAGACTGCGACGAGCCGGTCGTGCGAACGCAGACCGAGGTTCTCCACGAGGTGGAACGGCAGGTGGTACTGCCGCGCCTTCTCCCGGGCGAACAGCCACTGCACGACGCCCACCACGGGGCGGCGGGTCATCCAGGGCACCGCCACGGAGGAGAACGGTGCGGCGAAGTCCTCGACGACCAGGTCGGAACGGTGCCGGGCCAAGGTCGCCGGGAGGGCGGCGAAGTAGGCCAGGACGGACCCGAAGTAGCCCAGCGGTGCACCCACGTGGACGTATCGGACGCCGTCCGCGGTGTAGTCGCGGCACCCCCGGTACCTGGCCACGACGACCGTCACCTCGCACGTCCGCGCGATGCGCGCGTTGACCTCGTGCGTCCTGACGGAGCCGCCCCCGGCCCCCGGCCGTCGCGGGTCCTCGAACCCGAGGTGCAGGATCTTCAAGTGCTCGCCCTCCTTCGTCGTTCCATCGGGTTCGGCACCGGCTCGCGGTGCTGCGCTCGCGCGGAAGGCGAGGAGGGCGGCCAGCCCGACGAGCGCAGCGGCGGCGAACCACGCGCCGGTGCGCTCCTGCAGCACCGCCAGCAGTGCACCGGCGGGCGCCCAGACGAGCACCTCGTGCAGCCGCACGGCACCGGGCCAGCGCACCGCCGTGGCACGCAGCAAGGGGGCCGCGGCCGCGGCGAGGACCACGAGCACGGCCACGGCCATCGAGCGCACGCCCCCGGCGGACACCGACAGCGCGACCACCGGGACCAGGAGGACGGCCGCCGCCAGCACGGGCACCGCGGCACGGGCGAAGGCGTCGACGGCCTTGAGGTTCGCGGCCAGGAGGTTGACGGCACCGAGGAGCCACCCGCCCACCGCCGTCAGCAGGAGCAGGTCACCCATCGAGCCGTACTGCGGCGGCAGCAGCGACCGCAGGACGGGGCCGGGCACGGTGGCGAGGACGAGCACCACGGGTGTCGCCAGGCGGACGTACTGGCACCAGCCGGTGGCCACGACCCGGCCGTGCCGGCCGGCCGGCGAAGCGACGAGCCTGGCGAAGACGACCATGGACAGCGCGACCGCGACGAACACCGGGACACGGCCGAGGACCGTGGCCGCCTGGTAGGCACCGAGCCGGGTCGACGTCCCGACGACGGCCGCGGCGACGAGGACGTCGAGGCCCGCCAGGGCCGCCGTCCCCCCCTGGACCGCCAGCTGCCCACCGGCCCGGCGCAGCAGGGCGGCGTCGGACCTTCGGGGCAGTCGGGGCCGGGCCACCGCCCCGAAGGCGACCGCACCGACGACCACCACGAGGGCGCTGCCCACCGTGAACCCGAGCAGCGCACCGGTGGGTCCCAGGCCGGCCAGGGCCAGGCCGGCGCCGACCGCCAGCCGCGAGACCAGTTCGAGGACGCGCAGCGCTGCGATCCGCTGGAAGCACCGCCTGCCCTGGAGCGAGCCGATCACGTTCCCGGAGAGGAAGGTGGCGAAGCAGGTGGCGGCCAGGACGGCCTGCAGCAGGGGCGAGGCCCACGGCGCGGAGACCACGACGGCCACGCCCGCGACGAGGACGCCCTGCAGCACCCCGGCGGTCGTGGCGACTCGCGCGGCCCGTTCCACGCGCGAGGGGTCGCGCGAAGCGACCTCCTGCGCGAGCACCCACGGGACGGCCGCGGACGCGAGCGTGCCGACGACCAGCAGCAGGGACGACCCGGTGGCGAAGGAGCTGTAGCCCGCGCCGGGCAGCAACCAGATCAGGACGAGGCTGAAGGTGTAGTTCCCCACGGCGGTGAGCACGGTGGAGGCGAGCAGGGCCGACGTGCCCCGCTGCGCCCGGACCCGCTCCCGGCGCTCACCGCTCCGCGGGGCGGGCACGGAGGAGGTGCTCACGGTGCGGTTCACGCACTGCCCTGGGTGGCCGGGGAGGAGAGCCGCAGCAGGTCGGCGGTGCGGGCGACCGACACCGACACCCGGTGCCGGGAGGCGTCCTCGTCCCGCACCCCCAGGCGTTCGAGGACCCGGCTCACGTTCTGCGTGTCCGCCCCCCGGCACAGCAGCGAGACGGTGTCCCCGCTGCGCTCCCACGCGTCAGCGCGGCGCACGGCGTCCTTCCAGTTCTCCGGCAGTGCGGTGAGCGGGACAGTCAGAACCGTGCTGACGTCCGACGACGTCCGGCGGTTCCGGCCGCCGAGCGCCAGCGCGCGGCGTTCCGACTCGAGGGCGCCCAGGACCCGCTGCGCCATGGCGTCCCAGGTGAACCTCGACGCCCAGCGCCGGGCGTGCTGCGCCACCTGGTGCGCACGGCCCTCGTCCCGCAGCTCGCCGAGGGCGGTCGCGACGGCCTCCCCGAGATCGGTGTCGTCGTCGATCAACCAGCCGGTCTCCCCGTCGACGATCGAGTCGCGCAGGCCCGGCCGGCGGAAGGCGAGGGCGGGCACACCCAGGGCGTTGGCCTCGACGACCGACAGGCCCCAGCCCTCGCCCTGCGAGGCGTTCACCGTCATCCACGCGGTCGACAGCACCTGGTCGCGCTGCAGGTCGTCGAGGCCCTCCTTGAAGGACACCGCGTCGGCGATGCCCAGGTCGGCCGCCAGCTGCCGGAGACGGGGCCCCTCGGTGCCGCGGCCGACGATGGTGAGCCGCGCGTCCGGGACCCGGCTCAGCACGGTGGGGAAGGCCTGGATCACCATCTCGGTGCGCTTGTGGGGGACGAGCCTGCCGAGGCACACGACCGACGGGTGAGCGGTGCGCTCCGGCGTGGCCGTGCGCACCTGCTCGCTGACCGACCAGCCGGGAGGGGTCACCCAGATCTCCCCGCGCAGACCGAGCCGGCGGCGTGCGTCCGTCCTCGTGGAGGGGGACACGGCCAGGATCCCGCGGCGCCCGTAGACCGCCCGGCTGCCCGCGCTCTCGAGCCAGCGCCCCACGGCCGCGGCCGGTGCGGGGAAGTACTTCGCGAACTGGTCCTGGTGCACGTGGTGGAGCAGCATCAGGACCGGTGTCGTGCGCGGCAGCACGGCGGGCGAGAAGAACGGGATGCCGTTCTGCGAGTCGACGAGGCCGTCGACCCTGTCCCTGTGCCGGAGCAGCCACAGCAGGGCGTGCCCGTACACGGTGAAGCGCCCGCCGCGACGGACGATGCGGTACCCGTCCCGCTCCTCCTCGCGCGGGGCTCCGGGCACGTCGGCGCAGACGAGGACCACCTCCTCGCCGGCTCGGGCGAAGCGCTGTGCGAGTTCCTGGCAGACCACTTCGGCACCGCCTGCCTCGGGGTGGTCGAGGTCGCGCCAGTTCGTGATGACGAGCATGGGAGTACTCCTCGGGGAGGGGTGCCTCTGCGCGGAGAACGCTGCAGGGCAGGAGGGACCGACGGGCACACGTGCTGCCCGGGGGTTGCCGGCGGGGAACTGCTCAGGCGGTTCCCGCGCGGAGCACCTTGCGAGCGGCGTGGAGCTCGGCGAAGGCGCGGAAACCGTCGCGCAGCGGGTGGAAGCTCGACCCCTCGCTGTCCGCCCACGCCACCGGCAGCTCCATGGCCCGCAGGCCCGCCTGCTTCGCGCGTGCGATGACCTCCACGTCGAACGCGAACCCGTTCAGGGTTCCGGCGGCGAAGACGTGCTTGGCGGCCTCGGTGCGGAAGAGCTTCATGCCGCACTGGGTGTCGCTCACCTTCCCGGTGACGGTGGTCGCGGCCAGGTTGAAGACCCTGCTGCCCAGCCGCCGGACGAGCGACTGGGGCACGACGTACCGCGCGCCGAAGGCCCTCCGCGAGCCGATGACCACGTCCCACCCCGAGGTGAGGATGGCCAGGCCCGTGAGGACCGCCTCGGGGGGCGTGGACTGGTCCGCGTCGACGTACCCGACGAACGGAGCCGTGGCGTGCGCCACTCCCGCACGAACCGCAGCCCCCTTGCCCTTCTCCTGGCAGCTGATCAACTCCACCAGGCGGTGGCGCGCGCTCAGCCTGTCGACGACGTCGGCCGTGGTGTCGACGCTGCCGTTGTCGACGACGATCAGACGGACGGAGTAGGAGGAACTGCCGAGTTCCGCCACGAGGGCCTCGACGGTCGGGCTGATGCGGCGTTCCTCGTTGTAGGCGGGGATGACCAGGTCGAGGTCGGCGCGCGGAGGCGGGATCAACTCCACCTCGGCGCTGCGCGCGCCCTCCAGGGAACTGGCGTAGCGAGCGGCCGGCAGGACGGCTGCAGGTGGGGTCGACACCGAAAGAGAAGGCGGGCCCAGCACGTTGGCACCGTCCGGCATGTCTGTCTCCCTCGTCGAAGTAGGGGGGATGGCAGCGTCGCCGATCGCAGCGTAGTGGAGACTCTCCGTGAAAGTAACCCTCCGAAACAGCACGACTTCTCCCCGCGCACCGAGCACTCTCGGCTCCCCACCGGCGGCCGATTCCGCGTAATCACAGCAAGTAGTAGATATGTCACTCAAAGCAATGAACGGGTACCGTCCCCGAAAGAGGGTCATGAACCCCGACAAGGGGGACCGGGCGATCCCGGAGGAACCTCGGGCGCACGAACTCGTTGCGGGCCGTACCTCGACGGTGCCAGGCTGCACCCAAACCACGGCTCCTCCGAGAGGGGTGAACGACACGTGAACGACGGCTCGCTGACCTCACCGCTGCCTCCACCAGCACCGCACCGGAACAACCCCGCAACCCCCAGCCGGACGGGAACACCCCCGCTCGGCCGGCGGAACCGACGCCCGGAACTCGGCCCCCGGGGCGGTGGCGGGGCGCACCTGGCCATCGTGGACGAGGCGCTGAGCGCGGAGTGGGACGACCTCGCCGTGCTGTCCGGTGCCCCCCCGTTCCTCAGGCCCGGGTGGATCCACGCGTGGATGTCCGCGTTCGAACCCCGCCGCGCGCTGCACGCCCTCACGATCCGGCGCGACGGGCGACTGGCCGCGCTCCTGCCCGTCGTCCGGAAGAACGGTTCGCTCCACTGCCCGACCAACGCGGAGACGCCCGTCATGGGGCCTGTGGCTCTGGACGCGGAAGCGCTCCACCCGCTGCTCGGGCAGCACGTCGAACGACACGGCCTGACCCTCCGGTTCTCCCCCGACGACGGGAACCAGGAGGACCTCCTCAGGAACTCGCGTGCCCGCGGCCTGCCCGTCTCGGTCGCCCCCCTGCGCCGGTCCCCGTGCACGAGCGTGCAGGGGGACTGGGAGGAGTTCCAGGAGCAGACCCTCACCGCATCGCGCCGCAGGGACCTGCGACGGAACGAGCGTCGGCTCGCAGCGATCGGCGAACTTCGCATGACCAGCCACGACCTCTCCCGCGACCTGATCGGAACCCTGCAGCGGGGCCTCGAACTGGAAGCCGCAGGCTGGAAGGGCGACGAGGGCACCGCGGTGCTGTCACGGCCGGCGACGACGGCGTTCTACCGCAGCGCCAGCACCTGGGCCGCGTCCGCAGGCCTGCTGCGCCTGTACTTCCTCACCCTCGACGGTGAGCCCATCGCGTTCTCCCTCAACCTCGAGCAGAACGGGACCTCGTACGGCGTGAAGACCGCTTACGCGCCCGCCCACCGGGCCTTCGGTCCGGGGGTCCTGATGCTGAACCGGCTCATCGCGGAGGGGTTCTCCCGGCCGGACCTCCACACGCTGGAGCACCTCGGGGAGGACGACCCCTTCAAGCGCGAGTTCTCCACGGGAGTCCGCAGGCAGTCGTCCGTGCGGGTCTTCCCGCGGGGAACCCGAGGCCGCCTGGAGCAGCACGCCGATCGCGGACGACTTGCCCTCGCGACGGAGCTCCGACGGAGGACCACCCCCGAGACCCGGCGCAGCGTGCAGCGACTGCTGTCGACCCTGAGGCGCTAGCCCCGACCCAGCGTTCGCGTCATGGTCCGCCTGGTGTCGAGCCAACCCTCTCGTTCGTACAGCGCCGCCGCGGAACGGTTGAACTCGTGGACCTGCAGGTCCACGCTGTGCGCTCCCCTGTCGCGGGCCCACCGGCAGACCACGTCGAGCAACGCCGCACCGATGCCCCGGCCGCGGTACCCGTCCTCGACGACGAGGAGGTCGACGTGGGCGGCACGCGCGCCACCCGAAACCTGCACGAGGATCCTCCGCAGCGGGGACAGCACCAGCCGGGCGCTGGCGCAGCCCACGACGCGACCGTCGACCTCGGCCACGAGCACCGTGCAACTGCGGTGCAGGACGGCGGCACGCAGGAGCTGCCGCGCCATGGGTTCCGCTGCCGCAGCATTCCCGGAACCGTGCCGTTCGTGGAGCTCGGCCAGGGAGCGCGCGAGCCGGAGGCAGGCCGCGTGGTCCGTGAGACGGGCTGTTCTGACGGAGAACTCCGGCACGTGCGTCTCCTCGACCCTCGAAACACCTTCGGACGCGACCTCTTGACGGGTGAGGACCCTAGCCGTTGACCGCGCTCGGGAACACGGGCTTCCGCTCCGGTGAACGGTTTCGCCGGAACCGCACCACCGGCACGGCCTGACGCCTATGGTTCTCCCGGACGCGGATCGTGCGCCGGGGGCGCATACAGCTTCCGGAGCAGGGCCCGTACCGGAGCCCACCGTGGAGTGCTGCGAGAGGAGGGAGCAGCTGATGCCCGTACGGAGGAACATCCTCAGCATGCCGCTGGAGGAGGTGAAGAGGTTCACCGCCGCGCTCAACGTGCTGAAGGACGACGGCACCTACGACGCCTTCACCCGGCGGCACATGGACGCGATGAGCACGGCGACGCCCGCAGGTTCCGCGCGCAACGTCGCTCACCAGGGCCCCGCGTTCCTGCCGTGGCACCGCGCCTCGCTCCTGGAGCTGGAGAACGCCCTGCTGGCCGTGGACCCCACCTTGGAGGGGCTGCCCTACTGGATGTGGGAACGGGAGAGCGAGCTCAACGGCGGCGATCCGCGACGGTCGCGCTTCTGGACCGCCGACTACGTCGGCTCCGACGGTGCCGCCGAATCCGGCAACCGCGTGCTGGACGGTCCCTTCGCCTCCTGGGTCGCCCTCCTCCACGAGGGCAGTACCGGCTCCTTCGTGCCCCGGTCCACCCCCGGCCTCGTCCGCCGCCTCGGCCGGGACCCCGGCGGCATCAGGACCTTCCCCGACCAGGCACAGGTCACCGAGGCCCTCGACCGGTACACCGTCTACGACGCGGCACCCTGGGACGCGACCGTCGCCGGTTTCCGCAACCGCCTGGAGGGCTGGCACGGCGGTTCGAGGCTGCACAACCAGGTGCACCTGTGGGTCGGCGGGGACATGCTCCCCGGGACGTCGCCGAACGACCCGGTCTTCTGGCTGCACCACTGCAACATCGACCGCATCTGGTGGGCGTGGCAGGCCCGGTACGGCATCGTCTACAAGTACCAACCCGTCTCCGGGGGGCCGGCCGGGCACAACAGGAGCGACGAGATGCGGCACCTGCTCACGCCGCGCCAGGTCGGGAGCGTTCTGGACATCAGGACGCTCGGTTACCGGTACGCCTAGGAGGCATCGTGATCAGTCGCAGGCACTACATCGCCGGCACGTGGGCGGTGTTCTCGAGCGTGGCGATCGGGACCGTGGTCCAGCCGTTCTCGGACGCCGAGGCCGCCGGCCCCCCTCCCGAGGAGCGTTTCACCTACCGCGGCCGCAGGGTGGACATCGTCCACCAGAGCCACGGCCACGGCGTCGCACACGCGCAGGTGCGGGTGCGGGTGAACGGTCGGAAGGAGATCCACGTCCACCGGGGCGGGCCGCGCAACCGCTACGTCACCCACGCCCTCCCGTTCACGGAGTACTCCTCACCCCAGCAGCTCGCCCGCGCGGTCATCGACGCGGAGGACGCCGAGCTGCTGATCATCTAGGGGGCCGTGCCGGCGGCACCCCGTCCCGCCCGCGGCCGCTGCCCCGGGTCACCGGCCGCGGGTGGGGACGAGCGAGCGCTACGCCTGGTCCCCGCCCGCGCCGCGGCCGTCGTCCCTGCGGAACAACCTCCAGAACGCACCGGCGCGACCGCCCTCGCCACCCTGCGCGGCACCCGCCGCCTCCGCGGGGTCGAGGCGCCCGAGCACGAGCTGCTGGACCTGGTCCGGCCACACCGACAGCAGCAGGCCCGGCCGGGGGTCCTCGCCGCGCTCGCCGGCCGTCCAGCTCTGCCCGTCGATGGCCTCCTCGCGCACCGTCAGCAGCAGCAGCTCCACCTGGCGCAGCACCGTGGACAGCGAGCGCACGTCGTCCTCGCCGGTGGCCGGGTCGTGCGTGACCAGCACGCAGCCGAGCCCGCGCACGGGCACCACGTGCGCGCGCACCCCGGCGAGCGTGCACACCTCCGCGAGCTTGCGGGCGTCCGCGACCGGCACCACGAGCACCGAACGCACCGGCGGTTTGGGGCCGAACTCGCGCTGGAAGGCCGCGTCGAAGTCGAAGTCCTCCCCCAGGCCCTCGCCGGGCTCCTCCCCGTCACCCGGGTCCGCGGGACGCTCGCTCACGAGAACCTCACCGTGACCGCCTGCCCGTGCGCGGGCAGGTCCTCCGACTCCGCCAGGGCCACCACGTGGCCGGCGACCTCGCGCAGCGCCGCCTCGTCGTAGTCCACGACGTGCACGGCGCGCAGGAACGTCTGCACGCTCAAGCCCCCCGAGTGCGCCGCCGTGCCGCCGGTGGGCAGCACGTGGTTCGAGCCGGCGCAGTAGTCGCCCAGCGACACCGGCGCGTGCGCGCCGACGAAGACGGCCCCGGCGTTGCGCACCCGGGCGGCGACGGCGCGCGCGTCGGCCGTCTGCACCTCCAGGTGCTCGGCGGCGTAGGCGTCCACCACCGCGACCCCCGCGTCGACGTCGTCGACGAGGACGATCCCGGACTGGCTGCCGCCCAGGGCCTCCGCGATGCGGGCGGCGTGCTTCGCCTGCGGCACGCGCTCGGCGAGCGCCGCCTCGACGGCGTCGGCCAGCGCCGCGGAGGGTGTGACGAGGACCGCCGCGGCCATCGGGTCGTGCTCCGCCTGGCTGATGAGGTCCGCCGCGACGTGCCGCGGGTCGGCGGTGTCGTCGGCCAGCACCGCGATCTCGGTGGGGCCGGCCTCGGAGTCGATGCCGACGACGCCCTGCACGTACCGCTTGGCGGAGGCGACGTAGATGTTGCCGGGACCGGTCACCACGTCCACCGGCGCCACCACCACGTCCCCGGCGGCGTCGCGCGCCCCGTAGGCGAACATCGCCACCGCCTGCGCACCGCCGACCGCGTGCACCTCGTCAACGCCCAGCAGCTCGCAGGCGGCCAGGATCGTCGGGTGCGGCAGGCCGCCGTGCTCCTTCTGCGCCGGGCTGGTCACCGCGATGGAGGCGACCCCGGCCTCCTGCGCGGGCACCACGTTCATGACGACGCTGGAGGGGTACACCGCGCGCCCGCCGGGCACGTACAGCCCCACGCGCCCCACCGGGACCCACCGCTCGGTGACGGTGCCGCCGTCGGCCAGCCGGGTGGTGGTGTCGGGCCGGCGCTGGTCGGCGTGGACCAGGCGCGCGCGGCGCACGCTCTCCTCCAGGGCCGCGCGCACCCGCGGCTCCAGCTGCTCCAGGGCCGCGCGCAGCGCCTCGCGGGGCACCCGCACGTCCTGCAGGCGCACGCCGTCGAAGCGCTCGGTCAGCTCCACCAGCGCCGCGGTGCCGCGCGCGCGCACGTCCTCGCAGATGGGGGCGACGGTGGCCAGGGCGGCGGCCACGTCCACCTCGGCGCGGGGCAGCACGGTGCGCAGGGTCACGGGGTCGAGGACGCGCCCGCGCAGGTCGGTGCGGCGCAGCGCGGGGAGGGCTCCCCCGGCGGCGGCCGGGGCGGCGGGCTGGGCGGCAGGGCTCACGGCAGCGAGTGTACGGACGGCGGCGCCCCGCGCGGTCCGGCCCGGCACCGGCCCTAGACTCCCGCGGGTGCCCCAGCGCCTGCCCCTGTTCCCGCTCGGCAGCGTGCTCTTCCCCGGGCTGGTGCTGCCGCTGAACGTCTTCGAGCCGCGCTACCGCCGCCTCGTGCAGGACCTCGTCGCCGAGGAGCGCGACGGTCTCAAGGGGTTCGGGGTGGTCGCCATCCGCTCCGGCCACGAGGTCGGTGAGGGTCGCGCGCACGACCTGCACGAGGTCGGTTGCGTCGCGCTGCTGCGCGAGGTCACCGAGCTGGACGACGGCCGCTACGAGCTCGTCACCGTGGGGGCCACCCGGTTCCGGCTGCTGGGCCTGGACGAGGACGCCGGCACCCCGTACCCGATGGGCCTGGTCGAGCCGTACGGCGACGACGAGGAGGCCGAGGAGGGCGAGGAGGCTCCCGTGCCCGCCGACGTGGCGGCGTTGGCCGCGGCCGTCGAGCGGCGCTTCGCCGAGTACCGCGACCAGCTCGGCATCGGCGGCTCCACCGCCCCCACCGACCCGTCGGTGCTGTCGTACCTCGTGGCCGCGGCGGCGGTGCTGCCGCTGGCCGAGCGCCAGCGGCTGCTGGAGGCGCACGACACGCGCGCGCGGCTGCGCGAGGAGCTGGCCCTGCTGAAGGAGGAGATCGCCCTGGTGGCGGCGCTGGGGACGGTACCGGCCACCGAGCCGCCCGGCGAGCAGCCCAACCCCAACTGACCGGGAGGTCCACGTGGCCAAGCACCGCGGTGCACGCCCCGAGGCAGGGACGCCGGCGCTGCGCGCGCTCGCCGAGCGCGGCACCGCGCACACCGTGCACCCGTACGAGCACGACCCCACGAGCACCGCCTACGGCGAGGAGGCCGTGCGGGCGCTTCGGGAGAAGGGGGTGGACGTCACCCCGGAGCGGCTGTTCAAGACGCTGCTGGTGGACGTCGACGGCCGGCTCGCCGTGGCCGTCGTGCCGGTCGCCGCGATGCTCGACCTCAAGGCCGTCGCCGCGGCCGCCGGCGGCAAGAAGGCCGCCATGGCCGACCCGGTCCGCGCCCAGCGCTCCAGCGGGTACGTCGTCGGGGGCATCAGCCCGCTGGGGCAGAGGACGACGCTGCCCACGGTCGTCGACTCGTCGGCGGAGGGGTTCGCGACCGTGTTCGTCAGCGCCGGGCGGCGCGGTCTGCAGGTGGAGCTGGCGCCGGGAGACCTGCTGGCCGCCACGGGCGGGCGGTACGCGGCCGTCGCGCGGTCCTGACGACGGTCCTCAGGCCTCCGACCGGGTCCAGGCCACGAGCGCGCCCGCCAGGCTCACCACCGCGACCACGACGCTGACGACCAGCGGCTGCACCAGCACCACCGCCCACGCGTACACGGACACGTGCGCCAGCGCCGACGGGTCCGACGGCGGCAGGACGCCGGCGGTCGCGACCGTCAGCAGCGACCCGGCCAGCGCCCCGGTCAGCCCCGCCACCATGACCGGCAGCGGGTGCTCCCGGGCCCAGCGCAGCACCAGAGCGCCGGCGACCAGGCCGGCCAGCGCCGTCAGCGCTGCGAAGGAGCCGTCGCGGGCGATCGGGTACGCCGCGCCGGTGACCACGACCGGTTCCCCCACCAGCCACGGCGCGGGGCGGCGGGCCAGCGCCCACCACAGCACCCCCAGCAGCGGGCCGGCGACCGCCTGGCCGAGCAGCAGCGCCATCGGCAACCGCACCCCGCGGGCGCCGCTCCCCTGGTCCGACGTGCCGTCCGTCACGCCAGGCACGTCGGGCCGAGCAGCGCCTTGAGGTCGCCGAACAGCGCCGGGCTCGGCGTCACCCGCAGGGCGTCGTCCAGGCGCATGAGGGTTCCCGCTCCCCCGCCCGCCCTCGTCAGGCGCAGGCGGACCTCCGTGGTGCCCGGGTGGGTGGTCAGCACGTCGCGCAGGCGCTCCACGACCGGCGGGGTGCAGCGGGCCGTGGGCAGCGAGACGGTGACGGGCATGCCGTCGGTGACGCTGACGTCGGGCACCTGCAGCTCGGAGGCGTAGATCGTGGGCACCTCGTCCCGGCGGTTCAGCCGGCCCTTGACCACCACGACGAGGTCCTCGGCGAGCAGCGGGGCGACGGTCATGTACGCCTGCGGGAAGAACAGGCACTCGATGGCGCCCTCGAGGTCCTCCACCGTCACGATGGCCCACTGGTTGCCCTGCTTGGTGGTCTTGCGCTGCAAGCCGGTGATCATGCCGGCGATGGTGATCTGCGAACCGTCGGGACGCGACTCGTCGGTGTTCAACGACGCGATCGAGCAGTCCGAGGCGTTGGCCAGCAGGTGCTCCAGCCCGAACAGCGGGTGGTCCGAGACGTACAGGCCGAGCATCTGCCGCTCGTGGGCCAGCAGCTCGCCCTTCTCCCACTCCGGCAGGTCGGGGATCTCCACCGTGAAGCCGCTGGCGGACCCCGCGCCGTCCTCGCCGCCGAGGCCGGCGAAGAGGTCGAACTGGCCGATGGCCTCGTTGCGCTTGACGTCCACGACGGCGTCGACGGCGTCCTCGTGCTTGGCGACCAGCGCGCGGCGGCGGTGGCCCAGGGAGTCGAACGCGCCGGCCTTGATGAGCGACTCGATGGTGCGCTTGTTGCACACCACGGCAGGCACCTTCGTCAGGAAGTCCGTGAACGACTCGTAGCGGCCCTTCTCCCCCCGGGCGGCGACGATCGCGTCGACGACGTTCGCGCCGACGTTGCGGATGGCCGTCAGGCCGAAGCGGATGTCCTTGCCGACCGCGGTGAAGTTCGCGCTGGACTCGTTGACGTCCGGCGGCAGCACCTGGATGCCCATGCGGCGGCACTCGTTGAGGTACAGCGCCGACTTGTCCTTGTCGTCGCGCACGCTGGTGAGCACCGCGGCCATGTACTCGGCCGGGTAGTTCGCCTTGAGGTACGCCGTCCAGTAGGACACGAGCCCGTAGGCGGCCGAGTGCGCCTTGTTGAACGCGTAGTCGGAGAAGGGGACGAGGACGTCCCACAGGGCCTTGACCGCGGCGGCGGAGAAACCGTTCTCCTTCATGCCGGCCTCGAAACCGACGTACTCGGCGTCGAGGACCTCGCGCTTCTTCTTGCCCATCGCGCGGCGCAGCAGGTCGGCCTTGCCGAGGCTGTACCCGGCGACCTTCTGCGCGATCGACATGACCTGCTCCTGGTACACGATCAGGCCGTACGTCGTGGAGAGGACCTCCTCGAGGGCCTCGGCCAGCTCGGGGTGGATCGGGGTGATCTCCTGCTGACCGTTCTTGCGCAGCGCGTAGGCGGTGTGCGAACCGGCACCCATCGGCCCCGGGCGGTACAGCGCACCGACGGCGGAGATGTCCTCGAAGTTGTCCGGGCGCATCAGGCGCAGCAGGGACCGCATCGGGCCGCCGTCGAACTGGAACACGCCCAGGGTGTCACCGCGCCCGAGCAGCGCGTACGTCGCCGGGTCGTCCAGCTCCAGGGAGTCCAGGTCGACCGGGTCCTTGCCGTTGAGGACGACGTTCTTCAGCGCGTCGTCCAGGATCGTCAGGTTGCGCAGACCGAGGAAGTCCATCTTGACCAGCCCGAGCGTCTCGCACGTCGGGTAGTCGAACTGGGTGATGATCGCGCCGTCGGCCTCGCGCTTCATGATGGGGATGAGGTCGATCAGCGGGTCCGAGGACATGATGACGCCGGCGGCGTGCACGCCCCACTGCCGCTTCAGGCCCTCCAGGCCGCGGGCGGTGTCGACGACCCGCACGACCTCCGGGTCCGTCTTGTACAGCTCGCGGAACTCCCCCGCCTCGGAGTAGCGCTTGTGCGACGGGTCGAAGATGCCCGACAGCGGGATGTCCTTGCCCATGACGGCCGGCGGCATCGCCTTGGTGATCCGCTCGCCCATGGAGAACGGGAACCCGAGCACGCGCGAGGAGTCCTTGACGGCCTGCTTGGCCTTGATGGTGCCGTAGGTGACGATCTGGGCGACGCGGTCGGTCCCGTACTTCTCGACGACGTACTGGATCACCTCACCGCGCCGGCGCTCGTCGAAGTCGACGTCGAAGTCGGGCATCGACATGCGCTCGGGGTTCAGGAACCGCTCGAAGAACAGGCCGTGGCGCAGCGGGTCCAGGTCGGTGATCTTCATGGCGTACGCGGCCATCGACCCGGCGCCGGAACCGCGGCCCGGACCCACCCGGATGCCGTTCTCCTTGGACCAGTTGATGAAGTCGGCGACGACGAGGAAGTAGCCGGCGTAGCCCTTGGAGACGATGACCTCGATCTCGTACTCGGCCTGCTTGCGCACCTCGTCGGGGATGCTGTCCGGGTAGCGCGCCGCCAGGCCGCTCCAGACCTCCTTGACGAACCAGCTCTCCTCGTTCTCCCCCGGCGGGCAGGGGAAGCGCGGCATGTAGGCGCCGGTGGACTCGGTGAACTCCACCTCGCAGCGCTCGGCGATGAGCAGGGTGTTGTCGCACGCCTCGGGGTGGTCCCGCCACAGGTGGCGCATCTCCGCGGGGCTCTTGAGGTAGAACTCGTCCGCGTCGAACTTGAACCGCTTGGGGTCCGCCAGCGTGGAACCGGACTGCACGCACAGCAGCGCCGCGTGCGCCTGCGCGTCGGAGGCCTGCGTGTAGTGCAGGTCGTTGGTGGCCAGCAGGGGCAGGTCCAGGTCCTTGGCGAGCTTGAGCAGGTCGTCCTGGACCCGCTTCTCGATGTCCAGGCCGTGGTCCATGAGCTCGCAGAAGAAGTTGCCCGCGCCGAAGATGTCGCGGAACTCCGCCGCCGCCGCGCGCGCCTCGTCGTACTGCCCCAGCCGCAGGCGGGTCTGCACCTCGCCGGACGGGCAGCCGGTGGTGGCGATGAGGCCCTTCGCGTACGTGTTGAGCAGCTCGCGGTCCATGCGCGGCTTGTAGAGGAAGCCCTCCAGCGAGGCCAGCGAGCTCATCTTGAAGAGGTTGTGCATGCCGGCGGTGTTCTCGGCCAGCATGGTCATGTGGGTGTACGAGCCCGAGCCGGAGACGTCGTCACCCGGGCGGGTGCCCTGCTCGCCCCACTTCACGCGCGTCTTGTCCTGGCGCGCGGTGCCCGGCGTCAGGTAGGCCTCCACGCCGATGATCGGCTTCACGCCGTGCTTCTTGGCGGTCTTCCAGAAGTCGTAGGCGCCGAAGACGAAGCCGTGGTCGGTGGTGGCGACCGCGGGCATGCCCATGGCGGCGGCCTCGCGGAAGAGGTCGTCGACCTTCGCCGCACCGTCGAGCATCGAGTACTCGGTGTGCACGTGCAGGTGGGCGAACGAGTCGGCGGATGCCATGGTGAGGCGCCTCCTGAGCGGTGCAGCGGGGGTGGTGCGGGATCGATCGTAGGTGGCCCCTGCGACAGGGCCGGGGAGCCTCGCCGGGCCTGGCCGGCTCAGCCGGCCAGGCGCTCCAGCGCCGTGGCGAGGTCGGCCGGGTACGCGCTGGTGAACTCCACCGCCCGGCCGGTGCCGGGGTGCTCGAAGCCGAGGCGGACGGCGTGCAGCCACTGGCGGGAGACGCCCAGCCGGGCCGCCAGCGTCGGGTCCGCCCCGTAGGTGAGGTCCCCCACGCACGGGTGCCGCAGCGCGGCGAAGTGCACGCGGATCTGGTGCGTGCGGCCCGTCTCCAGGTGCACCTCCGCCAGGGCGGCGGCGCGGAACGCCTCCAGGACCTCGTAGTGGGTCACCGACGGCTTGCCCTCGGCGGTCACGGCGAACTTGTAGGCCCCGCCGGGGTGGCGCCCGATGGGGGCGTCGATCGTGCCGCGCAGCGGGTCCGGGTGCCCCTGCACGACCGCGTGGTAGACCTTCTCGACCGTGCGCTCCTTGAAGGCGCGCTTGAGCGCCGAGTAGGCGTGCTCGCTCTTGGCCACCACCATCAGGCCCGAGGTGCCCACGTCCAGGCGGTGGACCACGCCCTGGCGCTCGGCGGCACCGGAGGTGGCGATGCGGTACCCCGCACCGGCCAGGCCCCCCACCACCGTCGGTCCGGTCCAGCCCGGGCTGGGGTGGGCGGCCACCCCCACGGGCTTGTCCACGACGACGAGGTCGTCGTCGTCGTGGACGACCGTCAGCCCCTCGACGGCCTCGGGCACCACGGCCGGCGCCGACGGCGGGTCGGGGACCTCCACCTCCAGCCAGGCGCCGGCGCGCACACGGTCGGACTTGGCCGCCGGGGAGCCGTCGATGAGCACGCCGCCCGCCGCGGCGATCTCCGCGGCGCGGGTGCGGGACAGACCCAGCAGGCGGGAGAGGGCGGCGTCGACGCGCTCGCCCTCCAGGCCGTCGGGGACCGGCAGGCTGCGGACCTCAGGCACGGGAGCCCTCCCCCGCGCCGCGGGGGCTGCGCTGCTCGCGGGTGCCGTCCAGGTCCACCCCGCGCAGCGACAGCACCGCGATGAGCACGGCGGCCGCGCAGATGCTCGCGTCCGCGACGTTGAAGATCGGCCAGCGCGGCAGCTCCAGGAAGTCCACGACGTGGCCGCGGGCGAAGCCGGGCTGGCGCACGAGCCGGTCGGTGAGGTTGCCCGCCGCACCGGCCAGCAGGAAGCCGAACGCGAACGCCCAGCCGGTGCTGCGCAGGCGCCGCACCAGCCACAGCACCGCGACCACCACCGCCACGGCCACCACGGTGAAGATCCACGTGCTGCCGGTGGCGAAGCTGAACGCCGCCCCGGGGTTGCGGATCAGGTGGAACTGCAGGAGCTCCCCGACGAACGGCTCACGCACCCCGGGCTCCAGGTGGGCCACGGCCAGCACCTTCGTGACCTGGTCCAGCACGTACACGAGCAGGGCGAGCGCGAGGGCCCACGAGGCGCGCCGCGGGCGCGCGCCGGGCAGCGGGGGGCCGGTGGGGGCGGGATCGGTCATGGCCGCACGAGTCTCCCACGCCGCCGGGTGCCGGTGCTCCGCCCGTCCGCCCGGGCCGGGCGGACGGGCGGGAGACGTCAGCGCCGCTCGCCGCGGGCCTTGCAGGCCACGCAGAGCGTCACGCGCGGGAAGGCCTGCAGGCGCGCCTTGCCGATCGGGCCGGTGCAGGACTCGCACGCGCCGTAGGCGCCCGAGGACATGCGCACCAGCGCCCGCTGCGTCTGCTCCAGCAGGTCGCGGGCGTTGTTGGCGATCGTCATCTCGTGCTCACGGCCCGCCGTGGCCGCACCGTGGTCGACCTGGTCGTCACCGGCTCCCTCACCGCCGGCGACGAGCGCGGAGAAGGAGCTGGTCGCCTTGTCGACCTGGCGCGTCAGCCTGTCGATCTCCGCCTCCAGCTCGGTGCGCACCTCGTCCAGCTCGGCGGGTGTCCACGCCTCCTCGGTCTCCTTCACGGGCAGCTCGCGCACCGCCGCAGCGCGCGCCGCACCGCCCGACCGGGCGCGGGCCGTCCCCACCGGCGCACCGCCGCGCCGCGTGGCCGACGTTCCCGAAGCCGCTACCCCCACGGTGGTCCCCCTTCGTTCGACACGGCCGCCTGCCGCGTGCGGGGAACACTAGGGATATGACTGTCCGTAAGCAACTGGAAACAGGAAGTCACCCAACTGGGTGTTCGGCGCGGCTCCCCGCCACCACCACCCCCCACGCCGACGTG
>NZ_JALBVB010000056.1:70511-90516 GCF_022669155.1 Kineococcus sp. TRM81007 | reverse complement strand
CGTCGGGGTGGTGGCACGTCGGTGGTGCGGCGGGAACCGCTCAGCGCGGCACGGCGTCCTCCGGGACGACGCGACCGGCGCGGCGCAGCTCCTCCAGCTGACCGGCCATGAACGCCTCCAGGTGCTCGCGGTAGGCGCTCTCACGGCCGTGCAGCTGCGCGATGGCCTCCTCCAGCGAGCGCTGACGCCCCTGCAGCTCCTCCAGGGTGCGTTCGCGCTGCGCCTGCGCCTCCGCCACCGTGCGCTCCGCCCGCTCGCGGGCCGCCGCCAGCAGGGCGTCGCGCTGCTGCTCGCCCTCGCGGACGTACTCGTCGTGCAGGCGCTGGGCCAGGGCGATCACGCCGGCGGCCTGCCCCGCCGGGGAACCCTCCGCCCCCGCGACCGCAGCACCCGCCGCGACCGGCTGAGCGGCCGGGGCCTGCTCGGCGGGCCGCTCGACGCTCCCCGCGGGACCCTGCTCGGCGACCTCGACGGGGGCGGGTTCCTCACCGGACAGCTCGGCCACCCGGGCGCGGCACTGCTGCAGCTGCGAGCGCAGCTCGTCGTTCTCCGCGTTCAAGCGCCGCAGCTCGGCGACGACCTCGTCGAGGAAGTCGTCCACCTCGTCCTGCGCGTACCCCTCCCGCACCCGCGTGGGGTTGAAGCGCTTCTCGACGACGTCCTCCGGGCTCAGCGGCATGGGGCTCACCTCTGTCGACGGCCGCCCCGGCCGGACGGCGCACGGGCAGCACCGTAGCGGACCGCCCCGCGCCGGGGGATCGCCTCGCGGCGCAGGTGGCCGCGAGGCGTCAGGCGGCGCTCGCCGCGGCGGTGTTCAGCACGCCCAGCAGCAGGGAGCAGACGATGGCGAGCACCAGGAAGGCGAGGTCCAGCTGCACGGCCCCCAACCGCAGCGGCGGCAGGACCCGGCGCAGCACCTTCAGGGGCGGGTCGGTCACGGTGTAGACGGCCTCGGCACCGACCAGCACCACGCCGCGGGGACGCCACTCGCGGGCCAGGACCTGCACCCAGTCCAGGACCAGGCGCGCGATGAGGCAGAGGAAGAACAGGAGCACGACGAGGTACAAGAGCGAGAAGACGAGGGCCACCCACACATCCTGCCTGACGCCGGCCCCCGCCACGCCCACCACGCCCCGTGTCCACCGGAACGACACACCGCCACCCCGCGCCGCGCACCGGGAGCGGCGGCGGCGTCAGGACTGGTTGAAGAAGGTCCGCTCGGCGGGGTGCTCCTCCTCCTGCGAGGCCACCTCGACGTTCTGCGGCGACAGCAGGAAGACCTTGTTCGTCACGCGCTCGATGGAGCCGTGCAGACCGAACACCAGGCCGGCGGAGAAGTCGACCAGCCGCTTGGCGTCCGAGTCGTCCATGTCGGTGAGGTTCATGATCACCGGAACGCCGTCGCGGAAGCTCTCGCCGATGGTCTTGGCCTCGTTGTACGTGCGGGGGTGGATCGTCGTGATCCGGTGCAGTTCGGGAGCGCTGCTGACCTGCGGCACCACGTGCGCCACCTGCCTCCTGATCGGGGTCACCTGACCCGTGGTCTCCGCGCGGCGCTCCGCGACCGGAGTGTGGTCGACCGGACGCACCTCGGAGCGGGGCTCGGGCCGCGGCGCGGCGTGCGCCCCGCGCACCGCCTCCACCCGCTCACGGGCGGGCTCGGCCTCCGGGTCCTCGGCGTAGCGGTCGTCCTCGGCGAGGCCGAGGTAGACCATCGCGTTGCGCAGTGCGCCAGACATCGCAGTCTCCTCGGGTGTGTCCGGTCGTGGGGTGTCGCCGCGGCGGGCGCCCGGCGTCGGCGACGTTACCGCGCACCCGGACGCGTGCCCAGGACCGCGCTCCCGACACGCAGGTGTGTCGCCCCCGCCGCCACCGCCGCCTCCAGGTCCCCGCTCATGCCGGCCGACAGCGCGACCGCACCGGGGTGCGCGCGGCGCACGCGCTCGGCGACGGCCGCCAGCTCGGCGAAGGCCCGTGCGGGGTCCTGCCCGCGCGGGGCGACGGCCATCAGCCCGGCCAGGCGCAGCCCAACGGCCGCGGCGACCGCGTCCGCCACGTGCAGCACGTCGTCGCCGGCGGCGCCCCCCCGGGCGGGGTCGGCCGGCCCGCCGAGAGCGGCGGCCAGGTCCACCTGCACGAAGCAGTCCACCTCGCGCCCGGCGGCCGCGGCACCCGCTGCGAGGGCCCGCGCCAGGCGCACGCGGTCCACCGAGTGCACGGCCGAGGCGTAGCGGGCCACGGAGCGGGCCTTGTTCGTCTGGAGCTGGCCGACGAAGTGCCAGCGCAGCTCCGGGTGCGCAGCCGCGAGCGCAGCCGCCTTCGCGGACGCCTCCTGGTCGCGGCTCTCGCCGACGTCGAGCACGCCCAGGCCGGCGAGGGCCTGCACGTCCGCGACGGGGAAGAACTTCGTGACGACCACGACGGTCAGCCCGCCCGGGTCGCGGCCCGCTGCGGCGGCCGCGGCCGCCACCCGCTCGCGCAACCGCCCCAGCCGGTCGGCGAGCTGCGCGGCGCGGGCACCACCGCCCCCCTCCGCGGCCGAGGAGGTGCTCACGCCAGCACCACCGCTCCGGCGCTGCGGCCGGTCACGCCGTCGCGCCGGTAGGAGTAGAGGTCCGCACCCTCCAGCGTGCACGGACCCGGCCCGCTCGCCGGCACCCCCGCCCGCGCGAGCTGGGCGAGCACCCCGGCGGGCACGTCCACCGAGCAGGTGCCCCAGCGGGTCGTGGCCCGGGCCTCGGGGACGGCGGCGGCGACCTCGTCGGCCATCTCGCGCGGCACCTCGTAGCACGAGCCGCACACGGCCGGTCCCAGCGCCGCACGCACGTCACGGGCACCGGCGGCGCGCATGGCGGCGAGGACGGCGGGCACCACCCCGGCCACCAGGCCGGGACGGCCCGCGTGCGCCACCGCCACCACCCCCGCGGAGGGGTCGGCCAGGAGCACGGGTACGCAGTCGGCCACCACCACGGCCAGGGCCAGGCCGCGCCGGCGGGTCACCAGGGCATCGGCGTGCGGCGCCTCGAGGGGGACCTCGTCCACCTCCACGACGTCGGCGCCGTGCACCTGCACCGGCACGACGAGCGCGTCGGCACCCACCGCACGGCGCAGGGCGGCGCGGTGGCCGGCCACCCGGGCCGGATCGTCCCCGACGTGGTCACCGAGGTTGAGGCCCGCGAAGGGGCCGTCCCCGGCGGCGCCGGCGCGGGTGGTGAACCCGCCGCGGACGCCGGCCGGCAGGCCGGCGTCCAGCAGCGGGACGTGCGCGACGCTCACGGGGACCGCGTCCCGCGCGGCGCGGGCCGCGCGGGACGGCGGCTCACTTGAGGAAGTCGGGCACGTCGAGGTCGTCCTCCTCCGGCCGCGGCCGGCCGGGGCGGCGCACGCCCGCGGTGTCGTTGGGCAGCTCGATGATGCGCGGCACCTGGACCGGGTCCTCGCCCGGCACCATCTGCGGCTGGTGCTGCACGGGCTGCGCGCCCTGCTGCGGCGCTTGCTGCGCGTACTGCGGAGCGGGCTGCTCCGGCGCCTGCTGGGCGTACTGCGGAGCCGGCTGCTGCTGCTGCGGGGCAGCCGGGGCCTGCTGCTGCGGGGCGTGCTGCGCGTACTGCGGCGGCGCGTACTGCGGAGCCGGCTGCTGCTGCGGGGCCTGCGGCGGCGCAGCGGGCGCTTGCTGCTGCCACGGCTCCGGGCGCGGCGCACGCGGCGGGACGCCGGGGGCGGCCGGGGCGGCGCGCCCGCCGGGGACCTGGCCCGCCGTGCGCTCGCCGCGCGAGCGCACGGGGCTGCCGCTGTCGAAGCCCGCGGCGATGACGGTGACGCGCACCTCGTCGCCCAGGGCGTCGTCGATGACGGCGCCGAAGATGATGTTGGCCTCGGGGTGCGCGGCCTCCTGCACCAGGCGAGCGGCCTCGTTGATCTCGTACAGGCCCAGGTCCGAGCCGCCCTGGATGGACAGCAGCACGCCGTGGGCGCCGTCGATGCTCGCCTCCAGCAGGGGCGAGGAGATGGCGCTCTCGGCGGCCTGCACGGCGCGGTCGTCCCCGCGGGCCGAGCCGATGCCCATGAGGGCGCTGCCGGCGCCCTGCATGACGGACTTGACGTCGGCGAAGTCCAGGTTGATCAGACCCGGGGTGGTGATGAGGTCCGTGATGCCCTGGACACCGGAGAGGAGGACCTGGTCGGCGGACTTGAAGGCGTCCAGGATGCTGACCTGCTTGTCGCTGATGGACAGCAGCCGGTCGTTGGGGATGACGATGAGGGTGTCCACCTCGTCGCGCAGCTCGGCGATGCCGGACTCGGCCGAGTTGGCGCGGCGGCGGCCCTCGAAGGTGAAGGGCCGGGTGACCACGCCGATCGTCAGGGCGCCCAGGGAGCGGGCGATGCGGGCCACGACGGGCGCGCCGCCGGTGCCGGTGCCACCGCCCTCGCCGGCGGTGACGAAGACCATGTCGGCGCCCTTGAGCACCTCCTCGATCTCTTCGGCGTGGTCCTCGGCGGCCTTGCGGCCCACCTCGGGGTCCGCGCCGGCGCCCAGGCCGCGGGTGAGCTCGCGGCCGACGTCGAGCTTGACGTCGGCGTCGCTCATGAGCAGCGCCTGCGCGTCGGTGTTGACGGCGATGAACTCGACGCCCTTGAGGCCGACCTCGATCATCCGGTTGACCGCGTTCACCCCGCCGCCGCCGACGCCGACGACCTTGATGACCGCTAGGTAGTTCTGCGGAGCTGCCACGTGGAGTGCCTCTCGCCTCTTTCGCCGATGCCGCCCGGGACCGGCCGGCCGTTCCCGGTCAAACGCTGACCCTCAGGTAGAGGGTTAACGTTATGTCATTTCCTGCTGGTGGGTGACCGTAGGGAGCCGGAGGGCCGACGTGCAACTAGCGGCCCGGCGTGTCGCGCGGGCGCACCGCCCGGAAGGGGCAACCACCCGTTCAGCGCAGGGTCCCCTCAGCGCCACCACGGGCACCGGACGTGGTCACGCCGCCGGCCGCACCGCCGGCGCGTCCGGCGCCGAGACGTCGATCGCGGCCGCCGTCGA
The DNA here is from genome assembly GCF_022669155.1 of Kineococcus sp. TRM81007. GTDB lineage: Bacteria > Actinomycetota > Actinomycetes > Actinomycetales > Kineococcaceae > Kineococcus. The sequence continues at coordinate 85,478 of NZ_JALBVB010000056.1, read as the reverse complement.
AGCGGCCGGGTCCGCCAGCAGCCGCAGCAGGACCTGCGCCTTGCGCTCGGGCCGGCCCGCGTCGCCCCACACCACCGACGGCCCGTCGGTCAGCTGCAGCACCACCGAGTCCGGGCTCTGCGCCGTGATGGACGCCACCCGGGAACGCACGTCGTCCGGCAGCGCGCCGTTGACGGCCAGGGCCGCGCGCAACGTCCCCGGCCGCGAGCGCTCGACGTCGACGCTCAGCAGCGGCACGCCCGCCGGCGCCGCCCCGGCGTGCTGCAGGACCCGGGCGTCGGCGTCCACGAGGTCCACCCCGCCGGTGGTCGACGGCACCGCCGCGACCGCCCGCCGCTCGTGCAGGCGCACGAGGAGGGTCGAGGGCCACGCGCGCTCCACGTCCACCGAGGCCACCAGCGGCAGGCCGCCGGCCACCCGGCGCGCCACCTCAGCGGTGTCCACCGACGCCAGCGCCTCGCCCCGCAGCTCCCCCACCAGGGCCGTGGCCCGCTCGGGCGCGGTCCGCGAGGCACCCACCACGCGGACCTGCTCCACCCGCAGCCACGGCGAACCGAACGCCACCCACGCCAGCGCGGCCAGGAGCGCGGCGAGCACCGCCGCGACCAGCGCGGTGCGGCGTCCGGGCCGGGGCAGCGCACCGCGGCGCGCCAGGCGGCCGGTGAGGTCCGCGACCCGCGCACCGCCGCGCGACTGGGCGCCGCGGGCCGCCGGGCGCCCGCTGTCGCGGGGAGGGCGCGCGCCCGGTCGCGGGGCCGCCGCACGCACGGCCCGGCGCCGCTGGGCGCTGCCGCCCGTGCGCTGCTGGGGCGTGCGCGCCGGGACCGCGGGCACGGGGGGCGCCGGTGGGCGGCGGGGCCGGGTGGGCCGGGTCACGGCTCCCCCGTCCCCGGCCCGGCCGCGGAGCGCGCGGCGAGCAGGTCGAGCACCTCCGGCCCCAGGCGGGTGACGTCGCCGGCACCGACCGTCAGCAGCAGGTCGCCGGGCCGCAGGCGCTCGACCACGGTCCGCGCCGCACCGGCGCGGTCGCCGGCGAACGTCACGCTCTCGGGCGGCAGCGGCACGGCCCGGGCGACCAGCTCGCCGGTCACGGCCGGGTCCGGATCCTCGCGGGCCACGTACACGTCCAGGACGACCACCTCGTCCGCCAGGGCCAGGGCGCGGCCGAACTCGTCGGCGAAGGCCCGGGTGCGGCTGACCAGGTGCGGCTGGAAGGCCACGACGACGCGCCCGTCCCCGGCCACCGGGCGGGCGGCGCGCAGCAGGGCCTCCACCTCGGTGGGGTGGTGCGCGTAGTCGTCCACCACGCGCACGCCGCCGGCGGCCCCACGGTGCTCGAAGCGGCGCCGGGCCCCGCCGAAGCCCTCCAGCGCGCGCAGCACGGGGACCGGCTCGGCCCCCAGCTCGAGCGCGGCGGCGAACGCGCCCACCGCGTTGCGCAGGTTGTGCAGCCCGGGCACGGCCAGCCGCAGCGGCAACGCGTGCCCGTCGTCCGCCTCGTCGGCGTCGACGTCGACGTGCACCAGCGCGCTCGGCCGGGGGCCGGAGACGTCCACGCCGGACAACCGCACGTCCGCGTCGGGGTGGGTGCCGTAGGTGCGCACCCGCACACCCGCCTGCCGGGCGAACTCGGCCAGGCGCACGGAACCGGCGTCGTCCGCGCAAGCGACGAGCACGCCTCCCGGCTGCAGGCGCTGCACGAAGTCCTCGAACGCCAGCGCCACCGCCTCGGCGGTGCCGTAGTGGTCCAGGTGGTCCGGTTCGACGTTCGTCACGACGTCCACCACGGGCGCGTAGGCGCGGAAGGAGCCGTCGGACTCGTCGGCCTCGGCCACGAAGGGGCCGGAGCCGTCCCGCGCTCCCCCGTCGCTGCCGCCGGTCAGCTCCCCCCCGATGGCGTAGCCCGGGTCCAGCCCGGCCTCCAGGAGCGCCACGGCCAGCATCGAGGACGTCGTGGTCTTGCCGTGGGTCCCCGCCACCGCCACACCGCGCCGGCCCACCATGAGCGCGGCCAGGGCCTCGGAGCGGTGCAGCACGCGCATCCCGCGCTCGCGCGCGGCGACCAGCTCGGGGTTGCCCGGGCGCACCGCGGTGCTGACGACGAGGGTGTCGCCCGGGCCGAGGTCGCCCAGGTGCGCGGCGTCGTGGCCGACGGCGACGCGCGCGCCCAGGGCGGCCAGGCGCCGCAGCACCTCGGAGTCGGCGGCGTCGCTGCCGGAGACGACCACGCCGCGGGCCAGCAGCAACCGCGCGACGCCGGAGACGCCGACGCCGCCGATGCCCAGCAGGTGCACGCGGCCGAGCTCGGCGACGGGCACCGGCCCCGGGGCGCTCACGCGGCGTCCCCGACCGGGCGCTCCCCGGCGGCCTGGGCCACCAGCGCCGCCAGCCGCTCGTCGCCGTCGAGGACCCCGAAGGCGGCGGAGGCGGCCGCGGAGGCGGACAGCGCCGCCGGGTCGGTCAGCAGCGGCAGCGCGCGCTCACGCACGAAGCCGGCGTCCAGCTCGGCGTCCGGCACGAGGAGCCCGCCGCCCGCGGCGGCGACGGCCTCCGCGTTGCGGCGCTGCTCGCCGTTGCCGATCGGCAGCGGCACGTACACCGCCGGCAGGCCCAGCGCGGTCAGCTCGCTGACCGTCCCCGCACCGCTGCGGCACAGGACGAGGTCGGCCGCGGCGTAGGCGGTGGCCATGTCGTCGAGGTAGGGGCGCACGACGTAGCGGGCGGGGTCGGTGCCCGGCGCCAGCGGCACCTCCTTGCCGCGCCCGGCGGCGTGCAGCACCTGCACCCCGGCGGCCAGCAGGTCCGCGGACGCGGAGCCGAGGACGTCGTTGATCCGCTGCGCGCCCAGCGAGCCGCCGGTGACGAGCAGCGTGGGCGCGTCCGGGTCCAGCCCGAGGCGGGCGCGGGCCTCGCGCCGCAGCGCAGCGCGGTCACCGGCGCGGGCCAGCTCGACGACCTCCGCGCGCAGCGGCATGCCCGTGTGCACGGCCCGGGGTAGGGGCGTGCCGGGGAAGGTCACTGCGACGTGGCGGGCCCAGCGGGCCCCGAGCCGGTTGGCGATGCCCGGCAGGGAGTTCTGCTCGTGCACCACGACGGGCACGCGGGCGCGACGGGCGGCCAGGTACGCCGGGGTGGCGACGTAGCCGCCGAAGCCCACCACGACGTCCGCGCCGACCTCCTCGATCGCCCGCTGGGCCGCGGCCACGGCGGCGCGCAGCCGGCCGGGCAGGCGCAGCAGGTCCGCTGACGGCCGGCGGGGCAGCGGCACGCGCGGCACCACGGCCATGCGGTAGCCGCGCTCGGGCACGAGGCGGGCCTCCAGGCCCTCGGCGGTGCCGAGCACCAGTACCTGCGCCGCGGCGTCGCGCCGGCGCAACCGGTCGGCGGTGGCCAGGAGCGGAGCGACGTGGCCGGCGGTCCCACCACCGGCGAGCAGGACCTTCACCGCGACCTCCTGACCCGCCGGGGCAGCACGGCCAGGGACCGCGCGACGACGGACTCGCGCGCTCTCAGGGCCTCCGGGGCGCCGGGCTCGGCGCGCGCGAAGGACAGCAGGATCCCCACCGCGAGCAGGGCCACCACGAGCGCGGTTCCGCCGTGGGAGATGAACGGCAGCGGCACGCCGATGACGGGCAGGACGCCGAGGACCACGCCGATGTTCAGGCAGGCCTGCCCCAGGATCCAGGCGGCGAAGCCGGTGACGGCGAACTTGGTGAACAGGTCGGCCGAGCGGCGCACGAGCCGCAGCGCGGCCAGGGCGAGGACCGCGAACAGGACCAGCACCACGAGCGTGCCGGGCAGGCCGAGCTCCTCGCCGATGATCGCGAAGATGAAGTCGTTGTGGGCCTCGGGCAGCCACTGCCACTTCTCGCGGCTGGCGCCCAGGCCCAGGCCCCACCAGCCCCCGGAGGCGAGGGCGTACTGGCCCTGCACGGGCTGCCAGCTCGCCCCCTGGATCTCCACACCGGACGTGGCAGTCCCGGTCAGCCAGTCCTGCACGCGCCGCATCCGGTTCTCGCTCGTGACGACGAGCGCGGCGACCAGCGCGGCACCCGCACCGCCCGCGAGCGCGAAGAAGCGCCCCGGCACCCCGGCCGTCCACAGCATCGCCACGACGATGAACATCATGACCAGGGCGGTGCCGAGGTCGCGGGCGAGCAGCACCAGGCCGATGGTCGCCGTCACCGACGGCAGGAGCGCACCGACGAGCTGGCCGGGCTCGTGCAGGCGGTCGCGCTTGCGGGCCAGGGCCAGCGAGCAGGCCAGCACGAGCGCGACCTTCGCGGCCTCCGACGGCTGCGCCGACAGCCCCGCCACGCGGATCCAGTTGCGGTTGCCGTTGACGGCGTGGCCGATGCCCGGCACGAACACCAGCAGCTGCAGCAGCGCGGCACCGGCGAGCGCGGGCAGCGCCAGCCGGCGCCAGGCGGTCGCGGGCACCCGGCTGGCGACCACCAGGACCAGCGCGCCCAGCACGGCGAACGTGGCCTGGCTCTTGAAGTAGGTGAACTGCGAGCCGTTGTCCTCCAGCGACTCCACGCTGGAGCTGGAGAGCACCATGACCAGGCCGATGACCACCAGCAGCGACGTCGTCGCCAGCAGGACGTGGTGGGTCGCCAGCGGCGAGTCCAGCAGCCGCAGGCGTTCGCGGGCCCACTCCCCCGTGACTTCCAGCCACGCCGGCCGTCGCCAGCCCTGCGCGCGGCCACCGGCGCGCCCGGCGGTGCCCGCAGCGGTGTTCACGGCGGTGTTCACGGCCACCTCAGCCCTCCCGGCCGGTGCGGCGGCGCACCGCGGCCGCGAAGAGGTCGCCGCGGTGGCCGTAGTCGGTGAACTGGTCCATGGAGGCGCACGCCGGCGCCAGCAGCACCGTGTCGCCGGGGCGGGCCAGCGCGGCGGCGCGCTCGACGACGGCGTCCATGAGGGCGCCGGCGTGCGCGTCCCGCTCCTGGGCGGTCGGGGTCGGCGTGGGCACGGCGCCAGTCTGGGCGAGGTCGACCTCCACGACGGGGACGTCGGGGGCGTGTCGGGCCAGCGCCTCGCGCAGCAGCGCCCGGTCGGCGCCGATGAGGACCGCGGCGCGCAGCCGGCCGGCCGTGGCGGTCACGAGGTCGTCGAAGCGGGCACCCTTGGCCAGGCCACCGGCGACCCAGACCACGCCCTCGAAGGCGCGCAGCGAGGCCTCGGCGGCGTGCGCGTTGGTGGCCTTGGAGTCGTCCACCCAGCGCACCCCGGCGTGCTCGGCGACGGTCTGCACCCGGTGCGGGGCCGGGGTGAAGGCGCGCACCCCGTCGCGCACGGCGACCTGGGGGACGCCGAACGCGCGGGCCAGCGCCGCGGCGGCCAGGACGTTGTCGACAGCGTGCGGCGGCACCGGCGTGTCCGAGCCGTCGGGGCGCAGGTCCGCCAGGGAGCACAGCTCCGCGGCGCTGGTGCGCCGCTGCTCGACGAACGCCCGGTCGGCCAGGACGTCCCCGACGAGGCCGAGCATGCCGACCCGCGGCGCCTGCCGGGCGAACCCGATCGCGCGCGCCCCCTCGACGACGTCCGCCTCGCGCACCAGCTCCTCGGTGCGCGGGTCGGCGGCGTTGTAGACGCACGCGACCTCGGTGTTCTCGTAGACGCGGCCCTTGGCGTGCGCGTACGCGTCCATCGAGCCGTGCCAGTCCAGGTGGTCGGGGGCGACGTTGAGCACGGCGCTGGCCAGCGGCCGCAGCGACGCCTGCGTGTCGGTGGACAGCCAGTGCAGCTGGTAGCTGGACAGCTCCACGGCCAGCACCTCGAAGCCGTGCGGGTGGCGCAGCGCCTCCACGAGGGGGGTTCCGACGTTGCCCGCGGAGGTGGCGCGCAGCCCGGCGGCCCGCAGCACCTCTGCGGTCAGCTCCACGGTCGTCGTCTTGCCGTTGGTGCCCGTCAGGGTCAGCCACGGCGCCACGAGAGCGCCCGAGGCGGGGTCGGGCCGCATCCGCCAGCCCAGCTCCACCTCCCCCCACACCGGCACGCCGGCCAGGGCCGCGCCCACGAGCAGCGGTGCGTCCGGGCGCCAGCCGGGCGAGGTGACGACGAGGTCGAAGCCGCCCCAGGGCCGTGGCGGCGCCTGCACGTGCGCAGGTCCCAGCAGGACCTCGGCGCCGAGCACCTCGAGCAGGTCGGCGCGCTCGCGCTGCGCCTCGCCGGTGCCGGCGTCCACCACGACCACCTCGGCGCCCGCCTCCAGCAGGGCGTCCGCCGCGGCGAACCCGGAGGTGCCCACCCCCGCGACGAGGGTGCGCAGCCCCGCCCACGGGGAACCGGCGTGCCGAAGGGCGCGGACGCGGTCGGTGTCGGCGGCGCGCGGGGCGGGGTTGCCCAGCCAGCCGTCGAGGACGTTCGTCGCGGCGCTCACGCCCCGACCACCCACTGCGCGTAGAAGACACCGAGACCCAGCGACACGAACAACCCCGCGATGATCCAGAACCTGATGACGATGGTGACCTCGCCCCACCCGGCGAGCTCGAAGTGGTGCTGCAGCGGCGCCATGCGGAACACCCGCTTGCCGGTCGTCTTGAAGGAACCGACCTGGATGACCACCGACAGCGTGATGATGACGAACAGCCCGCCCAGCAGGACCAGCAGCAGCTGGGTGCGCGAGAGGATCGCCAGCCCGGCGAGCGCGCCGCCCAGGGCGAGGGAACCGGTGTCGCCCATGAAGATCTTCGCCGGGGAGGCGTTCCACCACAGGAACCCGAAGCAGGCGCCCATGACGGCGGCGGCGACCACGGCGAGGTCGCGCGGGTCGCGCACCTCGTAGCAGCGCGCCTCGAACTCCGTCAGCGTGTTGCAGTTCTGGTTCGACTGGAACGTGCAGATGAGCACGTACGCAGCCAGCACCAGGGTCGTCGCGCCGGTGGCCAGGCCGTCCAGGCCGTCGGTGAGGTTCACCCCGTTGCTGATGGCGGAGGTGATGAACAGCGCCCACAGCACGAACAGCACCGTGCCGACGGCGGCCCCGGCGAACGCCAGGTCCAGGAAGTCGATGTCCCGCAGGAAGGAGACGTGCATCGACGCCGGCGTCAGGTCGTCGTCGTCGGGGAACTGCAGCGCCAGCACCGCGAACGCGACGCCGACGATCCCCTGCCCGACGAGCTTGGAGCGCGCGCGCAGCCCCAGGCTCTGCTTGCGGGAGATCTTCAGGAAGTCGTCGAGGAACCCGACGACCCCGAGCCCGGTCATCAGGAGCAGCACCAGCAGGCCCGAGGCCGTCACCGGCGCCCCGGTGAACAGGTGCGCGGCGCCGTAGGCCAGCAGCGCGGCGAGGATGATGACGGCGCCGCCCATCGTGGGGGTGCCCCGCTTGGTGTGGTGGCTGGTGGGGCCGTCGTCGCGGACGAACTGCCCGTAGCCGCGGCGCACCAACCAGCGGATGTACAGCGGGGTGCCGAACAGCGCCACGACGAGCGAGACGGCCCCGGCGACGAGGACCGCCCTCACGAGCCGCTCCCGTTCGACGCGACGGTGCCCCCGCCGGCGAGCAGCCGCTCGGCCAGCCGACCCAGGCCCGCGCCGTTGGACGCCTTGACGAGGACCACGTCCCCGGGGCGCAGCTGCTCGGCCAGGAGAGCGCCGGCCTCCTCCGCGTCCGCGGCGAAGGCGGCCTCGTCCCCCCAGGAACCCTCCATGACGGCGCCCGTGTAGACCGGGCGCGCACCGGAACCGACCACGAGGAGCTTGGAGACGTCCAGGCGCACCGCGAAGCGGCCCACCGCGTCGTGCTCGTCCCGCGATGCCAGCCCCAGTTCCAGCATCTCCCCCAGCACCGCCCAGGTGCGCCGCCCGCCAGCCATGCCCACCAGGGCCTTCAGCGCGGCGCGCACCGAGTCCGGGTTGGCGTTGTAGGCGTCGTGCACGACGGTGACGCCGTCGGGGCGCTGGACGACCTGCATGCGCCCGGGGCTGGCGGCCTCGGCGGTGGACAGGGCCGCGGCGACGTCGTCCAGACCCACGCCCAGCTCCAGCGCGACGGCGGCGGCGGCCAGGGCGTTGGGGACCTGGTGCTCGCCGTGCAGCCGCAGGCGCACCTCGGCGCTGCCGGTGGCGGTGCGCAGCGTGAAGGCGGGACGGGCCAGCTCGTCGGTGCGCACGTCCTCCGCGCGCACGTCCGCACCCGGGCCGAGGCCGAAGGTGAGCGTGCGCGCGGTGGTGCGCGAGGCCATCGCGGCCACGCGCGCGTCGTCGGCGTTGAGCACCGCCAGCCCGTCGGCGGGCAGCGCCTCGACGAGCTCGCCCTTGGCCGCGGCCGTGGCCTCCAGGGACCCGAACTCCCCCGCGTGCGCGGCACCCACGTTGAGCACGACCCCGGTGGCCGGGCGCGCCAGGCGGCACAGGGCGGCGATGTGCCCGGCGCCGCGCGCGCCCATCTCCACGACGAGCGCGGCGGTGCCGGCGTCGGCGCGCAGCACCGTCAGCGGGGCGCCGACCTCGTTGTTGAAGCTGCCGCTGGGGGCCACGACCGGACCCAGCGGCGCGAGCACCGCGGCGAGCAGGTCCTTCGTGGTGGTCTTGCCGGCCGAGCCGGTGACCCCCACCACGCGCGGACCGCCCCCGTCGGCGCGCAGGCGCTCCAGGACGCCGGCGGCCAGGCGGCCCAGGGCCGCCACCCCGTCCTCGACGAGGACGACGGCGGTGCCGTCGGGCACCTGGACCGGGCGCTGGGCGAGCACGAGCACCGCCCCGGCGGCCACCGCCGCGGCGGCGTGGTCGGCCCCGTCGACGCGGGCACCCGGCAGGGCCACGAACAGCGCCCCGGGAGCCGCGCGGCGCGAGTCCACCACCACCGGCCCGTCCACGAGGACGGTCGCGGCACCGGCGGCGAGCCGGCCCCGGGTCAGCTCCACCACCTCCGCCGCGGTCAGCGCGATCACGACCCACCTCCAGCTGCACTCGTGCTCGACCGCTCGGGCGCCCCGGCCCGGCGGCGCAGTTCCTCGGCGGCCACCGCGCGGTCGTCGAAGGGGACGACGACGCCGGCGGCCTCCTGCCCCGTCTCGTGCCCCTTGCCGGCCAGCAGCACCGTGTCGCCGGGCCCGGCGCAGCGCTCCAGGGCCGCGCGCACCGCTTCGCGCCGGTCCGGCACCTCCAGCACCTCGGCGCCGCCGCCGGCGGTCCCGGACAGCACCGCGGCGCGGATCGCGGCGGGCACCTCGGAGCGGGGGTTGTCGTCGGTGACGACGACGAGGTCCGCGCCGCGGGACGCGGCGGCCCCCATGAGGGGGCGCTTGGCGCGGTCGCGGTCGCCGCCGGCACCCAGCACGACGGCGAGCCGGCCGGTGGTCAGCGGCCGCAGGGCGGCCAGCACCCGCTCGAGCGCGTCGGGGCTGTGGGCGTAGTCGACCACGACGAGCGGCTCGCCGGGCGCGCCGGTGACCACCCGCTCCAGGCGGCCCGGCACCCCCTCGGCGGTGCGCAGCCCCTCCTCGACCTGCTGCGGCGTCAGCCCCGCGGCCAGCGCGGCCACCGCGGCCAGCGCGGCGTTGGCGGCGTTGAAGTCGCCGGGCAGGGGGCAGCTCAGGTGCAGCTCGGCGCCGTCGGCGGCCACGAGGCGGAAGGTGCTGCCGTCCCGGCCGGGACGCAGGTCGCGCACCACCCAGTCCGCGTCCCCACCACCCGCGTCGTCCCCGGTACCCACCCCCGTGCGCACCGTGGTCACCGGCACACCGGCGGCGGACGCCAGGCGACGACCCCACGGGTCGTCCACGGCGACGACGCCGCGGCGGGCGCGGGCGGGCGTGAACAGGCTCGCCTTGGCCTCGAAGTACGCCTCCATCGAGCCGTGGAAGTCCAGGTGGTCGCGGCTGAGGTTGGTGAAGACCGCCACGTCCACCACCAGGCCGTCGACGCGGTGCAGCGCCAGCGCGTGGCTGGAGACCTCCAGCGCGCACCCGCGCACACCGGCGGCCACCATCCGTCCCAGCAGGGCGTGCAGGTCCGGCGCCTCCGGCGTGGTGCGCACGCTGCTCACCCGCTGCCCGGCCACGCGCGTCTCCACGGTGCCGAGCAGACCGGTCGTCCACCCGGCGCGGCGCAGGAGGGCCTCCACGAGGTAGGCCGTGGTCGTCTTGCCGTTCGTGCCCGTCACCCCGACGGTGACCAGCCGCTCACCGGGACGGCCGTGCACGCGGGCTGCCAGCTCGCCCAGCACCGCGCGCGGGTCGTCGACGACGAGCACCGGGACCCCGGCGGCGCCCGCCTGGCCGGCACCGGGGGGATCGGTCAGCACGGCGACGGCACCGGCGGCGACGGCCTGCTCGGTGAAGCGCGCGCCGTGCACGTTGGCGCCCGGCAGCGCGGCGTAGACGTCCCCGGGGTTCACGCGCCGCGAGTCGAGGGTCACCCCGGTCACCGGTCGCGCGCCGGCACCGGCGGGGAGGGGGGCAGCGGTGCCGAGGGAGGCCGCCACGTCCACGAGGGTCAAGAGCCGTCGGTCGTCGCCGCCCGGCCCGTCGGTCATCGGCACCCTGGGAGGTTACCCGCCCGCACGGCGGCCCCCTGCACGGCACGGCGCGCGTGTTGGGCGGACCGCCCGGCGGACGGCGCGGACGGCACCGGCGCGCGCCCGCGCACGGGGTTGCTCACCCCTCGGCGCCCCACGTCAGGGGCAGGCCGGCCGGCGCGTCGCCGGAGGGTTCCACACCGCGCTGCTGCAGCGCGTAACCGGCGACGTCCTTGAACACCGGGCCGGCGGCGGAACCGCCGTAGTAGTTCGTCTTCGGGTCCTGCAGGATCACCGCCACCACGAGCTGGGGGTCGTCGGCGGGAGCCATGCCGATGAACGAGGCGGTGTACCCGCGGTAGCAACCGCAGTCGACGTCGTAGCGCTGCGCGGTACCGGTCTTGCCTGCCACCAGGTACCCCGGGATGTCCGCTCCGGCGGCCGTGCCCTCCTCGCTGACGACCGCCTGCATCATGTCCCGCAACGTCTCGGCCGTCTGCGAGCTGACGACCCGGGTTCCCGCGGGGACCCCGGCCGCCCGGTAGTTGCCGTCCGGGTCGGAGGTGCCCGCGATGAGCGAGGGCCGCACGCGCACCCCGTCGTTGGCGACGGTGGCGAACACCGACGCCGCCTGCACCGCGTTCACCGACATGCCCTGGCCGAACATGACGGTGTAGCGCTGCGTGCCGGAGTACTCCTCCGGCGTGGCCAGGATCCCGCCCGTCTCACCGGGGAAGTCCATCCCGGTCTCCTCGCCCAGGCCGAACGCGCGCTGGTACTCGTACAGGGTCTGCGCGTCCAGCTCCTCCCCGGCCAGGATCGTGCCGGTGTTGCTGGACTCCGCGAGGATCCCGGCGAGCGTGAGCTGCTGGTCCTCGTGCGCGTGCGAGTCGTTGAAGACCTTGGTGGAGCGCTTCAGCTCGTCGGGGACCGTGAACTCGCTGGCGGCCGTGGAGGTCCCCTCCTCCAGCGCGGCGGCCATGGTGATGACCTTCGCCGTGGAACCCGGTTCGAAGGAGTCGGTCAGGGCGGTGTTGTTCAGCTCCTCGTTGGTGAAGCTCGTCAGGTCCGCGGGGTCGATGCTGGGTGCGCTGGCCAGCGCCAGCAGCCGCTGCTGCGCGTCCATCACCACGACCGTGCCGGACTTCGCGCCCGTGGCCTCGACCTGCGCGGCGATGGCGCTGGCGGCCTTCCACTGCAGGTCCGCGTCGATCGTCAGGTGCAGCGAGGTCCCGTCCACCGGCTCGGTGGTCTCGCTCTCGCCGAGCGGGATCTCCTGGCCCCTCAGGCTGCGCTCGTAGCGCACCTGGCCGTCGACGCCCTCCAGCAGCTCGTTCTCGGCCAGTTCCAGGCCCGACAGCGGCCGGTCGACCGTCTTGCCGTCCTTCGTCTCAGAGGTGCCGAGCACGCCGACGAGGGTGGAGGCCGCGCTGCCGCTGGGGTAGATGCGCTGGGCGGTGCGCTCGGAGGTGACGCCGGGGACGTCGGCGTCGGAGACCCGCTGCCACAGCTCGGGCGTGATGCCCACCGCCACGAGGGCGTACTGGTCGTCCGGGCCGGAACCGGTCAGCGTGGTGGTCAGGCCGGCCTCGTCCACGCCGAGGATCGGCGCCAGGACCCGCGCGGCGCCGGCGGCGCCCTGCGGCAGCGACTCCTCCCGCGCCGTGCCGTCGGCACGGGTGTTGAAGCTCGTGAGGATCGAGGGGTCCGCCACCACGTCGCGCCGCTCCACCGACGTCGCGAGCACCGTGCCGTTCGCGTCGAGGACGTCACCGCGCTGGGCGTACAGGGTGCTGGTGTGCACCCGCTGGTTGAAGGCCGCCTGGGCCAGTTCCGCGGCGTCGGCGCCCTGCAGCTGCACCAGCCGGCCGGCCAGCAGGCTGAGCGCCACCAGGACCGTGATGACGAACGCGCGCGACCGGCGGTCGGGGCGGACGCCGGGTGCCGCGGCGCGCCGGGAGGTGCGCGGTGCGGTGCGCCGGGCGGCGGGCGGACGGGGCAAGAGCGGCACCTCTCGGGTTCGTGCAGCGGTTCTCGTTCGGTGCCCGGCGCGACGGGCGCTCAGCGGGCGGCGGGTTCCCCGGCGGGCTGTTCGGCCCCCGCCGTGCCGGCGGGTTCCTGCTCGGCCTCCTGCCCGGTCCCCCGCTCCTCGCGCTCGGCCACCCCCGCGGAGGGGGCCGCCGTGGGTGAGGGCGCGGCCGTGGGCGTGCCCACCACGCCCTCCTCCGTCAGGTGCACGGGGGGCGGCGCGGGGACCATGCCGAGCCCGGCCGCGCGCTCGGCCAGCGCCTGCGGCGCCGCCTGGGCGGCCAACGACTCGTCCGCGGCCTGCTGCTGGTCGGCGAGCCGCTCGGAGGTCACCCGCAGGTCCGTGATGCGGTAGGCGTCACCGGCGATCGCGATGTTCGTCATGAGCAGGCCGAACAGGCCCAGGCTCAGCAGGAGCACGCACGCCACCGGCAGCGGCAGGCGCAGGCGGCGCACGGCGGGCGGGACGACGACCCGCAGTTCCGGCCGGTTCCCGGTGTCCGGGCGCGCCTCGCGAGCGCGGGCCGGAACCTTCCGGGCCGCGATCAGGGGCTGGCTCATCACCGGGTCCTTCCGTCGTCCGTGCCGTGCCTCGTGCCGGGTGGGGAACCGCGGCGGCCGCGGTCCCGCGGACCACCGGCCGCGCCGCCCCGGCTGTCCTGCCCGTGGCGGCGGGCGGGCCGCCCGGGGACGGCCCGGCCCCGCTGCCCGGAATCCTCCCCGGGCAGTCTGCGCACCGCGCGCAGGCGCGCCGACGCGGCCCGGGGATTCGCGGCCAGCTCCTCCTCGTCGGGTGCCTCGCCGCCGCGCGTGAGGGGTTCCGCGCGCGGGCCGGAACCCGGCGGGAGGAACGGCAGGTCCGGTGGCGCGGAACTCTCCGTGAACCGGCGCAGGGCGTTCTTGGCGATCCGGTCCTCGAGGGAGTGGAACGTCAGCACGGCGAGCCGGCCGTCCGGCGCGAGGCGCTCGAACGCCGCCGGCAGCGCCCGCTCGACCACCCGCAACTCGTCGTTGACCTCGATGCGCAGCGCCTGGAACGTGCGCTTGGCCGGGTTCCCGCCGGTGCGCCTGGTGGCGGCAGGCACGTTCTCGCGCACCAGGTCCACGAGCCGGGCGGAACCGAGGAAGGGTTCGGAGGCGCGCTGGCGCACCACGGCGGCAGCGATGCGGCCGGCGAAGCGCTCCTCGCCGTAGACGCGCAGCACGCGCGCGAGCTCGCCCTGCGGGTAGGTGTTCAGCACGTCGGCGGCGGTGGTGGGCGCGCCGGGGTCCATGCGCATGTCCAGCGGAGCGTCGCGGGCGTAGGAGAAACCCCGTTCCACCTCGTCGAGCTGGAACGAGGAGACACCCAGGTCGAAGAACACCGCGTCGACGACCGCCAGACCGAGGTCGTCGAGGACGGCGGGGAGTTCGTCGTGCACCGCGTGCACGAGCGTGACGCGGTCACCGAAACCCTCCAGCCGACGGCCCGCGAGCTCCAGCGCGAGCGGGTCGCGGTCGATGCCGACCAGGCGCAGGTGCGGGTGCAGGCGGAGCAGTTCGGCGGCGTGACCACCCATGCCCAGGGTGGCGTCGACGGTGACGGCACCGGGGTGCTGCAGGGCGGGTGAGAGCACGTCGGTGCACCGCCGCAGCATCACCGAGGCGTGGCGGGCCGCGACCGCAGCGGCCTGCGCGTCCTCGGTCACCGGTCCCACCTCTGCTCCCCCGCCGGCCCGCGGGGCCGGCGTCGCCGTCGTCCGCCGTCGGTCCCGGTCCCCATCCGCTCGCGGGTGCCGTGCCTGGCGCCGGGGAAGAGGCGTCAGGACCGGTCCGGAGCGGCTGGGGGCCGCGGCCGACGGTCACCCCGGCGGTGCCGGGGATCGGGGTCACACGACCCCGGGCAGGACCTCCTCGCGCTGGTCGGAGAAGGCCGGCTCGGCGCCGGCGAGGTAGGACTCCCAGGTGGGCAGGTCCCAGATCTCCACCCGGGACCCGACGCCCGTGACGGCGAGGTCGCGGTCGAGCCCGGCGTAGCTGCGAAGCATCGGGGGGACCGTGAAGCGCCCCTGCTTGTCGGGGACCTCGTCCGAGGCACCCGACAGGAACACCCGCAGGTAGTCGCGGGCCTCCTTGCGGGTCAGCGGCGCCCGCCGCAGCTCCTCGTGCATCCGCTCGAACTCCTGCATGGGGAAGAGGTAGAGGCAGCGCTCCTGCCCCTTGGTGATCACCAGTCCGTCGGAGAGCTGCTCCCGGTACTTGGCCGGGAGGATCAGCCGCCCCTTGTCGTCCAGGCGGGGGGTGTACGTGCCCAGGAACACAGCCGCAACCCCCGACGGACGGTCCCGAGCGGCCCCTGATGAGCCGTTCTCCTCCACCGTACTCCACTTTCCTCCACGGTCAACGTGGAGCGACGCACCGTGAACGCGCGACCGGCGCATCGCCGCAGGTCAGGGCGGTGGGGCCGGGTGGGGCGCCCCGGCCCCACCCGG
>NZ_JALBVB010000056.1:9806-70486 GCF_022669155.1 Kineococcus sp. TRM81007 | reverse complement strand
GGCCGCCCCGGCCGGGGCGGGTGCCGGCAGGCGCCGGCGACGTCGGCGGGGAGCGCGGTGGAGTGCGGTGGCGCTGCCGCGAGCGGGCCCGCGGGAGCAGGAGGTGCCCCGGCGCCCCGTCGGGCGGCGGGCACACCCGCGCGTGGGGCACAGTGGAGGGGGTCGCGACGGCGAGGCCGGGTGCGACGGGACGGGGCGCGGTGCCACCGAACCCCCAGGAGGAGACGAGGCCACGTGACGACCACGAGCGCACCCGCCGGGAACCACTCCGGGGACCCGCTGGCGGTGCCGCCCGACGACCTGCCCGCCGCGCTGGAGGAGCTGGCCGCCACGGCCGACCGCCTCGCCCGCACCGTCGACCGCGTCGTCCAGGGCAAGGACGAGACGGTGCGCCTGGCGCTGACCGTCCTCTTCGGCGGGGGGCACCTGCTCGTGGAGGACGTGCCGGGCGTCGGCAAGACCATGCTGGCCAAGGCCCTCGCCCGCTCCGTCGACGGCACGGTGCGCCGCATCCAGTTCACCCCGGACCTGCTGCCCAGCGACGTCACCGGTTCCAGCGTCTGGAACCAGGAGCGCGGCGCCTTCGAGTTCCGTCCCGGGGCGGTCTTCGCCAACGTGGTGATCGGCGACGAGATCAACCGCGCCTCCCCCAAGACCCAGTCCGCCCTGCTGGAGTGCATGGAGGAGGGTCAGGTCACCGTGGACGGCACGACCTGGCCCCTCGAGCGCCCGTTCGTCGTCTTCGCCACGCAGAACCCGGTGGAGATGGACGGCACCTACCCGCTGCCGGAGGCCCAGCGGGACCGCTTCACGGCGCGCGTGTCCATGGGGTACCCCTCGGCGGCGGCGGAGCTGCGGATGCTCACCGAGCACGGCGGCGCCGAGCCGCTGGACGAGCTGACCCCGGTGGTGGGCGTGCAGGACGTGCGCCGGCTGGCCACGGCGGTGCGCGGCGTGCACGCCGCCGAGGCGCTCAAGCAGTACGTCGTGGACCTGGTCCGCCGCACCCGCACCCACCCCGACCTGCGGCTGGGCGCCTCCCCCCGCGCCGCGCTGCACCTGCTGCGCACCGCCCGCGCGCGAGCGGCCCTGGACGGGCGCGACCACGTGCTGCCGGACGACGTCCAGGCCCTCGCGGTGCCGGTCGTGGCGCACCGGCTGGTGCTGACGGCCGACGCCCAGCTCGCCGGGCGCGAGGCGACCGACGTGGTCGCCGACGTGCTCCGCACGACCGCGCTGCCCTCCCCGCGGTGAACGTCCGGCGGCACCCGACCGGGTCCCGGCCCGACCCGAGCGGCACCGGCGGCCCGGCTCGGGCCGACCTGCGCCCCACGGCCCGGGGGTGGGCCCTGCTGACCACCGGCCTGCTGGCCCTGGGCACCGCCCCGGCGCTCGGGCAACGCGACCTGCTGCGGGTGGGCGTGCTGCTGACCGCCCTGGCCGTGCTCGCAGCGGTCGTGGCCCTCCGGTCCAGCAGGACCCTCGACCTCGTCTCGAGGTCCGGGTCCGGGCTGGTGGAGCCGGGCACCGCCACCACCGTGCGCCTGACGGTGCGCGGGCGGGGGCGGGCACCGGGACGGGTGGTGCTGGAGGACGCCGTGCCCCTCGCGCTGGGCGGGACGGCCCGGGTGGCGGTGCCCCGGCTGGCCGAGGGCGAGACCCTCGACCTCGAGCACAGGGTGAGGTCGGACGTGCGCGGCAGCTACCGGCTCGGGCCGGCCACCGTCCGGGCGCGCGATCCCTTCGGCCTCGTGGTCGTCTCCCGCACCACGGGCGCCACGGCCACCCTGGACGTGCTGCCCCGCGTGCACCGCCTGGCGGCCTCGCCCCTCGGCGACGCGGGGGGCTCGCGCGGCCCCTCCGTGGGGTCGGCAGCCGCGAGCGCCCCCGACGACGCCTCGATCCGCGCCTACCGCGTCGGCGACGACCTGCGCCGGGTGCACTGGCGCTCCACCGCCCGCCGCGGTGAGGTCATGGTTCGCTCCGACGAGCACCCCGGCCACCCCGACGCCGTCCTGCTGCTGGACGACCGGGCCGGCGCCCACCGCGGCCACGGCGCCGCCTCCTCGCTGGAGTGGGCCGTCAGCGCCGCCGCCTCGGTCGCCGTGCACCTGCAGGGTCGTGGGCACCGGGTGCGGTTGCTGCACGGCGGCAGGTTCGAGCAGGTGCACGGCGGCGACGAGAGCTCGGCGGTGCGCTCGCTGCTGCGGGCGCTGGCCCGGCTGCAGCCCGGCTCCGACGACGGGCTCGCCCGGTCCCTGGCGTCGCTGGGTCGTTCCGAGGGCACGCTGCTCGTGGCCGTCCTCGGCGACGTCGACGAGGCGGACGTGCAGCCGCTGGCCGGGGCCCGCTCCCCCGGCACCCCCGCCCTGGCCCTGCTGCAGCGCACCCGGCTGTGGGCCGGTGCGCACCCGGGCGCCGGGGACGACGCCCCCGCGGAGGCGGCCGACGCGGCGCTGCACCGCGCCCAGCTGGTGCTGTCCCGGGCCGGCTGGCGCACCGCCGTGGCCGCCCCCGCCACGAACGTGCCGCAGGCGTGGGCGCGCGCTGCCCGCGCTGCTGCCGCGGCACCCGCCGGCGCCGCCGGATCGGGGGTGGGGGCGTGACCCGCACCGCCCGCACCGCCTGCTGGGCAGGCGTCGCCTCCGCGGCGGCCGTGCTGTCCCTGCGCCCCCTGGTCGTGTCCTCCGGCTGGGTCGTGGGCGCCCTCGGAGCGGTCCTCGCGGTGACCGGCACCGGCCTGCTGGTGCGCGCCCTGCTGCACCGCCGCGGCCTCGCCGTGGCGCTGCAGGCGCTCGCCGTGCTGCTCGCGCTGACCGCTCTGTTCGGCGGCGCCACGACGGCCCTGGGCGTGCTGCCCACCGCCGCCACCCCCGCGCGCTTCGCCCAGCTCCTCGGCGACGGGGTGCAGGTCGTGCAGCGCTACAGCGTGCCGGCGGCCGACCTGCGTGGTCTGCGCCTGCTGCTCGTGGGCGGGGCTGGCCTGCTCGCCCTGGCCGTCGACGTCCTGGCCGTGGCGCTGCGGCGCCCGGCGCTGGCGGGCGTCCCCCTGGCGGCGACCCTGGCGGTGCCGGTGTGCCTGGCACCCGGCGGCTCCAGCGCACCGGCGCTGCTGGCGGTGGCCGTGCCCTACCTGGTCCTGCTGGCCACCGGCCGGCCCGACCCCCGCTGGCCCGCACCCGCCCGGCGGCGCGCCCGCGGGCCCGCGGGCACCGCGGCCGGCACCACCGCCTCCGCGCTGGGCGCGGGGGCGCTCGCGCTCGCGCTCGTCGTGCCCGCCGCCGTCCCGGGGCTGGACGAGCGGTCGCTGACCGTCGACACCGGCACGGGCGACACGATCACCGTGATCAACCCCATCCTCAACCTCAAGGCGAGCTTGGGGGCGCGGTCGGACACCACGATCCTCACCTACCAGACGGACCAGGAGGATCCCGCCCCGCTGCGGATCGTGACCGCCGACGTCTTCGACGGCCGGACCTGGGCACCGAGCACCGGCGCGGACATCCCCCGCAGCCAGCGGGTGCAGGACGGGCTGAGCAGGCCGCCGGGCCTGTCGGACGAGGTCCTGGCCCAGTCGGTGGAGCACCGCACGGCCATCTCCGTGCGTGGCCTGGACCAGACCTACCTGCCGCTGCCCTACCCCGCGCTGCGCGTGGACATCGCCGGGGAGTGGCTCTACGAGCAGGCGACCCTGAACGTCGTCGGCGACGGGGAGACCACCCGCGGGCGCGAGTACGTGGTGCAGCACCTCGAGGTGGACCCCGACGAGGGCCGGTTGCGCGGCGCCGGCCAGGCACCGGACGACGTCCGGGAGCGGTACACCGCGCTGCCCGACTCGCTGCCGCAGAGCGTGCGGGACGCCGCCGTCGAGGTGACCACCGGGGCCTCCGGCGACTACGAGCGCGCAGCGGCGCTGCAGCGCTACTTCCGCTCCACCGGCGGCTTCACCTACTCCACGACCGCGCCCAACGACGGCGGCTCGGACGCGGTGGCCGCGTTCCTGCGCGACAAGTCGGGCTTCTGCGTGCAGTTCGCCTCGGCCATGGCCGTCATGGCCCGCTCCCTGGGGATCCCCGCACGCGTGGCGATCGGCTTCCTGCCCGGGGAGGAGTCCACGGCCGGGCGCTGGCGGATCAGCGCCCAGGACGCCCACGCCTGGCCGGAGCTCTACTTCGAGGGCGTCGGCTGGGTGCGCTTCGAGCCCACCCCGGCCACCCGCACCGGTCAGTCGCCGCCCTACTCGGTGCCCCGCGTGCAGGTCGCGGCACCGGTGCCGAGCGCCGCGGCACCGGCCGCGCCCGGTGCCGCTCCGTCCGCCCCGAGCGCCAGCGCCAGCACCACCACGGCCGGCGCCGCGCCGGGCGCGGCCGGAGGTCCGGTGACCGGCTGGCAGCGCGTAGCCGCCCTGCCGTGGGGGTGGATCGGCGGCGGTGTCCTCCTGCTGCTGGCCCTGCTGGCCCCGGGGGTCACCGCGACGGCCCTGACGCGGCGGCGCTGGGCCGGCGCCCACGACGGCCCCTCCTCCGCCGAGGCCGCGTGGGCCGACCTGGCGGACCGGCTCGGCGACCTGGGCGTGCGGTGGCCACCCTCCGCCACGCCGCGCCGGTGCGCGGCGATCGTGGAGGCCGCCGCACCGCTGCCTGCCGGGGCCGCCGAGCAGCTCACCGCGCTGCGGCGCGCGGTGGAGAGCGCCCGCTTCGCCCCGGGCGGCACGGACGCTGCGCCCGGTCCCGTCCCGGCCGCCCGCCCGGGCGGCGGGGCCGCGCTCCTGGACCGCCCGGTCAGCGCGGGCACGCGCGGCCGGCGCGTCGTGCGGGCCCAGGTGGACGAGGTGGTGGCCGCCGTGGCGCGGAGCCGGCCGCGGCCGGTGCGCTGGCGCGCCCGGTGGTTCCCCGGGGCGGGGCTGCGGGCCGCGCTGGACTGGTGGGAGCGGGACTGATCGGTGCCCGCGACTCGGCACCGCCGGGCCGCGGGTGGGACGCCGCGGGTGGGACGCGGACGGGCCCGCACGCCGCGAGGCGTGCGGGCCCGTGCGTCGGTGCCTGCCGGTCGACCGCTCAGGAGGCCGGGACGATCACCACTGACCGCCGCCGCGACGGCGGTCCCACCGGTGCTCCATGCGTTCCATGAAGGACCCGCTGCGACGGGTCCGGCCGGGCCGGGGTGGCCGGGGCCCGGCCGCGTCGGGCTGCCCGTCGGCACGTGGCCCCGTCCCCCGCGCCGGCGAGAAGGCCCAGATCGCCCCGGCGAGCATGACGATGAAGCCGCCCGCCCCCAGCCAGATCTGGCTCGTGCTGGCCCCGACGACGAGGAGCACGAGACCCACCACGACGGCTGCGATGCCGAGGACGAGGCGCCGGCGGGCGGCGCGACCGTGACGGGAACCCCGCATGGCGTTGGCGAACTTGGGATCGTCCGCGGACAGCGCACGTTCCATCTGCTCGAGCAGACGCTGCTCATGTTCCGAGAGCGGCACCTGTACCTCCTGGCGTGCGCACGATGTGTGTCAAGGATAGGTCCCGCGAGCGGGAGGCGAAACTCGGACTAGCACACGGCCCACCACCCCGGGCCGCCGGGGAGCGCGTCGGGAGGGCTCCAGTCCTCCACCGTCCCAACGACGGAGCCCCCGGCAGGAGTTCCTGCGGCCGGGAACCAGTCGGGGGACGTCTCCAGCAACGTGGCGGGTCTCACACTGCCCGCCCCGAAGCGGAGCCCCGCCCGGTCGACCGCGCCGTCCACCTCCCGCCACCCGGGGGTCCGCTCCCCCAGGAGCAGCTGCCGCGGCTGCAGGGCCGAGGGGGCCAGGTCCTCCAGGCGCACCGCCGCACCGCGCAGGCGCGCCCGCTGCAGGCCCAGCCCGTCGAGCAGGGCGCTGGCGGCGGCGAGCACGGCGCGGGTGGCGTCGGTGCGCTCGGGCAGGGTCCGCGAGCGCACCAGGCCGGTGCCGTCCGCGAAGCGGACCTCCAGCACGACGGTCCGCCCGGCGACACCCGTCGCACGGGCCCGCGCCGCCACCCGCACCGCCAGGCGCAGCAGTTCCCGGTGCACCAGGGCGGGGTCGTCGACGTCCCGGGCGAACCCCGCCCGGGCGGTCACCGCCCGCCGGGACGCCGGAGCGGTCACGGGGCGATCGTCGCGTCCCCACGCCGCCTCGTGCAGCCACCGGCCGGTGACCTGCCCCAGGGCCCGGGTCAGGGTGGCGGCCGGTGCGTGCGCGACGTCCGCCACCGTGCGCAGGCCCAGGTGCTCCAGCAGCCGCGCGGTGCGCCGGCCCACCCCCGGCATGTCCGCGGCGGGCAGCGGGTGCAGGAAGGCGACCACCCGGGCGGCGGGGACCACGAGCAGGCCGTCGGGGGCGGCCGCCGCGGCCGCCAGCCCGGCGACCAGCCGGGTGCCCGCGACCCCCACCGAGCAGGTCAGTCCCTGCTCGTCGGCCACCCGGTCGCGCACCCGGCGCGCCAGGACCACCGGCCCGCCGTGCCGCGCGGTGCCCGAGGCGTCGAGCAGGGCCGTGCCGGTGCCGAGCGGCTCGACGACCGGGACGAGGGAGCGCAGCAGCTCCAGCACGCCCGCCCAGGTGCGCTCGACCTGCACCGGCCGGCCGGTCAGGACGGTCAGCGGCGGGCACAGCCGGCGCGCACGGCTCAGCGCCACGCCCGGGTGGACGCCGCAGCGGCGCGCCGGCGCCGTCGCAGAGACCACCACCCCCCGACCGCCGGTCACGGCCACGGCGGTGCCGACCAGCTCCGGCCGCCGCAGCAGCTCCACCTGGACGGGCATCTCGCCCACCGCGACGTGCAGCACGGTGCAGGCGTCCTCGCCGGTGGCGGCGAGCCGGGCCGCGTTCACCGTGGGCACCGGGCCGGCGGCCGCCCGGCGGCCCGGTCAGCGGACGGCGTGCAGGTGCAGGTGCCCGGCCAGGGCCAGCAGCTCCGGCGAGCGCGCCGCACGGGCCTCCAGCTCGCGCAGCAGGGCGGCCTCCGCCTCGGACTCCGCGCAGGCGGCGGGCACGAGGTCGCTGAACGTCCGGGTGCCCTCCACCTCGGTGACGGTGAAACCGGCCGCCTCGGCCAGCTCCACCGCCTCGGCGCGGTCGAAGCGGCGGCGCAGCGGGTCGCTGCCGCTCCAGCGGTGCCCCGGGTCGGACAGCGCGTGCAGGGCCTGGGGCAGCTGCCCGGCCAGGACGCGGGCCAGCACGGTGGCGGGCCACTGGGTGACGAGCAGGCTGAGGCGGCCGCCGGGACGCAGGACGCCGTGCGCGGCCCGCAGGGCGGCGGAGGGGTCGTCCACCACCTCCAGCACGCCGTGGCACAGCAGCACGTCGGCGCTGCCGGCCGGCAGCAGGCCCGCCAGCTCGGTCGCGTCGCCCTGCACGGAGCGCACCCGGCCGGACAACCCGGACTCGGCGGTGCGCCGCTCCAGCGCCGCCAGGGCGTCCGGCGAGGGGTCCACGACGACGACGTCGTGCCCCAGGGCGGCGACCCGCACGGCGAGGCCGCCGGTACCGCCCCCCAGGTCCACCACCGACCGCGGGCCCGCGGCGCCGTCCGCGCCGGCCAGCAGGCGCTGCACACCGTCCCAGAGGACCGTCGACGTGCGGGGGCGGCCCCGTTCCTTCGCCACGTGTTCCTCCCAGCGCTCGCGGACGTGCCCCACCCTAGACACCGGGCGGTCCCCCGCCGCGGCGCCACCCGCGGCGCGTCGCCGTCCGCCCGCGCCCCCTGCCGCCACCGGTCCACCACCCGCCGGTCCGGCACCCGCCGCATCACCACCCCGGGCTGCCCGGGCTCGCGTGCCACAGCCGGCGCGGACCGTTCGCCCGGGCGGCCGAGCGGGTGGCCCGCACGTCCTCGCCCGGCGGGCGCAGGTCGGCGTACGGGGACTGCCGGAACCCGCTGGGGTGCACCAGCGCGCGCGGCGGCGCACCACCGGGGGCGGCGGGCGTCCGGGCGGCCAGCAGGGCGCGCAGCGCGGCGTCACCGCCCTCGCGCCAGGCGGTGTGCACGGCCGTCAGCTCCCACGCACCGGTGGCGCGCAGCGAGACCCCGCGCGGCCCGGTGCGCCGCAGCACCCCGCGCACCAGCAGCAGCCAGGACGAGAAGACCGTCGCCGCCCACGACTCCTGCGCGTCCTCGAAGAGGGCGGCGTCGGCCGGGCCGGTGGGGTCGTCGACCGTGAGGAAGACGACGCGCCGGCCGGAGCGGACCGGCGGGGTCTGGGTGGCGACCTTCACACCCGCCACGAGCACCTCCGAGCCGCTGCGCCGGCTGCGCAGCTCCCGGGCGGGGGTGGCTCCCAGCACCCGCAGCAGCGGGACGTACGCGCTCAGGACGTGCTCGGCGGCGTCCAGCCCCAGCACCTCCAGCTCTGCGCGAACCCGCTCGGCACCGCTCACCTCGGGCAGGCCGGCGGCGGGCACGTGCTCGGGGACCTCCCCCAGGTCGAGGGCGAGCTGCACCGCACCGGCGGACCCGGGGGCCGGGGCTCCACCGGTGGCACCCGGGGCGGCGGGTGCCACCCGGGGACGGGCGCGGGCCGGGCCGCGGGCCGCGCGCTCCAGCTCGGCGACCTGCAGCAGCAGGTCCCGGCGCGTGGCACGGCCACGGCGCGCGGGCCCGGTGGTGGCGCCGGTGCCGTGCAGGGCGTCCAGCGCGCCGGCGAGGACGAGGCGCTCGGCGAACGGGCGCGAGGGGCGCGCCCGGTGCCACAGGTCCGCCAGCGAGCGGTACGGCTGCCCCGCGACGACGCGGGCGACCTCCTCGGCGGACGCGCCCGCCACGTCCGACAGGGACAGCCGGACGCCGTACCCGGTGCCGTCCGCCACCCCCGGCTCCAGCCCCTCCGGGTCGCGGCGGGCCCAGCGCGCCCCCGGCGGGACGCGCTCGACGCGGTACGTGTCGCCGGAGGCGTTGACGTCCAGGCCCAGGACCTCCACGCCGAGGGTGCGGGCGTCGGCCAGCAGCAACCGCTTGGGGTACATGCCCGGGTCGTGGGTGAGGACGCCGGCCAGGAACGCCGCGGGGTGGTGCGCCTTCAGCCACGCCGACTGCAGGGTCGGCAGCGCGAACGCCGCCGCGTGCGCCTTGCAGAAGCCGAAGGACCCGAAGGCCCGCAGCACCTCCCAGACGCGCTCGACGACCGCCGGCGGGAAGCCCCGCTCCAGGGCGCGGCGGCGGAAGACCGGCTCGAGCTCCCGCTGCCCCTCGCGGGTGCCCAGGGCGCGGCGGTGCTCGTCGGCCAGGGCGAGGTCGCAGCCGGTGGTGACCCGCAGCACCTGCATGACCTGCTCGTGGAAGACCACGACGCCGTGCGTCTCCTCGAGGTGCGGTCGCAGCCGCTCGTCGAGGTGCTCGGCGCTCGCCCACCCCTGCCGGGCCCGCAGGAACGGGGTGACCACGTCGGACTGCACGGGCCCGGGCCGGAACAGCGAGATGTCCACGACGAGGTCGGCGAACGTCTCGGGGGCGAAGCGGCCGACGAGCTCGCGCTGGCCGGGCGACTCGATCTGGAAGCAGCCCAGGGTGCGGGTGGAGCGCACCAGCCGGAACGCGGCCGGGTCGTCCAGCGGGACCTGGGCGCGGTCGTCGAGGTCGACGCGCACGCCGTCCACGCGCTGCACCTCCCGCACGGCGTGGGCCATCGCCGACTGCAGGCGCACCCCCAGCACGTCGAGCTTGAGCAGGCCCAGGTCCTCGGCGTCGTCCTTGTCGAACTGGCTCATCGGGAAGCCGCGCGCGCTGGTCTCCACGGGGGTGCGGCGCAGCAGCCCGGGGCCGGAGAGCACCACCGCGCACGGGTGCAGCGACACCTGCCGGGGCAGGCCGTCCAGCCGCTCGACGAGGTCGAGGAAGACGCTCAGGCGCTCGGCGTCCAGCCCGCTGCCGCGCAGCTCCGGTAGTTCGGCGACGGCGGCGCGGACGTCGCGGGCGCGCACGTGCGGCAGGGCCGTGGCGATGGCGTCGACCTCGGCGGGAGGCAGGCCCAGCGCGGCGCCGACGGCGCGCACGGCGTGCCGGGCGCGGTGGGTGCCGACCATCGACAGGCAGGTGACCCGCTCGCCGCCGAAGCGCTCCAGGACCGCCGCGTAGACGTCCTCGCGCCGGTGGGACTCCACGTCGAGGTCGATGTCGGGCAGCGACGCGCGCCGGGGGTTCAGGAAGCGCTCCACCAGCAGCCCGTGCTCGAGGGGGTCGACGCCGGAGATCCCCAGCAGGTGGTTGACGAGGCTGCCGGCGCCCGAGCCGCGGGCGGCGACGCGCACGCCGAGGTCGCGGACGAGGTCGCACACGTCGGCGACGGTGAGGAAGTAGGCGGCGAACCCGAGCCGGGCGACGGTGCGCAGCTCCTCCTCCAGGCGCCGGTGCACCGCGCGCAGCCGCGCCTCGCCGGCCCCGGGACGGGTGCGGGCGACGCCGGCCTCGCAGCGGGCCCGCAGCACGGCGTCGAGGTCGGTGCCGGCGGGCAGGCGCAGCGCGGCGCGGTCGGGCAGGTGGACGGTGCCGGTGCCGAGGTCGGCGGCGGGGTCGAGGCGGGCGCGCCCGGCCAGGGCCGCGGTGGCGGTGAGCAGCTCGCGGGCGGCGCGGGCACCGTCGCGGCCGCCGGCGGCGGCGTGCGCCACCTCCCGCGCGGTGCGAACCATGCCGGCGCCCTCCACGAGGTGGCCCTGCGCGGTGGCGCGGTCCAGGTGGCGGGCGCTCAGCGGGACCAGGCGGCGCACGGCGTCGAGCAGGTCGGCGGTGACGGCCCCGTCCGGGGTGGCGTGGCGCACGGCCGCGGTGAGCACAGCGGGCACGCCCTCGGCGCGAGCCAGCGCCAGCAGCCGGGCGGCGTGCTGCACGCTGCCGGGCGCGCCGGGTGGAGCGTGGTGGCAGACGACCTCCACGTGCAGGCACCCCTCGGGCAGCGCCGCCCGCCAGCGGCGCAGCACGGCGCGGGCCAGGTCGTCGCGGCGGGCCAGCAGCGCCCGGCCGACCTCGGACCCGGGCCCGAGCAGGACGGCGAGCGCCGCCGCGCCCCCGGGGGCGGTGCCGTGCCGGGCGATCAGCTCGAGGCTGCTGACGGGGCGGCCGCGCCGGCCGGCCAGGTGGGTGGCGCTGACCAGCTCGCACAGGGCACCCCAGCCGTCGCCCGGCCGCACGCCGGCGCCCGCGCCGAGGGCCAGCACGACGGCGCGCGGCAGGCGGGTGTCGACCGCCGCGCCGCCGCGCGCGGGCCCGCGGCGGGGGCGGGGCGCGGCGCAGGGGTCGGCCCAGGCGGGCAGGCCGGCCAGGAGGCCGGTGGGGGCGGTGGCGAGGTCGGTGCCGAGGACGGGCGCGAGCCCGGCCGCGGTGCAGGCGCGCACGAACCGCACGGCGCCGTACAGGCCGTCGCGGTCGGTGAGCGCGAGGGAGGACATGCCGAGCGCGGCGGCACGGGCCACGAGCTCGGCGGGGGACGACACGCCGTGGCGCAGCGAGGAGCTGGAGGCGACGTGCAGGTGGGTGAAGGGGGTGCTGGAGGGGGTGGGCACGGGTCGTCCTCTCGCGGGTGGTGCGCCCGCGGGGAAGGACGGAGCGGCGGTGGTACCGGGGTGGTACCGGGAGCGGTGGTGGTGCGGGGGCTCAGCTGGCCAGGGGGTGCAGCCGGCTGAGGCCGAGGAGGGACTCCACGACGCGGTGGAAGGCCACCGCGTCGTCCAGCAGGGCGTCGGCCGCGGCGGCGTCCACGAGGTCGCCGCGGCCGGCCTCGACGCGCGCGCGCAGCGGCGCGGTGGCGGTGAAGCGGCGCGCCCACTCCGCCAGGTCGGCGTCGAGGCGGGGCAGCATCTCCCAGACGCTGCGCGGCTGGCTGCGCCGCGGAGCGGTGGGCCGGCCGTGCACGGCGACCAGCGCCGCGCCGGCCCGCAGGGCGGACAGGTGGGCGTGGACGTAGCGCTCACCGGGGTCGGTGGCGGTGGCCGCGGCGCGCAACTCGGTCTCGCACCGCTCGAGCAGGTCCAGCGCGGCGGTGGTCAGGGGTCGGGGGCGGCCGGCGGTACCCTCGGGGGCACCGCCGGGGGAAGAGGCCCTCGGGGTGGTCATCGCGGTTCACCTCTCCGGTGGCGTCCGGACGTCAGTCGCTGACGCGCAGCAGCCGCCACGCGCCGTCACTCCCCTGAGTACCAGCCGCCTCCGACACGACCGCACCCAGCGAGGCCGCGGTGCCGGCCGGCACGGGGTGCGCCAGGTCGTAGACACCCGTGGTGGCGCGACCGACGGCGGCCTCCACGCGGAACACCTCGCGCTCCAGGTCGCCCAGCGCCAGCACCGGGCGGGTCACCACCGGCGACGCGCCGGGAGCCACTTCCTCGCCGTGCACCGCCGCGACCGCGGGTTGCTCCCACCAGGCGCTGCGCTCGAGCCAGCGCCCCAGCAGGGTGCGCACCAGGTACAGCCTGCCGCGCCAGACGAACTGCACCGGGGCCCCCGGGGAACCCCCCAGGACGCCGCACCGCACGTGCACCTCGTCCGAGAAACGTCGCACCGTCGACTCCCCCTCCGCTCCAGCCGGCACCGCGGGCCTGCCGCGGCGGGCGAGCCGGGGGAAGCGGCTCGTCGCAGCACGCCCGGGGCGCGGCCCGCGGGAGCTTCCCCTCTCCCCGGACCGCGCCGCCGAGCGGCCACGTCGTTCGAACACCGGTTCGAACGCTCCTCGAAGCTACACCACCTCCGACCTCCGGCGTCAACGGAAGACGCGCCGTCCACAGGACACGCTCCCGCCCCGACCTGGGGACCCCCGCCGGGCAGCGGCGCGGGACCGCTCCCGGACGTCCCCCCTCGACGCGACGGGCGGGCCCCGGGCGCCTACCGTGGTGGTGCATGAGGTGGACGACCGCCGGTCGCGCCCCCGCCGCGGGCGACCTCCTCGCCGCGCCCCCGCCCGGCGCACCCCCCGCGGGCCCCCTCGACGCGCCCGACGTCCTCGCCGGTGAGCCCCCCCGCGGGGACGAGCACCCGGCCGTGACCGCCACCGAGCGCGCCCTGGTGGAGCTCGGCGCCACCGGCCGGGTGGTGCACCTGCCCCCCGCGGCGCGCGGACCCGTCGCCGCCCGCCACCTGGGCGTGCCCGTGGCCGCCGTGGCCCGCAGCGCACTGCTGCGCGCTCCGGGCGACCGGCTGGTCCTCGTGCTCACCTCCGGCGCCCACGAGCTGTTCCCGCCGCTGCTCGCCGCGGTGCTGGGCGTGCCGTCCCTGGAGACGGTGACGGAGGCCGAGACGGTGCTCCGCACCGGCTCGGCGCCCGGGGCCACCTCACCGGTGGGGCTGGCGGAGCCGCTGCCCACCTGCGTCGACGTCACCCTGGCCGTGCACCCGGTGGTGTGGGTGCCCGCCGGGCACCCGCTCGCGGTGTTCCCCAGCCGCTACGACGAGCTGCTGCGGCTGGCGGCGGCCCACCCCGTCGAGCTGGGGTGAACGAGGTCGGGTGAACGAGGTCGGGTGAACGAGGTCGGGTGAACGAGGTCGGGTGAACGCGCTCCTGGAGGGCCTGGCGGTGCGCGAGGTGGGCGGTGCCGGCGCCGACGCGCCCCGGGTGCTGCTGGTGCACGGCCTGGGCGGGGCGGCCAGCACGTGGTCGCTGGTGGCGCCCGCCCTGGCGCACGGGTTCCGCCTGCTGCTGGTCGACCTGCCCGGCCACGGGGACAGCCCCCCGCCCGACCCGGCCGAGGGCCCCCACGCCATGCGGGCCGCGGAGCTGGGCCGGCGGCTGCGCCGGGCGGCGGCGCGGCTGAGCGAGGCCGACGGGCGGCCGGTGCACCTGGTGGGGCACTCCCTGGGCGGGTGGGTGTGCCTGGAGGCCGCGGCCGCCGACGGCGCGCGCGACCCCGACGAGCGGCTGGGCACCGGGCGACCGGCACCTGCCGTGGCCGGGGTGGTGGCCCTGGCCCCCGCGGGCCTGTGGGCCGCGCCCCGCCGGCGCCCGCCCCTGCTGCCCACCGGGCAGCGCTTCGCCCGCTGGTACGCGCGCGCCGCGCCCCGGCTGCCGTTCGACCCGCTGCCCACCCGCTGGGGGCGCACCCTGGCCTTCGCGGCCACCAGCGCGGCCCCGCGCGCGCTGCCGGCGGCGCTGGCGCGCGAGGCGGTGCTGTCGGTGGCCTCGGCGGCGGGGTACGCGGCGGCGGACGCGGGCCTGGCCGCCGGCTCGTTCACCCGCGGCGCGGACGTGCGGGCGCCGGTGGCGGTGGTCGCCGGCCGCCGCGACCGGGTGCTGCCACCGGCCTACCTGCGGCGCGAGGTCGCACCCCCCCACGCGCGCTGGCTGGAGTGGGAGCGCTGCGGGCACGTGCCCGCCTGGGACCGCCCGGCCGACGTCGTGGAGCTGGTGCGCCGGCGCGTGCGCGAGGCCGAGCGGGCGGGTGCCGGCGCGGCGGGGCCCCGCGGACCGGCCGGGTGCGCCGGCGCGTAGCGTCGCGCGGGTGCCCGCCCCCGCCGCCCCGCACGTCGAGGGTCCCCCCGCCCTGGTGACCCTCGACGTGTGGGGCGTGGCGCCGCGGGCCGTGCCGGGGGCGCTGGCCCGGATGGCGCTGGACCGCCGCGCACTGGCCCGCACGCCCGGGGCCCGCTTCGCGAAGCTGCTCGGCACCGGTGACGGGCGCACCTTCACGGTGCGCGACGCCGACCCGCTGCGCTGGGCGGTGCTGGTGGCGTGGGACTCGGCCGCGGCCGCCGGCGCCTTCGAGGCGTCCACGACGGTGCGGGCCTGGCAGCGGCTGTCGCTCGAGCGCCTGCGGGTGGGGATGGCGCCGCTGACCAGCCGGGGCCGCTGGGGCGGGCGCGAGCCGTTCGGGGCCGCGGACGCGCGGGCTGCGCGGGCGCACGAGGGGCCGGTGGCGTCGATCACCCGGGCGCGGCTGCGGCCGCTGCGGGCCGCCTCGTTCTGGCGCTCGGTGCCGCCGGTGGCAGGGGAGCTGCACCGGGTGCCGGGGCTGCGGTGCGCGCTGGGCGTCGGGGAGGCGCCGCTGGGGTACCAGGGCACCTTCTCGCTGTGGGAGTCCACGGCGGCGCTGCGGGAGTTCGCCCACCGCCGCCCCGCGCACGTGGACGTGATGGACCGCACCCCCGCGCAGGGCTGGTACGCCGAGGAGCTGTTCGCCCGGTTCGCCGTCCGCTCCGTCACCGGGACGCTGGACGGGCGAACCCCTTGAGCCGTCCGGGTGCCGTCGCGCCCGTGCGCTCCCGGGCGGGCCGCGGCGGGCGCACGGTGGCGGTGTGGACACCTCCCCCGCCGCGCTGCTGACCGCGCTCGCCCGCGGTGCCGGGCGGGCGCTGGTCCTGCTGTGGTGGTGGGGCCCGCGTCCGGAGCAGGTGCCGCCCGGCACGGCGCCGGCGAGCCGCTCGCGCACCTGGCGGACCTACCGCGGGGCGTGGCGCGCGGGCCGGGTGCTGGGGTGGGCCTGGGGGCTGAGCGTCGCGGCGGTGCTCGTCGGGCTGCTCGTCGGGGTGCTCGTCACCGGGGGGTGAGACGGCCCCTCCCCCGCACGCCGGTGTCCGCACCCCTCCCTAGAGTGGCGCGGTGCCCAGCAGACTCGGCCCGGCCCTCGCCGGGGCCCTCACCGGCGCCGCGGTCCTGACGCAGGTGGCCCACCCGCTGCTGCGCGGCGAGGCCCTGCGACGCACCACGATCGGTTCGGTGGGTCTCTTCTGCGCCGCCGCGGTGGCCGACGCCACCCGCCGCGGGGGCCTGCGCGGCGGCGCGACGGCCCTGGCGGTCGCGGGCGGGCTGGGCATGGCGGCGGAGGCGGTGGGCACCCGCACCGGCCGGCCGTTCGGGCGCTACCGCTACGCCGGGACGCTGGGCCCGCAGGTCCTGGACGTCCCCGTGGTGGTGCCGCTGGCGTGGACGATGGTGGCCTGGCCGGCGGTGCAGCTGGGCCGCCGGCTGGCCCCGCGCGGCCGCGGCCACCACGCGGTGGCCGTGGGAGCGGCCGCGTGGACGCTGGCGAGCTGGGACCTCTTCCTGGACCCGCAGATGACGGCTGCCGGCCACTGGAGCTTCGAGTCCCCGCGCCCGCACCTGCCGGGCCTGCCGGGGATCCCGCTGAGCAACTACGCGGGCTGGCTGCTGACCGCCACGGGCATCTGCGCGGCCCTGCACGCCCTGCTGCCCGAGGAGCGGCACGCCCCGGTGCCGCAGGCGGTGCCGGCGTGGCTGCTGGGCTGGACGTGGCTGGGCTCGACGCTGGGCAACGCCGTCTTCTTCCGCCGCCCGGCGGCCGCGGCGTGGGGCGGGGCGGCGATGGGGCTGACGGTGGGCCCGTACCTGCGTTCGCTGCGGCGGCGGGCGTGAGCGGGCGCGGGCCGGTGCGCCGGGCGCTGCGCGCGCTGACGCGGGCAGGGTCGGCCGCTGCGGTGGTGCTGACCGCGCACTCGCTGCTGAACGCGCGCTCGCTGCGCACACCCTCGGTGGAGCCTGCGCCCGTGGACGGCAGGGTCAGCGTGCTGCTGCCGGTGCGTGACGAGGAGGAGCGCGTGGGCGCCTGCCTGGTGGCGCTGCTGGACCAGGTGGGGGTGCCCGACTGCGAGGTCCTCGTGCTGGACGACGCCTCCACCGACCGCACCGCGGAGGTCGTGGCGGCCGTCGGCGGCACCGACCCGCGGGTGCGGCTGCTGCGCGGGGACGGCCCGCCGGACGGCTGGCTGGGCAAGCCGCACGCGTGCGCGACCCTGGCGGCCGCGGCCACCGGTGAGGTGCTGGTGTTCGTCGACGCCGACGTGGTGCTGGCCCCGCACGCGCTGGCCGCCGGGGTGGAGCTGCTGCGCACCGCGGGGCTGGACCTGCTGTGCCCGTACCCGCGCCAGCTGGCGCTCACCTGGAGCGAGCGGCTGGTGCAGCCGCTGCTGCAGTGGTCGTGGCTGACGACCCTGCCGCTGCGGGCGGCGGAGACCTCACCGCGCCCGTCCCTGTCGGCGGCGAACGGGCAGTTCCTCCTGGTGGACGCGGCGGCGTACCGGCGCGCCGGTGGGCACGGCGCGGTGCGCGCGGCCGTGCTGGACGACGTGGGGCTGCTGCGGGCGGTCAAGGCCGCCGGGGGCCGCGGCGGTGTCGCCGACGGCACCGAGCTGGCCACCTGCCGGATGTACGACGGCTGGCCGGCGCTGCGCGAGGGGTACGCGAAGTCGTTGTGGTCGGCGTTCGGGTCCGTCCCGGCCGCCGCCGCGGTGGCCGCCGGGCTGGCCGTGGTCTACGTGCTGCCGCCGCTGGCGGCGCTGGCCGGCTCGCGGGCCGGGGCGGCCGGGTACGTCGCGGCCGTGGTGGGCCGCTACGCCGCGGCCGAGCGCACCGGCGGCCGTTCCCTGCCGGACTCGCTGGGGCACCCGGCGTCGGTGGTGCTGCTGATCGGGCTGCTGGCCGACTCGTGGTGGCGGCACCGCCACGGGGGTCTGTCGTGGAAGGGGCGGGCGCTGCCGTGAGCCGGGTCGTGGTGGTCGGCGCCGGGCTGGCCGGGCTGTCGGCGGCGGCGCGGCTGGCTGCCCTCGGGCACGACGTCGTGGTGTGCGAGCAGGCGGAGCAGGTGGGCGGCAAGCTCGGCCGGTTCAGCCGCGACGGCTTCTCCTTCGACACGGGCCCGTCGCTGCTGACGCTGCCGGCGGTGCAGCGCGACCTCTTCCTGAAGACGGGGGCGCCGATCGAGTCGGTGCTGGACGTGGTGCCGCTGGACCCGGTGGCGCACTACCGCTTCGCGGACGGCACCGAGCTGGACCTGCCCGGCGGCGGGCTGCCGCGGGTGGCCGCGGCGCTGGACGACGCGCTGGGCGCTGGGACAGGCGAGCAGTGGACGCGGTTCCTGCAGCGGGCCGCGGCGGTGTGGGACGTGGCGCGCGGGCCGTTCCTGGAGTCGCCGCTGGAGGGGCCGCGCACGCTGCTGCGCCTGGCGCGCAGCGCCTCGGACGTGCGGACGGTCGCGCCGTGGACGTCGCTGCGCTCGCTGGGGCGGCGCCACCTGCACGACCCGCGGCTGCGGGTGCTGCTGGACCGCTACGCCACCTACTCCGGCTCGCACCCGGCGAAGGCGCCGGCGGCGCTGGCGACGGTGCCGTTCGTGGAGCAGGCGTTCGGCGCCTGGTACGTGCGCGGAGGGCTGCACCGCCTGGCGGTGGCGGTGGCGGAGCGGGCGCGCGAGCGCGGCGTGCGGGTGCGCACCGGTGCAGCGGTGGAGCGGGTGCTGGAGGCCGCGGGGCGGGCCGCCGGGGTGCGCCTGGCCGGTGGCGAGGAGCTGCGCGCCGACGTGGTGGTCTCCGCGGTGGACGCCGCGCACCTGTACCGGGACCTGCTGCCGCGCCCGCGGCTGCGGCCGGACCCGCGCCGGCGCTCCTCCTCGGGGTTCGTGCTGCTGCTGGCCCTGGACGGGCGCACCCCGGGCCTGCGGCACCACACCGTGCTGTTCCCCGACGACTACGACGCCGAGTTCGCCGACCTGGCGGCGGGCCGCCCGGTGGCCGACCCGACCGTCTACGTCAGCGCCCCCGACGACCCGGCGCTGCGGCCCTCGGACGGCACCGAGGCGTGGTTCGTGCTCGTCAACGCCCCCGTGCACGACCCGGGGGCGCGGGCACCCGGCGGCACGGACTGGGCGGACGAGCAGCTGGTGCAGCGGTACACCGAGCGGGTGCTGGCGACGATGGCGCGCCGCGGCCTGGACGTGCGCGGCCGGTTGCGCTGGTGCGAGGTGCGCACCCCCGCGGACCTCGCCCGGCAGACCGGCAGCGACGGAGGCGCCATCTACGGCACCTCCAGCGACGGCGCCCGCTCCGCCTTCCTGCGCCCGGCGAACCGCTCGCCGGTGCCGGGGCTGTTCCTCGTCGGGGGCAGCGCGCACCCCGGGGGCGGGCTGCCGCTGGTGGGTCTGTCGGCGCGCATCGTCGCCGACCTGGTCGGCCCGGCGTGAGCAGCGGCGGGCCGGGGCAGGCGCGTCAGAGGCGGCGGCCCAGCGCCACCGCGACCTGCACGAGCCCGACCGCGCCGAGGGCGGCCCACGCCGCGGCGCCCAGCAGCGCCCACGGCGCCTGCCCGGGGGCGATCGCGGTGGCCGCGGCGCACCCCGCGGCCACGGCGAGGCGCACGGGCCGCTCGGCGACGCTGACCACGCCCACGTCGTCCACGCCCAGACCCTGAGCGCGGGCGCGCACGTACTCCTGCAGCTGCGCCAGGCCACCGGCGAGCGCCGCCAGCCAGGTGGGGGCGCCGCAGCCGAGCAGCACCAGGGCGCAGGCGGCGTCGCCGACGCGGTCGCAGCAGGCGTCCAGCAGGGCGCCGCGGTCGCTGGTGCGCTGCCGCAGCACCGCGACCGCGCCGTCGAGGTTGTCCAGCACCCCGCCGGCTGCGACGAGGACGGCGACGGCCACCGCGGGCGTCCCTCCGGGCCCGGCGGCCAGCGCCAGCCAGGCGGCCGCGGCGGCCAGCGCGGTGCCCGCCAGCGTCACCGCCGCCGGCGGCACCCGCGCCCCGGCGAGCGGGCGGGCGAGGACGTGCACACCGCTCAACCAGGCCCGCACGAGGCCGGTGGCGGCGGCGCCGCCGTGCAGCTGCGACCACCGGCGCAGGTACTCCTCGCGACCGGGCACGCGGCAGCCGCGTGTTTGAGGATCGCGCTGGGTGGGCACGCACTCCACGGTAGGGCGGTCACCGCGGGGTCCGATTCACGCGGGTGCGGTTCGTGCGGGTGCGGTCGCCGCGTGCTGCCCCCCTGCCTAGAGTGCCCCTGTGCCGCCGCCCCCCACCGCGTCCCCGACGGTCCCCGACCCCGCCCGCCGGGCCGCCGCGCTCGGCGTGCGCGAGCACGTCGAGCGGGTCCTGACCGGCTTCCTCGACGACCAGCGCCACGTTCTCGGCGAGCTGGGCGAGGACTGCGAGCCGCTGCTGGAGGCGGTCTCGACGCTGCTGGCCGGCGGCAAGCGGCTGCGCCCGGCGTTCTGCTACTGGGGTTTCCGCGGTGCCGACGGTGGCGTGCCGGACGCGGCGGAGGAGGGGATCGTCACGGCCGCGGCGGCGCTGGAGCTGTTCCAGGCGGCGGCGCTGCTGCACGACGACGTGATGGACGACTCCGACACCCGCCGCGGCAAGCCGGCCGCGCACCGCTGGTTCGCGGGCCTGCACGCGGACGCGGGCTGGTCCGGGAGCGCCGAGCGCTTCGGGCTGTCCGGGGCGGTGCTCGCCGGTGACCTGTGCCTGGCCTGGAGCGACGAGCTGTACCAGCGCGCACCGCTGGAGGACGACGCCCTGCGCCGCGGACGGCGGGTGTTCGAGACGATGCGCACCCAGCTGATGGGCGGGCAGTACCTGGACATGCTGGAGCAGGCGTCCTCGGCGCGGCTCGGCCCGGCGGGGGCGGTGGACCGGGCCCGCCGGGTGGTGCGGTTCAAGAGCGCGAAGTACTCGGTGGAGCACCCGCTGCTGCTGGGCGCGACGCTGGCGGGGGCGCCGCAGCCGCTGCTGGCGGACCTGTCCCGCTTCGGCCTGGCACTGGGTGAGGCGTTCCAGCTGCGCGACGACGTGCTCGGCGTGTTCGGCGACCCGGGCGAGACGGGCAAGCCCGCGGGGGACGACCTGCGCGAGGGCAAGCGCACCGTCCTGGTGGCGCTGGCCGTGCAGGCCGCCTCCCCCGAGCAGGCGGCCGTGGTGGCCCAGCACCTGGGCGACCCGGCGCTGGACGAGGACGGCGTGGCGGCGCTGCGCCGGGTGCTGGTGGACACCGGCGCGCTGGACGGGGTGGAGCGGATCATCGACGAGCAGGTGGACGTGGCGTGCAGCACGCTGGACGCCGCGCCGCTGGCGGAGCCGGCGCGCGCGGCGCTGCACGAGCTGGTCGTCGCCGCCACGAGCAGGAGGTCCTGATGGCCTCCCTGACGCGGGCGCTGGACTGGCTGCCGGGGCGCACCCGGCGCGTGGAGGGCCGCACGGACGAGGTCGTCGTCGTGGGTGCGGGCCTGGCCGGCCTGTCGGCGGCGATGCGGCTGGCCGCGGCCGGCCGCAGCGTGACCGTGCTGGAGCGCGAGGACGTCCCCGGCGGCCGCGCCGGGCTGTCGGTGAAGGACGTCGCGGACGGGCAGTACCGCTTCGACACGGGCCCGTCGGTGCTGACGATGCCGGACCTCATCGCCGACTGCTTCGACGCCCTGGGCGAGGAGGTGGGCGACTGGCTGGACCTGCGGCCGGTGGACCCGCTGTACCGGGGCACGTTCGCCGACGGCTCGCGGCTGGAGGTCTCCGCCGAGGTCGAGCGCACCGCGCAGGCGATCGCGGAGCTGTGCGGGGCGGCGGAGGCCGACGGCTACCGGCGCTTCGTCGCGCACGTCGGGGACCTGTACCGCTACGAGATCCGCGACTTCATCGACTCCAACATCGACACCCCGCTCGACCTGCTCAAGCCGAACCTGGTGCGGCTGCTGGCGGCGGGCGGCTTCAAGAAGATGGCCCCCGAGGTCGGCAAGTACCTCAAGGACCCACGCACGCAGCGGATGTTCTCCTTCCAGGCGCTGTACGCGGGGATGTCGCCGTACGACGCGCTGGCGCTGTACTCGGTCATCGCGTACATGGACACCGTGGCGGGGGTGTTCTTCCCGAAGGGCGGCATGCACGCGGTCCCCACAGCGATGGCGGCCGCGGCGGAGAAGCACGGGGTGCGGTTCCACTACGGCACCGAGGTGGCGCGGGTGGAGCGCACCGGCCGGCGCGCCACGGGTGTGATCACCACCGACGGGCGGCGCTTCGCCACGGACGCGGTGGTGCTCAACCCGGACCTGCCGGTGGCGCACCGCGACCTGCTGGGCACCGACCCGTGGCGGGTGCGCCACCTGACGTACTCCCCCTCGTGCTACCTGATGCACGTCGGCTCCAGCGCGGACTACCCGGACCCGGTGCACCACTCCATCCACTTCGGCGCGGCGTGGGAGCAGGTCTTCGAGGAGCTGGTCGACGGCCGGTTGATGAGCGACCCGTCGATCCTCGTCTCGCGCCCGACGGTCTCTGACCCGGGGCTGGCACCGCCCGGCAAGCACGTCTACTACGTGCTCTTCCCCACCCCGTCGCTGGCGGCGGGGTCCTCACCGATCGACTGGGACCGGCTGGCGCCCCGGTACCGCGAGCACGTGGTGCAGGTGCTGGCCGAGCGCGGTTACCCGGGCTTCGACGAGGCCGTGGAGGCCGAGGACGTCATCACCCCGGCCGACTGGCAGCGGCAGGGCATGGCGGCCGGGGCGCCCTTCGCGTCCTCGCACGCCTTCCGCCAGACCGGCCCCTTCCGCCCCGGCAACCTCTGGGGCGAGAACGTGGTGTTCACCGGCTCGGGCACGCAGCCGGGCGTGGGGGTACCGATGGTGCTGGTCTCCGGGCGCCTGGCGGCCGAGCGGGTCACCGGCCCGGACCCGTCCTACCGCTCGCGCGCGTGGCGGTGAGCGGCGCCCGGCGCGTCCGCGCGGCGGGCGGCCTGGGACGATCCGCGCCGTGAGCACCCGCGACCTCGACGCCGCCACCCGCACCGATCCGCAGCTGGCCGACCCGGAGCTGCGGGCGGCGTTCGAGCTGTGCCGGACGCTGCACGCCGAGCACGGCAAGACGTACTACCTGGCGACGCTGCTGCTGCCGCCGGCGAAGCGCCCCTACGTGTGGGCGCTGTACGGCTTCGCCCGCTACGCCGACGAGTTCGTCGACTCCCTCACCGACCCGGACCCGGCTGCGCTGGTGGAGTGGTCGGACGCGTTCCTGGAGGCGCTGGACTCCGAGGGCCCCTCGGACCCGGTGGGGCGGGCGATGGCCGCCACGATGCGCCGCTGGGACATCCCCCGCGAGCACGTCGAGGCGTTCCTGACCTCGATGCGCATGGACATCACCGAGACGGGCTACGCCACCTACGAGGACCTGCGCCGGTACGTGTACGGCTCCGCGGCCGTCATCGGGCTGCAGATGCTCCCCGTGCTGGAGCCGGTCGTCCCCGGCGCCGAGGCGCCCGCCCGGGCGCTGGGCGAGGCGTTCCAGCTGTCCAACTTCATCCGCGACGTGGGTGAGGACCTCGACCGCGGGCGGGTCTACCTGCCGCAGGAGGACCTGGACGCCTTCGGCGTCACCCGCGAGGACCTGCTGGCCGGGCGCCGGGCCGGCACCACCCCGCCCGCGGTGCGCGAGCTGCTGGCCTTCGAGGTCGCCCGCACCCGCGAGCTGTACGCGCAGGCCGAGCCGGGGATCGCGATGGTGCACCCCACCAGCCGCGACTGCCTGCGCACCGCCTACGAGCTGTACGGCGGCATCCTCGGGGCCGTGGAGGCCGCCGGTCACGACGTGCTCGGCCGGCGCGTGCGGGTGGGCCTGCCCCAGCGGCTGGCGGTGGCGCTGCCGGGTCTGGGCCGCGCCCGGCTGGCCCGCCGGCGCGAGGCGCGCTGGCGGGCCGCCTGAGGGCGCCGCCTCAGAACGACAGCGCCTGCGCCCGGCGGCGCACCTCCGTCTTGCGGTTCGCCGTCAGCGCGGCGATGGGCGTGCCGGGCAGCGTGTCGTCGGGCGTGTACAGCCAGCGGATCGTCTCCACGTCGGAGTAGCGGGAGTCCGCCAGCACCGACAGGGTGCCGCGCAGGTGGTTCAGCGGCCCCTCCGGCGTGACGAACGCGGCGGGGATGGAGGCCACGGAGCGCTCACCGCGCCGCACGGCGATCAGCTCGCGCTCCTGCAGCCAGCGCCGCACGGTGCGCAGGTCGACGCCTGCGACCTCCGCGGCGTCGGGCACGGTCAGCCACTCGGGGACCAGGGCGTCCAGTTCGTCGCCCTGCTCGCGGGCGATCTCTGCTCTCAGCGGTGCGACCACGGGTCAAGCGTGCCACCTCGGCGACCGTCCTCGCCCCCGCGGGCGGCGGCGCGACACGCCGCGGCGCCTCCCGCGCGCGCGGCGCGCCGTGATCCACCGTGGTGACCGGTGTGCCCGGTGCGCTCAGGTAGGTTGCGAGCCCGGCAGCCACGAAGGCACCGCACCGCACCGGACGACCTCGGGAGGACCCCCGCATGGCCGAGCACGGCGACGACACGACCAGTCCCCCGGAGTCCCGCCGCCGCAACCGCTGGCTCGCCGCCGCGGCCCTCGTCGGGGCCGCGGGCCCCGCCGCCGTCGTGCCCGCCGGCACCGCGGCGGCCGCCACCGGTGCGCAGGTGCCCGCCGCGCACGCCGCCGCCACCACCGGGGACGGCGAACAGGTCGTCACGGTGCGCCGCGGGGACACCGTCAGCGGCATCGCGCTGCGCACCGGCAGCACCGTGGCGGCCGTCGTGGACGCCAACGGGCTGGGTCCCCAGGCCCGCATCGTCGAGGGGCAGCGCCTGCGGGTGCCCACCGCCGGGGCCGCCGAGGCCACCCCCACCACCGAGCACACCGTCGTGGCCGGCGACACCCTGACGTCGATCGCCGCCGCCCACGGCACCACCGTCGCGGCCCTGCGCGACGCCAACGGCCTGGACGCCCGCGGCTTCATCCGCGCCGGCCAGGTCCTCAAGCTGAGCGGGAGCACGACCGCGGACGCCCAGCAGGGCACCCAGCAGGGCGCCGGGCAGGCGAGCGGCACCTACACCGTGCGCGCCGGCGACACCCTCTCCCACATCGCGGCGGCCACCGGGACCACGGTGGCGACCCTGGTGGAGCTCAACGGCCTGGACCGCACCGGCTTCATCGTCGAGGGCCAGGAGCTGCTGCTGGCCGGGGACCCGCAGGCCACGCCGGTCGCGCCACCGGCCTCCGAGCAGGCCTCCTCGCTGTCCCAGGCCGTCGAGGCCAACCGCGCGCGCCTGGCGCGGGCGGACATCCCCAGCCGTGACGAGATGCGCGAGCTCATCCGCTCCACCGCGGTGCGCCTGGGCGTGGACCCCTCCCTGGCCCTGGCGATCGGCTACCAGGAGTCCGGCTTCAACATGGGCGTCGTCTCGCACGCCAACGCCATCGGCGCCATGCAGGTCATCCCCACCTCCGGCGAGTGGGCCTCGGACCTGCTCGGCGAGCCGATCGACCTGTTCGACGCGCGCGACAACGCCAAGGCGGGGGTGGTGATCCTGCGCACGCTAGTGGCGAGCAACCCCCCGGAGATCGCCATCGCGTCCTACTACCAGGGGCAGGCGTCGGTGCGCTCGCGCGGCATGTACGACGACACCCGCCGCTACGTGGCGAACGTGCAGACCCTCCAGGCCCGCTTCCGCTGACGCGCGCGGCGGTGCCGGGGCGGGCCGCCGGGTCTGCCTAGACTCGCTGTCCGTGGACGCCACCCTCTCCGACCCGCTCGTCGGGCGCGTGCTGGACCGGCGCTACCGGGTGCTCGGCCGCATCGGCCGCGGCGGGATGGGTGTCGTCTACCGCGCCGAGGACCAGCGGCTGGACCGCGAGGTGGCCCTGAAGGTGCTGCGGGCGGACCTCGCCCACGACCCGGTGGCGCGCCAGCGCTTCGTGCGCGAGGCGAAGTCGGCCGCGCGCCTGGCGCACCCGGGCGTGGTCGCCGTGCTCGACCAGGGCGTGGACGACGGCGCCGAGCGCGGCGACGGCCAGGAGACGGCGTACCTGGTCATGGAGCTGGTCAACGGCCGCACCCTGCGCGACGTCGTGCACGAGGAGGGTGCGCTGGCCCTCGGCGAAGCGCTGGACGTGACCGCCGCGGTGCTCGACGCGCTGGCCGAGGCGCACCGCAAGGGGCTGCTGCACCGGGACGTGAAGACCGGCAACGTGCTCGTCGGCGACGACGGGCGGGTCAAGGTCGGCGATTTCGGCCTGGCCCGCTCGGCCGCGCCGACCCAGGCCAGCACCGCCTCCACCGGCGCGGACCTGCTGGGCACCGCGGAGTACCTGGCCCCCGAGCAGGTCTCACGGGGCATCGCCGACGCGCGCAGCGACGTGTACGGCGTGGGGGTGCTGCTCTTCGAGGTCCTCACCGGGGCGCCGCCGTTCACGGGCGACACCCCCATCCGCGTCGCCTACCAGCACGTCTACGACGACCCGCCCGCGCCGTCGTCGCTGGTACCGGGGCTGCCGGCCGCCGTGGACCGCCTCGTGCTGGGTGCGCTGGCCAAGGACCCCGACGAGCGGCCGCGCGACGCCGGCGAGATGCTCACCGGCGTGCGGCGCGTGCGCGCCGAGCTGACCGGCGAGGAGCTGGCCGTCCGCTCGTCGCGCCCCGCGGCCGGCGGGGCCGGCAGCACGGTGCGCCTGGACCTCGCCGCCGCCCCGGCAGCGCCCCTGGCCGGTGCCCGCGGGCACGGCGACGCGGACGGCGACGGTGACGCGAACGGCGACGGTGACGCGGACGGCACCGGTGCGGACGGCGCCGGAGCTCCCGTGGTCGCGCGGCCGGGGCGTCGCCGCGGCCGGCGCGGGGTGCTGGTGATGGTCCTCACCCTGGCGGTGCTGGCCGTGGCCGCGGGGATCTCGTGGTGGTTCATGGCCGGCCCCGGCGCCTTCACGACCACCCCCGACGTGGCGGGGCGCACTCCGGCGGCGGCCGCGCAGCAGCTGCGCTCCGCGGGCTTCCAGGTGGACGAGCGCGAGGAGTTCAGCGACACCGTGCCCGAGGGGACGGTCATCGGCACGGACCCGGGCGCCGGCGAGCGGGTGCGCGAGGAGGGCACCGTCACCCTCGTCGTCAGCCGCGGCGTGCAGCACTTCGACGTGCCCGACGTCGCCGGGCGCGAGACCGCCGCGGCGGAGCAGGCCCTGCGCGAGACGGACTTGGCCGTCGGCGCGATCGCCGAGGAGTTCAGCGAGGACGTCGAGCAGGGCCGGGTCGTGCGCACCGATCCCGCTGCCGGCACCTCCGTGCCCCACGACACCCCCGTGGGCCTCGTGGTCTCGAAGGGGCGCCAGCCGATTGCGGTGCCCGACGTGGCGGGCCAGCCCCTGGAGGAGGCGCGCGCCCGCATCGCCGAGGCCGGGCTGGTGGCGGGCGAGCCGACCGAACGCACCAGCGAGACCGTCCCGGCGGGCCGGGTGGTCTCCCAGGAACCCGCCGAGGGCACGCTCTTCCGCGGCGACACCGTCGAGCTCGTCGTCTCCACCGGCCCGCCGCTGGTGGAGGTCCCCGGCGGCCTGCAGGGCAAGCAGCTGCCGGAGGTGCGCGCCGCCCTCGAGGAGCTGGGGTTCACGGTGCGCGTGGAGGAGGTCCTCGGCGGCATCTTCGGCACCGTGCGCTCGGTGGAGCCCGGCTCCGGGCAGGCGGTGCCCAAGGGCTCGACGATCACGGTGACGGTGGTCTGAGCCCCGCCGCCGGCGCACGCACGACGGCCCCGCCGCGGGNGGACCGCGGCGGGGCCGTCGTGCGTGCGGGGCCGCTCAGCGCTGCGCGAGCATCTCCGCGGCGAGGAACGCCAGCTCCAACGACTGCTGGTGGTTCAGCCGCGGGTCGCACAGCGACTCGTACCGCGTCCCCAGCGCCGCGTCGTCGATGTCCATGGCGCCGCCGAGGCACTCGGTGACGTCGTCGCCGGTGAGCTCCACGTGCAGGCCGCCGGGCACGGTGCCCAGCGCACGGTGCACCTCGAAGAAGCCGCGGACCTCGTCCACGACGTCGTCGAAGCGGCGGGTCTTGTAGCCGCTGGTGGAGGTGATGGTGTTGCCGTGCATGGGGTCGCACACCCACGTCACCTGCGCACCGGCCCTCGTCACGCCCTCCA
This sequence comes from Kineococcus sp. TRM81007, assembly GCF_022669155.1. Taxonomy (GTDB): domain Bacteria; phylum Actinomycetota; class Actinomycetes; order Actinomycetales; family Kineococcaceae; genus Kineococcus. The sequence continues at coordinate 42,853 of NZ_JALBVB010000056.1, read as the reverse complement.
CCAGCGCCGGCAGCGCCTCGCGGATCACCGAGGCGCCCATGCGGGTGATGAAGGTGATCCGGCCCGGCTCGCGGTACGGGTCGACCTTGTCCACCAGCGCCAGCGCGTCGTCGACCGAGGTCTTCGGGCCGAGCTTGATGCCGACGGGGTTGCGGATCCTGGAGGCGAAGTCGACGTGCGCGCCGTCGAGCTGCCGGGTGCGCTCCCCGATCCACACCATGTGCCCGGAGACGTCGTACGGGCCGCCCTGGCGCACGTCGCGCACGGGCGAGCCGCCGGCCAGCGGGGGCTCCTCGTCCAGCGTGCGGGTCAGGGGGCGCTCGTAGTCCAGCAGCAGCGCCTCGTGGCTGGAGAAGAACTGCACCGACTTCAGCGCGTCGAAGTCCGCGCCGCAGGCGACCATGAACCGCATCGCCTTGTCGATGTCGCGGGCGAGCGCCTCGTAGCGGACGTTGGCGGCGGTGGCGGCGAACCCGCGGTTCCACTCGTGGACCTTGCGCAGGTCGGCGTAGCCGCCCGTGGTGAACGCGCGGATGAGGTTCAGCGTCGCCGAGGACGTGTGGTAAGCCCGCAGCAGCCGCTGCGGGTCCGGGGTGCGGGCCTCGGGCGTGAAGGCGTAGTCGTTGACGGCGTCCCCGCGGTACGCGGGCAGGGTCACGCCGTCGCGGGTCTCGTCGTTGCTGGAGCGCGGCTTGGAGAACTGCCCGGCCATCCGCCCGACCTTGACCACCGGCAGGCTCGCGCCGTAGGTGAGGACCGCGGACATCTGCAGCATCGTCTTCAGCCGGCGGCGGATGCCGTCGGCCGTGGCACCGGCGAACGTCTCGGCGCAGTCCCCGCCCTGCAGCAGGAACGCCTCGCCACGGGCGGCGGCCGCCAGCTGCGCGCGCAGCTGGTCCGCCTCCCCGGCGAAGACGAGGGGGGGGTACGAGGCGAGCTCCGCCTGCACGCGGGCCAGGGCGGCGGCGTCGGGCCACTGCGGCTGCTGGGCGGCGGGCAGGTCCGGCCACTCGATCGAGGAGGCGGCCGTGGGCGCGGTGCTCGTTCCGGTGCTCACGCGGGTCAGTCTCGCACCCCGGCGCCCCTGCGCGGGACGCACCGGCGACGGCCCCGGCACCTCACCCGCGCGGGTCGCCGGGCCCGGGCGGGGCGGCGCGCCCGCCGGGCCCGCGGCCGCCCGCCGGCGGGGTCGGCTCACCGCGGGCGGGCCCGCCGCGGCGCGCGGCGTACTCGTCGACGTACTCCTGCCGCGACAGGCGCTGGATCGCGGCCATCACCTCGTCGGTGACCGAGCGCACCACGAACTGGTCGTCCGCGCGGCCGGCGTAGCGGGAGAAGTCCAGCGGCTCACCGACGACGATCCCCACCCGCCGCACCTTCGGCAGCACCCGCCCGCGCGGCATGAGCTCACCGGTGCCGACCACCGCCACCGGCAGCACCGGCGCCCCCGAGCGCAGCGCGATGCGCGCCACGCCCGTGCGGCCGCGGTGCAGCCGCCCGTCCGGGGAGCGGGTGCCCTCGGGGTAGATGCCGAACAGCTCCCCGGCCCGCAGGGCCTCCACCGCGCCGTCGATGGCCCCGGCGGAGGCGCTGCCGCCGCTGCGGTCCACCGGCAGCTGGCCGACACCGCGCAGCAGCCCGGCGAACAGCCGGCCCTGCGGGCCGCGACCGGTGAAGAGGTCCGCCTTGGCCGCGAAGGTGATGCGGCGGCGCAACACCGTCGCCAGCAGGACCGGGTCGGCCACCGAGAGGTGGTTGCTGGCCAGCACGGCGGGGCCGGTGGCGGGCACGTTCTCCGCACCCCGCACCCACGGCCGCAGCACCGGCTTCAGGACGGGCTCGGCCACGCCCCGCTTGATGAGCCAGTAGAGCACCGGGCTCCCTCCCGCCGTCGGTGGCGGCCGGCACCCGCCGCTGCGGTGACCCTAGGGCACCGGGCGCGACCGGACGCCTCGACCGCGTGCGGTGGGCGTGCCACCATGAGCTGTGCCTGCTGACCCGGACGACGGAGCCGGCCGCCTCGACGTCGACGCGGCCTTCGCCGAGATCGTCGCGCGCTGGGACGACGAGGGCCCCGCCGAGCGCGGCACCCCGTCCCCCGCCCCGTGGGACGGCGACGACGGCCCGGACGACGGGTCCCACCGGCCCGACGACGGGCCCGACGACGGGCAGGGCCCGCACGGCTCGGGAGCCGCCGGTTCCCCGCCGCGCCCGGAGGCCCGCACGGTGCGCCCGGCGCGCCCGCTGCCGCCGGCACCGCGCGAGGACGCGCCGCGGGCACCCGCGGGTGGTGGGCGCCGCGCGGAAGTGCCCGAGGAGCTGCGCGACCTGGACGCCGGCGAGCGGTTCGTGCCGGCCGAGCCGGCACCGCTGCCGCGCGACCTGGTCGGCTGGGCGGCCTGGACCGCCGTCGTGGGCGCACCGCTGTTCCTGCTGGTCGTGGCGCTGGCGTGGCGCGACGTGCCGGCCCTGGTGACGGTGGTGACCGCCGCCGTGTTCGTGGCGGGGTTCGCGACCCTGGTGGTGCGCCTGCCCGGCTCGCGCGACGACGAGGACGGCGACGACGGCGCCGTCGTCTGACGCGCTCCCCGGCGCGGCAGCGCGCCGGGACGCCCGGGAGGCCTAGGGCTGCCGGGGGTCCGGCACCCGCAGGTCCGCGACCACCGCGAGGTGGTCGGTGGCCTCCGCGGCGCCCGCCACCGCGGGCGTGGCCACCGCGGCCGGGACCATCCGGGCGTCGGCGAGCACCACGTCGATCCGCCGGCGCGGCGATCGGGCGGGGAACGTGGCGAACGCCCCGCCGGCCTCCTCCGCCGCGTCGGTCAGGCGGGCCGTCAGCACCGCCCGGGCCGCACCGCCGGGCCCCTCGTTGAGGTCGCCGGCCACGACGAGGGGGGCGCCGGTCCAGGGCGCGCACGCCGGGGCGGGCAACGCCGGCGGCACCAGCCGCAGCGCGTGGTCGACGCGCTCCGCGGCGTCCAGGCCCAGGTGCACGCTGCGCACCAGGACCTCGGCGGACCACCCCGCCGGGCCGGGCACCCGCACGACCGCCTCGGCCGCACCGCGCCGGCGCACCGGGCGCCACCCCCGGCGGGACGCGGTGGGCAGCGCACGCACCGCCGCCGCCCGCACGTCCACCCGCGGCGCCACGAGCACCGCGGTGCCCGCGCCGGCGCGGCCGGCCGCCACCACCTGCAGGCCGGCGCCCGTGGCCAGGTCGCCGAGGCGGTGGAGGGCCAAGGGGTGCGTGGGGACCTCCTGGAGGCACACCACGTCCGCACCGGCCGCGCGCAGCACCTCCCGCAGCGCCCGGCCGTCGTCGAGGAGCTCACGCACGTTGCAGGTGGCGACCCGCAGGCGGGCGGCGGCGCCGGGGCTCACCCCCAGCCGCGGGAGAGGTCCGCGGCGCCCACCAGGCCCGCCGCCGGACCCAGCTGCGCGCGCACGACCCGCAGCTCCGGGCGGAACCCGCGGCCGGTCAGCGTGCGCCGGTACGCCTCCCTGCACGGGCCCAGGAGCAGCTCGTCGGCGTCCGAGACGCCGCCGCCGATGACGACGGTGCCCGGGTCCAGCGCGGCGGCGAGGTTCGCGACGCCGACGCCCAGCCAGCGGCCGACCTCCTCGAACAGCTCCACCGCCGCCGGGTCGCCCGCCCGGGCCGCCTGCGTCACGAGCGGACCGGTGATCGCCTCGGGGTCACCGGCGGCCAGCTCCAGCAGGGCGTGCGCGACGGGCGAGGCGGAACGGGCCAGCTCGCGCGCCTCGCGCACCAGGGCGTTGCCGGAGGCGTACTGCTCCCAGCAGCCGCGGTTGCCGCACTCGCAGCGGTGCCCGCCGGGCACGACCACCATGTGCCCGAACTCCCCGGCCAGGCCGTAGCGGCCGCGCACCACCCGGCCCTGCGTGACGATGCCGCCGCCGATGCCGGTGCCCATCGTCACGCAGAGCAGTCGGCTCTCGCCCCGGCCGGCGCCGAAGCGGTACTCGGCCCAGGCAGCGGCGTTGGCGTCGTTCTCCACCACGGTGCGCCGCCCCACCCGCCGGCCCAGCCGGGCGCGCACCCGGCGCTCCACCGCCTCGCGCAGGGGCTCGTTGCGCCACGCCAGGTGGGGGGCGAACAGGACGTTCGCGCGCTCGGCGTCGACGAACCCCGCCGCACCGATGCCCACGGAGACGATGTCGTGGGCGCCGGCGAGCTCCTCGACGACCTCGGCGATGGTGTCCTCCACCGCGCGGGGGCTCTTGGTGGGCGTCTCCCGGCGCACCTGCGCCACGACGCGGCCGTCGCCGTCGACGACCCCGGCGAGCACCTTCGTGCCGCCGATGTCGACGCCGACCGCTGGGCCGTCGCCGATGAGGGCGCGGCGGGTCTGCTGGCGCAGCCGCTGCTGCAGGGCCGCGCGGCGGGGGTCCGGCGGGCGGCGGCGCCGGGGTGGGGTCTGGCGGGGTGCGGCCATCTCGCGTCCTGTCGTCGCGTGCTGTCGGGGCTGGGTGGCGGTCAGTGGACGCGGGCGAGGTCCGCCGCGCCGATGATCCCCGCGTCGTTGCCGCGGCGGGCGACGCGCAGCGGCGGCGGGCGGCGGTGGGTGCGGCCGGGCAGGTTCGCGGCGAGGCTGGCGCGCGCCGGGGACAGCAGCAGCTCCCCCGCGCTGGAGACGCCACCGCCGACGACGACGACCTCGGGGTCCAGGACCGCCGCGAAGCTCGCCACGGCCTCACCCAGCCAGCGGCCCACCTCGGCGAGCAGGCGCGCGGAGGCCACGTCGCCCTCCTGCGCCAGTCGGGTCACGGTGGGCCCGTCCACGGCCTCGGGGTCGCCGCCCACGGCCCGCAGCAGGTGCTCGGCGGACGGGTCGCCCGAGCGCAGCAGGTCGCGCGCCTCGCGCACCAGGGCGTTGCCGGAGACGTACTGCTCCCAGCAGCCGTCGTTGCCGCAGCCGCAGGCGCGCCCGCCGGGCACGGCGCGCACGTGCCCCAGCTCGGCCGCGGCGCCGTTGGCGCCGCGCTGCAGGGCGCCGCCGGAGACGATGCCGCCGCCCAGCCCGGTGCCGACCGTGAGCATGAGCAGGTCGTCGACCGGCCGGCCGTGCTCGTCGAGGCCGCCGCCGAAGCGGTACTCGGCCCAGGCGGCGGCGTTGGCGTCGTTCTCCACGACGACCCGACGCCCCAGGCGGGGTTCGAGCCACGCGCGCAGCGGCTCGTCGCGCCAGGCGAGGTTGGGCGCGAAGACGACCGAGGAGCGGGCGGCGTCGACGAAGCCGGCGGCGGCCACGCCGACGGGGCCGAACTCGTGCGTCGTGGCCAGTTCGGCGATCGCGTCGGCGACGGCCTCGGCGATGGCCCCGGGGTGCGAGGCGGGGGTCTCCCGGCGGGTCTTGACGAGGATCTCCCCGCGGTGGTCCACGACCCCCGCGGCGATCTTCGTGCCGCCGATGTCGACGCCGACGGCGTTGCCGGGCACCTGCCCGGTGGCCGCGTCGGCGGCACCGGGGGCCGGCGGCCGGCCCGTGGGCCGAGTGGTGGGCTGAGTCGTTCGCTGATCGGCCATGCCCGTTCCGGAACCCCCTGCGACGCGTGCCCCGGCCGGGGCGGTCGCACGATCGGCGACCGCCAGGAGGCTAGAGCATCGCGGCACCGGGGCCCGGGCCGACGGGCCGCCTCGGGCGGCGGCGGGGCCGCCGGGTCAGCCGGCCAGGAACCCCAGGACGGTCATGGCGAGCAGCAGCAGCAGGGTCAGGGTGAGCCCGCCGCCGGCGGCGACGGCGACCTTGGCGCGGGGCGTGGCCAGGCCGCGCACCGGCACCGCCGAGCCCGCCAGCTCGCGCAGCATCCGCTCGACCTCCTCCTCGTCGAGGGCGGGCACCGGGCCGTCGGCGGACTCGGTGCTCGGCGCGGGGGCCGCCCCATCGCTCGGCGCGGGGGCCGGCTCGGCGGCGGGCCGCCCGGGCGCCACCAGCGACCCGTGGCACAGCGAGCACCACCGCTGCCCCGCCCGCACGCGCGCGGCGCACGCCGGGCAGCGCTCCGGCAGCGGCGCCGGGGCGGGGGCCGGGACCAGGCGGCTGACCGGCGGGCCGACCTCGAGCCCGCCGAAGGCCGCACCGGTGCGGGTGCTGCTGCGCGCGTCGCGGCGCGCATCGCCGTCCAGGACCTCGTCCACCGCTCCCCCTCCCCGGGCGGGCGCCCGGCCGGGCCCTCGCCCGCCCCGTCCCATCGGACGCCGCACCCCCCGCCTGAAGCGTTCCGGCCGGCCACCGGCAGCGCCCGCGTGCTCACCGGCCGCGACGGCGCGGCGGCGCGCGCCCCGGGGCGCCGGTGCGGCGCCCACCCGCCGGTAGGGTTCGGGAACCGCCGCACCAGCAGGCGACCCGGACGCGGCCGACGACGGTGTCGCCCCCGGAGCACACCCGAGAAGGAGACCCCGTGCGGAGCAGCTGCGAGCCCCCGCTCGTCCCGCCCGCCACGAGCGGCAACCTCACCGACTGCGTCGTGACCACCGCGCGAGAGGTCCCCGGTCACGTCACCGCCAGCCGCAAGCTGGCCGGGGGCGACTGGGAGGACGTGACGGCCGGGCGGTTCCTGGCCGACGTCACCGCGGTGGCCAAGGGGCTGCTGGCCGCGGGCGTGCAGCCGGGCGACCGCGTCGCCCTGATGGCGCGCACCAGCTACGACTGGACGGTCGTGGACGTGGCGACCTGGTTCGCCGGCGCCGTCACCGTGCCCGTGTACGAGACGTCCTCGGCCGAGCAGGTGCAGTGGATCCTGTCCGACTCCGGGGCCGTGGCGTGCTTCGCCGAGACGACGGACAACGCGGCCCGCGTCGCGTCCGTGCGCGAGCACCTGCCGCAGCTTCGGGACGTGTGGACGCTGGCGTCCGGCGCCCTGGACGAGCTGCGCGCCGCGGGCCGCGACACCGGCGACGACGAGCTGGAGGGCCGGCGCACCCTGGCCGGTCCCGGGGACCCGGCGACGGTCATCTACACCTCCGGCACCACCGGCCGCCCGAAGGGCTGCGTGCTCACGCACGGCAACTTCCTGGACCTCGCGGTCAACGCGCGCGAGGCCATCCCCGAGGTGCTGCAGCGGCCGGACGCCGCGACGCTCCTGTTCATCCCGCTGGCCCACGTGTTCGCCCGGTTCATCCAGGTGCTGTGCCTGGTGTGCCGCGTCCGGGTGGGGCACACCCCGGACGCCAAGGACCTGCTCACCGACCTCGGCGGGTTCCGCCCGACGTTCGTGCTGGCGGTGCCGCGGGTCTTCCAGAAGGTCTACAACGGCGCCGAGCAGCGGGCGGCGGGCGGCGGCAGGCTCAAGGCGGCGATCTTCGAGCGGGCCTCGGCCACCGCCGTGGCGTACTCGCGCGCCCTCGACGCCGGCGGCCCGTCGCTGCCGCTGCGGGCCCGGCACGCCCTGTTCGACCGCCTCGTCTACGGCAAGCTGCGGGCCCTGCTGGGCGGGAACGTCGAGCACGCCGTCTCCGGCGGTGCCCCGATGGGCGAGCACCTGACGCACTTCTTCCGCGGGGTCGGGCTGGTGGTGCTGGAGGGCTACGGCCTCACCGAGACCACCGCGCCGCTGTGCGTGAACCGCCCCTCCAGCATCCGCGTCGGCACCGTCGGGCTGCCCCTGCCCGGCACGGACGTCGCCGTCGCCGAGGACGGCGAGCTGCTGTGCCGCGGCGTCGGGGTCTTCCGCGAGTACCGCGGCCGCGAGGACGAGACCGCCGAGGCGTTCCGGGACGGCTGGTTCCGCACCGGCGACCTCGGCGAGGTCCTGGACTCCGGTCACGTGCGCATCACCGGCCGCAAGAAGGAGATCATCGTCACGGCGAACGGCAAGAACGTCGTGCCGGCCACCCTGGAGGACCGGCTGCGGGCGCACCCGCTCGTCTCGCAGGCCGTCGTCGTCGGCGAGGGCCGGCACTACGTGGCCTGCCTGATCACCCTCGACGAGGAGGCGCTGCCGTCGTGGGGCGCGAACCACGGCCGCCCGGGCCTGGACCTCGCGAGCGCCCGCACGGACGAGGTGGTGCTCGCCGCGCTGCAGCGGGCCGTGGACGACGCCAACGAGGCCGTCAGCCGGGCGGAGTCCGTGCGGCGCTTCCGCGTGCTGGAGGACGACTTCACGATCGAGAACGGCTACCTGACGCCCTCGCAGAAGGTCAAGCGCGCCGAGGTGCTGCGCGACTTCGCCGGCGAGGTCGACGCCCTCTACGCGTGAGCGGCGCGAGGGTGCGCGGGCGGAGGCCCCGGTGACGCGCCGGGAGGTCGCCTCGCTGGGGGCGTGGTGGGTGCTGTCGGCGCTGGCCACGCACAGCGTGGTCCGCTACCGCTGGTGGATCGTCGCCGGGTACGTGCTGGTGGCGGTGGCCCTGGTCGCGCTGGCGGTCACCGCCCGCGACGACCGCGGGGCGCCGGCGACTCCCTCCGCGGGGCGACGGGCGGGGGCGGGCGCCCTGGGGCTGGTGGCGCTGACGCACCTGCTGCTGGCGCCGTTCAGCTACCTGGAGCGCGCCGACCTGTGGGTGGTGCGCGCGGTGCTGGCCGGCTCGGCGCTGGCGGCGGGCGCGCTGCTGCTGTCCGTGCGCACCCGCGCCGCGGTGCTGCCGGTGGCGCTGGCCGGCGCGGTCGGCGCCTGGGCGCTGGTGGTCACCGGGGACCCGGCGCCGCGCATCGACGTGTGGGTGATCCTGCAGCAGGCCGCCGACGGCCTGGGGCGGGGCGAGTCGATGTACGCGATGGAGTGGGTGGGCTCGCCCGGCATCACCGACGCCTTCGCCTACCTGCCGTGGACGGCGGTGCTGACGGCGCCCGGGCGGTGGCTGGCCGGGGACGTGCGGTGGGCGCTGGCGGTGCTGGTGGCGGTCGCGGCCCTGTGCACGGCCGCGCTGGGCCGGTGGCGGGTGCCGGCGCTGGCCGCGGCGGCGCTGCTGGTGCTGGCGCCCGGCGGCAGCACCCTGGTGGAGCAGGCGTGGACCGAGCCCACCGTGCTGGTGGGCCTGGCAGGCTGGGCGTTGCTGGTGGCGCGCGGTGGGACGGGCGCCTGGTGGGCGGTGGTGCCGCTGGCGGTGGCGCTGGCCGCCAAGCAGCACGTGGTGGTGCTGCTGCCGCTGCTGGGGGTCTGGCCCCGCTTCGGGCTGCGCCGCACCGCGGTCGCGGTGGGCGGTGCGGGGCTGCTGGTGGCGCCGTGGGCGCTGAGCGCTCCGGGCGACTTCGTGCACGACACGGTGCGCACGATGCTCGAGCTGCCTCCGCTGCGCTTCGCCGACACGCTGTACACCGCGGTCCTCAACGAGACGGGGGTGCGGCTGCCGTTCGCGGTGGTCGGCGCGGTGGTCGTCCTGGTGCTGGGCGCCGCCGTGGTGGCTCTGCACCGGCGCCCGGTGGGGCTGGCAGGACTGCTGACCTGGTGCGCCGCGGTGCTGATGGTCGTCAACCTCGTCAACAAGCAGGCCTTCTACAACCAGTTCTGGCTGGTGGGGGCGCTGCTGCTGCTGGCGGTGGCCGCGAGCGCCGGGGCCCGGCCGCCCGTCAGCGGGACGGCTCCCCCGGCGCACCGCCCGGCAGGTGACCCGGCCGGGGGCTCGGGAGCTCGTCCGGCGGCACGTCGGCGCCGGCGAGCAGCGCGGCCAGGCGGTCCGCCTGCGCCGTCCAGCCCCAGCTCCGGCTGACCCAGGCGCGCCCCGCGGCGCCGAGGGTGCGGGCGCGCTCGGGGTCGGCGAGCAGGCCGGCCACGCGGTCGGCGACGGCCTCGACGTCCCGGCCGCTGACGACGTGACCGTTGACGCCGTCCAGCACGGCGTCGGGGGCGCCGCCGGAGTCGCCGGCCACGACGGGCAGGCCGGTGGCGGCGGCCTCCAGGTAGCAGATGCCGAGGGCCTCCGGCTCCAGGCCGCCCAGCCGGGTGCGGGTGGGCATGCAGAAGACGTCCCCGGCGTCGTAGTGCGCGGGTGTCTCGGCCCAGGGCACCGACCCGGTGAGCACGACGTGCCCGCGCAGGCCGAGGCGGTCCACGAGGCGCTCCACCGCCGGGCGGTGCGGGCCGTCGCCGACGATCAGCAGCGCGGCGCCGGGCACGCGCCGGCGCACCTCGGGCAGGGCCCGCACGAGCACGTCCTGGCCCTTGCGGGCCACCAGCCGGGAGACGCACACCACCACGGGCCGGTCACCCAGGCCGTGCCTGGCGCGCACCTCCTCGCCGCCGCAGCCGGGCCGGAAGACGTCCGCGTCCACACCGGGCGTCAGCCGGCGCATCCGGGTGCGGGCGGCCGCGCTCAGCGGCCGCTCGATGCGCGAGCGGCACCAGGGCCCCAGGTAGGTGAGGGTGTCGGTGCCCTCGCCGATGCGGTGCAGGGCTGCGCGCGAGCCGGGCAGGGTGGACCACCACACCTCGTGCCCGTGGGTGGTGGCCACCGCCCGGCGCACCCCGGCGCGGCGCAGCGCGGGCGCCGCCAGCCCCAGGGGCGCGGCGGCGCCGAACCAGGCGCGGTCGGCGCCGTGCTCGGCGGCGGTGCGCTGCAGCCGGCGGACGACCGGGGGGGTGGGGACCAGCAGGGGCGAGGGGTCGCGCACGACGGTGATCCCGGCGGCGGCCAGTTCCGCGTCGACGGCGGCGTCCCCGCGCTGGCGGGCGGTGTGCACGACGACGCGGGAGGCCTCGTGGGCGCCGGGCCCGCCGCGGCGGGCGGTGGCCGCCGGCAGCAGGCGCGCCACGGCGTGCACGAACGACTCGATGCCGCCGGTGCGCGGGGGGAAGTCGTTGGTGACGACCAGGGTGCTCACGAACCCCACCCCACCAGGCCGCCGGTGACGTCGGCGCGCCAGGTCCGCTCGACCTCCGCCCACCCGGTGCCGAGGGTGGCGCGGCAGGCCGCGTCCAGCCGCTGCGCGCGCGGGACGGCCGCGGCCCCGCCGTGCCCGGGCGCGGTGGCGAGGCTGCGGTGCAGGGCGGTGACGGCACCGGTGCCCGCGACGCGGGCGGCGGAGGTGACGAGGGTCCACGCGGCGGCGTACGCCACCTGCAGGCCCTGCCCGGTGGCGTCGAAGTCGGTGTCGGCGGGCACGACGGGGTCCGCGCCCGCTGCGACGGCCTCCAGCAGCGGCGCGGCCAGCAGCGCGGCGGGGACGTCGATCCCCTGCCGGGCCACGTGGTCGGCGTAGCCCTCGGCGAGCCAGCGGGGCACGGGCCGCGCACCGTCGGCGGCGGGGCGCGCGGTGGCGCTGGCCCGGACGGCGGCGTGCACCAGTTCGTGGGTGAGGGTGGCGGTGCGGCCGGTGCGGGTCAGGCGGGTGAACCGCTCGGCGGCGAGCACGACGCGCACGCCGGCGGGTGCGCCGTCGGCCAGGGGGGAGTCCTCGCCCACGGCGACGGCGTCGAGCACGGCGGCGCGCGCGGGTCCCAGCGCGGCCAGGCGGGCGAGCAGGGCCGTCGTCGGCACCACGACGACCGCGGTACCGGGCGGTGCGCCGCCCCAGGCCGCCGCCACCCGGGCCGCGGCGCCGGGCAGGTCCCCGGCGACCTCCCCGGCGACCTCCTCGGCGAGCTCGGCCACCGCCGCGGGCGGGCCGGGGGGCCGCACGAGCAGGACGACGCCGCCGGGGACCTCGCGGGCGTCGACCTCGCCGAGGTCCCACGGCTGCGGAGTGCTGGTCCCGTCGGGCAGCGCGAGGGCGTACCCGCCGCCGCGCGGCACCAGTCCGGCGTGCAGCCGACCCGCGACCTCGCGGCCTTCCCCTGCCACGCGCACGCGCAGCCGGCCGCTCACCCGGCCGCCGGCGACGTCCTCCACGTCCACCGCCCAGGACAGCAGCCCGGCAGCGACGGCGGCGGTGTCCGCCCGGTGCAGGCGGGCGCGCGCGTCGGGCGTGCCCGGGGCGCAGACCGCCCCGGCGGCCCCGACGTCACCAGCGGCGAGGGCGCGGCCGCGCTCGGCGAGCAGCAGCTCGGCGTCGGTGCGCGCGGGGACCGGAGGGTCGGGGGCGTCGGGGGCCGCCGGGTGTTCCCGCGGGCCGGCGCACCCGGCGAGCAGGCAACCGCCGGCGGCGAGCAGCGCCCGCCGCCGCACCGCCGCTCGCCGACCCACCGGCGCATCGTCGCACCCGCGCGCGTCCGGCCCGTGGACCGGCGGTGCCCTCAGCCCGCACGGCGGTCACCGGCCCGCAGCCGCAGCGGCGGCACGGGCCCGGAGCGGGCCGCCACCTGCACCGGGTCGCGCTCCTCGGGGGCGTGCCGGGGCGGGCCCGGCTCGCCCAGCAGCACCGGGACGACGCACTCCGAGCACGCCGCCGGGCGGACCGTGCAGCTGTCGCAGTCGATGAGCACCGGCACCTCCACGCCGTCGCGGGCCCCCGGCCCGGCCGGCCCCTCGCCGGTCTCGCGCACGCTGGGCGGCCCCTCGGACGCACCCGGCCCGCGGCGCCCTCCCGGTGGGGAGCGGTGTTTCGCGCGGGCGTGCTCCGGGGGTACCGGACGAGTGTGGCGGTGACGTGCCGCGGTGACGTGCCGCGGTGACGTGCCGCGGGGACGTGTCGCAGGGACGTGGCACCGTGCGCGCGTGCCCGCCGCGCCTCCCCCGCCCCCCGGGGCCCTCCCCGTCCCCGTGCAGGCGAGCTTCGAGGACCTGGGGCGCCCGCTGGAGACCACCACGTTCGTGGTCGTCGACCTGGAGACGACGGGCGGGTCGCCGGCCGACGGCGGGATCACCGAGGTCGGGGCCGTGAAGGTCCGCGGCGGCGAGGTGCTGGGCGAGTTCCAGACCCTGGTGCGCACCGAGGTGCCCGTCCCGGCCGTGGTGCAGGTGCTCACCGGGATCACCTCCTCGATGGTGGCCGGTGCGCCGCCGGTGGCCGCGGTGCTGCCGGCCTTCCTGGAGTTCGCCCGCGGAGCGGTGCTGGTCGCGCACAACGCCCGCTACGACACGGCGTTCCTGGCCGCCGCGTGCGCCCGCGCCGGGCTGGACTGGCCGCAGCCGGAGGTCGTCGACACCCTGGCGCTGGCGCGCGCCCTCGTCGGTCGCGACGAGGCGCGCGACCACAAGCTGGGCACGCTGGCGCGGCTGCTGGGCACCGCCACGGCGCCGGACCACCGGGCGCTGAACGACGCGCGGGCCACCGTGGACGTGCTGCACGCGCTGCTGGGGCGGCTGGGCAACCGGGGCGTGCGGACGCTGGAGGACCTGCACGCGGTGACGTCCACCGCGGTGGCGTCGCGGCGCGGCAAGAAGCACCTGGCGGTGGGGCTGCCGTCCGCACCGGGCGCGTACCTGTTCCGCGACGCCGCCGGCCGGGTGCTGTACGTGGGCACCTCGGTGGACGTGCGCCGCCGGGTCGCCTCGTACTTCACGGCCTCGGAGACGCGCGCGCGGATGACCGAGATGGTGCGGGCGGCCGCCGAGGTGGTGCCCGTGGTGTGCGCGACGCCGCTGGAGGCGCGGGTGCGCGAGCTGCGGCTCATCGCCGAGCACCGGCCGCCGTACAACCGGCGCTCGAAGACCCCGGAGCGGGCGACGTGGGTGAAGCTGACGACCGACCCGTGGCCGCGGCTGTCGCTGGTGAGGCAGGTGCGCGCCGACGTCGCCGCCGGTGCGGAGTACCTGGGGCCGTTCCGCTCGGCGCGCACGGCGGAGCTGGCGGTGCAGGCGCTGCACGACGTGCACCCGCTGCGGCGGTGCACGCGGCGCATCCCGAGGGTGCCGCCGGCCGACGGCCCCGGGGCGTGCGCGCTGGCGGAGCTGGGCCGCTGCGGGGCGCCGTGCCTGGGCCCGCAGCGCGGCGGGCAGGACGCCGCCTCGTACGCGCGCGTGGTGGAGCAGGTGCGCACCTCGCTGCGCCGGGACGCGAGCGCCGCCGTGGAGGCGGGGCGGCGGCGCATGCGCGCGCTGGCGGAGCAGGAGCGGTTCGAGGAGGCCGGGCAGGTGCGCGACCGGCTGGACGCCTTCCTGCGCGCGGCGGAGCGCGCCCAGCGCCGCGCACCGCTGCTGGCGACGCCGGAGCTGGTGGCCGCCCGGCGGTGCGCGCCCGAGCCCGGGTGGCCGGACGGCGGGTGGGAGCTGGTGCTGGTGCGCCACGGCCGCCTGGCCGGCACCACCCTGACCCCGCGCGGGGTGGACCCGGTGCCGCACGTGGCGGCGCTGCGGGCCACCGGCGAGGTGGTGGAGCCGTCGGCGCCGGGGCGGCCGGCAGCGCTGGTGGAGGAGACGGACGCGCTGCTGAACTGGCTGGAGCAGCCGGGCGTGCGACTGGTCTCGCTCGACGCCGCGGCCGCGCCCTGGGCCCTGCCGGTGCGCGGTGCCGGCTGGGCGCGGCACCGGCTGGGCACCGCGGGCACGGCGCCCTAGGCTGCGCGGGTGATCACCGCCATCGTCAACGTGCGCACCGACGGCCGGCGCATCCCGGAGATCGCCGAGGCGCTGGCCGGTCTCGACGGCGTCTCGGAGGTGTACTCCGTCACCGGGGACGTCGACCTGGTCGTGCTGGTGCGCGTGCGTCGCCACGAGCAGCTCGCCGACGTCATCGCCGGCGGCATCGCCCGCGTGGAGGGCATCACCACCACGACGACGAACATCGCCTTCCGCGCGTACTCGCGCCACGACCTCGAGAGCGCCTTCGACCTCGGCCTCGACTGACCCGCTGGACCGACCCGCTCGAGCGGCGGCGACGTCAGGCGCGGGTGGCGGCCACCCAGCGCTGCAGCACCCGCTCGGCGGCGCCGGAGTCGAGCGCCTCCTCGGCCCGGCGCACACCCTCGGCCAGGTGCGGCGCGAGCCCCTCGACGAGGTCGTGCGCCGCGGGCGCGGGAGCGCGCACCCCCGCGGCCACCATGGCGGCGGCGGCGTTGAGCACGACGGCGTCGCGCACCGGGCCGCGCGCCCCCGCGAGCAGCTCCCGGGCCACGCCCGCGTTGTGGCGGGCGTCGGCCCCGCGCAGGTCGGCGAGGGTGGCCGGGGCCATGCCGAGCTCGGCGACGGCATCGACGGCGCCCTCGCGCACCCGGCCGTCCTCGACCGCCCAGACCCGGGCCGGGGAGGTCGTCGTGAGCTCGTCGAGCCCGTTGTCGCTGCGGAAGACCAACGCGGCGGTGCCGCGGGTGGCGAGGACGCCCGCGACCAGGGGCGCCATCCGGGCGTCGGCCACGCCGACCGCGGTGGCGTCGGTGCGGGCCGGGTTCGTCAGGGGCCCGAGGACGTTGAAGGCCGTCGGCACCCCCAGCCCGGTGCGGGCCCCGGCGGCGTACCGGAACGCGGGGTGGAAGACCTTGGCGAAGCAGAACGTGATGCCGGCCTCCACGGCGACCTCCCCGACCCGCGCGGGCGGCAGGTCCAGGTCCACCCCGAGCGCCTCGAGGACGTCGGCGGAGCCGGAGGAGGAGGACGATGCCCGGTTGCCGTGCTTGACGACCCGGTGCCCCGCACCGGCCAGGACCAGAGCCGCCATCGTGGAGATGTTCACGGTGTGCGCCTGGTCGCCCCCGGTGCCCACGAGGTCGACGGTGGGGCCGGCGACGTGCAGCGGGACGGCGTGCGCGAGCATCGCGTCGGCCAGTCCGGCGAGCTCGGCGCTGGTCTCCCCCTTGGCGCGCAGCGCCACGAGGAAGCCCGCCAGGGGCACGTCGCCCGCCTCTCCGCGCATGACCCGCTCCATCGCCCAGGCGGTGTCGGCGGCGGCCAGGTCGCGGCCGGCCAGGAGCTCGCCGAGCAGGCGCGGCCACGTCGGCGCACCGGTCCGCCCGGGCGTGGTGGGTGCGTCGGAGGGCGCGCTGGCCTGCGGGAGCGTCATGGGGGTCCCCGGGGGTCGTGGCGGGTCGAGGCGTGCGCCCGCACCCTACTGACCCCGTCGGGCACCGGGTCCGCACCTCGCTCCCGCGGCTCGGCCACCAGCGCGGCGCACCTCC
This sequence comes from Kineococcus sp. TRM81007, assembly GCF_022669155.1. Lineage (GTDB taxonomy): Bacteria > Actinomycetota > Actinomycetes > Actinomycetales > Kineococcaceae > Kineococcus. Next base: position 26,965 of record NZ_JALBVB010000056.1, on the reverse strand, counting down.
TCCGCACCTCGCGCCGGGTCTCACCCGGACGGCTCGGGGCGGGCCCCGCGAACCCGGCACCCGGGCTCGCGCCGTGGTCTACGACACGTCGTCGGTGGGCCGGTCGGCACTCGCGGGGGGTGGTGGGGCATGATGGCTGTCGTGGCGAGTGCACAGGCTGTCCAGAGCAGTACCCCGAGTCCCGCGCACGGCTCGGTGAACAGGCCGAACCTGGTGTCGGTGGGCGTGATCGTGTGGCTCGCGAGCGAGCTCATGTTCTTCGCCGGCCTCTTCGCCATCTACTTCACGCTCCGCTCGGTGGCGCCCGACCTGTGGGAGACGGGCACCGAGAAGCTGAACGTGACCTTCGCCACCGTGAACACGATCATCCTGGTGATCTCGTCGTTCTGGTGCCAGTTCGGCGTGTTCGCCGCCGAGCGCTTCCAGCCGCGACGTCGCGGCCGGCTGTGGCAGGTCGGGACCTGGGGCATGCAGGAGTGGTTCGTCCTCACCTACATCTTCGGCGCGATCTTCGTCGCCGGGCAGGTGTACGAGTACGCGGAACTGGCCGTCGAGGGTCTGACGATCGCCTCGGACTCCTACGGTTCGGCGTTCATCCTGACCACCGGCTTCCACGGCATCCACGTCCTGGGCGGCCTGGTGGCCTTCCTCCTCGTGATCGTGCGCTCGTTCGCCGCGAAGCGCTTCGGGCACCAGGAGGCGACCAGCGCGATCGTCATCTCGTACTACTGGCACTTCGTCGACGTGGTGTGGATCGGCCTGTTCACGGTCATCTACATCCTCCAGTGACCAGCAGCCCTCCCCACCGCACGCGAAAGCCCCGACGGAAGCGAGCACCACGACCGTGACCAGGACCCTCACCGCACTCAGCGCCCGACGGCGCCACCCGCTGGCCGTCGTCGTGCTGATCGCGTTGGCGCTCGTCCTCGTCGGCGGCCTGTACGCCGCAGTGGCCCCCCGCCCGGCGGAGGCCTCCACGGCGACGGCGGACGCGGACGACCTGCAGGCCGGCAAGGAGCTGTTCCTCGCCAACTGCGCGACCTGCCACGGCCTGGACGCGCAGGGGGGCGAGATCGTGGACGGCAGCGGCGCCGGCCCCTCCCTCATCGGCGTGGGTGCTGCGTCCGTCGACTTCCAGGTCGGCACCGGGCGCATGCCGCTGCAGATGTCCTCCGCGCAGGCTCCCGAGGTGCCGAAGATCCGCTTCTCGCAGGAGCAGATCGACCAGATGGCCGCGTACATCGCCTCGCTGGCCCCCGGGCCGGCGATCCCCGGCGAGGACGTCCTCGACATGTCGGACGTCACCGCCCAGGACGTCTCCCGCGGCGCCCAGATCTTCCGCACCAACTGCGCGATGTGCCACAACTTCGCCGGCAAGGGCGGCGCCCTCACCGGCGGCAAGTACGCCCCGGACCTGACGGGCGTCGAGGGCAAGTACATCTACGAGGCGATGGTGACCGGCCCGCAGTCGATGCCGGTCTTCCCGAACAGCACCATCAGCCCCGAGGACAAGACCGCGATCATCGCCTGGCTCACCCAGGAGGAGGAGTTCCGCCCCGAGCCGGGCGGCCTGCCGCTGGGTTCGCTGGGCCCGGTGAGCGAGGGCCTGCTCGCCTGGATCGCGGGCATCGGGCTCCTGGTCGGCTGCTCGGTCTGGCTGGGGATGAAGTCCTCGTGACCGGTGCGGTGATCGACATGGACCGCGGGGCAGGACTCCGCACGGACGGGCAGGGAGCATGAGCGAGATCGAACGCGCCGACGAGGCGCACGGGCAGGGGTCCACGGCCCTGGCGAAGTCCGGGAGCGGGGTGCCGGAGCGCTTCGAGAACCCGGGCCTGCCCCCGCACCGCCACCGCATGGGCGACGTCGACCCGCAGGCCGCCAAGCGGGCCGAGCGCCAGGTGGCGTTCATGCTGCTGCTGTCGGTGCTGGGCTCCATCGGGATCATCGTCTCGATCATCGGGATCGAGTACAACGGCGGCTGGGACCGGATCAGCACCTCGACCCGCGCCATCGGCCTGTGCATGTTCGTCTCCCTGTTCATGCTGGGCGTGGGGGCCGTGCACTGGGCGAAGACCCTCATGCCGGACGACGAGCGGATCGACTACCGGCACCGCCAGCGCGGCACCACCGCCGAGCGGGAGCAGGCGGTGGCCATCCTCAAGGAGGGCTCGGCCGAGGCCGGCCTGGGGCGGCGCCCGCTGATCCGCAACACCCTCATCGGTGCGCTGGCGCTCTTCCCGCTGCCGGCCGTCTTCTTCTTCCGCGACACCGGTCCGCTGCCGGGCAACAGCCTCTCCGTGACCATGTGGGAGGAGGGCACCTACCTGGTCAAGGACCCGACCGGCGGGCGCATCCGGGCGGCCGACCTGACGTACGGCACGGTCGTGCACGTGATGCCCGAGGGCATCGACGAGCTCGAGGAGCCGCTGAACGAGAAGGCGAAGTCCGCGGTCCTGCTCATGCGGCTGGACGAGGACCTGCTCACGCCGAAGTCGGCCGAGTGGGGCGTGGACGGCACCGTCGCCTACTCGAAGATCTGCACGCACATGGGCTGCCCCGTGGCCCTCTACGAGCAGCAGACCCACCACCTGCTGTGCCCCTGCCACCAGTCGACCTTCGACGTCACGCAGGACTGCAAGGTGATCTTCGGCCCCGCCAACCGTCCCCTGCCGCAGCTTCCCATCCGGGTGGACGCCGAGGGGTACCTGCAGGCGAGCAGCGGCTTCCACGAAGCCGTGGGCCCGAGCTTCTGGGAGCGCGGATGAGCACCATCGACAAGGCCGCCGGTGGCGTCGGCAACTTCGCCGACGACACCGTCGGCGCGAGCAAGATCGTCAACGGCTTCGCCCGCAAGATCTTCCCCGACCACTGGTCGTTCATGCTGGGTGAGATCACCCTCTACAGCTTCGTCATCCTGCTCTTCACGGGGACGTTCCTGACGTTCTTCTACGAGCCGAGCGCGGCGCACACCGTCTACAACGGTGACTACGCACCGCTGGCGGGGCAGGGAGTGTCCGAGGCCTACGCCTCCTCGCTGCGCATCTCGTTCGACGTGCGCGGTGGCCTGATCATGCGCCAGGTGCACCACTGGGCCGCACTGATCTTCGTGGCGGCGACCGTCGTCCACATGATCCGCGTGTTCTTCACCGGTGCCTTCCGCAAGCCGCGCGAGATCAACTGGGTCATCGGCCTGGTGCTGGCGCTCCTGGCCGTGTTCGAGGGCTTCACCGGCTACTCCCTCCCCGACGACCTGCTCTCCGGCACGGGCATCCGCATCGCCCAGGCGATCATCCTGTCCGTCCCGGTGGTCGGCAGCTACATCAGCTTCTTCCTCTTCGGCGGCGAGTACCCCGGCGAGGACTTCATCCCGCGCTTCTTCACCATCCACATCCTGCTGCTGCCGGCGGTCATGCTGGGCCTGATCGTCGTGCACCTGGCCCTGGTCGTGATCCACAAGCACACCCAGTACCCCGGGCCGGGCCGGACCGAGGACAACGTCGTCGGCTTCCCCCTGTTCCCGGTGTACATGGCGAAGGCCGGCGGCTTCTTCTTCATCGTCTTCGGCGTCATCGCCCTGATCGCCGGACTGGTGCAGATCAACCCGATCTGGGCCTACGGGCCGTACGACCCCTCCCCCGTGACAGCGGGTTCGCAGCCGGACTGGTACATGGGCTGGCTGGACGGCGCGGTGCGCATCACGCCGGGGTGGTGGGAGTTCACGCTCTTCGGCTTCACGTTCTCGATGAACATCTTCATCCCCACGACGGCGCTCATCCTGTTCGTGATGGCCGCGGGGGCGCTGTACCCGTGGATCGAGCAGGCCGCGACGGGTGACCGCCGCGAGCACCACCTGCTGGACCGCCCCCGCAACGCCCCCACCCGCACCGGGCTCGGGGTCATGGCGCTGACGTTCTACGTCCTGCTGTGGATCTCGGGCGGCAACGACGTCATCGCCCACATGGTGGGGCTGTCGATCAACGACATCACCCGGTTCATGCGCGTGGCGGTGTTCGTCCTGCCGGCGCTGGCGTTCGTGGTCACCAAGCGCATCTGCCTGGGCCTGCAGCGCAAGGACCGCGAGAAGGCGCTGCACGGCCGTGAGACCGGCCGCATCGTGCGCCTGCCGCACGGTGAGTTCATCGAGGTCCACGCCCCGCTGAGCGAGGCGGAGCGCTGGGTCCTGGTCCAGCACGACGCCAACCGCCCGATGGACGTCGAGGACCGTCTCGACGCGGGCAACCCGAACAGCCTGTACGGCAAGGTGCAGCGTCGCCTGTCGCGCTTCTACTTCGAGGACCGCGTGGAGCCGGTGACGCCCGCTGAGCTGGCGGCGGCTCACCACGGGCACGACACCGAGATCGAGAGCCAGGAGCACGCCTCGATCGAGGAGAAGCAGGGCGACGCGGCGATCGCCACGTCGCAGAAGTACCACGGCTGACTGACGCGGCGACGCCGCGGCTAGCAGCGGTCACGACGAAGGCCCCGGGCACAACACAACTCGCCCGGGGCCTTCGTCGTGCTCCAGGCGCCTGCAGGGGACGTCTGGAGGGACCGTCAGCTCAGCGCCGACCCGGCTGTCCAGTCCTCCCACGTCTCGTTCCACACGGCGAAGCCGTTGCCCTCCTCCATGCCGCGGTCGGTGCCGGTGAACACGACGACGTCCCCAACCTTGGAGTGCTCGAACATCCAGCGGGCGTCCTCGGTGCTCATGCCGGTGCACCCGTGGCTGACGTTGGCGCGACCCTGCGAGGCGACGGACCAGGGCGCGGCGTGCAGGAACTCCCCCGAGTTGGTCAGCCGCATCGCGTACTCCACGGCGACGTTGTAGTACTCGGGGTCGTCGGGGCTGACACCGGTGGTCTCGGCGTCCATCTGCCGTGACTCCTCGAGGCTCATGATGACCTTGGTGCCGCTGCGAGTGACGTAGCGGCCACCGTGGCCGGACTGGCCGGCGGTGATCGGGATGGTGCGGAGCACCTCGCCGTCGCGGGTGACGGTCATGGTGTGGGCGGCGATGTCGACGGTACTGACGACGGCGCTGCCGACGGTGAAGTCGATGTCCCGAGTGGTCCCCCACACACCGGGAGCGACCTCGACGTCGCCGAGGTCGAGGTCGATGTGCACGTCCGTCTGCGCGGGCCAGTAGTCCTTCGGACGGAACTGCACCTTCGAGTCGGACTGCCAGCTCCACGACCCCTCGACGGGTGCGGGCGTGGTGGTGACGTGCAGGTTGCGTTCCACCTCGTCACGGCGGTCGTCGGCGACGGGCTCGTCGAGCGTGACGATGATCGGCATCCCCACGCCGACGGTCGATCCGTCGAGCGGGGCCACGGACGGGAAGGCGGTGGTCGCCGGGGTGAGGGTGGTGACCGCGCTGTCGCGGGTGACCGTCTCGCCCGCCGTGTCGGTGGCGACGACGTGCACGGCGTAGCGCGTGCCGGCAGCCAGCTCCCCCGTGCTGGTCCAGACGGCGCCGGCGGGGTCGAGGCCACCTTCCAGCGGGGTGCCCTCGGAGGTGGTCACGGTGACCTGCTGGAGGTCTCCGCGGGCGACGGACACGGTGATCGGGGTGTCGAGCCGCACACCGGTACCGGGGTCGGCGGGTGCGACGGTCACCTCGACGGGAGGTGCGCTCGGCGTGGCCGACACGCTGGCGCGGACCCCCGGCGCGGTGCCACCGGTCGTCGCGGGCCCGCAGGCGCTCACGGCCGTGGCCATGGCCAGGACGAGAGCTGCGGGCGCCCAGGCTCGGACGTGCTGGTACGACGTGCTCACTGCTGCTTCCCCCCTGCGGGCCCCGTGCGGAGACCCGGATCGCTCTACCTACCGCCCTCGCGCCGGCGCGGGACGGCCCCACTGGTCAGACGCGGCGCCGGGGCCGCGCGTTGCACTCCGGATCACAACGATCCGTGGCGCCGCCAGCTTCCGTCTCGGCGCCGTGTGGCGTTGCCCGACGCCCTCGCGGCCGCGGGGACGTGGGGGGCGGGCCCCCGTGGGGGGTGGCGGTGCTGGCCGCGTGGCCCGCCTCCACGGCGGGGAGCGAACGGGGGCCCCGGACAACGCGACGGGGCCCCGCACCTGGTGGTGCGGGGCCCCGTCGTCCGTGCTGGGCCGGTCTCAGTGGGCGTACTCACCCACGTAGTGCTCGTACACCCAGCCGATGATCATCGGGATGGTGAAGACCAGACCGATGAACCACAGCCACCAGCCGATCGCGGCACCGAGGAAGACGACGGCGCAGGCGGCGGAGAGGTACAGGGGCCACCAGCTGTACGCCGGGAAGAAGCCCTGCTCCCCCGCGCCCTCGGTGATGTCGGCGCGCAGGTCGTCCTCGGGCCGGGGGTCGATGCGCCGGGCGGTGATGAAGAGGTAGACCCCCACCAGCAGCGCCAGGCCACCGGTCAGCAGGAGCGCGATGAAGCCGACCCACTCCTGCCACTGGGTGAACAAGCCGTACACGAAGGCCACGGGGAAGAAGAAGAGCATCCCCCCGGAGAACAGCCAGGTCTCGGGCTTCATCGGTCAGCGGCCTCCGACATCTTCCTGGCGGCCGGAGAGGTCCGGCTCGCCGTACACGTGGTCCAGCAGGTTCTTCCGGCTGCCATCGGTGGGCGTGTCGTGCCCGACCGCCTCCGGGTGGTGCAGGTCGAACGCCGGGCGCTCGGAACGCACCCGCGGCAGCGAGGTGAAGTTGTGCCGCGGCGGCGGGCACGAGGTGGCCCACTCCAGCGACATGCCGTAGCCCCAGGGGTCGTCCACGGTGATCTTCTCGCCGAACCGTGCGGTGCGGTACACGTTCCAGATGAACGGGATGAAGGAGGCGCCGAGGATGAAGGAGCCGACCGTCGAGATCTGGTGCATGGACTGGAAGCCCTCACCGGGCAGGTAGTCCGCGTACCGGCGGGGCATGCCGGCCGCACCCAGCCAGTGCTGGATGAGGAAGGTGCTGTGGAAGCCGACGAACAGCAGCCAGAAGTGGATCTTGCCCAGGCGCTCGTCGAGCATCTTGCCGGTGAGCTTCGGCCACCAGAAGTGGAAGCCGGCGAACATCGCGAAGACCACGGTGCCGAAGACGACGTAGTGGAAGTGCGCCACCACGAAGTAGGAGTCGGTGACGTGGAAGTCCAGCGGGGGCGCGGCCAGGATGACGCCGGTCAGACCGCCGAAGAGGAAGGTCACCAGGAAGCCGATCGCCCACAGCATGGGGGTGTCCATGGTGATCGAGCCGCGCCACATGGTGCCGATCCAGGTGAAGAACTTCAGCCCCGTCGGCACCGCGATGAGCATCGTCATGAACGCGAAGAAGGGCAGCAGCACCTTGCCGGTGGCGTACATGTGGTGCGCCCACACGGTGGTGGACAGCCCCGCGATGGACACGGTCGCGAAGACCAGGCCCTTGTAGCCGAAGACCGGCTTGCGGCTGAAGACCGGGATGACCTCGGTGATGATCCCGAAGAACGGCAGCGCGATGACGTAGACCTCGGGGTGCCCGAAGAACCAGAAGAGGTGCTGCCACAGGATCGAGCCGCCCGCCTCGGGCGCGAAGATGTGCGCGTTCAGCAACCGGTCGGCGCCCAGGGCGAACAGGGCCGCCGCCAGCACGGGGAAGGCCATGAGCACCAGCACGCTGGTGATCAGGGTGTTCCAGGTGAAGATCGGCATCCGGAACATGGTCATGCCGGGCATGCGCATGCACAGGATCGTGGCGATGAAGTTGACGGAGCCGAGGATGGTGGAGAAGCCCGTCATGGCCAGGCCCATCACCCACAGGTCACCACCCAGACCGGGTGAGTGCACCACGTCCGACAGCGGCGTGTAGGCCGTCCAGCCGAAGGCGGCGGCCCCACCGGGGGTCAGGAAGCCGGAGGCGGCGATCAGCCCGCCGAACAGGAAGAGCCAGTAGGCCATCATGTTCAGCCGCGGGAACGCCAGGTCCGGCGCACCGATCTGCAGCGGCATGATCGCGTTGGCGAAGGCGGAGAACAACGGAGTGGCGAACAGCAGCAGCATGATCGTGCCGTGCATGGTGAACGACTGGTTGTACTCGTTCTTCGTGTTGTAGATCTGCATGCCCGGTTCCCACAGCTCCGCGCGGATCATCAGCGCGAGGATCCCGCCGACGAGGAACCAGACGAACGAGGTGACGAAGTAGAGGTTGCCGATCACCTTGTGGTCGGTGCTGGACAACCAGCCCGCGATGACCGAGCCGCGGCGACGGGGCACGACCGCCCCGAGCGGCTGGCGCGTGGTGACCCGGGCCGCCACGCCCGGCACGTTGAAGCTCTCGCTGGCCATCAGCTGTTGTTCCCCCCGCTGGTCTCATCACCGGCGGGCTCAGCACCGCCGGGGTCGCGCGCCAGCTCGCCGCCGATCGTGGTCGGCAGACCACCCGTCTGGCCGGCTGCGGCCAGGCGCTCCAGGTGCTCGGCGTACTCCGCCTCGGAGACCACCCGGACGTCGAAGAGCATCTCGGCGTGGTAGTCGCCGCAGAGCTCGGCGCACTTGCCCTTGAACACCCCCTCCTTGGTGGGGGTGAGCTGGAACATGTTCGGACCGGTCGGGTAGCTGCCCGGGTACAGGTCCATCTTGAAGAGGAAGGCCGGCACCCAGAAGGAGTGCGCGACGTCGCGCGAGTACAGGTTGAACTGGACGGTCTGGTCGACCGGCAGGTACAGGGTGGGCACCTGCCCCTCGACCAGCTCCTCGCCGTCGAGCTCCGCCTGGCGGCCGACCTCGTAGACGATCGGGTTGCCGGACTCGTCGAGGTAGTTGAAGTCCCAGGACCACTGCTTGCCGATGACGTCCACGGTCACGTCGGGCGTGCCGGAGTCGTCGAGGATCGCCGCCTGGTCGCGGGCCGTGTAGAAGAAGAGGACGCCGATCATCATCACCGGGACGACGGTGTAGAGGATCTCGATCGGCATGTTGTAGCGCGTCTGCGGCGGCAGGTCCGGGTCGCCCTTGCGGCGGCGGTACGCCACCACGCACCAGATCGTCAGGCCCCAGACGAACAGGCCCACGGCCAGCGCGGCGATCCACGAGCCGTCCCACAGCTCGGAGATGCGCTCGGTCTCGTTCGTCGCCCCGACGCTGGAGTCGGGCAGGAAGAAGTTGCCGGCGCTCGCGTCCGGCCAGTCGGAGGTGGCGCAGCCCGTCAGCAACAGCCCCGCCGCCCCGGCGACGACACCGGCGACCAGCGCCCTGGGGGGACGGCGACGACGCGTCGCGTCCGAGTCTCGCGTGCCCAACGTCGGCCTTCCCACGGTTCGTGCAGAGACGAGGACGTCCCGCACCTGGACCGTGCCGGTCCCGGGCAGGGGCGTCCCTTCGAGTGATGAGACTACCCCCCGTCGTAGCTGTGGGGAGGGTCGGGGCGCGCCGCGAACACCGGCGGCACGGGCAGTTCCAGCGCGGCACCCAGCAGGCGGTGGTAGGCGGGGCGGCCGACCTCCTCCACGCCGAGGGTCGCCAGGTGCTCCGTGCGCCACTGCACGTCCACCAGCCGCCCCGGCACGCCGTCGGCGAGCAGCAGGTCGGCCAGCGCCACCACGGCCGCCTTGGAGGCGTCGCGCACGCGGTGGAACTTCGACTCGGCGGCGAAGAGCCCGCCCAGCGCCACGCCGTACAGGCCACCCGCCAGCTCCCCGTCGAGCAGGACCTCCACCGAGTGCGCCCAGCCGAGGCGGTGCAGCTCGCCGTAGGCCGCGGCCACCTCGGGGGTGATCCACTCCCCCGGCCGCGAGGGGTCGGCGCAGCCGGCGACGACCTCGTCGAAGGCGGTGTCCACGCGCACCTCGAAGGAGCGCAGCGAGCGGCGCAGCGAGCGGGAGACGTGCACGCGCCCGGGCAGCAGCACCCCGCGCGGGTCCGGGGACCACCAGCCCAGCGGCCCCCGCCCACCGCCGCCCAGGCCCATCGGGAACAACCCGTGCGCGTAGGCGGACAGCAGCGTGGCGGGGGCCAGGTCGCCGCCGGCGGCCACGAGGTCCTCCCCCGGGCGCGGGGCGAGGCGGTCGAAGTCGAAGCGGGCGGGCCCCGGGTGCCGGCGCGGTCGCCGCGCGGGGGCGGTGGGCAGCGGTGCCGCCCACACGCGAGCGGCCCCCGCGCCGTGCAGCGCGGGGGCCGTCGGTGGTACCGGACCCGTCAGGAGAACGAGTCGCCGCAGGCGCAACTGCTGCCCGCGTTGGGGTTGTCGATCGTGAAGCCCTGCTTCTCGATCGTGTCGGCGAAGTCGATGGTCGCGCCGTCGAGGTAGGGCGCGCTCATCTTGTCCACGACCACGCCGACGCCCTCGAAGTCGCGCACGGCGTCCCCGTCGAGCTCGCGCTCGTCGAAGTAGAGCTGGTAGATCAGGCCCGAGCAGCCACCGGGCTGGACGGCGATGCGCAGCCGCAGGTCGTCACGGCCCTCCTGCTCCAGCAGGCTGCGGACCTTGGTGGCGGCGACGTCGGTGAGCTCCACGCCGTGGGCGCGGGTCTCCTCTGCAGCGGTCGTCGTGGTCATGTGGCTCGTCTCCGCTTCCACTCGTCGACTGGGGACGCTGTCCGGGCCAACCGCCTCGGCGGCACGGTTGTTCCCGGCCCCAGGTTACGACCGCCGCGCACCGGTCGCGGCGCCGGCCGAGCCGCCGTCCCCCGGGGCGGTGACGGGGGCGGGCACGCCGGCCAGGCCGTCCAGCAGCAGCACCTCGCCGAAGCAGGCCCGCTCGAAGTCGCCCAGGTGCAGCGACTCGTCCGGCCCGTGGGCGCGCGAGTCGGGGTCCTCCACGCCGGTGACGAGGATGGAGGCGGCCGGGTGCTCGGCGACCAGGTCGGCGATGAAGGGGATGGAACCGCCCATGCCCATCTCCACCACGGGGGCGCCGTAGGCCTGCTCGAAGGCCGTCCGCGCGACCTCGTGGGCGGGCGAGGAGGTGTCGGCGGAGAAGGAGCTGCCCCGCTCCCCCTCGGCGACCTCGACCCGCGCGCCGAAGGGGGCGTGCGCCACCAGGTGCCGGCGCAGCGCGGTCATGGCCGCGGCCGGGTCCTGCCCGGGCGCCAGGCGCACGCTGACCTTGGCCCGCGCCGAGGGCACCAGGGTGTTGCTCGCCCGCTCGACGTCGGTGGCGTCGACGCCGATGACGGAGATCGCCGGCTTGGCCCACAGCCGGTCCGCCACCGAGCCGGTGCCGGCCAGCAGGACCCCGTCCAGCACGCCGGCGTCCGCGCGGTACTGCGCCTCGGTCAGGTCCACCTCGCCGGCGGTGCCGGTCAGCAGCCCGCGCACGGCCACGTCGCCGGCCTCGTCGTGCAGGGTGGCGAGCAGGCGCGCCAGGCACGTCAGCGCGTCCAGGACGGGACCGCCGTTGACGCCGGAGTGCACCGGGTGCGTCAGGACCGAGACGGTGACCACGCAGTCCACCAGGCCCCGCAGCGTCGTGGTGATCGCCGGCACGCCGACCCGCCAGTTGCCGGAGTCGGCCACGACGATCACGTCGGCGGCCAGGTCGGCGCGGTGCTCGGTGAGGAAGGCCGCGAACGCGGGCGAACCCACCTCCTCCTCCCCCTCGACGAACACCGTCACGCCCACCCCGTCCTCGGGCCCCCACAGCGGCAGCAGCGTGCGCAGGGCGTTGGCGTGCACGACGACGCCCGCCTTGTCGTCGGCGGTGCCGCGCCCGAACAGCCGCCCGTCGCGCTCCGTGGGCTCGAAGGGCGGGCTGGTCCACTCCTCGTCGCGCCCGGGCGGCTGCACGTCGTGGTGGGCGTACAGCAGCACGGTGGGCCGGCCGGCCGGCGCGGGACGGTGCGCCACGACGGCGGGTGCGCTGCGCACCTCCTCGCCGTCGACGACGGCCGTGGCGGTGCGGATCCCCACCTCCGGCAGGCCCGCCCGCCGCAGCAGGTCGGCCACGGCCTCGGCGCTGGCGGCGACGTGCGCCTGGTCGAAGGCGCGGGCGGAGACGCTGGGGATGCGCACCAGCGCCTCCAGGTCGGCGCGCGCGGCGGGGACGCCGGCGGCGCACGCCTCGCGCAGCGCCTCGGTGCGCGCGGGACCGGCGGCGGGCAGGGGCGGGGTGTCCTGGCTCACGGTCGCCGACGCTACTCCGCGCCCCGGCGCGAGCGACCGGGGCGGTACCGGGGGTGCCGTACCCTGACGGCGTGTTCGGACGCTCGAAGGAGAAGCAGGCCCCCGAGGCACCGCCCGCCCCGGCCGTCGAGCTGACGAAGCCGGGTGGCAAGGGCCGCCCGACCCCGCGACGCAGCGAGGCGCAGGCCCGCAACGCCCGTCCCCTCGTGCCGGCGGACCGCAAGGCCGCCGCGAAGGCCGCCCGGGCCGCCCAGCGCGAGGAGCGGCTGAAGGTCCAGCAGGCGCTGCTCACCGGCGACGAGCGCTACCTGCCGGCGCGCGACCGCGGCCCGCAGCGCCGCTTCGTGCGCGACCTCGTCGACGCCCGCCGCAACGTCGGCGAGTACTTCCTCATCATCGCCGGCGCCTCGCTGCTGCTGTCGGTGGTGGCCCAGCCGCTGGGCTCGGCCGAGCTGCTGCTGGCCACGACCCTGCTGATCTACGGCATGCTCGCCGTCGTCGTGGTCGACAGCGTCCTGCTGGGCCGCCGCGTCAAGAAGGCCCTGGCGCAGCGCTTCGAGACCCCCGAGCGGGGCCTGGTCTCCTACGGCGTCACCCGCGCCCTGCAGATCCGCCGGATGCGCCGGCCGGTGCCGATGGTCGAGCGGGGCGCGCACCCGCGCTGACCCACCCGCACCCCTCGCGACGGGATCGCGCGGGCGTGCTGGGGCGCGCTGCGGCGCCGCAGGGCCTACCGTCGCGCCCATGGAGTTCCGACACCTCGGTCGCAGCGGTCTCAAGATCTCGGAGATCACCTACGGCAACTGGCTCACGCACGGATCGCAGGTCGAGAACGACGCCGCGACCGCGTGCGTGCGCGCCGCCCTCGACGCCGGGATCACCACGTTCGACACCGCCGACGTCTACGCGAACACGGCGGCGGAGACGGTCCTGGGGCAGGCGCTGAAGGGCGAGCGCCGCGAGAGCCTCGAGATCATGACGAAGGTCTACTTCCCCACCGGCCCGAAGGGCCCCAACGACTCCGGGCTCTCGCGCAAGCACATCTCGGAGTCCATCGAGGGGTCGCTGCGCCGGCTGGGCACCGACCACGTCGACGTCTACCAGGCGCACCGGTACGACACCACGACGCCGCTCGAGGAGACGATGCAGGCGTTCGCGGACGTCGTGCGCTCCGGCAAGGCGTTGTACATCGGCGTCAGCGAGTGGACGGCCGAGCAGATCCGCGCCGGGCACGCCCTCTCCCGCGAGCTGGGCTTCCAGCTCGTCTCCAACCAGCCGCAGTACTCCGCGCTGTGGCGGGTCATCGAGGGCGAGGTCGTGCCCACCAGCCGGGAGGTGGGCGTCTCGCAGGTGGTGTGGTCGCCCATCGCCCAGGGCGTCCTGACCGGCAAGTACCGTCCCGGCGCGGAACCGCCGGCGGGCAGCCGCGCCACGGACGAGAAGGGCGGCCGGCAGATGATCAGCCGCTGGATGCGCGACGAGGTGCTCGAGCGCGTGCAGAAGCTGCGCGGCGTGGCCGCCGAGCTGGACCTGTCGATGTCGCAGCTGGCGGTGGCGTGGGTGCTGCAGAACGACAACGTCGCCACCGCGATCATCGGGGCCTCCCGGCCGGAGCAGGTGACGGAGAACGTGGCGGCGGCCGGCGTGGTGATCCCCGCCGAGCTCATGGCCCGCATCGACGACCTGCTGGGCGACGTGGTCGAGCGCGACCCGGGGATGACGGCGCGCAACGCCCCCACCGAGCGGCCGTCCTGACCCGCAGCCGCTGACCCGGCGGTCCGCCCGGCCCGTGCCCCGCTCAGTCGGCGGGGTGCAGGCCGAGCGGGCCGCCGACGCGGCGGCCGTCGGCGGTCAGGTGCGCCGTCTCCGCGCCGCGCCCGCGCAGCGCGCGCCAGTTCTCCCCGATCCACGCCTCGGCGTCGGCCTGCGTGGCGAACACCTGCGCCGCGGGGATGTCGTCACCGCCCTCGACGGGCCGCCCGTCGGCGTCCTCGAAGGTCCAGGTCCAGTGCGTCGGTCTCACCCGGGGGACGCTAGCCGACCGCGTGCGAGCGTGCCGGGCGTCACCCGCGGCGGGCGCGGGGCCGGACGGTCCCCTCGCGCCGGCGCAGGTCCAGCAGCGCGAACACCAGGGCCGCCAGCACCAGGCCGAGGGAGACCCGCAGACCGGTGGACAGGGCCTCGCCGAACGCCTCCTGCACCTGCGGCGGCACGGCGCCGGACCGGGTGCCCGCCGCTCCGCTCAGGCCCTCGCCGGCGAGGGCGGAGAAGAACACGGCCGTGACGGCGGCGACCCCGATCGCGGAGCCGATGCGCTGCCCGGTCTGCAGCACCCCGCCCGCGGTGCCCGCGACGCTGCGCGGCACGTCAGCGAGGGTGAGGGTCTGGTTGGGGGAGATGACCAGTCCGCTGCCCGCGCCCGCGACGGCCAGGCACGCCGCCAGGGCGATCGCGCCGCTGGTGCCCTGCACGGCGGCGGCGACCACGTCGGCCGCGGTGAGCCCCGCGGCGACCACCACGAGGCCGAGCACGACGACGCGCCGGCCGCTCTGCGCGACCTGCCGGCCGCCGACCTGGGCGAAGACGGCGGAGGCGAGCGCGAACGGCGTCTGCACCAGGCCCGCCTGCAGGGGCGTGAAGCCCAGCCCGGACTGCAGGTAGAGGGTGACGACGAGGAAGATGCCGGTGAAGCCGGCGAAGTAGGACACGCCGACCAGGGCTCCGCGGGTGAACGACGCGGTGCGCACGAGGTCGGCGGCGACCACGGGCTGCTGCCCGCGCCGGTCCTGGCGCCGCTCCCAGAGGGCGAACAGGCCCAGCAGGAGCGCGCCGGGGGCCAGCAGCCACCAGCGCGCCGGTGAGCCCCCCTCCCCGGTGGTGAGCACGAACGGCAGCATCACGAGCAGGACCGCCGCGGCGAGCAGGAGCAGACCGGGCACGTCGAAGCGGGGCCGGGGGCCCTCCTCGCCCTCCTGGCGCGGCAGCCACCGCCACGCCAGCGGCAGGAGCACCAGGCCGATCGGGACGTTGACGAGGAAGACGCCGCGCCAGCCCTCGGCCTCCCCGAAGACGGCGAGGATGGCGCCGCCGAGCAGCGGGCCGACGGCGGTGGACAGCCCGACCGTGGTGCCGAAGGCCGCGAAGGCGCGGGCGCGCTCGTCGCCGGTGAACAGCCGCTGGATGAGCGCCAGGACCTGCGGGTTGAGCAGGCCGGCGGTGACGCCCTGCAGCAGGCGCACGACGGCGAGCGCGGTGGCGGACTGCACCAGGCCGGCCGCGGCGCTGGTGGCGACGAAGCCTGCCAGCCCCACCAGGAAGAGGGCGCGCCGGGAGAGGAGGTCCCCGGCGCGGCCGGCGGGCACGAGCACCAGCCCGAAGGCGAGCGCGTAGCCGGCGACGATCCACTGCACCTGGGCGGGCCCTGCACCGAGGGAGTCCTCGATGGAGGGCAGGGCGACGTTGACGATGGAGACGTCGAGCAGGGTCATGAACCCGGCGGCCAGGCAGACGGCGAGGGCGCGCCACCGGGCCGGGTCGGCGCTCTGCGGTGGGCGCCCGTCGGCGCCGGGGCGGGAGGGGTCGTCCGACCCGCCGTGACGGCGCTGGTCGACGTCGGTCATGGAGCTCCTCGGGTGGGGCGCGAGCGGGGAGGGCTCGCGGGACTCCCCCGACCGTCGTCGTTCCCGGTGGCGGCCACAACTCGAGGGGTGCGCCCGGCGCTCAGACCCGGTCGGTCTCGCGGCGCGAGCGCGAGGCGGCGAGGCCGGACAGGACGCGGCGCGCCCACCCCGGTCCTTCGTAGATGAACGCCGTGTACGCCTGGACGAGGGAGGCACCGGCCTCGAGGCGCTCGTGCACGTCGTCGGCGGTCTCGACGCCGCCGACGCTGACGAGGGTGAGCCGGTCGGCGGTGCGCGCCGCGAGCCGGCGCAGCACCTGCACGGAACGTTCCCGCAGCGGGGCGCCCGACAGACCGCCGCCGCCGGCGGCGGCGACGGCGTCGGGGTGGGAGCGCAGGCCCTCGCGGCCGATCGTGGTGTTGGTGGCGACGATGCCGTCGAGGCCCTCGGCGAGGGCGAGGTCGGCGACGGCGTCGACGTCCTCGTCGGAGAGGTCCGGGGCGATCTTGACCAGGAGGGGCACGTGCCGGTGGGCGGTCTCGGCGGCGGCGTCGCGGGCGGCCGCGAGGACGGGCCGCAGCTTCTCCACGGCCTGCAGGTTCCGCAGCCCGGGGGTGTTCGGGGAGCTGACGTTGACGACGAGGTAGTCGGCGTAGGGGGCCAGCAGCCGGGCGGAGGCGGCGTAGTCCGCCGGGGCGTCCTCCTCGGCGACGACCTTGCTCTTGCCGATGTTGACGCCGATGCCGACGGGGTGGGTCGGCGGCACGGCGCGCAGCCGGCGCAGGCGTCGGGCCACGGCCTCGGCGCCGGAGTTGTTGAACCCCATGCGGTTGACGACCGCGCGGTCGTCGACGAGGCGGTGCAGGCGCGGCCGCGGGTTGCCCGGCTGGGGCAGGGCGGTGACGGTGCCGACCTCGACGAACGCGAAGCCGAAGTGGGCGAGCGCCTCGACGCCGGTGCCGTCCTTGTCGAAGCCGGCGGCCAGCCCCAGCGGGGAGGAGAGGTCCATGCCCAGGGCGCGGGTGCGCAGGCGCGGGTCGGTCTCGACGAACGCCCGGCGCAGCAGCGGCACCGCGGGGGGCAACCGGCTGGCCGTGCGCATGCCCGTGAACGCCCAGTGGTGGGCCACCTCGGGGTCGATCCTCGTCAGGACGGTCCGGTACAGCGCCCGGTACGCAGCTCCCGAGCCGCCAGCCACCACGTCTCCCCTCGCCCGCCGGCCCCACCGCCGTGCGGGCGCGACCAGGGGCAGGGTAACGCGCAGCGGCCCGGCCCCCTGCGCGGGGACCGGGCCGGCCGGCGCGGGGCGCCTCAGTCGTGGATGTCGCTGGTGCGGGTCTCGCGCAGCAGGGCGAGCGCGACGAGGCTCACGACGGCCGTGCCGGCGAGGTAGGCGCCCACCCAGCCGACGCCGACACCACCAGCTGCACGCTGCGCGCGGCGCACACGGCCCGCGCGTGATCGTGC
>NZ_JALBVB010000056.1:0-9756 GCF_022669155.1 Kineococcus sp. TRM81007 | reverse complement strand
CGTGCGCCTCGGCGAGGCGCACGGCGGTGTAGGGGGCGAGGGAGGCGCCGAGGATGCTGCCGGCGTTGAAGGCGAGCGAGGCGCCGGTGTAGCGCACGTTCGTGGGGAACAGCTCGGGCAGGTAGGCGCCGATGGGCCCGAAGACCAGGCCCATGAAGAACAGCCCGGCGCACAGCCACACCATGACCAGGGCGGTGCTGCCGGAGCCCAGCAGCGGGCCGGTGAGCAGGCCGACGACGGCGCCGCCGACCATCGCGGTGGCCAGCACGGGGCGGCGCCCGAAGCGGTCCGAGAGCACCCCGGACAGCGGGGTCGCCGCGGCCATGAACAGGACGGCGACGCACAGCATGAGCAGGAAGTCCTGCCGCTCGTAGCCCAGCGCCGGGGAGGTGCCGTAGGCCAGCGACCAGGTCGTGGTCAGGTAGAAGAGCGTGTAGGTCAGCATGACCGAGAAGGCGCCCAGCACGAGCAGCTTCCAGCTGGTGCGGAAGGTCTCGGCCACGGGGACGCGCACCTGCCGGTTCTCGGCGAGCGCCCTGGCGAAGACCGGGGTCTCGGCCAGGCTGAGGCGGATCCACAGGCCGAGCAGCACCAGGGCGGCCGAGAGCAGGAACGGCACGCGCCAGCCCCAGGACATGAAGGTCTCGTCGCTCATGGTCGTGGCCAGCACGATGAAGAGGGTGTTGGCGATGATGAAGCCCAGCGGGGCGCCCAGCTGCGGGAACATGCCGTACAGGGCCCGCCGGTTCGGCGGGGCGTTCTCGGTGGCGAGCAGCGCGGCGCCGCCCCACTCCCCGCCGAGGCCGAAGCCCTGCCCGAAGCGCAGCAGGCACAGCAGCGCGGGGGCGAGGTTGCCCACGCTCGCGTGGGTGGGCAGCACGCCGATGAGGACCGTGGAGATCCCCATGACGAGCAGCGCGGCCACGAGGGTCGTCTTGCGGCCGATGCGGTCGCCGAAGTGCCCGAAGACGACCGAGCCGATGGGCCGGGCGACGAAGGCGATGGCGAAGCTGGCCAGCGAGGCGAGCGTCTGGGCGGTCTCGTTCTCGGACGGGAAGAACAGCGGCCCGAAGACGAGGACGGCGGCCGTCGCGTAGACGTAGAAGTCGTAGAACTCGATCGTCGTGCCGATGAGGCTGGCCGCGGCGACCCGGCGGACCGGGTTGGCGGGTGCGTCCCGCGGTGCGGCGGGGCGCGGCGGGGCGGTCTGGTTCAGGTCGGACGGACCCATGGGACACCTTCGGTGGGCGGGCGGGCTGCACGGGGTCGCGCCACGGGCAGGGGTCCTCCTGCGGTCCGGCGCGGGGCGCCCGCGAGGGCACCGGGGTCACCGGCGCGCACGGGGCACCGGAAGGGTGCCCGAGCGCACGAGCGCCATCCACTCCGCGAGACAACCGTCTCACTCAGTGAGACACCATGGCGTCGGAGCACCGCTCACGGGGCTGCGGGCGGCACCTCGCAGGAGGCCGCGGGGACCGCCGCCCCCACCAGGCGCGAGCGCACCAGGAACCGCACGCCGTCGGGGGCCTCCAGCGAGAAGCCGGCCCCCCGTCCCGGCACGAGGTCGATCGTCAGGTGCGTGTGCGCCCACCGCGCGTACTGCTCCTTCGACATCCACACCGGGACGCAGAACCCCTCCGACTGCCCCTCGGCCGGCACCACCACGTCGCCGAGGTGCTCGTCGGCCTCGGAGGTGAGGAAGTCCCCGGCCGCGAAGCACATCGGGGAGCTGCCGTCGCAGCAGCCGCCCGACTGGTGGAACATCAGCTCCCCGTGGCGAGCCCGCAGGCGGCGCAGCTGCTGCGCCGCCCGCGGGGTCAGGGCCACCCTCTCGGGGAGCGGGGCACCCGTCACGTCGCCGCCGCCCGTCAGAAGAAGCCGAGCTTGGAGGTGGAGTAGCTGACCAGCAGGTTCTTCGTCTGCTGGTAGTGGTCGAGCATCATGCGGTGGTTCTCCCGGCCGATGCCGGAGCTCTTGTACCCGCCGAACGCCGCGTGCGCGGGGTAGGCGTGGTAGTTGTTCGTCCACACCCGCCCCGCCTGGATGCCGCGGCCCATCCGGTACGCGAGGTGGACGTCGCGCGACCACACCCCGGCCCCCAGCCCGTAGAGGGTGTCGTTGGCCATCTTCAGGGCGTCGTCGGGGTCGTCGAACCTGGCCACGGACACGACCGGGCCGAAGATCTCCTCCTGGAAGATCCGCATCGAGTTGTCACCCTCGAAGATCGTCGGCTCGACGTAGTACCCGCCGGCGAGGTCCCCGCCGAGGTCCGAGCGGTGCCCGCCCGTCACCAGCTTCGCGCCCTCCTGCTGCCCGATGTCGATGTAGGACAGGATCTTCTCGAGCTGGTCGTTGCTCGCCTGCGCACCGATCATCGTCGCGGTGTCCAGCGGGTTCCCCTGCTTCACCGCCCTGGTGCGCTCGGTCGCGGCGGTGAGGAACTCGTCGTAGATGCTCGACTGGATGAGGGCGCGCGAGGGGCACGTGCACACCTCGCCCTGGTTCAGGGCGAACATCGTGAACCCCTCGAGGGCCTTGTCGTAGAAGTCGTCCTTCGCGCGGGCGACGTCCTCGAAGAAGATGTTGGGGCTCTTGCCGCCCAGTTCCAGCGTCACCGGGACGAGGTTCTGGCTGGCGTACTGCATGATCAGCCGGCCGGTCGTCGTCTCACCGGTGAAGGCGATCTTGCGGATGCGCGGGGAGCTCGCCAGCGGCTTGCCCGCCTCGGCGCCGAACCCGTTGACGACGTTCACCACGCCCGGCGGCAGGAGGTCGCCGACGAGGTCCATCAGCAGCATGATCGACGCGGGGGTCTGCTCGGCGGGCTTGAGGACGACGGCGTTGCCGGCCGCGAGCGCCGGGGCGAGCTTCCAGACCGCCATGAGCAGCGGGAAGTTCCACGGGATGATCTGCCCCACCACGCCGAGCGGCTCGTGGAAGTGGTAGGCGACGGTGTCGTCGTCGATCTGCGAGATGCCGCCCTCCTGGGCGCGCACCACCCCGGCGAAGTAGCGCAGGTGGTCCACCACCAGCGGCAGGTCGGCGGCCAGGCACTCGCGCACCGGCTTGCCGTTGTCCCAGGTCTCGGCGACGGCGAGCTCCTCGAGGTTCTGCTCGATGCGGTCGGCGACGCGGGTGAGCACCAGCGCCCGTTCGGCGACGGACGTGCGGCCCCACCCGGGCGCTGCGGCGTGCGCGGCGTCCAGGGCGCGCTCCACGTCCTCGGCGGTGCCGCGGGCGACCTCGGTGAACACCTCGCCGGTGACGGGGGTGGGGTTCTCGAAGTACTCCCCCGAGGCGGGGGGTACCTGCTCGCCGCCGATGTAGTGGTCGTAGCGCCCGGCGTAGCTGACCACGCTGCCGGAGCGGCCGGGAGCCTCGTACACGGTCATGGGGACCTCCGCGGAGATGGGTGCGGACGACCACCTCGTCGCCCGGTGCCCCACGCTAGGAGCGCCGGCGTTGCACCGGCGTTGCACCGGCGTCGCAGCGCCCGCCGGTGTGGTCAGGGGTGCGGCCGGCCGGCGAGGCGGGCCGCGCGCGCGAGCACCTCGCCGCGGGCCGGGTGCCCCGGCGCGAGGCGGCGCAGCAGCTCCTGCACGACCTGCGGGTCGTCGCGCCCGGCGGCGCCGCGCGAGAAGCGCAGCAGCGCGTCGTCGTCCTCGCCCTCCAGCACGGCGGTGCGCAGCGCCACGACCAGCTCCTCGCGCACCTCGCGCACCCCCGGCGCGTCGGAGGCCGGCAGCAGGTCGCCGCCCCAGCCGTCGACGGCGTCGCCCACCCGCCCCTCGCGCAGGGCGTCGCGCACCCGCAGCGCGTCGCAGGCCACCTCGCCGGTGAGCCGGTACGGCGAGGGCGTCAGCCCCAGCGCTGCGCCGGTGCGCTCGGCGAGCACCGCGCGCAGCCGGTGCACCTCGGCGCGCACCGACACCGGCGCCAGGCCGCGCGCGTCGAGGGCGCCGGCCAGCGCCCCGGCGCTCCACCCGGCGGCGGGCCCGGTCAGCAGCAGGAGGAGGACCTCGGCGTGCCGCAGCGACAGGCGGTGCTCGCCCCCGCCGGCGCGCAGCACGGCCTCGCCGCCGAGCAGGCGCAGGCCGGCGGCGGCCGGGGCGGGACGAGCGCCGGCCAGCCCGCGGCGCAGCGCCGCCACCCGCAGCTCCCCCTCCACCGCGCCGACCGCCGCTCGCACCAGCGCCAGCGCCCGCTCGCGCCCCAGGTCGTCGCCGCCGGTGAGGTCGAGCACGCCCAGCACCCGGCCCGTGGCGGGGTCGCGCACCGGCGCCGCCGAGCAGCTCCACCGCGCCGCGGCGGTGGCGTAGTGCTCCCCCGAGCGCACCCGCACGGGCCGGCTCAGCGCCAGGGCGGTGCCGGGGGCGTTGGTGCCCGCCGCCTCCTCGCTCCAGCGGGCGCCCGGCAGGAAGCTCATGGACTCCGCGGCGCGGCGCAGCACCGCGTCGCCCTCCACCCACAGCAGCGTGCCGTCCACGTCGCTGACGGCCATGAGGACCGGCACGCCCAGCGGCTCGTCCAGCAGCAGCCGGCGCGCCGTCGGCAGCACCGGCGCCAGCGGGTGGGTCGTGCGCCGCTCGCGCAGGCCCGCCCCGTCCAGGGCCAGGGGGGCCAGCACCCGGTCCGGGTCCAGGCCCGTGCTGCGGCTGCGCCACCACGACTGCGAGACCACCTCGCGCGCGCCCGGCAGGGGCGTGCCCGCGCGGCCGCTCGCGCAGGAGGCCAGCCAGTCCTCGCGGACGGCGAGGAGGCCGCCGCGCGCCCGCTCCCCGGTACCCACCCGTGCACCACCCGCCGTCCCCCGCGGTCGCCCTCGACCGCTCGTGCCGACGGTAGGCGTGCGCCGGGGGCGTCGACAAGCGGTCCGCGGCGACGGGGCGCGCGGGGGTGCGACCATGCGGGCTGCCCGCACCACCGTCCCCGAGGAGCTGACGATGACCGACGGCCCGCGGCCGCTGAACCTGCGCGAGGTCGCCGAGGGGCTGCGCTCCCCGCGCACGCCCGCCGCGCCCGCCGGCCCGGCCTCCGCCCTGCGGGCGCCGTCGCGGTTGCGCGAGCTCGCCACCTGGCTGGCCGGCACCCGCGACGCCGACGTGGCCGGGCCCCTGGAGCGGGTGCGGCTGGTGGTGCTCGCCGGTGACCACGGCGTGGCCGCGCACGGGGTGTCCGCGCTGCCCGCCGGCGGCACCGCCGACGCGGTGCGCGCCCTGGCGGACGGCACCCACCCCGCGGCGGTCCTGGCCGCGTCGGGCGGGGTGGAGCTGGCGGTGCACGCCGTCGGCGTGGCCGCCGGCGGACCGGACGCGGAGCCCCTGCCGCCGGCCGTCGCGGCGCGCGCGGTGCGCGCCGGCAGCGGTGACGCGGCGGTCGCGGACGCGATGACGGCCGAGGAGACGGAGGCGGCCGTGCGCGCCGGGGCCGCGATCGCCGACGAGGCGGCCGACGAGGGCGTGGACCTGCTGCTGCTCGGGGACGTGGGCACGGGCGCGACGACGGTGGCCGCCACCCTCGTCGCCGCCTCCCTGCGCAAGGGGGCCGTGGACGTCGTGGGCCGCGGCAGCGGCGTCGACGACGACGCGTGGATGCGCAAGACGGCGGCCGTGCGCGACGCCGTGCGCCGCGCACGGCCGGTGGCCACCCGGCCGGTGGTGCTGCTGCAGACGGTCGGCAGCCCGGACACCGCGGCCGCCGTCGGGCTCCTCCTGCGCGCGGCGGCCCGGCGCACCCCCGTGCTGCTCGACGGCGTCGTGGGCGCCGCGGCGGCCCTGGTGGCCAGCCGCGCCGTGCCGGGCGCCGAGAAGTGGTGGGCGGTGGGCGCGCGCACCGCCGAGCCCGCCCAGCACCTGGCGCTGGAGCGGCTGAAGCTGACGCCGGTGCTGGACCTCGGCGCCGGCCGCGGGGCCGGCACGGGGGCGCTGGCGGCGCTGGGCGTGCTGCGGGCCGCGCAGGTGCTCGCCGCCGCGGACGCGGCGCTCGCCCCGGAGCCGGAACCCGAACCGGAGCCGGAGCCGGAGCCCGGGGAACCCGAGCCCGGGCCCGGGGCGGTGTCCGGGGTCGAGCCCGAGGCGGGGACCGAGCCGGAGACGGGGACCGAGCCGGAGACGGGGACCGAGCCGGAGACGGCGGAGCCCGCGGAAGCCGCCGGCGGCGCGGGCCAGCCGAGGAGCCCGGGCACCGCTCGGTAGGGTGACGGGGTGGTCCGCCTGGAGCTGAGCAGCAAGTCCGTCAAGAGCGTCGCCGCCGACGCGCTCGTGCTGGGGGCCCGCCGTGCCCCGGGCTCCGCGCCGGGAGCCCCCCCGCTGCTGGTGGGCGCCGACGACCTGCCCCGGTCCGCGCGCTCGGCCCTGGTGGAGTCCCTGACCGACCTGGGCGCCGACGGCGCGGCCGGCTCCGTGCACCTGGTGCCCCGCGTGGCGGGCGTGGCCGCGCCCCTCGTGGCGGTCGTCGGGCTCGGCGAGCAGGAGGACGACCACGAGGCGCTGCGCCGGGCCGCCGGCACCGCCGTGCGGGCCCTGGCCGGACGCCGCCGGGTCGCGCTGGCGCTGCCCGTGCCCGACGCCGCGGCCGCCGGCGCGCTGGCGGAGGGGGCGGCCCTGGGCGCCTACGCCTTCACGCGCTACAAGGCCGCCGAGCGCGAGCCCGTCGCGCTGGTGGTGCTGCTGGTGGCGAAGCCGCGCGACAAGGCCCTGCGCGCCGCGCTGGAGCGCGCCCGCGTGGTGGGCGAGGCCGTCGCCGCCGCGCGCGACCTGGTGAACACCGCCCCCGGCGACCTCGCCCCGGCCGACCTGGCCGACGCCGCGCGCGACCTCGCCGACGGCACCGCGCTGGATGTGCGCGTGCTGACCGAGACGGAACTGGCGGAGGGCGGCTACGGCGGCATCCTCGGCGTCGGGCAGGGCTCCGCCCGCCCGCCGCGCCTGGTCGTCGTCGAGCACGCGCCGAAGGCCGCGAAGGCGCACCTGGCCCTGGTGGGCAAGGGCATCACCTTCGACTCCGGCGGCCTGTCGCTGAAGCCCCCGGCCGGCATGGAGACGATGAAGAGCGACATGTCCGGGGCGGCCGCGGTCCTCGCCGCCGTCAAGGCGGTCGCCGACCTCGACCTTCCGGTGCGGGTGACCGGCTGGCTGGCCGTGGCCGAGAACATGCCCTCCGGCACGGCGATCCGGCCCTCCGACGTGCTGACGATGCACGGCGGCACCACGGTCGAGGTGCTCAACACCGACGCCGAGGGTCGCCTGGTGATGGCCGACGCGCTCGTGGCGGCGACCGCGGAGCGGCCGGACCGCGTCGTGGACGTGGCCACCCTCACGGGCGCGCAGGTCGTGGCGCTGGGCAACCGCGTCTCCGCCGTCATGGGCAACGACGACGCCTTCCGGGACGAGGTGCTCGCCGCCGCGGCGCGCGCCGGCGAGCAGTTCTGGCCCATGCCGCTGCCGCAGGAGCTGCGCGCCAGCCTGGACTCGCAGGTGGCCGACCTGGCCAACATCGGCGACCGCGCCGGCGGGATGCTCGTCGCGGGGCTGTTCCTGCGCGAGTTCGTCGGTGAGCGCGCGGACGGCACGCCCGTGCCGTGGGCGCACCTGGACATCGCGGGCCCGTCGTTCCTGACCTCCGAGCCGTACGGCTACACCCACCGCGGGGGTACCGGCGTCGCGGTGCGCACCCTGCTGGCGCTGGCGGAGGACCTGGCCTCCTGAGGTCCCTCGCGCGGGTCCCGCACCGGGATCCACACGAGGAGGGTGCACGAAGAGCGACTAACGCTATGCTCAAAGTGACGGTCACTCGGGGACGCCGGTCGTCCACCTGACCCGACCCACCCGCGCACCTCGCCCCGACGGGGTCGACCACCGGAGGACCCATGCCCACGACGCACTCCACCCCGAACTCCGCCGCGCGCGCCCGACTGCTCGTGCTGGCGCGGCGCGCCACCATCGCGGTGACCGCCTCGGCCGTGCTGGCGGGCGGCGGGCTGCTGACCGCCGGGTCCGCGTCCGCGGCGACCTCCGGCACGTCCGCGGCGGCGGTCTCGGCGCGCAAGGAGGCCGTCGAGCGCAAGGAAGCCACCTTCCGCAAGGAGGCCGCCGAGCGCAAGGAGACCTCCTTCCGCAAGGAGTCGATCAGCCTCCGCAAGGAGTCGATCGACCTGCGCAAGGAGTCCGTGAACTTCGAGCGCGAGCGCTGAGCCGCCCGCACCCGCGAGGCAGGCGAGACGGNGGCGGCACCCCCGGGTGCCGCCGCCGTCTCGCGTGGGGCGCGTGCGCCCCGTCACACGTGCCCGCTGGACCTCGCGCAGGTCGGGAGTGACAGAATCGCGCCGAGCAGTTCCCAGCACAGCCGACCTAGGAGCATTTCGTGGCAGGTGCCGCCGACCAGGAGTACGACGTCGTCATCCTCGGAGGAGGCAGCGGGGGCTACGCGTGCGCCCTGCGCTCGGCCGAGCTCGGGCTGTCCGTGGCCCTGGTGGAGAAGGACCTGCTCGGCGGGACCTGCCTCCACCGCGGCTGCATCCCCACCAAGGCCCTCATCCACGCCGCCGAGGTCGCCGACTCCGCG
The DNA here is from genome assembly GCF_022669155.1 of Kineococcus sp. TRM81007. Classification (GTDB taxonomy): domain Bacteria; phylum Actinomycetota; class Actinomycetes; order Actinomycetales; family Kineococcaceae; genus Kineococcus. Next base: position 1,194 of record NZ_JALBVB010000056.1, on the reverse strand, counting down.
CGCGAGTCCGAGGCGTTCGGCGTGCGCGCCACCTTCGACTCCATCGACATGGCCGGGGTCAACAAGTACAAGGACGGCGTCATCGGCCGCCTGTACAAGGGCCTGCAGGGCCTGGTGAAGTCCCGCAAGGTCGAGCTCGTCCAGGGCACCGGCCGGCTGGTCGCCAAGAACGCCGTCGAGGTCGACGGCCGGCGCTACACCGGCAAGAACGTCGTCCTGGCCTCCGGCTCGTACTCCCGCTCGCTGCCCGGCCTCGAGGTCGGCGGCAGGGTCATCACCAGCGAGCAGGCGCTGCAGCTGGACTCCGTGCCGAAGTCCGTGGTCGTCCTGGGCGGCGGGGTCATCGGCGTGGAGTTCGCCAGCGTCTGGAAGTCCTTCGGCGCCGACGTCACCATCGTCGAGGCCCTCCCGCGCCTGGTCCCGCTGGAGGACGAGGCGGCCAGCAAGGCGCTGGAGCGCGCGTTCCGCAAGCGCGGCATCAAGTTCTCCCTGGGCGTGCGGTTCAAGGGCGCGGAGCAGAACGACTCCGGCGTCGTCGTCACCCTCGAGGACGGCAAGACGATCGAGGCGGACCTGCTGCTCGTCGCCGTGGGCCGCGGCCCGAACACCGCCGGCCTCGGGTACGAGGAGCAGGGCGTGTCCATGGACCGCGGGTTCGTCCTCACCGACGAGCGGCTGCGCACCAACGTGGAGGGCGTGCGCGCCGTCGGCGACATCGTCCCCGGTCTGCAGCTGGCGCACCGCGGGTTCCAGCAGGGCATCTTCGTCGCCGAGGACATCGCCGGGTTGAACCCCGCCGTGATCGACGAGACCGGCATCCCGAAGGTGACGTACTCCGAGCCCGAGGTCGCCTCCGTCGGCCTGACCGAGGCGAAGGCCCGCGAGAAGTACGGCGACGTGGACGTCGTGGAGTACAACCTCGGCGGCAACGGCCGCAGCCAGATCATCGGCACCGCCGGTTTCGTGAAGCTGGTGCGGCAGAAGGACGGCCCGGTCGTCGGCGTGCACATGGTCGGCTCGCGCATGGGCGAGCAGGTCGGCGAGGCGCAGCTCATCGTCAACTGGGAGGCGTTCCCGGAGGACGTGGCGAACCTCGTGCACGCCCACCCGACGCAGAACGAGGCCCTCGGCGAGGCGCACCTGGCGCTGGCCGGCAAGCCGCTGCACTCGCACTCCTGAGAGTCCCGGCGGGCC
>NZ_JALBVB010000055.1:168913-213452 GCF_022669155.1 Kineococcus sp. TRM81007 | reverse complement strand
CGCGCCGTCACCGCTGCTGCCCGGCTCGCGGTGGTCGCAGCGCGAGCTCCGGACGCCGTCCGCTCCACCACCCGGCTCCCGTCCTCAGTCTCCGGCCGGGGCGCGGGGGGTGCGGTGCAGGCGGTCGTCGATGGCGGCACGCACCTCCGAGGGCGGTCCCTGCTGCGCGTAGCGGTCGGATTCAGCCTCGTAGGCGGCTTCCTGCTCCTCGGTGAGCTGGGCGTCGCCCTCGTCGATCAGTTCCAGCGCCCCGTCGTGGACAGGGGTGGTGAACCGTCGCTGCTCAGCGGACACGGTCGGTGCCCCTCTCGGATGAAGGTGCCGGCGCAGTGCGGTGGGAGACAGGTGGACGGTCAGCAGATCGCCGGGACCACCATCTGTCACCCGGCTTCTGTCGTCCAGTGCGGAGTTGCAGCGGCGTCGCCGGTGCGCCCGCGTCACGCGCTGGGGACGGCGAGCCCCGGCACGGGGTAGGTGCGGGCGAGCTGGGCGGGCACGGCGTCGAGGGGGACGGCCGCGGAGTACAGCCAGCCCTGCCCGAGGGGGGCGTTCATCTCGCGGCAGGCGGCGGCCTGGCGCTCGGTCTCGACACCCTCGACGACGACGGCCATGCCGAGGCGGGTGGCGAGGTCGACGACGCAGGTGACGACGGAGCGCCCGTTGCCGGCCTCCGTGATCGAGCTCGTGAGGGAGCGGTCGATCTTCAGGACGTGCACGGGCAGCCGGTCGAGGTAGCCGAACGCGGAGTAGCCGGTGCCGAAGTCGTCGATGGCGACGGTGCAGCCGAGGCCGGCGAGCTCGGTGACGACGCGCTCGGCGGGGGAGTCGGTGTCGAGGAAGACGGACTCGGTGAGCTCGAGGGTGAGCAGGTGCGGCGGCACGCCGTGGCGGGTGAGGACGTCGCGGACGGTGTCGGCGAAGCCGGGTGCCTGGAGCTGCACGACGGAGACGTTCACGGTGAGCCCGGCCCCGGCGGCGAACGCGCCGGCGCTGTGGGCGCCGCGCACGGCGGTGCGCAGGACGTGCTCGCCGAGGGCGACGACGAGGTTGGACTCCTCGGCGACGGCGATGAACTCGCCGGGGTGGATGCGGCCGAGGACGGGGTCGTCCCAGCGGGCGAGGGCCTCGAACTTCTCCACGCGGCCGGTGCGGAAGGACACGATGGGCTGGTAGTGGACGTCGAGGTCGCCGTCGCGCAGGGCGGCGGTGAGGCGCTCGCGCAGGAGGGTGCGGCGGGCGTGGGCGGCGGCGACGTCGCCGGAGTACACGGACACGTGGCCGCGGCCGGCGAGGCGGGCGTCGCGCAGGGCGACGTCGGCGCGCAGGAGGGCCGTCATGGGATCTCCGGCCCCCTCGCCGCTCTGCTGGCCCGTTCCGCCGCCGGGGTGCCGGGGGGTCGGCCGGGCGGGGCAGGGGGCGATGCCGGCGACGGCGGACACGGGGAAGCGGGCGGCGCCGTCGACCTGTGCGGGGGCTTCGGCGACGGCGTCGACGAGGGCGTGCGCGAGCCGCACGGCGCGCTCGGCGTCGCCGGGGACCAGGACGGCGATCTCGTCGCCGCCGGTTCGGTGGGCGGTGGCGCCCCACGGTGCGGCGGCGCGGTGGACCTCGTGGGCGGCGGCGCGGATGAGGGCGTCGCCGGTGCTGACGCCCAGGACGTCGTTGACGTCGTCGAGGCCGGTGAGCTCGAGCAGCACGAGGCACTGGTCGTGGTCGGGGCCGGTGAGGGCGTGCTGCAGGGCGGCCCGGTTGCCGAGGCCGGTGAGGTCGTCGTGGAGGGCCTGGGAGGTGAGGCGGGCGGTGCTGCGGTCGACGGCGCGGGCGGTGACGACGTGCCGGGCGGTGAAGGTGGCGAGCACCCACAGGTAGAGGGCGAAGAGCACGGGGTCGAGGCGGGGGAAGGCGACGAGGACCGCGATGTCGACGAACAGCACCGGCCCGGGCACGAGGGTGGCGATCTCCATGCGGCGGGCGGCGCGGGCGGCGGCGACGCCGGCGTGCCGGGGCGCGGCGGTCGGGGCGACGAGCGCGGCGGTGCTCCCGGCGACGAGGGCGACGACGATCGCGCCGTGGGCCAGGCCCTGGTGGGGGGTGAGGGCGGCGGTGGCGGTGGCGGCGGTCATGGTCGCGGCGGCGATGCAGGTGAGCCGCATGCGGGCGTGCTCGACGGCGAGGGCGGCGGCCATGCCGACGTGGGCGGACACCAGGAGCAGGCAGGGGACGGTCGTGGGCCAGGGGGTGCCGCCGGGCGGGGTGGTGCGGGAGAGGACCTCCCAGCCGGCGACGGCGAGGGCGCTGCCGAGCATGAGGGCGTCGACGAGCAGCGGCGGGTCGTCGGTTCCGGAGCGGGCGGCGAGGACGTGCTGCACGGCGAGGCCGAGCATCCCGAGCACGGCGGCGGTGAGGGCGAGGCGGGGGAGGCCGGCCGGGCCGACGGTGGCGTGCGGCCACAGGCCGGCGACGGTGACGCCGGCTCCCCAGACGGTGCCCGCGACGCCGTAGGCGAGGGCCTGCAGCCGGCCGAGCGCCCAGCGGACGACGAGGGGCAGCGCGGCGCCGAGGAGGGCGACGAGCCCGACGGCGGTGGTGAGGCGGTCGGCGGCGTCCCAGCGGGCGTGGGCGAGGGGGAGGAGGGCGAGCAGCGGCAGCAGGAGGGCGGCGGCGACCGCGGCGCGGGCGCGCGGGGTCGCGGGGGCTGCGGCTGTCACGGGGTGTGCATCGGCGCCGCGGTGCGCGGCCTTGACGGGGCCGGTGGGGGATCACCCACAGGAGTCACGGGCGTGGGGGTCCCTGCGTGGGTGGTGACCCGGTCCGGTGTGACTAGGCCGTACGGGTCTGGAGGGGTCAGCGGGACGGGTGAGGCGTCCCGTTACCAAACTGTTATCTAGCCTCGTTCAAGGCAAAAGCGCAGGTCACGCCGTGTGTCGGATGCGTTACAGCGGGGTCGAGTCCCACAAGCCCCATAACTCACCGTGTTGCCATCGTGACTCTCGTGTACGTTCGACAGCGTCACCAGGGCACTCCGCTGAGTAGTGGAGGAGCTGGCGGCAGCAGGCTCGCACTGAGCCGGCCCCCGTGGGGGGGAACATCACTTCACAACTGCCTTGGAGGCAATCGTGACCGCAGCAACCTCCCGGTTGCGCCGGCGTGGTATCGGGGCCGGCGTCGCGGCTCTCGTGGGTCTGACCACCGTCGGGTTCTCTTCTTCCGCCGTCGCCGCCGAGGGCTTCGACCCGGCGCGCGTCTTCGGTGACAACCGTTTCGAGACGGCCGCCAACATCGCTCAGGAGACGTTCCCCGAGGGCGTGAGCACCGCCGTCCTCGTCAACGCCTACAGCCCCGCTGACGCCCTGTCGGCCGCGGCGCTCGCCGGCTCGCTGGACGCCGCCGTGCTCCTCACCGACCAGGGCTCCCTGAACGCGGACACCGAGGACGCCCTCGACGTCCTGGGCGTGGACAACGTCGTCGTCGTCGGTGGCACCGCCGCCGTCAGCGCCGAGCAGTACACGGCCCTCGACGCCGCCTACGCGGTGGAGCGCGTGGAAGGCGCCGACCGCGTCGCCACCGCCCTGGACGTGCTCACCGAGCTCGCCGCCGCGCAGGAGGGCCCCACGCAGGCCTTCGTCGTCCGCGCCTACGGCAACCCGGCCGACGCCCTGGCCGCCGGCCCGATCGCCTACGCGAACGACATCCCGATCCTGCCGGTCGCCGGCGCCGTGGACGACGCGTGGATCGAGGCCGTCCAGGCCGCGGGCATCACCACCCTGACCGTCCTCGGTGGCACCGCCGCCGTGCCGGCCTCCGTGGAGACCGCCCTCCGCGACGCCGAGTTCACCGTCAACGAGCGCATCGACGGTGCGACTGGCCAGGAGACCGCCGCCGAGCTGGCGCGCCTCGCCGTGTCCGAGTGGGGCTTCCTGAACACCGGGGTGGGCGTGGCTCGCGGCGACACCACCGACCCGACCAACGCGGCCGACGCGCTCACCAGCTCCCAGTGGCTGGGCACCCAGCAGTTCCCGCTGCTGCTCACCGAGGGCAACGGCGTGCTCGGCGCCCCCGCTGAGACGTACCTCACCGAGAACTCCGGGACCCTCGCCACGGGCGTCGTCTTCGGTGGCACCGCGGCCGTCAGCAACGAGGTCGTCCAGGCCGTCACGGAGGCCGGCGTGGGTGACGTCGAGGCTCCCGCCACTAACCAGACGCTCGCCGTCACCCCGGACACTGCGGTCGCGCTCAGCTTCGGCGAGGTGCGCCAGTACAGCGTCGCCGGGCTCGACGCCGACACCCAGTACCGCGTGACCCTGGTGGACACCGACAACGTCACGGTGGACGCCAACGGCGTGGTCTCCTTCGAGGAGGACGCGGCGACGGGTCTGGCCCTCGCCGGGACCGTCGCGGCCGACCTCACCGTCGTCAACGGTGTCAGCGTGACCGGCGCCCAGAGCGTCGGCGGGATCGCTCCGACCGCTGAGGGTGGCGTGTCGTTCACGGTCACCACCGACGCGGCCGCCATCGAGTCGTTCGTCCCCGTCGTCTACGTGGACGGTGGCGCGAACACCCGCCTGGAGATCGACGACAACGGTGCGCCCAGCGAGGCGTTCGGCGTCGGCGGTGCCGTGCAGACGCTGCCCGACGAGGCGGACGCGGGGGCCACCGGCGGTGCGATCTCCGACGTCGACAAGGAGGCCGGCTACGTCATCGCCGCTGGCGACCTCTACAACCTGGACGCCAACGACCGCTACTACATCGGTGCCGACGCCAGCGCCGGCACTGCGGTCACTCAGGCGACGTTCCTGGCGGAGCTCTCCGAGGGCGACAGCCTGGGCACCGGGACCAGCTACCAGCCCAACGCCGACCTCCCGTCCGACTTCGTGCTCGTCGACGACACGCCGGGGCAGCCGACGGTCAACGCGACCGGTGGCGCCGGTCAGGTCACGCTCGACATCACGCCGGTCACCCCGGCGCTGGCCGACCTCGACAGCGACGACACCGTCGTCGTGTCGCGGGCCACCGTCACCGCGGGCGCCGACACCACCCTCGGCACTGCGGACGACGTGGTCGGGACGTACGCCTCGGTCGCCACGCTGAACGCGGACGACGACGAGGACGCCCTCACGGACGCCGTGCTGGACTACACCGACGCGGTGGAGGCGGGCACCTACTCCTACACCGTCGTCGTGACGGTCGACGGGGAGGCTTCCGCGACCAGCACGGCGGCCACCGCCACCGCCACCGGCGACACCACGGCGGCGACCCTGAGCACCGTCACGGTGAACGACATCGACAACGGTGTCGGCAGCACCTCCGAGCTCATCGTCACCTTCAACGAGGCCGTCGCCTCGGTGGACGCCGCCGCGTTCACCGTCTCGCCTTCCACGCAGGCCGGGCTGGAGATCGCCGTCTCCGGTGCGACGAAGCGGAACGAGAGCGGAACCGTCTGGACCCTCACGCTGGCCCAGCCGCTGGACGACGCCCCGACGAACATCACGTACAACGTGACGGCCGACGCCGCTGCGTTCACCGACGTCGCGGGCAACGACAGCGCCGTCATCACGACCCCGGTGACCTTCTCCTACTGATCCGCGGTTCCGGCCAGTCCGCTGACTGACTGACGGACGAGAGCCCCGATTCCCGCGAGGGAGTCGGGGCTCTCGCACGTTCCGCACCGACTGGCCGGTGAACACCTCGCGGGTGCCCGCCGGGACCGACGCCCCGCACCTCGGTGCTCGAACTCCGCAGAACGACCGGAGAACCGACCCGGCCCGTGCCACTGTGGTGCCGCCGCGTCCCGACGGGGTGCGGCTGCCCCTGTCCCCGCGTCGGACGGACCACCGTGCCCCACCGCACCGCTCCCCGCGCCACCGCCCTCCTGCTCGGCGGCCTCGCCGCCACCACGGCCGTGACCGCCGCCGTCCTCGGCGTGAACCCCACGCAGTCGGCCGCCGCACCGGCCGAGACCCTCACCGCCACCTGCCCGCCCGGTCTGCCCGTCGAGCACCCCGGGTGCGGGCGCACCTACCCCGGCGCTGACGCCGGCAACGGCACCCTAGAACTGCGCGGCGCCGACCGGTGGGCCACCGCCGTCGAGGCCGCCCGCACCGGTTTCCCCGACGCCGACGTCGCCGTCCTCGTCAACGGGGAGGACGCGCACCTCGTCGACGCCCTCACCGCCGCGCCCCTCGCCCGGCGCCTCGCCGCCCCCGTCCTACTCACGGCCCGCGACACGCTTCCCGCGGCCGTCGCCGGGCACCTGCGGACCCAGGGCATCAGCACCGTCCTCGTCGTCGGCGGGAACGCCGCCGTCGCCCCCGTCGTCCTGGCGCAGCTCGCCGCCGCAGGCGTCACGGACGTCGGGCGCGTCCAGGGCGCGGACCGCTACGCCACCTCCCGCGCCGTCGCTGCCCTGCAACCCGGCGCCACCCACGCCTGGGTGGCCTCCGGGGACGACGCCCACCTCGTCGACGCCCTCGCCGCCGGCGGCCCCGCCGCCCGCCTCGCCGAACCCCTCGTCCTCGCCCCCGTCACCGGTGACGCGCAAGCCACCGCCGACCAGTTGCGCGCCGCCGGGATCACCAGCACCACCGTCGTCGGCGGGGCCGCCGCCGTCGGTGACGCCGTCGCCGCCCAGTTCCCCGCCGCCACCCGCGTGCGCGGGGACGACCGGTGGACCACCGCCCACGCGGTCGCCGCCGACGCGGTGGACCGCGGCGTCAGCCGCACCGACGTGCTCGTCACCAGCGGCGAGGCGAACCACCTCGTCGACGCGCTCGCCGCCGCACCCCTCGGCCGCGCCACCCTGCTCACCGGTTCCGGCGGCGCCGGCACCGACCTCGTGCGCGCCTGGCTCGCCGAAGGCAGCGACCGCACCACGTTCGTCGGGGCGGCCGCCGCCGACCTGGTGTGCTGGGACGCCACCACCGCCTGCACCCGCGTCACCTCCACCGACGTCGACGGGGACGGCACCACCGACGACGTCGCCCTCGCCGGCGCGCAGGACGCCGCCACCCGCCAGGTGCGGGTGCGGGTCCGCGGGGACGTCACCACCCTCGACGTCCCCGACGGCGACCACCCGCCCACCGCGAACTGGGTCGGTGCCACCGCCCTCGACGACCGCCCCGGAGCCGAGCTCGTCGTCCTCACCGGCGTCGGCGCCCACGCCGAGCAGAACGCGGTGCTCACCTGGCGCGACGGCGCCCTGCAGGCGACGGTCGGCCCGGACGGCAGCGAGGAGTGGTTCGTCGACGCCTCCTACGCCCTGAACCAGGGCATCACCTGCGAGGAACCCGGCAACATCACGATCCGCTCCACCGACTGGGCCGACACCGGCGGTGACCGGCTCCTCGGCACCGCGGAGAACCACATCGCCCGGGACGGCGCCTGGACGGCCAGCGGCGCCACCTCCGCCGAACTCCTCACCCCCGGGGACGTGCCCGACGCCTACGCCGGGTGGCACTGCCCCGGCCTGCCGCGTTTCGGGAGCTGACCCACGGCCCGCCGGTCCGCCCGAGGGGTGGGCCGGCGGGTCAGGGCAGCAGGTGCACCGCCAGGCGGTCCGCCCGCAGCGCCGTCTCCACCCCGCACCCCGCGACCCACGCGGCAACGTCCGCCCCCGTCATCCGGTCCGCCACCGTCGGGTCCACCACGAGCGCCGCCGCGGAGCAGTCCACGTCCGTGCCCGTCGCGATCTCCACTCCCGGCAGCAGGCGGCGCAGCGCCTCGGCGTCCCCCCACACCACCACCGCGCCCCCCGGCCCCGCCAGGCCCCGCTCGCGCAGCAGGTCCGCGGCGAGCCGGTAGTCCGCCGGTCGCGTCGCCGCCACGTCCGCGAGGTGCCCGGCCGCCACCACCAGCAGCGGCGCGGCGGCCACCGACCCCACCACCGCGCCTGCGACCCCGCGGCGCCGCAGCAGCCGCGTGAAGCCCACCGCGGCCAGCGCGCACAGCGGCGGCACCAGCACGTCGTGGTACTGCGGCAGCTTCAACGGGCTCATCGCCACCGCCGCCGTGAACGCCACCAGCAGCAGCACCACCGGCCGCACCGCGGCCCGCCACCACGTCAGCACCGCACCCACCGCGGCCGTGCCCCACAGGGCCACCAGCCCCAGCCACGTCAGGTACTGCGCCTGGAACCACCACGGCGACCACCACGGCGGGAACCGGTACTGCTCGCCCGCCACCGACTGCACCGCGCCCCGGTCCGCGTGGTCCAGCTGCCACAGCACCACCGTGCGCACCGCCGCCGGGGCGTCCGCGCCGAACGGCAGGTACGCCGCCAGGAACACCACCACCGACACCGCACCCGCCAGCACGGCCCTCACCAGCGCGGGCCGCCACCGCCGCCGCTCCTCCCACAGCAGCGCCAGCACCACCACCGCCGTCACCGCGCCCGTCAGCTTCGACGCCGTCGCCGCCCCCACCGCCGCGCCCAGCAGCGCCCACCGCGCCGGCGACGGGCGCTGCGCCACCCGTTGCGCCGCCAGCACCGCGCACGCTGAGAACAGCAGCAGCGGCGCCTCCAGCGTCGCCCGCCGGTCCAGGTGGGCGGGCACCACACCCGGCGCCAGCGGCAGCGCCGACCACAGCAGCGCCGCCAGCACCCCCGCCCGGAACCCCGCGCACCGGCGCGCCACCGCGAACAGCACCACCGCCGTCAGCACCCCGCACAACGCCGGCACCGCCCGGTCCGCCACCAGGGAACCGCCCCCGGCGGCGTGACCGGCGGCGATCAGCAGCTTCGCCAGCGGCGGGTGCTCCAGGTTCCGGGTGAAGTCCCCGCGCAGGTAGGCGGCCGCCGTGTCCCGGTACACCAGCTCGTCGCCGCTGGACGTCTCCACCCCCAGCCGCCAGCAGAACGCGAACAGCGCCACCGCCGCCACGGCGAGCAGCGCCACCCCCCGGCCGGCGCGGGAACGAGGGGCGACAGGAGCGGTCGGCACAGTTCCGACACGCTAGACCGCCCCCGCGGCCACCACCCCGAGCGACTCACCGCCGGTAGGTTGACGGCCACGATGAGCAGCACCGCGCCGTCCGTCACGCCGCCCGCACCCCCGGCCCGCGCCCGGCGCCGCACCCCCCTCCCCGGGCCCGTCCTCGCCGGTGTCCTCGCGTTCGCCCTGCACACCTGGCTGGGGCTGGCCCGCTGGAACGCCGGCCGCTCCGGCGCCTACGACCTCGGGGTGTTCGCGCAGGCCGCCCGGTCCTGGGCCGCCGGGAACCTCCCGTACAGCGACATCCGCGGCCTGATGCTGCTGGGGGAGCACTTCAGCCCCGTCACCGTCCTCTTCGGCGCCGCCTGGTGGGTGTGGCCCGACCCGCGCTCCCTCATCGTCACGCAGGCCGCCGCCGTGGCGGTGGCCGTCGCCGTCGTGCACGCCACCGCCCGCCGCCACCTCGACAGCCGCGCCGCCGCCGTCGTCACCCTCCTGTCCACCACCTCCTACGGCCTCGTCAGCCTCACCCGCCTCGACGTCCACGAGGTCTGCTTCGCGGTGCCGCTGCTCGCGCTGTCGTGCTCGGCGCTCGCCGACCGCCGGCTCACCGCCGCGATGGGGTGGTCGCTGCCGCTGCTGCTCGTCAAGGAGGACCAGGGGCCCACGGTCGCCGCCGTCGCCGCCGTCGCGTTCCTCCTCGCCCGCGGTCCTCACCGCCGGCGGGTGCGCCGGCGGGCCGTGCTGACGGTGCTGCTGGCCCTCGCCGGGACCGTGCTCGCGTTCGCGGTCATCCGGTACGGCAACCCCGACGGCGAGGTGCCGCTGTTCTCGCTGCGCTTCGCCGCCGAGACCGCCGCCGTCGACCCGTTCACGTGGGCGGCCGACGGTGCCCCCCGTGCCCTGCTGGTGCTCACCGTCCTCGCCGCCGGCGGGTTCGTGTGGGTGCGCTCACCGCTGGCCCTCGTCGCCGCCCCCACGCTCGCCTGGCGGCTGGCCTCCGACCACGAGAGCTACTGGTCCACCGGGTACCACTACGACGCGGTCCTCATGCCCGTCGTGGCGATCGCCCTCGTGGACGTGCTGCGCCGCACCACCCGCCCCACCACCGGGCGGGTCCCGGCGCTCCCGCTCGCCGCCGTCGCCGTGGTCGCCCTCACCACCAGCGCCCTCACGTACCGGGACGCGAACTACGTCGCCGACCCCCTCGACCCCGGCACCTGGCGGCCCTCCGCCGCCGCGCAGGACCTCGCGGCCCTCTCCGCCGACCTGCCCGCCGGGTCCCTCGTCGCCGCCGACAACGGCGCCGGGCCCTACCTCGTCGCCCGCCACACCGTGCGGGTCCTGTCCAACCTCGAACCCGTCCGGGCCGAGTGGGTGGTGGTGGACACCCGCATCGACGGGGCCAGCGCCTCCAGCGGCGCCAAGACCGCCTTCCTCGCCGAAGCGCGCGCCGCCGGCCTGCCCGTGGTGCAGCACGGTGCCGCCGCCGCCGTGCGGATGCCCTGCGAAGGACCCGTCTGGTTGCCCGAACCCGGCGGGAACCCGCCGCTGCCGGAGCCGGTGTGGCGGGCCGGCTGCTGACCCTCAGCGGCAGGCGAACGTCTGCACCCGCGCCATGATCAGCGGGTTCCCGTCCGCGTCCGGCACCGGCAGCTCCGTCTGCGGCCAGTACGTCTCCGGGAACGCCAGCCAGCCGTAGGCGCGCTGGAACGCCCCCTGGCGGGCCAGGGACTGCGGGTCGGCCGGGTCCACGCGCTCCCCGAGCCCGGTGAGCGCCTCGTACGTCGCCACCGGGACCTCGGCGGTGCGGGTGGCGGCGGGGTCGCTCGGCCAGGTGGCCACGCAGGTGCCGTCCCGGGCGCCGAGGTCGTGGTCCAGCAGCGCCTCGCGCACCGCCCAGTGGTCCGGGTGCTCGTACTCGGCGTAACGGGGATCGCCCTCGCACGGGTGCGAGGTGCAGGTGCCGTCGGCAGCGCGGTTCACCCCCGCGTCGGGGGCGTCGTTCGCGTAGGAGGCGCCGACCACCCGCCGCAGCGGCAGGTCCGGCAACCGCCCCCCGCGCAGGTCGAGGACCGCCTCGACGACCTCCACCACCCCGTCCGCGGTCAGCTCTCCGTCGCCGCCGTCCACGGCGACCCGGGCACCGCCGTCCGCCACCCGTACCCGCGCCGGGTGCCCGGCCAGCTCCACGGAGGGGGCCGGCGCGTCGCCCAGCACCGGCAGGTGCGGGTCGCTCTCGGCGGCCGCGTCCAGGAACGCGTTCCAGCTCGCGGTGCGAGCCTGCTTGCACGAGTCCGTGCCCGGGCCCTGCGGCGGGGGAGCGGGGGCCAGCTCCCCCCACGCGGTCTGGGTGCTGCGCTCCACCTCCGCGGGGTCGCAGTTCACGGTCGCCTCACCCAGCGTCAGCGTCACGAAGACCGTGTAGGCGCCCGGCTCCTCCGCGAGCAGGGACCACGCCTCCAGCTCGTCGTCCGGGTGCGGGCTCACCACGAGGTCCAGGCCCCCGGCGGCCGTCGCAGCCGGGGCCGACTCGGACGCGCTGGGGGTGCAAGCCGTCAGCAGCGCCGCCACGACCGCCGTCACGCCCACCGCGCCGGCCCCCGAGGTGAGCACGTGGCGGCACCGCTCTCTCACGTGAGAGGGCGCACGGGCAGCAGGCCGCTGACCGCCCGCGCCAGGCCCTGGTCGTCGGTGACGAGGGTCGCCCCGTGGGCCAGCGCCGTCGCAGCGATCACGAGGTCGGCGAACCGCTTGCGGGGTTTCTGCCCCTGGACGGCGGCGGCGGTGGCGACCCGGTGGTAGTGGAAGGCGACACGGGCATCGACGGTGAGCGGGACGTAGTGACCCATCAGGAACGACAACGTCTGCTGGCGCTCGTCGTCGGCGGGGTTCGCCGCCAGGCCCCCGCGCACCTCCATCTCGGTCACGATCGAGATCGCGGCCGCGTCGTCGTCGCGGACGCCGGGGAAGGAGGTGCCGGTGGGCGCTTGCGCCAGGGTGATGACGGCGTTGGTGTCCAGGAGCAGGTTGGTCACGGGGTGCGTTCTCCCGGCGCGCCTCCGGCCCGCACCTGCCGGTTCCGTTCGAAGGGGTCGACGACCTCGTCGTCGAGGTGCTCGTCGAGGTCGGCGCGGAGGCGACCGGCGAGGCCGGGTCGCAGGTGGGACAGGGCGCCGACGACCTGTCCGACGGGCACCCAGGTCTGCGGGCCTGTCGGCTGCGGCGGGCTGTAGGGGCTGATGGTGGCGATGGGACGCCCCTCGCTGGTCACGGTGAAGGTCTCGCCGTCCTGCACTTCGCGCATGATCTGCGCGTAGTGGTTGCGCACGTCTCGCACGGGCACGGTCTTCACGTCGAAGAGCGTAGCGCGATCTGCTACGACGTGCTCCGGGTTTCGGTGCCGTCGATCCGGACGCGGACCGGTCGAGCCTCGTCGACCGGGGTGGCCGGTGCGGGCGAGGAGGTCGCGCCCGGCCGTCCGCGCAGGCTGGCACAGTGGCCGGGTGAGCGGACCGGCCCAGCAGAGCGCGCCCACGGCGCAGCGCCCCGCGGGACCGCAGCGGCGCGTCACCAGCCTCGACGTCGTGCGCGGGCTGATGCTCGTCGTCAGCGTCTCCGTGAACTCCCTGCTGCTCACCCCCGCCTGGTTCGACCACGCCGAGTGGGCCGGGGTGAACGGCCTGGACCTGGTGTTCCCCGTGTTCGTCGCCCTCACCGGCTGCGGGCTCGGGTTCGCGATGCACCGCCGCACCGACGTGCGCGGCCTCGCCCGCCGCGTCTTCGTCCTCGTCGCCATCGGGCTGCTGTACAACGCGGTCGTCCTGGCGTCCTGGGAACCGGCCACCTGGCGGTTCACCGGGGTGCTGCAGCTGTACGCCGGGGTGGTCGTCGTCATCGCCCTCGGGCACCTCATCACCCGCACCGCCCGCGGCTGGCTCGTCGTCACCGTCGTCCTCGCGCTCGCCCACACCGCCGTGCTCGCCGCGTACGCCACCACCTGCCCCGGCGGTGCGCTCACCCGCGAGTGCAACCCCTCCGGTGCCGCCGACACCGCCGTCTTCGGCGCCGCCCACGTCTACTGGCAGGGCGCCGCCGGCCACGACCCCGAAGGGCTCGTGGCGACCCTCGGCGCGTGCGTGTCCGCCGCCGCCGGCGCCTGCGTCGGGCACCTCCTCCTCACCGTGCGCGCCCGCGGCGGCGGCCCCCGCCGCGCGGTCGGCCCCGTCCTCGCGGTCTGCGCCGCGTTCGCCGCCCTCGCCTGGCTCACCGCCACCGCGCCCGGCTTGCTCGCCGGGGTGGACGTGCCCGTGATGAAGCGGCTGTGGACGGCGCCGTTCGCGCTCGCCGTCACCGCCGGCACCGGCCTCGCCCTCCTGGCCGGGCACCTGCTGCTGGACTCCGCCCGCACCCCCGCCGCGCTGCGCCGCGCCGCCTGGCCGCTGGAGGCGCTCGGGCGCAACAGCCTGCTCGTCTACTTCGGCTCCCACGTCGTCATGTCGCTGCTCGTCCAGCACGCCGACGCCGAGGGGCGCACCCTCGCCCAGCGCATCGCCGCCGCGGTCGCCGTGGGCGGGCACGAGCAGGTGAGCTTCACCGTCCTGGTCGTCCTCGCGTGGACGGCGCTGGCCGCGGTGCTGCACCACTGGCGGATCTACCTGCGGCCCTGACGCTGTGTGGGCGTTGGCGACCCCGATGTCGCACGCCGATCCCCTCTCGGGCGCCGACGGCAGGCCGAAGCCAAGCCAGTGACATCGGGCACACACATCGATACCTTCAGTGAATCCAACGGTGGAGGAGCGGGCGATGAGGACGTTGTCACGGACGGCCACCGGCGTGGTGGCCGCTGCACTGGCCCTCGTTCCCGGATCAGCTGCTGCAGCGAACGGTGCGGTTGACGACGACGAGCCCAACGTCCGCTGCGGGTGGACGATCATCGAGGACGTCTACCTCACCGGTGATCTGAACTGTCCCTCCGGTGACGGGCTTGTCGTGGACGCTGCGGGGGTCACCGTCCACCTCAACGGCTACACGATCTCCGGGACGCGGGCGGGGACCGATGACGCCGGCGCCCCGCTGCAGGTGGGTATCCGGGTACTGGCTCCGGACGTGGTGGTCCGCGGTGGCACGCTGCGAGGCTTCGACGCGGGGGTGCTCGTCGATCCGGCGGGTGATGCTGAAGCCGACCCCGCCCCGTCGGTGGAGGTGGAGAGTGCCCACCTGATCGACGACGGGTACGGAGTCGCCGCCGTGGTGGCCGGATCAGCGACCGTCGAGCACTCGACGTTCCGCGAGGGCGGTTACGCCGGCGCCGCGATCGAGGGAGGCGCGGTCGCGCTGGATCGATCCAGCGTCGAAGGTGCTGCGCTCTTGGCGTTGAACGGAGGGCGCGTCCTCCTCGACCGCACCCTCGTCCGTGGTGGCGGCAGCGGATCGGCGATCACTTGCTCGCAGGCCTTCGTCACCGTCGACAGGTCGGTCGTCAGCCGGTACGACGTCGGCGCGAACCTCTTCCAGTGCAGGGGCAGCGACGTGCGGCGATCGCTGTTCTTGGGCAATACCTTCCACATCCAGACCGAGCGCATCCCCGACGAGGTCGTCACCGTCAGCTGCACGGCCTTCATCGGTGGCGGCCCCGCGCCGGACCTGCCGCACGGCGACTGTGAACCTCCCGAGGAGTGAGCCGCGGCCCGTTCGCCGCACTCCGTTCCGCCTCAAGGTGACCGCCCCGCGTGCCGATGGGGTGCGGAGCCCGCGGTGCACCCCGCCGGGACTGGTGCCCCGGCAGGAGGAGGACGGACCATGCGGATCGTGACCCGACGGTGGACCACCCGCACCGCGCTGGCGGTGGCGGGTGCCCTCTCCGTGAGCCTGCTCGGAACGGTCGCCCCCGCGAGCACCGGCCTGTCCACCCCCGCGCACGCCGCGACCTGCGCTCCTTCCGGCGACATCGGCGCGCGCTGGCGGGCGATGGGCGCCGAGCGCTCCGTCGCGGGCGCGTGCGTGAGCGCCGAGTTCGGCGTCGCCCGCGGCGGCCGGGCCCAGGTGTTCCAGGGCGCCACGTTCTACTGGTCCGCCCGGACCGGCGCGCACCCCGTGTTCGGCGCCATCCGCGAGGAGTGGGCCCGCACCGGCTGGGAGAACGGCCCCCTCGGGTTCCCCACCAGCGCGGAGTTCACGGTCCGCGACGGCGGCCGCGTCCAGCGGTTCGAGGGCGGGCTGGTGCTGTGGACGCCCGCGCTCGGCGCGCACGAGGTGCGCGGCGCGTTCGGCGGCCTGTTCGCCGCGCAGGGGTGGGAGAACGGGTACCTGGGTTTCCCCGTCACCGGTGAGGTGGCGCTCGCCACCGACGGCGGCCGGATGCAGACCTTCCAGGGCGGCACCGCCTACTGGGTGGAGGGCATCGGCGCGAAGGTCGTGCGCGGCGCCATCCAGGGGGCGTGGGGTCGGAGCGGCTGGGAGTCCGGCGCGCTCGGCTACCCCGTCACCGACGAGCACGACGTGCCCGGCGGCAAGCGCAGCGACTTCCAGCGCGGGTACGTCACCTGGGACGCCGGCACCGGGACCACCGAGGTCACCATCACCGACGACACCGGCCCCTGGCTGCGGCCGACGTCCTGGCACCCCGCGGTCCCGTCGTGCCGGCCGATCGACACCGGCTACAACGGCTCGCGCGTGAAACTCGTGCAGCGCCGCCTCGGCCTGCCCGGCACCGAGGTGGAGTGGAACAAGGGCACCACCACCACGGCGATCCACGACTTCCAGCGTTCCGCGCGCCTGCCCGTGACCGGCGTCGTCGACCGCACCACCTGGGAACGCCTCGGCATAGCCGAGGACTTCTGCATGGACGGCTGGCAGCACCCCATCGAGGTCGCGCCGAACGCCGTCGCCGCCCAGCGGGTGGGGAAGATGATCGAGGTCGCTCACCGGTACCTCGGCACCGAGTACGTCTGGGGCGGCGCCGGGCCCGTCGGCTACGGCACCGACTGCTCCGGCCTGGTGCTGCAGTCGATGCTCGCCGCGGGCCTGTCGCCGCGGCCGGTCACCGTGGACAAGCACCCGCTGGCCGACTACCGCACCTCCGCGGAGCTGTACGCGCACGGCGGGCTGCGGCACCTCCCGCTGGCGCAGGTGCAGCGCGGCGACTTCGTCTTCTACACCTCCGACAGCACCGGCCGGATCGTGCACGTCGCCATCGCCCTCGGCGGCGGGAAGATGATCGAGTCGCCCAACCAGCGCGGCGTCGTGCGGGTGGTGGACATCACGAGGAAGCGGGGCGCGGAGACCCTCGCCCCCACGGTGGTGCGCCCGTTCAACTGAGGCCGCTCCGCCCGGCCGCGCGCGCTCTCACGGGGTGTCGTACTCGATGTAGGGGTTGCAGAACTCGCGACCCCACAGCAGCCGCCGCTCGCCGCCGGTCAGTCGTGCCTCGTCGCAGGCCTCGTCCCAGTGGTCGTGGATCGCCGCCCGGACCCGCTCGACGATCTCGTCAGCGTCCCGGGCGGTGAGGAGGAAGTCCGTGGCGACCTCCCGGCACAGGCGCAACTGGCTGGAGCGGCGCCCGTCCCGGGTGATGCCGATGGCTTGCGTCGAGGTCTGCGACGAACGCGGTTGCGGTGACAGGTCGTACGCCGGGGTGAGCGTCAGCCGGGCGCCGTCCCAGAACGCCGCGTGGTTGCGCAGGTGGTCGTCGTTGTTGCCGGTGAACACGTTGAACACCAGGCGGGTGAACAGCTCCCGCAGGGTTCCGGGGACGTCCGTCCAGGGGCCCGAGCGGATCTCGTCGGCGAGCTGCGCGTAGCTGGTGTGGCGCGAACCCATCTCCGAGACCCCGAGCACCGTCAGCATCGAGATCATCGACTTCCGGGTGTGCGCAGCCGTCCCGTCCGGTGCGTGGACCGCTTCCCGATCGAAGCGCTCGACCAGCAGGACGTCCTTGCCCGCAGCCCGGACCACCTCCACGGCCGGGACCGAGATCCCCGCCCTCGCGGCGAGCAGCATCGCGAGGCCCTCCGCCTTGACCACCGGCCGGGTGTCGGTGGAGGAGGAGAACTTCGCGATCAGGCGGCGCCCGGGGTCGTCGAGGAGCGCCTTCGGCCGTGCGCCACCGATCGAGGTGCCGTGCTGGGCGGCGGCTGCGAGCGACGGCGGAACCGCGCGCCCCTCCTCGACGAGCGCGGCGACGTGCAGCAGCTCGTCGAGCGTGGCCGCCTCGTCGCGGGCGACGTAGCGGTCCGGGGCCTCCTGGAAGTCCAGGGCGCCGATCCGGTCGCTGCCGGAGGCCATCAGGTAGGCGGTCTCGGACAGGTCCGCGTCCGGGTCCGCGGCGAGCCGGAGGTTGACCACGCGGCGACCCCACGCGTCCGGTGCCGCGTCCCGCAGGCAGCCCGCCAGCGCGGAGGGTGCGCGGTGGGGAGTGTCCCGAGGATCGTGCACCTCGCCGTCCAGGGGTAGCTCGCGGTCGAACAGGGAGACGGCGTTCCCCCGGGCCCGGTAGCTGGCGGCGTAGCGGAACGCGAGCACCGCCTGCCCGCGCGCCTGCTCGCCGGTGTCCTGCAGCACGCCGGCCACGACGGGGTTCGTGGCCCCTGGTAGCCACACCCAGACGAACACGCGGGCGGGGGGGGCGTCAGAAGTCATCGTCGATCTCGATCCTGCGCCGGTGCACGCGGCGGGGCAGCAGCGCCAGCCGGTCCCGGGCCAGCGCGGCGACGCCGGGCAGCTCCTCGGCGTCCACCGAGAACAGCGGGACGCCACACACGATCGCCGCCTCCAGCACGGTGCCGACGGCGGTGCCGGGGGCGCCCCTCTCGATGCGGCCCACCAGTGCCGGGGCGACGCCCAGGCGGCCGGCCAGGTCCGCGGCGCTCCAGCCGTGCTCGCGGCGGCCCGCGGCGATCTGGGCGCCGAGGGCCGTGAGGGCGTGCGTCGTCGCCGGGAGGAGCGACCTGGTCCTCTTCACGAACACGATCCTACATAAACCGCACATTGCAGGCTCTGGCTTCACTTTGTGGGCGGTGGGGGGACAGTCGGACCGTCGCGACCCGGCGGCGCGGGTGAGCGCCGTGAGGAGCATCACCCGGCCGCTGCCCCCGGCGAGCTCAAGTCCCGCGTCCCCGTGCCGATGACGGGGCCGTGACGCGACGACGCCCCGCCCCCCGCGCCGTCCTGACCGCGGTGGCGATCTCCCTCGCGCTGAGCGGCACCGGTGCCGGCACGGCGACCGCCTCGGCCGCCGGCGACCTCGCCGTCCTGCCCGCACCGGTGCGGGCGGAGATGGACGCGGCGCAGGAGTCCGCCTTCGGGGCGCTCACCACCGGCGCCGGCCCCCGCGTCGAGGTGTCCGTCGCGACCGACGAGGGCCCGCGCGCGCTGACGGTGAGCGCGGGCGACGCCGCCGGGGCCGCCGGGGTGATCGGCCTGCTCGACGGCCTCGACAGCGTCCTCGCCGCCGGTCCCGCCGGCACCGTGCGCATCGCCGACACCGCCCCGGCGGCGTTCACCCTCACCGACCACACCCCCCTGCAGTGGGGGCCCGCGCGCGTCCGCGCCCCGCGGGCCGCCGCGCAGCTCGGCGGCGCCCTCGGTGGCGTCACCGTCGCCGTCGTCGACACCGGCGTCGCCGAGCACCCCGACCTGCCGGGCGTCCTGCCCGGCGCCGACTTCACCGCCGACCCCGGCACCGAGCGCGCCGACGGCAACGGCCACGGCACCCACGTCGCCGGCACCATCGCCGCCACCGTCGGCAACGGCGGCGTCGACGGCGTGGCCGGCGGTGTCCGGATCCTGCCGCTGAAGGCCCTGTCGAACTCCGGGAACGGCACCACGACCGCCGTCGCCGACGCCATCACCCACGCCGCCAACCACGGCGCCGACGTCGTCAACCTCAGCCTGACCTCGGACAGCCCCAGCGTCGCCGTGCAGGAGGCCGTCCGGTACGCCCGCGGCAAGGGCGTCGTCGTGGTCGCCGCCGCCGGGAACTCCGGCGCCCAGGGCAACCCGGTGCTGCACCCCGCGGCCGACCCCGGTGTGATCGGGGTGTCGGCGAGCACGCGGACCGACCAGCGCGCCGCCTTCTCCCAGCACGGCCTGCAGATCGACCTCGCCGCCCCCGGTGAGGGCATCGTCTCCACGTACAGCAGGGACCCCGGGTACGCGGGCATGAGCGGCACCTCCATGGCGGCCCCGCACGTCGCCGCCGTCGCCGCCGCGGTCGTCGCCGTCGCGGGCTCCCTCACCCCCGACGAGGTCGAGGAGGTGCTCGTCGCCTCCGCCGAGGACCTCGGCGCCACCGGCCGCGACGACCACTTCGGGCACGGCCTCGTGCGCGCCGACCGGGCGGTCGAACTGGCCGCGCAGCGCGCCGGGCGGACCCTGCCGCTGCCGGCCGCGTCCCCGGCCCCCACGGCCACCCCCACGGCCACCCCCACGGCCACCGCCACGGCGGTCCCCACGGCGACCCCGACGGTCACCGCCACCCCCGTGCCGACCGCGGCACCGACGGCGACCAGCAGGCCCGCGCCGCCGTCGACCCCGGCGCCCGCGCCGACCACCGCGCCGACCGCGAAACCCACGGCGAAGCCGACGACGCCGACCACGGCGCCGACGCGCGCACCCTCGGCGAGCCCGACCCGGACCACCGCCCCCGCACCCGTCGTCCACCGCGACGGGTCCGTCACCTACACCGGCCCGGCCGGGCGGGCCGCAACCGTCCGCGGCGCCGTCCACGACGCGTACGTGCGCCACGGCGCCACCCGCTCCGAGCTCGGGTACCCCACCGGCGACCAGGTCGTCCTGCGCGGCGGGGAGTTCGCCCCCTTCGAGCGCGGTTCGATCTACTGGTCGCCCGCCACGGGCGCGCAGGTGGTCAAGGGCGCGATCCGCGACGCGTGGGGCCGGGCCGGCTGGGAGGGTTCCGCGCTGGGGTACCCGGCGGGGGAGGAGTTCGCCGTCCGCGACGGCGGGCGGGTGCAGCGGTTCCAGGGCGGTCTCGTGTACTGGGCACCCGCTCTGGGTGCCCACGAGGTCCGCGGCGCGATCCTGGGCCGGTACGCCGCCGGGTCCTGGGAGAACGGCGCGCTGGGGTACCCCACCACCGGCGAGACGGCGATCCGCGGTGGCGCCTTCAACCACTTCGAGCGCGGTTCGATCTACTTCTCGCCCGCCACGGGCGCGCAGGTGGTCACCGGCGCGATCCGCGACGCGTGGGGCCGGGCCGGGTGGGAGGGTTCCGCGCTGGGCTACCCGGCGGGGGAGGAGTTCGCCGTCCGCGACGGCGGGCGGGTGCAGCGGTTCCAGGGCGGCCTCGTGTACTGGACGCCCACCCTGGGCGCCCACGCCGTCCACGGCGCCTTCGCCGGGCACCACGCCGGCCAGGGCTGGGAACGCGGCACCCTCGGCTACCCCCGCACCGGGGAGTACCCCGTGCCCGGCGGGGTGCGCCAGGACTACGAGGGCGGTTCCCTGGTGTGGAACGCCGCCACCGGGCGGGTCACCCGCCTCTGAACCCGGCCGCCGCCGCGGCGGCCCGGACGCACCGCCGCCGGGCGGCCGAACTGCGCCGCCCGGGTCCCGGTGACACACTCGTCGCGCCCGAGGAACCCGACGTCAGGAACCGCCGTGCGCCACCGCCCCGCCCTGCCGGTCCTCGCGCTCACCGCCGCCCTCGCCCTCGGCACCGCCGCACCGGCGCAGGCGGCCGACGTGGTGATCTCCGGCCCGGACCGCTACGCCACCGCCGCCGCGGTGTCCCGGGCGTTCGTCGGCGACCGCTACGCCCCCGTGTACCTGGCGACCGGTGAGGACTTCCCCGACGCGCTCGCCGCGAGCGCCGCCGCGGCCGCCGACGGCAGCCGCGTGCTGCTCACCGGCCGGGACGAGGTGCCGCGGGCCACCCTCGACGAGCTCGCGAACCTCGACCCCACCGCCGTGTACCTCGTCGGGGGGACGTCGTCGGTGGGCACCGCCGTGGAGGCGGAGCTCCAGCGCCTCGGGCACGCGGTCGTGCGCGTCGACGGCCCCGACCGCTACGCCACCGCCGTGCGCGTCGCCCGCACCCTCTTCGACGACCCGGGCACGGTGTTCCTCGCCACCGGCGAGAACTACCCGGACGCCCTGGCCGGGGCCGCGGCCGCCGGGAGCCTGGGGGCCCCCGTCCTGCTCGTCGGCCGGGACTCGCTGCCCGGAGCCGTCCGGTCCGCGCTGTCCGCGCAGGAGACGAACCTGCCGCTGCGGCCCAGCCGGTTCGTCGTCCTCGGCGGGCAGGACGCGGTCTCCGGCGCCGTGCTCGACGAGATCCGCGCCCTCGGCTACGGGGACGCCGTGTTCGAGCGGATCGCTGGCGCCGACCGCTACGCCACCGCCGCCGAGGTCGGCCGGAGGTTCTTCCCCGGCACCGGCACCGCCGTCCTCGCCGTCGGGTCGGGTTTCGCCGACGCCCTGGCCGCCGGTCCCCTCGCCGCGGACCTCGCCGCACCGCTGCTGCTCACCGGCGCCGGCACCACCCCCGCCGCCACGCGCGCCGAACTGGACCGCCGCGGCGCCGGTGACCGCCTCCACGTCGGTGCAGCCCGCCCGTCCTGAGGCCCCGCCCGCTCAAGCGCGGCGCGGCGCGGGCCGATGTGGACGGGGTGCCGGGGCCGGGGACCACGAGGCGGGTGCGGGGGCAGAACCCGCACCCGGCGCTTTGACGCGCGGCCCGCTCGTGGACCCGCAGGACGCCCTGCCGGTGCAGCTCGTGCAGCTGGCGCAGCAGGAGGGCGCCCCCCTCCAGCGCACGCTGGACCTCGTGCACACCGCCCTGGCGCGGCGCTCGGGCGTGCTCCGCGCCGAGGTGCTCGCCCACGAGGGGGGCGACCTGGTGGTCGTCGCCCGGGCCGGTGAGCCCGGTCCCGTGGCGGGCGCGTGCGCGGTGTTCCCGCTGCGGCACGGCGGCGCCGAGCTGGGGCTGCTGCACCTGCACGGCGGCGATCCGTCCGCCGTGGACCCGGTCGTGGGTGCCGCGGCCGGCCACCACCTCGCCGTGGCGCTGCGCGACGTGGCCGCCGCCCGCGAGCAGGCCGAGCTGCACCGCGTCACCGACGCCGTGCGGCGCCTGTTCGAGGAGGGCGCGCGGGCGGGCAGCGTGGAGGCCGCCGGGCGCCTCCTCGTCGCCGTCACCGCCGACGTCCTGGGCACCGAGCGCGCCGCCGTGATGCTCGTGGACCCCGACACCCGCGTCACCCACGTCCTCGGCGTCGGGCTGCCCGAGGGGCTGGAGCAGCGGCTGGCGGCGGGCCTGCTGGGTCGCCTGGCCCGCGACTCGCCGGCCTGGTGGCGCGCCGTCAGCGCCGGCGGCCCCGAACTCGTCGACGACGTCGCCGTGGTCCCCGTGCGCCCCGGGGGGTTCGTGCAGACCCTCGGGGTGTGCTCCTACGTGTCGCTGCCGCTGATGAGCGCCGAGGGCCTGGTCGGCACGGCCGTCTGCGGGGACGTCACCCGCCGCCGCACCTGGACCGCGGCCGACCGCGTCCTGGCCCACCGCATCGCCCTGCAGGGCGCCGTGGTCGTCGACAACGCCCGCCTGCGGGAGCTGGAACGGGCCCACCTGCACCAGCTGGAGCACCGCGCGTTCCACGACCAGCTCACCGGCCTGCCCAACCGGGCCGCCCTCCTGGGTGCCCTCGGCGACGCCCTCGACCCCGTCACCGGCGACGGCAGGGTGGCGCTGCTGCTCATCGACCTCGACGGCTTCAAGCGGGTCAACGACACCCTCGGCCACCACGCCGGCGACGTCCTGCTCCAGCAGGTGGCCGCGCGGCTGCTCGCCCTCCTGCCCGCGGGCGCGACGGCCGCGCGCCTGGGCGGCGACGAGCTCGCCGTCACCCTGACCGGCCCCGTCCGCGAGGACGCCGCCGGCCTCGCCCGCGCCGTCCACGAGCGGCTGGGGGAGCCCTACGGGATCGAGGGCCGCACCGTGCGCACCGGCGCCAGCATCGGCATCGCCCACGCCCCCCGGCACGCCACCGACGTCACCGGCCTGCTGCGCGCCGCCGACGAGGCGATGTACCGCGCCAAGCGCGCCGGTACCGGCCCGCACGTGGCCCGCGACCGGCGGGACCCCGGCCCCGCGGCCCCCGCGCCGGACCGGGACGTCCCCTCCTGATCGTCCCGGTCCGGTGCGGCGGGCGCACCGCTCTCACGCGGGCCGCGGGGCGTCCCGGAACGGGCCGCGCAGCGCGGCCCACTGCAGGAGCAGGACCGTCTTGGCGTCGGCGATGCCGCCGGTCCCCACCATCTCGAGCGCCGCGGTGAAGGGCAGCTCCACCACGTCGATGTCCTCGCCCTCGTCCGCCAGGCCGCCGCCGGGGCCGGTGCGGTCCGCCGGGGTGTAGGGGGCCGCGTAGCAGTGCAGGCGCTCGGTGACCGAGCCCGGGCTGGTCCAGAGGGCGAAGACGTGCTCGAGCTCGCCGACCTGGACGCCCAGCTCCTCGGCGGCCTCCCGGCGGACGGCGCCGGCGGGGTCGTCCCCGTCGAGCAGTCCCGCCGCCGTCTCCAGGAGCACCCCGTCCGGGTGGCCGTTGACGTACGCGGGGAAGCGGAACTGCCGGGTCAGCAGGACGGTGCCCCGGGCGGTGTCGTGCAGCAGCACCGTGGCCCCGTCACCCCGGTCGTACGTCTCGCGCTGCTGCCGGGTCCACCGGCCGTCGCGCCGGCGCTGGTCGAACGTGGTGCGGCGCAGGACGTGCCAGGCGGAGGCGATCAGCTCCACGTCGCGCACGACGACGTCCGGGTTGCCGGTCAGGTCCCGGCCGGTCAGGTGCAGTCCGGTGCGGCCCCGCGCGTCGGGCACGTCGGCGCCCGGGCGGCCGGTGGAGGAGTGGGGTGGCATGCACCGAACGGTACGCTGCAACGCGGAAGAACGTGCAGCAATACGGAGGAGTGCGCATGCTGGTGGGTGAGCGCCGGGAACTGCTCCTGGCCCGGCTGGCGCGCGACGGCAAGCTCGTCGCCAAGGACGTCGCCGCCGACCTCGGCGTCACCGAGGACAGCGTCCGCCGCGACCTGCGCGAGCTCGCCGCCGCCGGCCTGTGCCAGCGCGTCTACGGCGGCGCGCTGCCGGCGAGCCCGGCCGTGGTGGACCACACCCGGCGCACCGCGATCGCCGCGGAGAGCAAGCAGCGCGTCGCCGCCGCCGCCGCCCGGCTGGTGCGCCCCGGCAGCACCGTGCTCCTGGACGGCGGCACCACCGCCCTGGCCGTCACCCGCGCCCTGCCCGCCGACCTGCGCGCCACCGTCGTGACCCACAGCCCCACCGTCGCCGCCGCCCTCCTCGAGCACCCCGGCGTCGACGTCTACGTGCTCGGCGGCCGCCTGTTCAAGCACTCCGCCGTGACCTGCGGGGCGGCCACCGTCGAAGCGGCCGCCACCGTCACGGCCGACCTGTTCCTGCTGGGCGTCACCGGCGTGCACCACCGCGCCGGGCTGACGACCGGCGACCCCGACGAGGCGGCCGTGAAGCGGGCGCTGGCCGCCCGCGCCGGCGAGACGCACGTCATGGCCAGCAGCGAGAAGGTCGGCGCCGCGTCCCCCTTCGCGGTGCTGCCCCTCGCCGCCGTCAGCGGCGTCATCACCGACGCGCCCCACGACCACCCCGTCCTCGAACACCTCCGGGCGGCGGGGGTCCCCGTCCTCGACGCCACCTGACCGAGGGACCAGCCGGCGCTCCGGTGTGCACGACGGTCGCCCGGGGAGGATCCTGATCGCTCATGAGCGAGGCCCTCCAGCAGCGCGGTCCCGACCACGGTTTCCTCGGTCAGCCGAGGCCCCTCGCCAACCTGTTCGGCGTGGAGATGTGGGAGCGCTTCTCCTTCTACGGCATGCAGGGCATCCTGCTGATCTACCTGTACTACTCCGCGGCCGAGGGCGGCCTCGGCCTCGACCAGGCCACCGCCACGAGCATCGTGGGCGCCTACGGCGGGACGGTGTACCTCTCCACCATCGTCGGCGCGTGGCTCGCCGACCGGCTCCTCGGACCCGAGCGCGTCCTGTTCGCCAGCGGCGTCGTCGTCCTCGCCGGGCACGTCGCGCTCGCTGTCCTGCCCGGCATGCTCGGCGTCGCGGTCGGGCTCGTCCTCGTCGCGTTCGGCAGCGGCGGCGTCAAGGCCACCGCCACCACCATCGTCGGAACCCTCTACGCCGAGGGCGACGAGCGGCGCGACGCCGGTTTCTCCCTGTTCTACCTGGGCATCAACCTCGGGGCGCTCGCCGGGCCGCTGCTCACCGGGCTGCTGCGCGACGCCGCCGGGTTCCACTACGGGTTCGGGCTCGCTGCGATCGGCATGGCCGCCGGCCTCGTGCAGTACTCCGTCGGGCGCCGCCGCCTGCCCGAGCAGGCCCGCCGGGTCCCCGACCCGCTGCCCGCCGACCGCCGCAGGCGCGTCGCGCTGCTGACCGCGGCGGCGCTCGCCCTCGTCGTGCTGCTGTACCTGGTCGGCGTGGTGACCGCAGACCGCCTCGACACGATCGTCGCCACTCTCGTCGTCGTGGCGTCGATCTTCTACTTCGCGATGGTTCTCGGCAGCCGGCGCGTCGACACCACCGAGCGGCGCCGCGTGCTGGCGTTCATCCCCCTGTTCCTGGCCAGCGTCATGTTCTGGGCCCTGTTCCAGCAGCAGTTCACCGTGGTCACCGTCTACTCCGACCAGCGCCTGGACCGCACCATCGCCGGCTGGGAGATGCCCGTGGCGTGGGTGCAGTCCATCAACCCGGTCTTCATCATCGCCCTGGCGCCCGTGTTCGCCGCCGTCTGGACGAAGCTCGGCAACCGCCAGCCGTCCACCCCGGTGAAGTTCGCCGTCGGCACCGCCCTCATGGGCGTGGCGTTCCTGCTGTTCATCCCGATGGCCGGTGGGGGGCCGGGCAGCGCCCCGCTGCTCGGCCTGATCGGCATCCTGCTCGTCTTCACCCTCGCGGAGCTGTTCCTGTCCCCGGTGGGGCTGTCGGTCACCACGAAGCTCGCCCCCGCCGTGTACCGCACGCAGCTCGTCGCGCTGTTCTACCTGTCCATCGCGCTGGGCACCGCCCTGGCCGGGACGCTGGCCGCGTACTACTCGCCGCAGACCGAGCGCACCTACTTCGGGTTCCTCGGCGGCACCGCCATCGCGATCGGTGCGGTGCTGCTGCTCGTCAGCCCCCTGGTGCGGCGGCTGATGAGCGGGGTGCGCTGACCGCACGGCCGGGCACCCCGCCCGACACCGGGGTCAGACCTCCAGCACCAGGCGGTGCGGCACGAACCCCTCCGCGCACCCCACCCGGGACTGGAACCCCCGGTAGCCGGCCTGGCTGCGCACGACCTCCAGGTCCACCATCCGCGAGTCGGCCACCTGGCTGCGGTGGCACCCCAGCGCGGCGGTCTTCTTGTCCAGCGCCGCGGTGATGTCCACGAACAGGTGCGGGCGGAAGCCGAAGCTGCTGGGCGACTCGTAGGTGAGGACCTGCCGGCAGTGCCGGGCCGCGCCCAGCGTCGCCAGGGCGACGGCGCGGTGGTCCTGGTGGGTGTCGTCCACGCCGTGCGTGTAGACGACGTCGGCGGCCACGTCGCGGATGGCCGACTCGATGAGGTGCACCAGTTCCAGCTCGTGGTTGGACACCTCGCCGTCGCGCAGGCCGCCCCACACCAGGTCCGCGCCGAGGGTGGCCGCGGCGTCCTCCTGCTCGCGGGTGCGGCCGAGGACGTCGCCGGGACCGGACTGCCCGTGGGTGACGACGAGCATGGTGACGCGGTCGCCGGAGGCGGTGTGGCGGGCGAGGGTGCCGCCGCAGCCGAGCTCGATGTCGTCGGGGTGGGAGCCGACGGCCAGGACGCTGCGCGGGGTGGTGGACACGGTTGCTGCTCCTCGGGGGTGGGGATCGGTGTGGTTCGGTCGGGTGTGGTTCGGTCGGGTGTGGTTCGGTCAGGTGTGGTTCGGTCAGGTGCCGGAGGTGAGCACGAGGGCGTACTGCGGCCACCAGGTGCCGGCGGCCGGGGCGCCGTCGCGGCAGTCGCCGTCGGACGTCCCGGGTTCCTTCACCCACAGGTAGGCGTCGGCCAGGTCGCTGCCGGTCGCCGTGGTGGGGGTGACCCCGATGCGCGCCGTGGGCGGGTTGCACCAGGCCTCGGGGTCGTCCTCCCGGGACGTCGCCCCGGCACCGTTGCGGCTGGTGTCGACGACGAAGCGCGCCCCGTCCAGGTGCGCGGACAGCTCCTCGCCGTACGCCAGGGAGTCCTCCGTCGTCTGGAAGTTCGACACGTTCAGGGCGAACCCGTCGGCGTCGTCGATGCCGGACGCCCACAGGGCGCCGGACAGGGCGTCCAGGTCGCTCACCCAGTCGGAGTTCCCGGCGTCCAGGTACACGGCCGTGGACGGCAGCGCCGCGAACGTCCCGACCGCCGAGGCGAGCGCGGCGTACCGCTCGGCGGCGTCCACGTCCGTCGCGGCGCCGGAGACCACCTGGGCGATCGCGTCCGGCTCCACCACCACCACCGCGGGCCGGTCGCCGATGCCCGCGGCGACCTCGGCGACCCACGCCGCGTAGGCGTCGGCGTCGGCGGCGCCACCGGAGGAGTAGTGGTCGGCGTCCCGCCCGGGGATGTTGTACGCCACGATCACGGGCACCCGGCCGGCGGTCTGCGCCGCCGTGGTCAGCTCCTGCGCGCTGGCCGCCGGGTCGGCCTGCTGGCCGGAGAACCACGTCGCCACCGGGGCCTCGGCCACCACGGCCAGCTGCTCGGCATCGGCGGTGTTCCCCGCCGCCGTCCACTCCGCCACCTGCACCGCCGCCGGCGAGTCCGGCAGGACGTGGAACTCCATCCCCTCGAGGGGGTTCGCGGCGGTGGTGGCGTCGGCCGTGGTGGTGGCGGCGCCGGCGCTCGAGGTGCTGCCGGCAGTGCCGGAGCAGGCGGTCAGGGCCCCCACCGCGAGCGCTGCGAGCACCTGACGCCTCACGAGGCCTGCAGCCACGCCGTCACCCCGTACGCGTCCACCGCCAGGAGGACCGCCCCGGCGGAGCCGATGAGCAGCGCGTTGCGCAGCCTCAGCAGCGTCGTGCGGTTCACCGGTCCACCCCCACGCGATCGGCGGCGCGGGTGCCGGGCAGGACGACGACGGTGCTCGGCGCGGTCAGCGTGCGCTGCTGCGCCGGCAGGGCCGCGGCCGGTGCGACGGCCCGGGCGGCCGTGCGGCGGCGCCACCTGGTGGTGACCTTCCAGATCACGATCGGCGCGAAGCAGACCGCCACGTCCAGCAGCGTCCACAGCCGCAGCGCCGGGTAGTCGTGGTGCAGCGGGAAGGAGGCGACCAGGCAGCCCAGCAGCAGCAACCCCCAGAGGACGTGCTGGCGGAACACGACCCAGCGGTCGCCGAGGGACTCCGAGCCCTTCGGGGTGACCGCGAAGGGGACCGTGCGGTTGCGGATCGCGTCGACGAGCGCGACGACGTACATGGGGGCGCAGAAGATCGACACCAGCATCCCCAGCGCGCCCGTGCTGGCCCTCTCCTCGTGCGGGCTCACGTTGTAGCGGCGGTTCCAGAAGTACAGGCCGGCCTGCATGACGGCGGCGTTGGCGTACAGCACCAGCCACGTGCTCGCCGCGACCTGCACGCCGCTGGCACCGGTGAGCAGGTAGGTGCTCAGGCTGAAGACGCCGAGCACCCAGGTGATGGCCGCGCTGGGGTAGTACGACATCAGCAGGAAGTAGTGCAGCGCGCGCTTCCAGCCCAGCTTCAGGGCGTACTTCCAGTACGTGCGGACCATCACCTCGTCGGTGCCGCGCGACCAGCGGTTCTGCTGGGTGAAGTAGTCCGACCAGTTCGCCGGGCCCTCGCCCACCGACAGCACGTCGGGGGTGTACACGGACTTCCAGCGCCGGCCGGTGCGCCGGTTGCGGCTGGTGTGCCACACCAGCGAGGTGGCGGCGTCCTCCGTGATGGAGTCGGCCAGGCCGCCGATCTCGCGCAGCGCCGACAGGCGCACCGCGTTGTTGGTGCCGACGAACATCGGCACCCCCCACCGGTTCGCGGAGCGCTGGAGCACCCCGTGGAACAGGTACTGCTGGGACTCGCTCGCCTTGGTGACGAAGTTGTCGTAGTTCTGCCCGTACACCTGCGGGCCGACGACGAACGCGACGTCCGGATCGCGGAAGTACCCCAGGAGGCGCTCGGCGAAGTCGGGGTGCGGGACGTGGTCGGTGTCGACCGAGATCCAGTAGTCGTAGTCGTGACCGTGCGCGTCGAACCATGCGTTGTAGTTGCCGTGCTTGGTCTTGCGGCGGTGCCGGCCGGACTCCTGGTTCCAGGCGGGAACCCCGTGGCGGGTGAAGTGCCTGACGCCGATGCGCTCGCACATCGCCCGGACCTCGGGGTCGTCGCCCTCGTCGAGCAGCCAGACGTCCACCGGGCCGTCGTAGCGGATGCGCTTGGCGGCGAGCAGCGTCTCCTCGGCCATCTCGACGGGTTCCTTGCCCGGTACGATCGTGGTGAGGAACGCGACGCGGTGGCCGGGTTCCGGCCGGACCGGGACGGGGTCGGTGAGGGCGGCGGTGGTGCGCACCAGCATGACCACGTTGACGAGCCGCAGCAGTTCCACGACGCCCACGCAGCCGACCAGCGCCACGCCGAGCCGGTACAGCCAGGAACCGTCGTCCGTCGGCCAGTGCGACGGCAGCAGCACCCAGACGAGGAAGGTCACCTGGAACAGCAGGGCCAGGGTGAGCAGCACGGCGGCGGGCAGGCGCCGCCCGTCGCGCCGCAGGAGGCGCTCGTACTGGACCGTGTAGGGCCCCGGTGGTGGTTCTCGCAGCGGGCCGGCGAGTCGCGCGTGGGTGGCGTAGTCGTACTCGGCGGAGGCGCCCTGGTTCTTCGGCAAGGTTCCCGTCCAGAGGTTCCGTGCGGCCCCGGGCCGGGGCCGTCGCTGGGACCAAGGAACACGGCGCCGTCGTGGAGAACCTGTGTCCCGGACATGCCTTCCCCACGTCGGTACTGAGAGTGAATGCCTCTGCCTGCTCAGTGACGACCTTCGTCCTTCCGGGGGAACGGTGGGCCCCGGGTCGTAAGGTGCCACCCGGCGGGCGGCGTGGGCCGCCGGAGGAGGGGTGAGGACTGTGCGGACGAGGACCAGGACGAAGGCCGCGGCGGCGCTCGCCGCGCTGGCGGTGCTGGCGGCACCGGCCGCGGCGCAGGCGGCCGTGTACCCCGGCCCGAACGGCCCCCAGTGGGTGGGCGGCGCCATCGAGCAGGAGTGGCTGCGGCTGGGCGGGGCCCCGGGCGAGCCGCTGAACAGCGAGACGCCCACCCCGCTGCGCACGGGCGCGTACAACGACTTCACCCGGCAGGCGATCTACTGGAGCCCCGGCACCGGCGCCCACACCGTCGGCGGCGCCTTCTACGGCTACTGGGGCGCGCAGGGCTGGGAGAACGGCCCGCTCGGTTTCCCCGCGTCCAACGAGACCGGGCTGCGCGGCGGCGTCATGCAGCAGTACGAGGGCGGGACGCTCTACTACTCGCCCACCACCGGCGCCCACCAGGTGCGGGGCCGCTTCTACACGCTGTGGGACTCGCTGCGCTGGGAGCAGGGGCCCCTCGGTTACCCCGCCTCCGAACCGGCCCCCGCCGCCGCCGGCGGGACGTTCCAGCGGTTCCAGCACGGAGCGATCTACCAGCAGGCGTCCTCGGACGAGCCGTACGCGATCAGCGGCGCGTTCTACCCGCACTGGGCCGCCCAGGGGTACGAGCGCGGGCGCCTGGGCTACCCGACCACCAGCGAGGTGTACTACCCGGGGGTCGTCGTGCAGTACTTCACCGGCGGCACCCTCTACTGGACGCCGTGCACGGGCGTGACCGTCGACACGTACGAGTACTGCGGCTGACGCCCGGCGCACCGGAGCACGTCCGGCCGCCCGCCCCTAGGCTGGTGCGCGAGCGCGCGGACCCGCGCGACGGGCGACGGGGAGGTGCGGTGACGGCGCAGCCGGCGGTGGACCCCGCGGCCGACCTCTCGCTCGTCAGCGGCGGCGCCCCCGCGGCCGTCCTGGTGGTCGACCTGACCGCGCGCGCCGTCGTGCACGCCAACCCCGTCGCCGAGCAGCTCGCCCCCGGCGTCCCGCTGCCGGTGGGGCTGGACGAGTGGTCCGACGCGGCGGAACTGCGCGACCTCGACGGCGCCGCCCTCTCCGGCACCGAGCACCCGCTGTCCCGCGTGGCGCGCTCGCAGCCCGTGGCCGGGCAGGCCGTCTCCGCCGCCCGCCTCAGCGAGCTCGGCCGCCGCCGCGAGCCCCTGTGGGTCGTGGCGCTGCCCACGACCGGGGCCCCGGCCCTCGACGGCCACGCGATCGTGGTGCTCCTGCCGCTGAGCAGGCGCGCCGCGGCCCGCGCCGCCGCCGACGCCGCCCAGGCCCAGGCGCAGGTCCGGGTGCGCGACCGGGCGGTCCTGGCGACCGGCATGGCGTTCACCGTGGCCGACGCCCGCGCCGACGACCTGCCCCTGGTGTGGGTGAACCCGGCGTTCACCGCCATGACCGGGTACGCGGTGGACGAGGTCGTCGGCCGCAACTGCCGGTTCCTGCAGGGCCCCGGCACCGACCGGGAGGTGGTCGCCGCCGTGCGGGACGCCCTCGCCGCCGGTGAGGAGGTCTCCGCGACGCTGCTGAACCACCGCAAGGACGGCACCGCGTTCTGGAACCAGCTGCTGCTCAGTCCCGTCCACGGGGCGGACGGCGAGCTCACCCACTACGTCGGCATCCAGACCGACGTCACTCCCCGGGTCGCCGCGGACGCCGAGCGCGACGAGGCGCTGGCCGCCGAGCGCCGCGCCCGCGCCGACGCGGAGACGGCCCGCGCCCAGGCCGAGGCCGCCCGCCGTGACGCCGAGGAGTCCCGCGCCCGGCTGGAGGTGCTGGCGGAGGCGACCAGCCGGCTCGCCGTGACCCTGGACGTCGACGAGTGCCGGCAGCGCCTCCTGGAGCTGACCGTGCCCGCCCTGGCGGACTGGGCGATCCTGCTGACGACCGACGAGCGGGGCTCGGTCGCCGGCGTCACCGCCCGGCACCGCGACCCCGCGCGCGCCGGCGACCTGGAGCGCTACGTGCAGCGCTGGCGCGCCGCCTTCGCGCCGGGGCCGGTGCGCTCCACCCTGCTGGGCGGGGCGCACGCGCGGCGCATCAGCGACTACGACGGCGAGCCGCGCCGCCGCGAGCGCGAGAGCTGGGTGAACGACTCCTCGGTCCTCGAGCTCAGCGACGCCCTCGGCGCCGCCTCCGTGCTGCTGGTGACGCTGCCCCGCCGGCAGGCGAGCGAGGACGTCCTGGCCCTGGTGCGCGGGCCCGGGCGCCCCCGGCACACCGACGACGACCTGCACGTCGCCGTCGACCTCGGCCGCCGGGCCGGGCTCATCATCGACAACGCCCGCCTGTACGGGGAGCAGCACCGCATCGCCGCCACCCTGCAGAACAGCCTCCTGCCGCAGCTGCCCTCCGTCCCGGGCGTGCGCGCGGCGGCGCGCTACCGCGCCAGCGAGTCCGGGGCCCGCGTCGGCGGCGACTTCTACGAGCTCATCGACCTGCCCGGCTCCGCCGTCGGCCTGGCCGTCGGCGACGTCGTCGGGCACGACGTGATGGCCGCCGCCGCCATGGGTCACCTGCGGGGCCTGCTGCGCGCCAGCGCGTGGGACACCACGAACCCCGCCCCGGCGACCGTGCTGGACCGCGTGGACCGCCTCCTCGACGGCCTGGGCATGACGACCATGGCGACGCTGGCGTACGCGCGCGCCACCCCGTCCGCGGACGGCGGGTGGGTGCTGGAGCACGCCACCGCGGGGCACCCCCCGCTGCTGGTGCGGCACCCGGACGGGCACGTCGAGGCCCTCGACGACGTCCACGGGCTCATGCTGGGCGTGCAGCCCACCTCGCGCGTCGGCGCGCGCCGTGCGCTGGCGCCCGGGGCGACGGTCCTGGCCTACACGGACGGGCTCGTGGAGCGTCGCGGTGAGGAGCTGACCACCGGTCTCGAGCGCCTGGCGCGCACCCTCGCCGACGCCCCCGCGGACGTCGAGGCGCTGTGCGACCACCTCCTGCAGCGGCTGGGCGACACCGACGACGACGTCGCCTTCGTCGCGCTGCGCCTCGGGCCGTGATCGGGCACCCTGGGGTTCCAGCCCGGGAACCCGGGGCCCGGGAACGATCGGAGGTGCGGTCGTGTTGAACTTGTTGAGGACGCTGCAGGTAGACGCAGGGGTCCGCAGCTGTGCTTCCTCCCCCGGGCGCACCGCACCGCAGCACCTGGCGCGGCCCGGACACCGGTGCCCGTGCCCGAGAGGACGCGAATGAGCACCAGCACACCCGCCGCGAAGCCGGCGGCGACCACTGGACCCGGCCCCCGCCGGAGCAGCACCCCGTACGGCAAGCTCACCGCGCTCGTCCAGGAAGCGGGTCTGATGCGCCGCCGGCGCGGGACCTACTGGACGCGCATCGCCGCCACCACGGTCGCCTTCGGCGCCGTGGCGACAGCCACGGTCCTGCTGCGCGACTCCTGGCTGGTCCTGCTGCCGGCTGTGGCCCTGGCGGTCGTCATCACCCAGTTCGCCTTCCTCGGCCACGACGCGGCGCACCGGCAGATCTTCGCCACGCACCGCCACAACGAGACGGCTTCGCACGTCTTCGCGGCCCTCGTGGCGGGCCTGAGCTACGGCTGGTGGATGGGCAAGCACACCCGCCACCACCAGGCGCCCAACCAGCGCGGGATCGACGGCGACATCGAGTCGGGCGTCATCTCCTTCCACGAGGAGGCCGCCGCCAGCCGGCGCGGGCTGCTGCGCTGGTTCACCCGCCACCAGGGCGTGTTCTTCGTGCCGCTGCTGGCCTTCGAGGGCTTCGTGCTGCACATCGAGAGCACCCGCTCGCTGGTGACCGGCAAGCGCACCAAGCGCCGCTGGGTGGACACCTCGCTGATCGCGACGCACTGGGTGGTGTACGCGTCCTCGGCGGTGCTGCTCATGGGGCCGTGGAAGGCGCTGGCGTTCTTCGGCGTGCACATGGCCGCCTTCGGCTTCTGCATGGGCGGGGCCTTCGCCCCCAACCACGTGGGCATGCCGATCATCCCGCGCGAGAAGAAGGTGGACTACATCCGCCGCCAGGTCCTGACCTCCCGCAACATCTCCGGCGGCTGGTTCGTCGACCTCATCATGGGCGGGCTGAACTTCCAGGTGGAGCACCACCTCTTCCCCAGCATGCCGCGCCCCAACCTGCGCCGGGCCCAGCCGTTCGTGAAGCAGTTCTGCGCCGAGCACGGCATCACGTACACCGAGACGACCTTCCTGGGCTCCTACCGGGCGATCATCTCGTACCTGAACGAGATGGGTCTGGCGGCCCGCAACAACTTCACCTGCCCCGCGGTGCAGCAGCTGCGCAGCTGAACGTGCGCACCGTCGCCCGGACGTGCTACGGTCGACTCAGTCGCTGTTCTCGTTGTGCTGATAACACCCCGGGATCGATAGCTCGAGGGTAGTTCGCTTTCCAATCAGGTCAGCCCCTCCGCGGCAAGCTCCTCATCAGGAGCGTCTACACCCAGGAGGCCTCATGGCTCAGGGCACCGTCAAGTGGTTCAACGGCGAGAAGGGCTTCGGCTTCATCGCTCCCGAGGACGGCTCGGCTGACGTGTTCGTCCACTTCAGCGAGATCAACGGCAGCGGCTTCCGCAGCCTCGACGAGAACGACCGCGTCGAGTACACCGTGACGCAGGGCGCCAAGGGCCCCCAGGCGAGCGGCGTCACCCGCCTCTGATCGAACCTCACCGCGGCCCCCGCTCCCTCCTGGGAGCGGGGGCCGCGGTGCGTCCGGGGCCTGTCCCCGTCAGCACGCCGGTGCGCTGCTCCGACGGGATGAACCGTGGTCGGCAACGTGCCCCGACGCTGAAGCACCTCGCCGCCGGTGTCGACAACCCCCCGGTGGAAGAGGGCGGCCGGAGCAGCGCAGACCCGCGGGGTCCCCGCGCGGCGGTGCACCGCGCCCGCGAGGAACTGCTGCGCCCGCTGGCCGCCGACCCCGCTGAGGTCGCCTTCTGGCGCCGGCACACCCGCACCGGCGTGGTGCTCTCCGTGATCTGCGGGGTCCTCGTCACCGCCTCCGCCTGGGTGCAGCCCCTCCACCCCCACCGCGTGGCCCTCACCGCCTTCGACGCCGTGGCGACCTCCTGCGTCCTGCTGGTCCTGCTGCTGCCCGTGGACCGCCTGGCCCGCGCCCGCGGCGGGAGGCTCTTCCCGTACACCTGGACGCTGGCGAGCTTGGTGATCACCGTGGTCGCCACCGTCCTGGACGGCCCCGCGGGCTCCACGACGGACACCCCCGTGCGGCTCATGTACTTCCTGTCCGTGGGCTTCGTGGCGGTGGCCTACCCGCCGGGCGCGGTCGCCGTCCTGGGCGGGACGGCGGTGCTCGCCGACCTCGTCACCGCCCTGGCCACGCAGGTGCCCGCCGATCGCGTCGTCGTCCCCGTGGGCATGCTCGCCACCGCAGTGCTGGTCGCCACCTGGGCCGCCCTCGGCCGGCAGGAGCTGCGCGAGCAGCACCGGACCGTGCGTCGCGAGCTCGCTGCCCTGGCCGACACCGACCCCCTCACCGGCTGCCTGAACCGCCGCGCCTTCCTGCACCGCCTGCAGGTGGGCATCGACCACCCCGACCCGGTGTCCTCGCTGCACCTGGTGGACCTCGACGGGTTCAAGGCCGTCAACGACACCGCCGGCCACGCCGCCGGCGACGACCTGCTGGTGCGCGTCGCCGAGGCCGTGCGGCGCGTCGCGTGCGGCGCGGACTCGGTGGCCCGCCTCGGCGGCGACGAGTTCGCCGTGCTGTGCCGCACCCCCGACGCGGTCGCCGCGGCCGCGCTGGCCGAGGCGGTGCGCGCGGGGATCGCGCGCGCCGGCGCGGCCCACGGCGTCACCGCCAGCGTGGGTTCCACGCTGCTGCGCGCCGGGGACGACCCCGCGGAGGCGGTGCGGCGCGCCGACGAGGCCATGTACGCCGCCAAGGCGCGCGGCGGTGACGCCGTCGTCGCCGGGGCCGACGCGTCCACCCCCGCCACCCGGTCCCGGGCCCACGGCCGCCGGGGGGTGCGGATCCCGTGAGGGGCGTGCGCCGCCCGGCGGCCCTGCCCGCCGCCGCGTTCGCGCTGGGGACCGCCGCGTCGGCCGCCCTGGCCGCGAACCCGGCCACCGCCGCGGCCGCCGCCGCGCTGCAGGGCCTGCTGTGGCTCGCGGTGGTGGCCGCCCTCGTCACCGGTGCCGCGCGCTCCGGCGCCGACCGCGCCGTCTGGGGCCTGTTCGCGGCCGGCACCGCCGTGCTGGTCCTGGGCCGCCTGGCGCTGTACGCCTCCGCGGGCGGCCCCCTCGTCGAGCCGGCGGTGCTCGAGCGCAACGCGCCGCTCGTCCTCGCCACCCTCCTCGGCTACCCCCTCTTCTACGCCGGCCAGGTCGCTCTGCTGCGCCGGCGGCTGCACCGGGTGCGCAGCCCCTGGCTCGACGGCTCCCTGGCGGTGCTGCTGCTGGCCGCCGCGTGCCTGGCGCTGTTCCTCGAGCCGCTGCACCGGGCCACGGGGATGGGGCCGGCCACGATCGCCGCCGCGGTGGCGCGCCCGTCCCTCGACGTGCTCATGGCGGTGTACGCGCTGACCACCTGCTCGCTGCTGGGCCGGCGCACCGACGCGCGCCTGCCGCTGGTCGCCGCCGCCTTCACCGTCCTCGCCGCCGCCGACGTCACCGACCTGCTGCGCCTGGCCGGCGCCGCCGGTCCCGTCGTCGTGGGGACCCCCGTGTCCGTCGCGGTGGACGTGGCCCGGTTGTGCGCGGGCGCCCTGCTGGTGCTCGCCGCCCGGCAGCCGGCGCCCCGGCTGCCGCGCCTGCACGCGGAGGGCTGGCCGCTGCTGATGGCGCCCGTCGGGGTCCTCCTCGGCAGCCTCGCGCTGCTGGTCGCGGACCAGTGGCGCCCCCTGCCCGCGGCCGCGGTCGTCCTGACGTTCTCGGCCGTCGGCGGCGTCACGGTCAAGGTGCTGCTGGCCTTCGCGGAGCTGACCCGGCTGCTGGGCAGCGACCGGCAGGCGGTCACCGACGACCTCACCGGGCTGGCCAACCGCCGCGCCCTCTTCCAGCGGCTGGCGCGCCCCGGTGGTCGGGCGACCGGTCTGCTGCTGCTGGACCTCGACCGGTTCAAGGAGGTCAACGACACCCTCGGCCACCACCGCGGTGACGACCTGCTGCGGGCCGTCGCCGCGCGGCTGACCGCGCGCCTGCCCCACGAGGCGCTTCTGACGAGGCTGGGCGGGGACGAGTTCGCGCTCGTCCTGCCCGGCGCGGGCACCGGTGCGTCGCGGCGCGTCGCGGACGACCTGCTCACCGCGCTCACCGAGCCGTTCACCGTGGGCGGGCTGGCCGTGCACGTCGGCGCCAGCAT
Organism: Kineococcus sp. TRM81007; assembly: GCF_022669155.1. GTDB lineage: Bacteria > Actinomycetota > Actinomycetes > Actinomycetales > Kineococcaceae > Kineococcus. The sequence goes on along the minus strand of NZ_JALBVB010000055.1, from coordinate 176,075 downwards.
CGGCGTCGCCACGGCCGGGGCCGTGCCCCCGGCCGACGGGGCTGAACCCGGCGGGGACGCGGAGCTGCTGCGGCAGGCGGACGCGGCCATGTACGTCGCCAAGCGCGCCGGCGGCGGCGTCGCCGTCTACGACGAGGCCGCGGACCGCTCCGCGCGGGAGCGGCTGCAGCTGCTCGAGGAGCTGCGCACCGGCATCGCCGCCGGGCAGCTCGTCACCCGCTACCAGCCGCAGGTCGACGTCCGGACCGGCGCCGTCGTCGGCGTGGAGGCGCTGGTGCGCTGGCAGCACCCGCGGCGCGGGCTGCTGCTGCCGGGAGCCTTCCTGGGACTGGCGGAGGAGCGCGGCCTGACGGGCGCCATCACCGAGGTGGTGCTGCGCCGTGCCGTCGCCGACGCGGTGCGCTGGCACGACGCCGGCCGGCCCCTGCGCGTCGCCGTGAACGTCGCCGCCGGCGACCTGCTGGACCCCGCCCTGCCGGACCTCGTGCGCGGGACGGCCTCGGCCGCGGGCCTGGACCCGGGTGCGCTCGTGGTGGAGATCACCGAGACGACCCTCATGCGCGACCCCGAGCGCAGCCGCCGCACGATCGCCGAGCTGCTGGCCGTCGGGGCCGGCATCAGCATCGACGACTACGGCACCGGCTACTCCAGCCTCGCCTACCTGCGGGACCTGCCCGCGGCCGAGCTGAAGCTGGACCGCGTCTTCACCGCGCGCGTCGCGCACGACCCCCGCACCGCCGCCATCGTCGCGGGCACCGCCGACCTCGCGCACAGCCTCGGGATGCGGCTGCTCGCCGAGGGCGTCGAGGACGAGGAGACCCTCCACCTGCTGCGCTCCCTCGGCGTGGACGAGACGCAGGGGTGGCTGCACGGGCGCCCCGTGCCCGCCGCGGAGCTGGTGACGCTGCTGGACCGCCTCGACCCCCGCGGCACCCCGGCCACCGCGCGACTGCCCTGAGGGCCCGTCCCGGGCGCCGCGGCCGGCGCTGCCGCGCAGGAGGGGCGAGCCCCGCGGGGGTCAGTCGAGGCGGTGGACCTCGACGCGCCGCGCGACGGCCTCCACCGCTTCGGCGTGCCCCGTGCCGTAACCCTGCCGGGTGACGTTCACGGCGCCGGCCGCGGCGGCCGTGCGGACCGCCGACAGCTCGTCCGCGCCGTTCGCCAGGCACGCCGCGGCGGCCCCGCTCATCGAGTCGCCCGCCCCGCGGAACTGCACCGCCGTGAAGCTCGGCACGTCCAGGCGGTGCGCACCCGAGGCGGTCACCACCAGCGGCGGCTGCGCGGCCCGCGTCACCAGCACCGTGCCCGCACCGCGCTCCCGCAGCCGCCGGGCGCGGCGCAGCAGCTCCGGCACGTCCTCCGCCTCGGCCTCGCCGTCGCCGTCCTCCACGCCGGGCAGCTCGTCGTGGGCGACCTTCAGCAGGTCCACGCCGCCGGCCAGCGCGTGCTCCAGCGCCGCCCCCGACAGGTCCGCCACCACAGTGGTGCCCTGCCCGCGCGCGTCCGCGGCCAGCCGCCGGAACACGTCCGCCGGCAGCACCTCGTCGCGGTCCGGGCCGGTCAGCAGCAGCACCTCGCTGTCGAGGGCGGACGTGACGACGGTGGTGCACAGGTCGTCGACCTCGTGGCGGGTCAGGCGCGAGGACGACTCCGCGACCCGCTCGGCCTGCTCCGCGTCGGTCTCACCCTCGTGGCCGCGGTGGTCCAGCACCGCCGCGGCGGTCGCGCCCACCGTCCGCACGACGCGCGGCTCCAGGCCCTCCTCGGTCAGCAGCGCCTCCATCGCGGTGCCGGCCTCGCCGCCCAGGGGCAGGCACAGCCGCACCCGCGCGTGCAGGCGCGCGGCCATCCGGGCCACCCACACGCCCTGGCCGCCGGGGTGCAGGTGGATCTCCACCCGGCCGTCCGTCGTGGGCTCCACGAGGACGCGCAGGGTGGGGGACGGCGCCAGGACGGTCACGCTCCGGGTCACCCGCTGAACCTACGGCGACGAACGCCGGGGCGCCCGCCGGGACCGGGCGCTCAAGGCGGGGACCGCGGCTGCCGATGCCCCCTCCACAGCGGCCCCTGCCGGGCGCCGTCCGGACCCCGGGGAGAGCCATGACCGCCGACGAGACCGCGGAGCCCACCGGCACCCCCGTGCGCGGTGCCCAGACCGTCGCCCCCGTGCAGGCGTCGGCGCTGCAGTTCGCCGCGTCGATCCTGGGGGAGGCCAGCTACACGCCGCAGGCCGAGCTCAGGGGCACCCTGTCCGCCCCGTCGCGCGTGACGGAGCCGGTCGCCGCCGCGCCCGTCGAGGAACCGGTCGCCGCCGCGCCGGTCGAGGAGCCGGTCATCGCTGCGCCGGTCGAGGAGCCGGTCGCCGAGCAGCCGAAGGGCTGGTTCGGGCGGCTGCTCGCGAAGCTGTTCGGGCGGGGCTGAGTCAGCCGCCGGCGAGGGCGTACGCCTCGGGCGCGGGGCACGGGGCCCGCCGCACCCGCGGCGCACCGCGGCGGGTGCTGTACGACCCGTGCAGCAGCAGCCGGTCGCGCCCCACCGCGGGGGAGCGGCGGTGCATCCCGCGCGGGTCGGCGAGGACGACGGTGCCCGCTGGGCCGCCCGGCGCCTCGAACGTGCCGGGCGTCGACCCCTCACCGCGCCGGGCGTGGTGGCTGCCGCTGACGTAGTGCAGCGGCCCGCCGCCGTCCGGGGCGCCGGTGAGGAGGATCCACACCTCCAGCGTCGGCTGCCTGCCGGCGGGGCCGCGCTCCCAGCGCCGCGGCGGCGGGGACGTGGTGGCGGCGACCTCCAGCCACCCGCTGGCGGCCACGGTCCGCACGGCCCGGCGGCAGTACGCCTCGGCGACGCCGTCCAGGACGGGGTGCAGCAGCAGCCGCCGGCAGGAGGTGGCGGGCACGTCCTCGTCCAGCAGGCGGACGCGGTCGGCGTCCACCGGGCGCGCCCACGGGTCGTCGGTGGAGGCGGTCAGCAGCGTCCGCTGCGCGGTGACCTCCCGGGCCCGGTGCTCCACGAGGGCGCGAGCGCACTCGAGGACCTCGTCCAGGACGCCGCCGTCGCCGGTGAGGGCGCCCACGCTGGTGGTGGTGATGCCGTCGCGGCGCAGGGCGGCCACGACGCGGCCCGCCTCGGGCAGCACCACGGTGCGCTCGGACGACCACCGCCTCGTGCGGTGCCCGGTCCACCGGCGGTTGTGCGCTGATGTCTTCACGCCCGACCTCCCTGCGGTGATCACCGAACCCTATCGTGTCTTTGCGTCAAGGGTCAGTGACACACTGCAACTGCCTGGGCGATCGGGGGAGGGGCCCCAGCTCCGCGCGGCGAGCCCCGCGGGCGGGGTCAGGAAAGGGTCGGCGAGGTGCCGGCCAGGGTGTCGGCCAGGGCGTCGACACCCGGCACGACGAGGTCCGGACCGCGGTGGGTGGACGGGTAGGGCGCCCCCGCGCGGTCGACCCACGCGGTGCGCAGCCCCGCGCGCGCCGCGCCGTCCACGTCCCAGGGGTGCACCGCCGCCAGCAGCGACTCGTCCGCCGCGAGACCGCACACCGACAGCGCGTGCGCGTAGGCGTCCGGGTGCGGTTTCCACGGCCCGGCGTCCTGCACCGACAGCACGTGCCCGAAACGGCTGCGCAACCCGGCCCGCTCCAGCAGTCCCTCGCACTCCGCGGCGGAGCCGTTCGTGAGCGCGACCAGTGCGAACCCCTCCGCGGCCAGCCGGTGGACCCCGTCCGGCACGTCCGGGTGGACGGTGAACTCCGAGAACGCCCCCAGGGCGAACTCCACGGCGTCGTCGAGGTCGCGCTCCAGCCGCTCCCGCACCCCCGCCGCGCCCAGCTCGGCGCGCAGCACGCCCTCGGCCACCCGCCGGAACGGGGCCGGTTCCCCGGCGAACGTGAGCGCGAAACCGTCGCGCAGCACCGAGGGGAGGAAGCGCGAGTGGACGGCCNGGCCTCGGCGGGTGCGCCGAGGCCGTCCAGCCTGCGCCGCAACGCGGTCGTGTCCGACAACGTCTCGTTGACGTCGAACACGACCGCGCGCGGCCGGGTGCTCAGGGGCACCGTGCCACCGAACCCGTCAGCGGCGCACGGAGCGGCGGCTGCTGCCGGCGAGGATCGAGACGCCGATCGCCGCGAGCACCACCTGGATGATGAGGGTGATGATGCTGAACCCGTCGTCCGTCAGGCCGATGGCAGCGGAGATCGCCAGGCCGATCAGGGCTGCGACGATGCCGACGAGGATCGTCGCGATGATGCCGATCTTCTGCTTGCCGGGCAGCACCAGACGCGCCAGGGCCCCGATGATCAGGCCGACGATGATGGCGGAGAGGAACGAAATACCCACGGTCCGTTGCCTTTCTGGAGTGGATCCCGGAATTGCTTCGCCGAGACGTTAGACCCGCCGGGAACTTCCCGCCCCTCGAGATCGTCGAGCCGCCACGGAGCCGGCCGCGCCGTCCGCCGGGCCGCGTGCACCTCCGGTCCCTAGGGTGGATCGCGTCCGAACGACCCCACCGCCAGAGCAGGAGCGCGCCATGCCCGACACCCCGGCCGTCCACGTCGGACCCGGCGAGCGGAACGACCTGGAGGACGCCGTGCGCCGCGCCGGCGGGCGCGTCGCCGCCCTCGCGGACGCCGACGCCGTGGTGTGGGCCGCGGGGCCCGGTGACCTGCCGGACCTGCCCGACGCGGTGCGCTGGGTGCAGCTGCCCTCCGCGGGCATCGAGAGGTGGTTCGCCGCCGGGCGCGTGGACCGCGAGCGCACCTGGACCTCCGCCGCCGGCGCCTACTCCGACGCCGTCGCCGAGCACGCCGTCGCCCTGCTGCTCGCCGGCGTGCGCGGCCTCGCCGTCGCCGCGCGCCTGCGCACCTGGGACGAGGACGCCGCCGCGGCACCGCAGAGCACCCTGCGCGGGAGCACCGTCGCGATCGTCGGCGCCGGCGGGATCGGCCGGGCGATGATCCCCGCGCTGAACGCGCTGGGCGCCACGGTGCTCGCCGTGACCCGCCGCGGCCACGACGTGCCCGGCGCCGCCGAGACCCTGCCCGCCGACCGCGTCGGCGAGGTGTGGGAGCGCGCCGACCACGTCGTCCTCGCCGCGCCCGCCACCAGCGAGACGAAGGCCCTCGCCGGTGCGGAGGAGCTGGCCGCGCTGGGGTCCGGCGGGTGGCTGGTGAACATCGCCCGCGGCAGCCTCGTCGACACCGACGCCCTCGCCGACGCCCTCGCCCGCGGGGTCATCTCCGGCGCCGCCCTGGACGTCACCGACCCCGAGCCGCTGCCCGACGGCCACCCCCTGTGGAGCGAGCCGCGCGCGCTCATCACCCCGCACGTGGCGAACCCGCCCCAGTTGCAGTCCGGCGGGCTGGCCGCGCGGGTCGAGGAGAACGTGCGCCGCTTCGCCGCCGGCGAGGACCTCCTCGGCCTCGTGGACGTCGACGCCGGCTACTGACCACCCCACCCCACCCCCTCCCTCCCGCGGTGATCTTGCACGAGTGAGGGNCGGGGCCGGGGTGGGGCTGTGCCGGGGTGGCGGGGGACGGGCGGTCGCGACACGGTGGACGGCGTGCAGACGTTCCTCCCGTACGCCGACTTCGCCCGGTCCGCGGCCGTGCTCGACGCGCCCCGCCTGGGCAAGCAGCGGGTCGAGACCCTGCAGGTGCTGCGCGCGATCGAACTGCCCGACTACGGCTGGGTGAACCACCCCGCGGTGCGCATGTGGCGCGGCTGCACCCCCGCCCTCGTCGCCTACGGCCTCGCCTGCGTCGACGAGTGGACCCGCACCGGCCGCGCCGACTCCACCCGCCGCCTCATCGCCGAGTTCGCCCCCGAGGTCGTCGGCCGCACCCAGGACGAGCTCGCCGCCGACGGGCTCATGCCGTACTGGCTGGGCGACGAGGCCCTGCACCTGAGCCACCGCTCCGCGCTGCTGCGCAAGGACCCCGCCACCTACCGGCCCCTCTTCGGCGACGACGAACCCGACGACCTGCCGTACGTGTGGCCCGACCCGCCGTCGCTCGAAGCGCGCCCCCGCGCCGGCGGGCGGCTCGTGTGGGTGGTGCGCCCCTCGTCCCCCGAGGCGCTCGCGGAGTTCCTCACCGACGGCGTCGTCGGTCTCGGCACCGAGTCCGGCATCGACGTCGACGTGCGCCTCGCCGAGGAGGGCACCACGCTGCGGCAGCTGCTCAAGCAGGTCGCCCCCGGCAAGCGGCCCGGCAAGGACCTCCGGGTGCTCGACACGTTCGTCCACGAGCTCGCACCCGGCGACGAGGTCGCGCTCCCCGTCGAGCGCGAGCAGGCGCTGCTGCTCGGGGAGGTCCTCGGCGAGTACGGGTTCGACGGGCGCAAGGGCGTGGCCGTGCCGCACCGGCGCCGGGTGCGCTGGAGCGGGCGCGTGGAACGCTCCGACGTGCAGCCCCCGGCGATGCTGCAGGACCCGCGCAAGCTGTTCTGCGTGGACGTCGCCGCGTGAGGTGCGACCTGCGCGGGTAGGGGGACGGCATGGCCGACACCGCACTGCTCGACGTCGACGGCACCCTCGTCGACACGAACTACCAGCACGCGCTCGCGTGGTTCCGCGCCTTCCGGCGCTTCGACCACACCGTCCCGATCTGGCGCATCCACCGCGCCGTCGGCATGGGCGGTGACCAGCTCGTGCCAGCGGTCGCGGGCGACGAGTTCGAGCGTGCGCACGGCGACGACGCCCGCGAGGCGTGGGTGGAGGAGTTCGACCCGCTGCTGCCGGAGGTCCAGCCGTTCGACGGCGCGCGCGACCTCGTCGCCGAGCTCGGCCGTCGCGGGTGGAAGGTCGTGCTGGCCTCCTCCGGCAAGCAGAAGCACGTCGACGCCTTCCTGGACCTGCTCGACGCCCGGGAGCTGTGCGAGGCGTGGACGTCCTCGGAGGACGCCGACGCGACCAAGCCGGCTCCGGACCTGTTCCAGGTGGCGCTGCAGCGCGTCGGGGGCGGCGCCGGTGTCGTGCTGGGCGACTCCAGCTGGGACGTCGAGGCCGCTGCGAAGGCCGGGATGCCCGCCGTCGCCGTGCGCACCGGTGGGTACTCCGTGGAGGAGCTGCGCGACGCGGGCGCGGCCGTCGTCCACGACTCGATGCGCGGCCTCCTCGACGGCCTCGACTCCACCCCCCTCGCCGCCCCCTCCCCCTGACCCC
>NZ_JALBVB010000055.1:167973-168878 GCF_022669155.1 Kineococcus sp. TRM81007 | reverse complement strand
CCGCGGGAGGGGGATCACCAGGTGCGCGTGCGCAGTTGCGGCTCCACGCCCAGCAGCTCGGCCAGGCCCAGCTCCAGGTGGAGGGAGCGGCCCAGCACCTCCCCGGCGCCCACGCCCACCACGGTCCACCCCAGTCGCGCCAGGTGGGCGCGCCGCCGCTCGTCCCTCGCGCGCTGCTCGGTGCCCTCGTGGAACTCCCGCCCGTCGTACTCGACCGCGAGCATCCGTTCCGGCCAGCCCATGTCCAGCCGGTACGGGCGCCCACGACCCCGCGGTACCTCGATCTGCGCCGTCAGCGGCGGGAACCCCGCGTCCGCGCAACGCAACCGCAGCCACGACTCACCGGGCGACTCGGCGCCGGGGTCGGCCAGGTCGAACAACCGCCGGGCCCGGCCACGCCGCGCTCACCGGGCTGCAGCGCGAGACGGGAGTGCGCCTCCGGGACGTCGAAGAGCCCCTGCCGCAGCCCCAGGTCGAGCATCGCCAGCGCAACCGGGGGTGACTCGAAGCGGGCCGCGTCCAGGGCGGTGCGTAGCGCCGACGTGACAGGCAGGCCCTCGACCACGACGACGTCGCCGTCGGTGACGGCCGAGTACGAGCGGATCCCCGGCCGGCGCAGGGCCGGCGTCCCCGCAGGCAGAACGACCTCCACGTCGGGCCGGGAACCGGCCTCGTGCGGCATCCCGGACCGGAAGCCGTGCACCCCGGCTGCGCTGCGCCGGGCGATCGCCGCCCCCGCCGGCAGGACCGAGGCCGCTGCACGCAGGCGCACCCGCTCGCTGGTGGCGGGGTCGCTGAGGACGTCGGAGCGCGGTGCGGTGGTCGGTGGCACGGGCGCAGCGTGCCTGCCCCTGCTCCCGCGGCCGCCCGTTCGTCCACAGCCCCCACCTCGCGGTGATCAAGGA
>NZ_JALBVB010000055.1:160399-167964 GCF_022669155.1 Kineococcus sp. TRM81007 | reverse complement strand
GTTGCCACTTCCTTGATCACCGCAGGGTGGGGGTGGGTGTCAGGGGCGGATCAGCGGTGGACGGTGCGGGTGCGGCGGGGCACCAGGGGAGTCGGGGCGCTGACGGGCACCGGCGCCGCGGCGGCGCGGACCGCGGCGGCCACGTCGAGCATCCCGGTGCCGTACCCCGCCGGCCAGGACGGCCGCGGCGACGCCGTGGAGCGCAGCAGCCCCTCGACCTGCGCCGCCGTCGCCGTCCGGTTCACCGACCGCACCAGGGCGGCCGCGGCCGCCACCTGCGGGGCGGAGAACGACGTCCCCGTCACCGCGAAGTAGTCGTGCCCCTCGCTGGCGGGCCCGCCGGCGGGGATCCGCTCGCCGGGGGCGCTGACGTCCACCGCGGTGTTGTGCTGCGCCCACGGCGCGGCACCGCCGCCGACCGCCGACGCCGACGCGGAGACCACCCCCGGGTACGAGGCCGGGTACTCCACCGGGTTGCCCGTGTCGCCGGAGTTCCCGGCGGCCGCCACCACGACGACGCCCTTGCCGGCGGCGTAGGCCACCGCGTCGGCGGTCACCGCGCTGTACGTCTCACCGCCCAGGGACAGGTTCAGCACGTCCGCGCCGTGGTCGGTGGCCCACACGATGCCCTGCGCCACCGCGCTGCCCGGGCAGCCGGTGGGCGTGCACACCCGCACCGGCAGGACGTCGACGTCGGGGGCGACACCCGCGGCGCCCACGCCGTTGCCGTACGCGCCGGCGAGGACGGTGGCGACCTGGGTGCCGTGGGTGCCGATGTCGGTGCCGGACGCGAAGTTCGCGCCGGGCAGGACCCGCCCGGCCAGGTCGGGCGCGGTGGGGTCGACGCCGCTGTCCAGGACCGCCACGGTGAGGTCGTCGCCCGTGGTGGTGGGCCACGCGGCCGGCGCGTGCACCTCCTCGAGGTGGCCGGCGTGGCCCAGGAGGGGGTCGGTGGTGGCCGTCGCGCGGACGTCGAGGGGGTCGGCCGTGCCCGGCGCCAGGTGGTAGGTGGTGCGCGGGGCGGCGGAGGACACCGACTCGTCCTCGGCCAGGCGCGCGGCCAGGCGCCGGGCCGCGTCCGTGTCCGGGGCGGTGACGGTCTCGAGCACCAGCCGGTCCCCGACGTGGCGCAGCAGGTCCACGGGCACGTCGCCGGAGCCGGACGGGGAGGCCGCGGCGGAGACGCAGGGCAGCGCGGCCAGCGCGCACACCAGGGCGGTGGTGGCCCGGCGGCGGGCGCGGAACGTTCTGGGCACGGTGGCTCCCTGCTCTGGTGCGGTTCCGGAGGCGCATCGGCACGGGGAGGTCACGACTTGAGCGGTGTCCTTGCGCGCGTCGCCGGGTGGCGGTTACGGTCGTCCTCGATACGCATCGATGACGAGCGCGGGGGAGGAGGCGACGTGGCCAGGGTCCCGACGAGCAAGGACGTGGCGCGCATCGCCGGCGTCTCCCAGAGCACCGTCTCCTACGTGATGAGCGGCAAGCGGCCCATCTCGGAGAAGACGAGGCGGCTCGTCGAGGACGCGATCGCCCAGCTGACGTACCAGCCGAACGCGGGCGCGCGCGCCCTGGCCGGTCGGCGCACCAACGTCATCGCGGCCGTCGTGCCGTTCCGCAGCCCGTTGAGCGCCCACGGCCTCATGGCGTTCGTGGAGGAGATCGCCCTGGCCGCGCGCGCCCGCGACCACGACCTGCTCATCGTCACCGCGGACGAGGGACCCGGTGCGCTGCAACGGGTCGTCGGCGGGGCGCTGTGCGACGCGGTCGTCGTCATGGAGGTGCGCACCGAGGACGAGCGCGCGGCGGTGGCCCGTTCCCTGAGCCGGCCCGCGCTGTTCATCGGTGTGCCGGGCGACTCCGCGGGGCTGCACTGCGTCGACTTCGACTTCGAGGGTGCTGCGGCGCTGCTCGTGGCGGAACTGGCCGGCGCGGGGAACCGCGAGGTGGCCGTGCTGGGCTGGACCCCGGAGGCGGAGGAGCGCGGCATCAACTACGTGCCGCGCTTCCGGGCCGCGGCCGAGCGCGCCGCGGCCGAGCGGGGGGTGGCGCTGCGCTGGTGCGCCGTCCCCGCGGGGCAGGGGGCGGTCGAGCACTGCTTGGCGGACGTGCTGAGCACCCCGGGTGCGCCGCCGGGGCTGGTGGTCACCACCGGCGCCCAGGAGGTGCTCAACGCGCTGCTGCGCCGGGACCTGGTGGCCGGGCGCGACGTGGACCTCGTGGCCCTGTCCACGGACGCCGAGGCCGAGGCCCAGGCGGTGCCGCTGACGGCGGTGTCCACCCAGCCGCGGGACGTCTCGCGGCAGGCGATGGAGTGGCTGTTCGAGCTCCTGGACGACCCGGCGGCGCCCGGCGAGGTGCGCCGGGTGCCGGCGGAGCTGACCCGGCGGCGCTCCGTGCGCACCGCCGGCTGACCCACCGCGGCCCCGGGGGGACGGGGCGCAGCACGACCTGGATCGATACGCATCGACGATCGAACGCCGACAGCCCACGAAGCGGTGGGCGAGACGAGGAGGACGACATGGCTCGACGAGGGACCGTGCGCGCAGGCATCGCCGCACTGGCGCTGCTGCCCCTGGCGCTGGGCGCCTGCGGCGGTGGCAGCGGGGGAGGTACCGCCTCCGGCGACCCGAACACCCTGCGCGTCCTGGACTACCACAACGACGACCCCAACAAGACGGTGTGGCAGGGCCTGCTGGAGGACTGCGGCACCGAGGTGGGGGTGACGATCGAGCGCGAGTCCGTGCCGGGCGAGACCCTCATCTCCAAGGTCCTCCAGCAGAGCTCCTCCCGCACGCTCCCCGACGTCCTCATGCTCGACAACCCCGACCTGCAGCAGATCGCCGCCACCGGGGCGCTGGCGCCGCTGGGCGACTACGGCATCACCACCGAGGGGTACGCCGAGGGCGTCGTCGACGCCTCCACCTACGAGGGCGAGCTGTACGGCCTGCAGCCGGTCACCAACACGATCGCCCTGTTCTACAACGAGGCGATCTTCGAAGCCGCCGGCCTGCAGCCGCCCACCACGTGGGACGAGCTGCGGACCACCGCCCAGGCGCTCACCCAGGGCGACCAGTACGGCGTCGCGTTCTCCGCCATGAACAGCTTCGAGGGCACCTGGCAGTTCCTGCCCTTCATGTGGTCCAACGGCGGCGACGAGCGGGACATCGCGACCTCCGAGACCGCCGAGGCGCTGCAGCTGTGGGTCGACCTGGTCTCCTCCGGGGCCGCCTCGAAGTCGGTCGTCACCTGGGGACAGGCCGACGTCGCCGACCAGTTCAAGGCCGGCAACGCCGCCATGATGGTCAACGGCCCCTGGAACTTCGGCTCGCTCGCCGAGAACCCCGACCTGGACTACGGCATCGTGCCGATCCCCGCACCCACCGCCGGGGCGCCGGTGGTCTCCCCGTTCGGCGGGGAGACGTGGACCGTCCCGCGGACGGGGGACGAGGAGAAGCAGGCCAAGGCCGCGGAGTTCGTGCAGTGCCTGAACTCCGACGAGAACATGGTCGCAGCGGCCGTCGGCACCAACACCGTGCCCACCAAGCCGGAGCTGACCGACGAGGCCGTGGCCCAGGTCCCGGCGCTGGAGTCCTTCGCCGAGCAGGTCCCCGACCTGCGCTCGCGCACCGGGCAGCTCGGCGAGGAGTGGCCCGACGCCGCCACGAAGATCTACACCGCCGTGCAGAACGCCCTCGTGGGCGGCATGACGCCGGAGGACGCGCTGCGGCAGGCCCAGGATGGCTGACGTCCACGCCGCGGAACGGGCAGCCGGCCGCGCGAAGGGGGCGGGGGCCCCGGTCTCCGCCCCGCGGCGGGGCGGGCGCAACCTGCGCACCCGGCTCGTCGAGGTCGCCTTCCTGGCCCCCGCGGTCGCCTACCTGCTGCTGTTCTTCGGGTACCCCGTCGTCAAGAACATCGTCATGGGGTTCCAGGCCTACACGACCTCCACCTTCTACACCGGTGAGGCGCCGTGGGTGGGCCTGGACAACTACACCGCCGTCCTGTCCTCGGCCGTCTTCGACCGGGCGCTGCTGAACACCGTCCTGTTCACGGCGGGTTCCATCGTGGGGCAGTTCGTCCTGGGGCTGGCCATCGCGGTCTTCTTCCGCCGCAGGTTCCCGCTGTCCGGGTTCCTGCGATCGCTGATCCTGCTGCCGTGGCTGATCCCCATGATCGCCGCCACCGCCGTGTGGCGGTGGATCCTGGACACCGACAACGGGGTGCTGAACCGGCTGCTGACCCTCCTGCCCTTCGTCGAGGTCCGGCCCGACTGGCTGACCAGCACCACGCTCGCACTCGTCGCGGTCATCGGCGTCAACATCTGGCTGGGCATCCCCTTCAACATGACGATCCTGTACGGCGGCCTGCAGGAGATCCCCGACGAGCTGTACGAGGCCGGGGCGCTCGACGGGGCGACCGGGTGGCGGGCGTTCCGCCACATCACCTGGCCGATGCTGCGCCCCGTCGTCACCGTGGTCCTCGTCCTCGGCGTCGTCTACACCCTCAAGGTGCTGGACGTGATCCTGGGGCTCACCAACGGCGGCCCCGCGAACTCGACCCAGACCATCGCGACGTTGTCGTACGCCGTGTCGTTCCGCCAGTTCGACTTCGGGCAGGGTGCCGCGCTCGGCAACATCCTCGTCCTGCTCTCGCTGGCCTTCGCCGTCGTCTACCTGCGGATGAACCGCCGCGCCGTGGACGAGTGAGGAGAACCGTGAGCACCACGACGAAACCCGCGGCGAGCACCGCGCCCGGGGGCCAGCGCGCCCGGGCCCGGCAGCCGCGCCGCCTGGGTCACACCGTCATCGGGGTGGCCATCATCGCCTTCATGCTGTTCCCGCTGTACTGGATGCTGAACGTCTCCCTGCAGCCGGCCGGGGGAGCGGTGGCCACCCCGTGGTTGCCGTTCGACTTCACCCTCGACGGCTACGCCACCGCGATCCGCGAGCAGGGCGGCAACCTCGTCACCAGCCTGCTGGTGGGTCTGGGCAGCGTCGTCTTCAGCCTGCTGATCGCCACGCCCGCCGCCTACGCGATGGCCCAGTTCGAGCTGCGCTGGGCGACTCCGGTGCTGTTCGGCATCCTCGTCACCCAGATGGTCCCCGGCATCGTCGTGGCGAACGCCCTGTACAGCGCTTACAGCGACCTCGGCATGCTCAACACCATCGGTGGGCTGATCCTTGCCGACTCCGCGGCGGGCGTGCCGTTCTCCATCCTCGTCATGCGCGCCTTCATGGGCGGGATCCCGCGCTCCATCGTGGAGGCCGCCTACGTCGACGGCGCCGGGCACGTGCGGGCCTTCGTGTCCGTGGTGCTGCCCATGGCGCGCAACGCCCTCATCACCGCCGGCCTGTTCACGTTCCTGTTCGCGTGGGGCGACTTCCTGTTCGCCCTCACGCTCACCACCACCGAGGACGTCCGTCCGGTCACGCTGAGCCTGTACACGTACGTGGGCAGCTTCGTGAACGACTGGTCCCCGATCATGGCGACGGCCGTGCTGTCGTCGCTGCCCGCCATCGCCCTGCTGCTCGTGGCCCAGCGCTACGTGGCCACCGGGGTGACCGGCGGAGCCGTCAAGTCCTGAGGGACGAAACCGAACCACGACAGTCCCGAGGAGGACCCGTGACCGACCCGATCCGCGTGACCGTCTGGGGCGAGAACCGCCACGAGCAGCTCGAGCCGGAGGTCGCGAAGCGCTACCCCGACGGCATGCACGGCGCCGTCGCCCAGGGCATCGAGGCCAACCTGGGCGAGCGCGCCGTGGTGCGCACCGCCACCCTGGACGAGCCCGAGCACGGCCTGACCGAGGAGGTGCTGCGCGACACCGACGTCCTCACCTGGTGGGGCCACGCCGCGCACGGCGAGGTCTCCGACGAGGTCGCCGAGCGAGTGCAGCGCCACGTCCTGGAGGGCATGGGCCTGATCGTCCTGCACTCCGGGCACTGGTCGAAGGTGTTCACCCGGCTGATGGGCACCACCTGCACGCTGCGCTGGCGCGCCGAGCACGACCGCGAGCTGGTGTGGACGGTGGACCCGACCCACCCCATCGCGCAGGGGATCGACCACCCCATGATCATCGACGAGGACGAGATGTACGGGGAGTTCTTCGACATCCCCACCCCCGACGAGCTCGTCTTCATCTCCTCCTTCTCCGGCGGGGAGGTGTTCCGCTCCGGCTGCACCTTCAAGCGCGGGCACGGGAAGATCTTCTACTTCCGTCCCGGCGACCAGGAGTACCCCACCTACTTCCACGAGGGCGTCCGCAAGGTGATCTCCAACGCCGTCGAGTGGGCGGTCACCCTGCGGCCGGAGCGGGCGGTCCCGACGCTGCTGCGCTACGAGACCGAGGACTTCTACACCGGTCACGGCTACCAGGGGGCGCTGAAGGCGCAGGCGCAGGAGGGTCAGCAGTGAGCGAGCCGCTGCGCGTCGTCCTCGTCGGCGCGGGCGGCATGGGCCGGGCGTGGCTGCGCACGATCCTCGCGGACGACGAGGTGGAGCTGGCGGGCGTGGTGGACCTGGACCTGGACGTCGCCCGCGCGGCCGCCGCGGAGGCCGGTGTGCCGGACGTGCCGCTGGGCCGCGACGCCGTCGAACTGGCCCGCGCCACCGGGGCGGACGCCGTCGTCAACGTCACCGTGCCGCGCGCGCACCACCCGGTGACCACGGCGGCGCTGTTCGCGGGGCTGCCGGTGCTGGGGGAGAAGCCGGTCGCCGAGGACGTCGCCCAGGCCCTGTCGCTGGTGGCGGCCGCCGAGGTCACCGGCCGGATGTTCGTCGTCAGCCAGTCCCGCCGCTACAACGCCCACCTGCACGCGTTCCGCGAGCAGGCGCGCGTGCTGGGCGACCTGGGCGTGCTGACCACCGAGTTCTTCAAGGCGCCCCGCTTCGGCGGGTTCCGCGAGGAGATGGCGCACCCGCTGCTGCTGGACATGGCGATCCACCCCTTCGACACCGCCCGGTTCCTGCTCGGGGCCGAACCGGTGTCGGTGTACTGCGAGGAGTTCAACCCCTCCTGGAGCTGGTACGCCGGGGACGCGGCGGCCAGCGCCGTGTTCGAGATGACCGGCGGGGTGCGTTACGTCTACACCGGCAGCTGGTGCTCGCCGGGCCTGGAGACGTCGTGGAACGGCGCGTGGCGGCTGTCCGGCTCGGCGGGGACGGCCCGCTGGGACGGCGACTCGGCCCCCGTGCTGGAGACCACCTCGGGCCGGCAGGTGGCCCCCGCGCAGGACCCGGGCCGGGAGATCGCCGGTTCCCTGCGGGCGTTCACCCGCGCCCTGCGCGCGGGCACCACCCCGCACGGGGAGGTGCACGAGAACGTCATGAGCCTGGTGATGGTGGAGGCCGCGGTGGCCTCGGCCGAGGCGGGGGCGCGGGTGCTCGTGGACGACGTGCTGGAGCGCGCGCACGAGCGCGCGCTGGCGGGCGAGCGCCGCGAGGACGTGCGCTCGGTGCTGGCGTCGTGGACCTCGGTGCGCGAGGCCCTGGCGGTCGGCGCCTCTGTTCCCGGCGCCCAGCCCGCCGCCTGATCCCGCTCCCCCCTACCTGCGGTGATCAAGGAA
>NZ_JALBVB010000055.1:136602-160389 GCF_022669155.1 Kineococcus sp. TRM81007 | reverse complement strand
TGCAACTTCCTTGATCACCGCAGGTAGGGGGAGATGGGGAGCGGGATGAGGGGAGGGGTGTTCCGGTGACTGAACCGGATCAGTACGATCGCCGCGACGACGAGGAGGTCCTTCAGTGTCCGAGCCCGGAACGCACGAACCGCCCCAGCTGGGTGTGGCCGTCGTCGGCCACTCCTTCATGGGTGCCGTCCACTCCCACGCGTGGCGCACCGTCGACCACGTCGGCGAGCCCCGCTTCCGCACCCGCCGCGTCGCCCTGGCCGGCCGCGACGCCGGCCGCGCCACCGCCGCGGCCCGCCAGTTCGGCTGGGAGGAGGGCGTGGACGACTGGCGCGCCCTGCTGGAGCGCGACGACGTGCACGTGATCGACGTGCTCACCCCCGGCGACAGCCACGCCGAGATCGCGATCGCCGCCCTGGAGGCGGGCAAGCACGTCATCTGCGAGAAGCCCCTGGCGAAGACCGTCGAGGAGGCCGAGCGGATGACCGAGGCCGCGCGGGCCGCCTCCGCCCGCGGCGTGCGCAGCATGGTGGCCTTCAACTACCGCAAGGTCCCCGCCATCGGGCTGGCGCAGCAGCTGGTCGCGCAGGGGCGTCTCGGCGAGGTCCGCCAGGTGCGCGCGCTGTACCTGCAGGACTGGATCGTCGACCCCGAGTTCCCGCTGACGTGGCGCCTGCAGAAGGACCGCTCCGGCGCCGGCGCGCTGGGGGACATCGGCTCGCACATCGTCGACGCCGCGCAGTTCATCACCGGCCAGCGGCTGGTGGGCGTCAACGGCACGCTGGAGACGTTCGTCAAGACCCGCCCGCTGGAGGCGGCCCGCACCGGTCAGAACACCGGCCTGGGCGCCGAGGCCTCCACCGAGCGCGGTGAGGTCACCGTGGACGACGCGGCGGTGTTCTTCGGCCGCGGCGACGGCGGTGCGCTGATGACGTTCGAGGCGACCCGCATGGCGCTGGGCCGCAAGAACGGCATGCGCATCGAGGTCAACGGCTCGCGCGGCTCGCTCGCGTTCGACTTCGAGTCGATGAACGAGCTGTGGTTCTTCGACGGCGACCTGCCCGACGCGGAGAACGGCTTCCGGCGGATCCTGGCGACCGAGCCGGAGCACCCGGGCGTGGCGAACTGGTGGCCGGCCGGGCACGGCCTGGGCTACGACCACCCGTTCGTGCACGAGCTGCAGGAGTTCCTCGGCGCGATCGCCGACGAGCGCGACCCGTCGCCGTCCTTCGCCGACGGCCTGCAGGTGCAGAAGGTGCTCGAAGCCGTGCAGCGCAGCGCCGAGAACTCGTCCGCCTACACCGAGATCTGAGGAGAGCGACGATGCCTCGTCCCGTGACCCTGTTCACCGGCCAGTGGGCCGACCTGCCCTTCGAGGAGGTGTGCCGGCTCGCCTCCGAGTGGGGGTTCGACGGGCTGGAGATCGCCACGTGGGGCGACCACCTGGACTCCGCCCGCGGTGCGGTGGACGACGACTACATCGCCGAGAAGAAGGCCACGCTGGACGAGCACGGCCTGGGGGTGTGGACGATCTCCTGCCACCTGACCGGTCAGGCCGTGTGCGACCTCATCGACGAGCGGCACAAGGACATCGTGTCCGAGGCCGTGTGGGGCGACGGCGACCCCGAGGGCGTGCGGCAGCGCGCCGCGGAGTACGTCAAGGACACCGCCCGCACGGCCGCGAGGCTCGGCGTGAAGACCGTCACCGGGTTCACCGGTTCCTCGATCTGGCACACGGTGGCGATGTTCCCGCCCACCCCGGACTCCATGGTGGAGCGCGGCTACCAGGACTTCGCCGACCGCTGGAACCCCATCCTGGACGTCTTCGACGAGGTGGGCGTGAAGTTCGCCCACGAGGTGCACCCGTCCGAGATCGCCTACGACTACTGGACGACGAAGCGCGCGCTGGAGGCCATCGGGCACCGCGAGGCGTTCGGGCTGAACTTCGACCCCAGCCACTTCGTGTGGCAGGACCTGGACACGGTCGGGTTCCTGCGCGACTTCGCGGACCGCATCTACCACGTGCACTGCAAGGACTCCAAGAAGCAGCTCGACGGGCGCGCCGGCCGCCTGGGCTCGCACCTGCCGTGGGCGGACTCCCGGCGCGGCTGGGACTTCGTCTCCGTCGGGCACGGCGACGTGCCGTGGGAGGCGATCTTCCGCCAGCTGAACCAGATCGGGTACGAGGGCCCCACGAGCGTGGAGTGGGAGGACGCCGGGGTGGACCGCCTGCGCGGCGCGCCCGACGCGCTGGCGTTCGTGCGTCGCGTCGGTGAGCTCATCCAGCCGCCGTCGGCCGCGTTCGACGCCGCCTTCAGCTCCAAGGGCTGACCCGCCCCACCCGCCCCGCGGTGATCTTGCACGGGTGAACGCTCAACCGTGCGAGATCACCGTGGGGAAGGGGGAGTCGCGGTGGGTGATGGGCGGGCGTGTGCTGTGGCGTGGATCACAGGGTGGTCCGTGGAGGTTCTGTGACCTGGTTGGGTCGAGGTCATGACGACGTCCCCCCGCCGCCAGCGCACCACCACGCTCGCCGCCACCGCCCTCGCCGCCCTGGCGCTGGGCCTGACCACGGCCGCCCCCGCGTCCGCCGAGGAACTGCGCCCCACCGCCCCCGACCCGCTGCCCGCGGGCGCCCAGCTCGTCCTGGACCGCACCAACGACGCGCGCGCCACCGCCGGGTGCGGCCCGCTGGCCGTGGCCGAGGCCATGACCGACACCGCCGCCGGCCACAGCGCCGAGATGGCCGCCGGCGGCCGCATGAGCCACGTCGGCGCCGACGGCAGCACCCCGCGCGTGCGTCTGGCCGCCCACGGCGTGCAGCCCTGGCGCACCGCCGAGAACGTCGCCTACGGCTACGACGCCGCCTCGGTCGTCGACGCCTGGCTGGCCAGCCCCGGTCACCGCGCCAACATCCTCGACTGCCGCCTCACCCACGTCGGGATCGCCGAGGCCCCCAGCCCCGTCGGGCCGTACTGGACGCAGGTGCTCGCCGGCTTCTGACCGGCCCCGCACCACCCCGCCGGCCCCGCCCCGCCGGCCACCTCGTCGGCCCCCACCCACCCCGGCCCGGGGCGCGCGACAGGCTCCAGCGCGCGTTCCGGGCCCACCCGGGGCATCCTGCTCGGGCGGGTGGGCGCTCGGGGAACCGGGCGCGGACGGGGTGCGTCGGACCGGAGGCGCATCGGGCGCAGCAGCCGGGGAGGACGCCGTCGTGTCGGGACCGACGTCGCAGGTTCGTGCCACCGCACCCCGCGGTGCCCGCGCGCTGCAGGCCCTGTGCGCGGCCCTGGGCGTGGTCCTCGTGGTCCTGCTCGCGCTGCTGACCCTCCAGGGCCTGAGCGGCACCGGCCGCCTGGTGCCCGTCGTGCGCGCGGCGGACACCCCCGTCGCCCCCGTCGCGGCACCCGCGCCCGGCCCCGCCGCGGACGCTCCCGCCGACGACGTGCCCGACGTGCCCGCCGTGGGCGCCACGCCCGCCGCGGACGCCGAGGCCCTCGCCACCCTGCGCCGGCTGCGCACCCGGGGCCTGGCCGACCACCCGCCGCAGGGTCAGTGGGTGGCGCAGCTGGCCGCCAAGAGCATCGGCACCACCGACCCCGGCCAGCGCGCCGCCAACGGCAGCAGCACCTTCTACGCCGCCGACATCCTCACCCAGACCCGGCGCATCGCCTCCGGCATCGCCGGCGGCGACGTGTTCGTGCTCGCCAGCACCGACTTCGGCGAGAGCGCCGTCGACGCCCGCGGCAACCCGTACTGGACGACGTTCGCGGACGGCCCGTTCGCCGAGGCGTCCGACGTGCGGGCGTGGTGCGACAGCGTGTTCGCGTCCACGCCCGAGCGCGAGCGCGCCAACGCGTGCTTCCCCCGGCAGCTCACCGCACCGGACTGACCGGCCCCGGGCCGCGGGCGGTGTCGCCGGGGGTGGGGGCGCCGGGGGTGGGGGCACCGGGGTGGGGCCCGTCAGAGGCTGAGGCTGGGGTGCAGCTCCGCCACCGTCCAGGTGCGGCGGCGGTGGCAGGCCAGCACCGTCACCGCCAGCCCCAGCACCGCGAACGCCGCCAGCACCGCCGCGTCCAGCCGCACCGCGCCCGCCGACCCGCCACCGATCAGGTGCCGCAGGCCGTCGGTGGCGTACGTCATCGGCAGGTACGGGTGGATGGCGCCGAAGAACGCCGGGGAGGTGGCCACCGGGTAGGTGCCGCCCGCCGACGTCAGCTGCAGCACCAGCAGCACCAGCGCCACCAGCCGGCCCACCCCGCCCAGCAGCGCGTTCAGGCCCTGGTGCAGCGCCGTGAACGCCACCGCCACCAGCGCGGTGAACACCACCGTCGCCAGCGGCGACGGGGACTCGATCCCGACGGCGATCAGCAGCACCGTGATCAGCACCACCGCCTGCAGCACGCCCAGCACCGCGCCCGGCAGCAGGCCGGCGACCGCGGTGCGCAGCGAGCCGGCGGTGGAGGCCAGCGCCCGCGGCGAGACGGCCCGCAGCACCATGTACGTGACCATGCCACCCACCCACAGCGCGACCGGGATGAACAGCGGCGCCAGCCCGTCGCTGTAGTGGGGGACCGCGTTCTCGCGCACCCGCTCGGCCTCCACGGGGGCGGCGACGACGCCGGCGCGCTCCTCGACGTCGTCCGCGCCGTACGAGGGCACCTCCCCCTGGCCCTCGCGCAGCTGCCCGGCCAGGGTGCCGGCGCCCTGCGCGAGCTGCCCGGTGCCCTCGGCGAGGTCCCCGGCGCCCGAACGGGCCTGCGAGGTGCCGCCCAGCAGGGCGGCGGCACCGTCGTCGACGCGCGCGGCACCGGCGGCCAGTCCGGCGGCGCCGTCGGCGGCGGAGCGGGCACCGGCGGCCACCCGTCCGGTGCCGGCGGCCAGCGCGGCGGCGCCGTCGGCGGCGGAGGCCGCGCCGTCGCGCAGGGTGGGGGCCGCGTCCGCCAGCGAGCGCGCCCCGCCGGCGACGGACTCCGCGCCCGCGGACAGCTCCCGCGCGCCGGCGGCGAGGCCGTCGACGCGCTCCTCGACCTGCTGGGCGGCGGCCGCCAGGTCGGCGCCGGCCAGGGCGTCGCGCAGCTGCTCCAGCCGCTCGACGGCGGCGGCCAGCTCCGTGTCGTCGGGGTTCGCCGCCGCGAGGGCGCGGGCGCGCTCGACCAGCTCGTCGAGGGCGGGCAGCGCCTCCTCGGCGGAGGCGCCCAGCTCGCCGACCCGGTCGGCGGCCGCGGCGAGTTCGCCGGTGGCCGCCTCCACCTGCGCGGCACCGGCCGCGACGGCCTCGGCGCCGTCAGCGAGCCGGTCCGTCTGCGTGGGCAGGTCCGCGGTGCCGGCGCGCAGCCGCTCCAGGCCGGCGCTGAGGGAGGCCGCGCCGTCGGCAGCTCCTCCCGCCCCCTCGGCCAGGGTCGCGGTGCCGTCGGCGAGGTCGCCCGCCCCGGCGCGCAGCGCACCGGTGCCGTCGGCGAGCTCGGCGGCGCCGCCGCGCAGGTCGCCGAGGCCGACGACGAGCTGCCGGGCGCCCTCGTCGGCGCTGCGCGCACCCGCGGCCAGGTCCCCGGCGCCGTCGGCGGCCTCGCCGAGGGAGTCGTGGATCGAGCCGAAGGCGACGTAGACGTTCTCCAGGACGTCCTCGGTGGCGCCGGTGGCGACCTCGGTGCGGATCGCGGTGGCCACCGTGTCGGCGATCTGCCCGAGGACGTAGTTCTGCGCGTCGTCGGTGGTCACGCTCAGGCGCGCCTGCCGCGGGTCGTCACCGCCGCCGGAGGCCAGCGCGGCGGAGAAGCCCTCCGGCACCCGCAGCACCGCCGCGTAGGTGCCGTCCTCCAGGCCGGCGTCGGCCTCGGGCCCGGTGGTGCTCTCCCACGTGAAGCCGGCGTCGGCGTCCGGGCCGGTGAGGGTGTCCACCAGGTCCCGCCCGGCGTCCAACGTGCGCTGCGCGCCGTCGGCGCCGGTGACGGTCACCGGCTCGTCGGCGTCCACGACGGCGGCGCGCAGGTCCCCCAGCTCGCCCACCGGGTCGTGGTTGGCGGACAGGTACAGCCCGCCGTACACCAGCGGGACGAGCACGACGGCCAGCAGCGCCAGCCGGGTGATGACGGCGCGCCGGAAGCGGGCCAGCTCCAGGCCGGGCAGGGAGAAGCGGGGCGGCGAGGGGCGGCGCGCAGCGGGCATCAGGCGTCCTGGAGGTCGAGGTCGAGGGTGAGGGTGTCGGCGTCGGCGCCGGGGGGCAGGTCGGGGTCGTCGGTGCAGCTGGCCACGACGGTCAGCGGGTCGGTGGAGGAGCGGCGCAGCGCGGTCAGCGCCGCCCAGGCGCGGCGGCGGTCCTCCACGCGCCGCAGGGAGTCCACGTCGTCGACGACGAGCACGTCGGGTCGGCCGGCGAGGGCGAGCACGACGCCCAGCGCCATGCGCTCCAGCGGGTCGACGTCGCTGACGAACTCGCGCCGGTGCAGGGCGGGCACGTCGGCGCCGGTCCCGCCGGCCCCGCTGGCCCCGCTGGCCCCGCTGGCCCCGCTGGCCCCGCCGAGGGTCCGCTCGACGCGGTCGAGCTGCTCGTCCACCTGCGCCCGGCCGACCCACGGGCGCCACCACGGCTGGTGCAGCGCGAGGCGCTCGGCGACGTGCTGCTCGACGGTGAGGGCGTCGTCGAGGTCGTTGACGCCGCGGACCTCGCCGAGGGCGGCGCGCCGGCGCACGGCGCGGGCCTGCGCGGGCAGGTCGTGGCCGAGGACGCGCAGCTCGCCGCCGGTGGGCCGCATCCGCCCGGCCAGGGTGAGCAGCAGCGACGTCTTGCCGCCGCCGGTGCGCCCGCGCACCACGAGCATCGAGCCGACGGGGACGTCGACGTCCACGCCGGTGAAGACGTCCCGGCCGCCGCTGCGCAGGGTCAGGCCCCGCGCGCGCACGGCCAGCTCGACGTGGCGGCCGCTCACCGCGCCGCGCCGGTGGCCGCGGGGGCCGTCGCGGGTGCGGAGAACGCCTCGAGCACGGCGGTGAGCAGGCGCACCTCGAAGGCGCGGCCGGTGCCGCCGGCCGCGGGGGAGGTGGCGCCCTCGTGCGCGGCGAGGACGGCGCGGGCGAGCTCGGTGGCGGGTGCGGTGGCCGTGCGGCCGGCGCGGTCCAGCCCCTCGTCCAGCAGCGGCGCGAACTGCGCCAGCAGCTCCTCGCGCGCGGTGGTGAGGATCCGCGCGGCGGCGGGGTCGCGCAGCGCCTGGGCGGAGAACTCCGCCCGCACGGCGAGCCACTGGCGGTCCACGGGCAGCAGCTCCAGCACGCGCGCGACGAGGTCGGGCAGGCCGGTGGTCCCGCCGGTGCCCGGCAGGTGGGAGCGCACGTGCTCCAGCACGCGCGCGGCCTGCTGGGCGAACAGGGCCGCGACGACCTCGTCCGTGCTGGCGAAGTTGGAGTAGAAGGCGCCGCGGGTGAAGCCGGCGCGCTC
Organism: Kineococcus sp. TRM81007; assembly: GCF_022669155.1. Classification (GTDB taxonomy): domain Bacteria; phylum Actinomycetota; class Actinomycetes; order Actinomycetales; family Kineococcaceae; genus Kineococcus. The sequence continues at coordinate 152,954 of NZ_JALBVB010000055.1, read as the reverse complement.
GCACACGCCCTCGACGCTGGTGCGGGCCAGGCCCTGCTCGGCCAGCAGGTCCAGGGCGGCGGCCAGCAGCCGGGTGCGGGTCTGCTCGCGGCGCCGGGTGGTGCGCGGGCCCTCGGGGGGCGCCTGGCGCGGCGCGGGGGCGGTGGTCACCCGGGGAGGGTACCCACCGTTCGATGCGATCCGTATCGGATGCGTTCCGTCTCCGTCCGCTCCCGTCCTCGTCCAGCCCACGTTCCGCCGCACCCCGCTGCGCCTCCGCGGCGGGACGGGTCGGGCCGAACGGCCCGGACCACCCGCGCGCGCTGCTTAGGGTGGTGGAGGGGTTGCGCGGCGCAGGCCGCGCGCAGCGAGCGGGGGACGAGCACGTGCACGATCGGCAGGACCGGCCGGCGCAGCAGGACGCGGCGCGCAGCCGCCGGCGCGGGCCCCGCGGGCGCACCCGCCTCCTCGTCGGCCTCGGCGCCGGTGCCGCCGTCCTCGCCGGCGGCTACGCGACCGCCGCCCTCGCGCTCGGCGGGCAGGCCCCCCGCGGCACCACCGTCCTCGGCACCGACGTCGGCGGCCTGGACCGCGCCGGCGTCGAGCGCGCCCTCGCCGGCCCCGCCGCCGCCGTGGAGGCCGAACCCGTCGCCGTGCACGTCACCAGCCCCGCCGGGGACGTCGACGGCACCCTCGACCCGGCCGCCGCAGGGCTCGCCGTCGACGTGCCCGCCACCGCCCGCGCCCTCACCGGCCCCGCCTGGGACCCCCGCGAGCTGTGGCGGCACCTCGCCGGCGGCGAGGCCGAGCGCCCCGCCACCGACGTCGACCGCGCCGCGCTGCGCACCGGGCTGCAGCCCCTGGCCGGTGCCGTCGAGCAGGCCCCCGTCCAGGGCGCCGTCACCTTCCGGGTGACCCCCGGTGCGGACGGCGCCGCCGCGAGCGTCGAACCGGTGCCCACCGACCCCGCGCCCGGGCGCGCCCTCGACACCGACCGCACCGCCGACGCCGTCGCCGCCGCCTGGCCCGCCACCGGCCCCGTCGAGGTGCCCGCGCGCGTCGTGCGCTCCGAGCTGGACGCCGAGGCCGTCGCCGCCGCCCTCGACGAGATCGCCCGGCCCGCCGTCGCCGGTGACCTCGTCGTCGCCGGCGGTGGCCGCGAGGTCGTCCTCGCCCCGCCCGCCTTCGCGCCCGCGCTCGCCGTGCGCGCCGTCGACGGCCGCGCCGCGCTCGTCGCCGACGGCGCCGCCCTGGAGGCCGCCGTCCTGGCCGCCGACCCCGCCTTCGAGACCGCCCCGCAGGACGCCCGCATCGAGGTCACCGACGCCGTCCCTCGCGTCGTGCCCGCCGTCGAGGGCGCCGACCTGCCGCCCGACGCGCTGGCCGGCGCCGTCGTGGCCGCGCTCACCCCGGCGGCCCCGCCGTCCTCGGGTGCGCCGTCCACCGCGCCCTCCGCGACCCCGGGCGCGCCCGGGCAGCCGTCGCGCCGCGCCGAGGTGGGCCTCGTCACCGCGCCGCCCGCGCTGAGCACCGAGGAGCTCGCCGGCCTGGGCATCGTCGAGCGGATCTCCACGTTCACCACGAAGCTCACCTCCGACCGCGACCGCACCGAGAACATCCGCATCGCCGCCGCGGCGGTGGACGGCACGCTGCTGCGGCCCGGGGAGGAGTTCTCCATGAACGACACCGTCGGCGAGCGCACCCCCGCCCGCGGCTACAACCGCGCCGGCGTCATCTCCAACGGCCGCCTCGTCGAGGACTACGGCGGCGGCGTCTCGCAGCTGTCCACCACGCTGTTCAACGCCGTGTTCTTCGCCGGCCTGGACGAGATCGAGCACAAGCCGCACTCGTTCTACATCTCCCGCTACCCCGAGGGGCGCGAGGCCACGATCGACTGGCGCAGCATCGACAACCGGTTCCGCAACGACTCCGGCCACGGGGTGTTCATCACCGCCGGCATCAGCGGGAACCAGCTGACCGTGTCGATGTACGGCACGAAGCGCTGGGAGGTGGAGGCCCTGAAGAGCGCCCGCCGCAACATCCGCAGCCCGCGCACGATCTACGACACCAGCAGGAACTGCTCGCCGCAGTCCTCGAACACCGGTTTCGACGTCACCGTCACCCGCGTCATGACACCCGTCGGCGGCGGCGACGAGCAGCGCGAGAGCTGGACGACCAGGTACAACGCGCAGAACCGCGTCGTGTGCGGGCCGGACCCGGCGACGGTGCGGCCGAGCCCGTCGCTGACCACGACCACGCCTGCGCCCACCCCCACCCCCACCTCGGCGGCACCCGCTCCCACCCCGGCCACGTAGGGCCGCGCGGGCCGGTCCCGCGAAGCGGGACGTTCAGACCGCCTCGGCGGGTGCCGATGGGAGGCGGGGGTGCCCGGCAGGCGGGTGGCCTGCCCGGACCCTGGAGCCCACCGATGCCCAGCACCACCGTCGCGAGCGCACCCCGACCCACCGGACCCCGCCAGTGGATCGCCGCCCGCCCCGTCGCCGTCAAGATCAGCGCCGGCATCGCCGTCAGCGGGCTGGTGGCCCTGGCCGTCGGTGGCGTCGCCGCGCAGCGGATGGTCGAGCTGCGGGACACCACCGCTGCTTCGTACTCGCAGAGCGTGCAGCCCATGGTGGACCTGTCCGCCGTGCAGCGCGGTTTCCAAGCGGCCCGAGCCCGCATCGTGGAGTACCCCGCGGCCTCCCCGCAGGTGCGGGCGGACCTGCGCGAGCAGCTCGACGAGAAGGTCGCCGACCTCGAGGAGGGGCTCGCCGCCTACTCCGCGGAGGCCGCCGACCCCGCCCAGGTGGAGGCGTTCACCGCCGCCTACCGGGAGATGGTGCGCCTCTTCGAGGAGGAGCTCGCGCCGCAGGCCGACGCCGGCGACGTCTCCGCCGCCGCGACCACCTACCGAGAGGTCGTCCTGCCCGTGGTCACCCAGGGCGCGGACGCCGTGGAGGCCGCCGGCCTCGCCGAGGAGGAGCGGGCGAAGACCCGCACCGAGGTCGCCGCCGGTCGGGCGAGCTCCGGTCTCGTCCTCGTGGTCACCGTGCTGCTCGGCGGCCTCGCCGCCGCCGCCGCGCTCGGCGTGCTCGTCGTGCGCGGCATCACCCGGCCGCTGCACGCGGTCTCCGGGGTCCTCGACGCCGTCGCCGAGGGCGACCTGACGCGGGACGTCGCCGCCACCGGCGACGACGAGATCGGCCGCATGAGCCGCAGCCTGCACCGCGCCACCTCGAACCTGCGCGAGGTGGTGCGCACCATCGCCGGGACCTCCACCGCGCTCGGCGGCGCCAGCGCGCAGCTGGCCACCACCAGCACCGCCCTCGCGCGCGGCGCCGCCGACGCCGAGTCCCAGGCGGCGGTCGTCTCCACCGCTGCCCAGGGCGTCTCCCGCACCGTCGAGACCCTCGCCGCCGGCAGCGAGGAGATGGGCGCCTCCATCCGGGAGATCTCCGTCAGCGCCGCCGAAGCCGCGCGCGTGGCCGAGCAGGCGGTCGCCATGGCCGGCACCGCCGACGCGACCGTCAGCAGGCTCGGCGCCAGCTCGCGCGAGATCGGCGACGTCGTCAAGGCCATCACCGCCATCGCTGAGCAGACGAACCTGCTGGCCCTGAACGCCACCATCGAGGCGGCGCGCGCCGGGGAGATGGGCAAGGGCTTCGCCGTCGTCGCCGGCGAGGTGAAGGAACTGGCGCAGCAGACCGCGCGCGCCACCGAGGACATCACCCACCGCGTCGACGCCATCCAGGCCGACACCGGGCAGGCCGTCTCGGCGATCGCCGAGATCCGCGAGGTCATCGCCCGCATCAGCGACTTCCAGACGACGATCGCCTCCGCGGTGGAGGAGCAGACCGCGACCACGAACGAGATGAACGGCAACGTGTCCGAGGCGGCGTCCTCCTCCGGGGAGATCGCCCGCAGCATCTCCACCATCGCCTGCAGCGCCGGTGCCACCACCAGCGGTGCGGCGCAGGCGCAGCGCGCCTCCGAGGAGCTCGAGCGGCTCGCCGGCGAGCTGCAGGGCGCCGTCGGCGGGTTCCGCTTCTGACCCCCGGTCAGGCTCCGGTGCCGAACAGCGGCTCCAGCCGCTCGCGGGCCGCGGTCACGTCCCAGCCGCGGGAGGCGACCCAGGCGTCGTCGCCGTAGGTGGCCAGGTAGCGCGCGCCGCTGTCGCAGACGAGGGTGACGACGCTGCCGGTCTCGCCCGCCCGACGCATCCCGTCCAGCAACCGCAGCGCGAGCACGAGGTTCGTGCCGGTGGAGGGGCCCGCGCTGACCCCGAGGCGCTCGTGCAGCAACCGGGTCGCGGCCACCGACTCCGCGTCGGGGACCGTGGCGACGAGGTCGATGACCGACGGCACGAACGACGGCTCCACCCGCGGCCGCCCGATCCCCTCGATGGCCGAGCCCGGTGCGGTGACGGTGCGCGAACCGGTGCGCCACGCCTCGGCGAACGCCGAGCCCTCGGGGTCGGCGACGGCCAGCCGGGTGCGCCGGCGCGTGTGGCGGCAGTACCGCCCGATCGTGGCGCTGGTGCCGCCGGTGCCGGCGCCCACCACGATCCACTCCGGTTCGGGGTTCTCCTCCATCGCCATCTGCTCGAAGATCGAGGAGGCGATGTTGTTGTTGCCGCGCCAGTCGGTGACGGTGGAGGCCATCGCGAACTGGTCCAGGTAGTGCCACCCGGGGCGCGCGCCCAGCTCCTCGGCCACGGCGTACACCTCGCCGGGGTGGTCCACCAGGTGCAGGCGCCCGCCGTGGCGGCGGATCAGCTCCAGCTTGGCGACCGCCGTGGTGCGCGGCACGACGGCGAGGAACTCCAGGCCCAGCATCCGCGCGAAGTACGCCTCGGAGACCGCGGTGGAGCCGCTGGAGGCCTCCACGAGCGTCGTGCCCGGGCCGATGTCGCCGTTGGCCAGGCCGAACAGGAACAGCGAGCGCGCCAAGCGGTGCTTCAGCGAGCCGGTCGGGTGGACGGACTCGTCCTTGAGGTACAGCTGCACGCCCCAGTCGGGCGGCAGGGGCAGCACCCGCAGGTGCGTGTCGGCGCTGCGGTTGCCGTCGGCCTCCACCAGCCGCACCGCCCGGTGCACCCACGCCCGCGCCGCGTCCACCCGTGGCCCGTCCGCCCGTGGCCCGTCCGCCCGTGGCCCGTCCGCCCGTGGCCCGTCCGCTCGCACCTCGTCCACCGCCGCCTCCCCGATCACCCGCGGTGATCAAGGAAGTGGCGACTTCCTTGATCACGGATGGGCAGGAGCCTACGGGCGGGGGAGCGGTGCGCGTCAGTCGTCGGAGGGGACCGGCCACAGGTCCAGGTCGACCTGGATCCCGGGCAGGGCGCGGTCCAGCTCCTCGCGCAGCCGCTGACCCTCGGCCGCGTACCGCTGGTGCGAGGCCGGCGAGTCCCAGCCGCACAGGTCCGCGGGGTGGTGCTCGTCGAAGTACTCCTGCCAGCGCAGCAGGCTCGTGCGCAGCGTCTCGTCGAGGCCCAGGTGGTCCAGGTGGGTGGTCGACAGCACGAACGCCCCCACGTCGGCGGGCGCCCACACGGGGGTCGGTGCCTCGTAGTGGCTCATCAGCCTCAACCGGTCGAACACGCACACGAGGGTAAGGGCGCTGCGCCGGTGCTCCCGACCGCCGGGCGTCGCCGCCCGTTCGCCCGCCGGCCACCCGCGGTCCACTAGCGTCCGTACCACCGCCCGTCGACGCGTGGAGGAGACGACCGTGCAGGACGCCGTTCAGGACGCAGCCGAGGACCTGGCCCCCGGGTCCGTGCAGGACCGCACCGCCCCCGGCCCGCACGGGCCGGTCGACGTGCGCGTGTACGTCCCCGAGGGCACCCCCCTCTCGGCGCTGGTGTGGGCGCACGGCGGGGCGTTCGTGCTCGGCGACCTGGACATGCCGGAGTCGCACGCCGTCGCGGGCGCCCTCCAGCGCGCCGGGCACCTCGTCGTCGCCGTCGGGTACCGCCTGGCAGCCGAGGGCACCCGCTGGCCGGTGCCCTCCGACGACGTGCTGGCCGCGTGGCGGTGGGGCCGGGAGCTGGCCGCCGCCGCGGGCGTGGACGCGGCCCGCACCTTCCTCGGCGGCGCCAGCGCCGGGGGGAACCTCGCCGCGGGCGCGGTGCTGCGACTGCTGGGAGCGGGCGAGGAGCCGCCCGCCGGCGTGGTGCTGGCGTACCCGACGCTGCACGCGGTGCCCCCGACCGCGTCGCCGGCGGCCGTGCGGGCGCTCGCCACCCTGCCGCCGGGGGAGGAGCGGTGGGAGGCGCCCGCGGTGCGGGCGATGTACGAGGACCACGTCGGCGGCGACCTGGACGGCGCACCCGCCGCGGTGACGCCCGGCACCGCTCCGCTGGAGGGCTTCCCGCCCTCGCTCGTCCTCGTCAGCGAGGTGGACGGGCTGCGCGGCTCGGCGGAGGAGTTCAGCTCCCGCCTGGTCGCGGCCGGGGTGCCGGTGACGTGCGTGCTGGAGCGCGGCACCCGCCACGGTCACCTCAACCGCGACGAGCAGGGCGCCCGCGCGAGCCTGCGCCGGATCGACACCTGGCTGCGCGCCGCACCCGCCCTGACTGGCCCCGCCTGAACCACTTCCGGCCCCGCCTGAACCCCTCCCGGCACCGCCCGACCCGTCCGTCGTCGCGGGGCCGGAAGAGTTCACACCGGTGAAACATGAAGTGTGACATTGTACTGATGTGCCGTTGAAGAGCTCCCGCGTCGTCGTGGTCGGCGCGGGCATCGTGGGGGCGGGCATCGCCCGCGACCTCGCCCGTGCGGGCGTCGACGTCGTCGTGCTCGACAGGTCCGCGACGGCCGGTGGCACCTCGTCCAGCGGCGAGGGCAACCTGCTCGTGTCCGACAAGGGGCCCGGTGCCGAGCTGCTCCTGGCGCAGCGGTCGAGAGCCCTGTGGCGCGACCTGCCCGGCGAGCTCGCCGAGGACCTGCCGGCCGACTTCCCCGACCTCGAGCTCGAGGACAAGGGCGGTGTCGTCGTCGCGACCACGCCCGCGGGCGCCGCGTCGCTGCTGGCCTTCGCCGCCCAGCAGCGCCGGGTGGGGGTGCGCGCCGACGTCGTCGGCCCCGACCGCACCCGCGAGCTCGAACCGCACCTGACCCGCGAGGTGCACGCCGCCGTCCACTACCCCGAGGACGCCCAGGTGCAGCCCGTCGCCGCCACCGAGGCGCTGCTCGCCTCCGCCCGCCGCCGGGGAACCGTCGTCCGGCAGGGCGTGGAGGTGCTCGCCGGCATCCGCTGCGGTGCCCGCCTCACCGGCGTGCGCACCAGCCACGGCGACGTCACGGGCGACGCCGTGGTCGTGGCCGCCGGACCGTGGTCCGGCGCGGTGGCCCACCGCCTGGGCGTCGACCTGCCGGTGCGGCCCCGCCGCGGCACCGTCCTCGTCACCACGCGCATGCCGCACCGCGTGCACCACAAGGTCTACGACGCCGACTACGTCGGTGCCGTCGAGTCGGGCGACAGCGCCCTGCAGACGTCCAGCGTCGTCGAGTCCACGGCCGCCGGGACGGTCCTCATCGGCTCCTCCCGGGAGCGGCGCGGCTTCGACGAGCGCCTCGAGACCCGCGTCCTGGCGCAGCTGGCCCGGAAGGCGCTCGTGCTCTTCCCGTTCCTCGCCGACGCCGCCGTCATGCGGGCCTACGGCGGGTTCCGCCCCTACGTGCCCGACCACCTGCCCGTCATCGGCCCCGACCCCCGGCTGCCCGGGCTGTGGCACGCCACCGGCCACGAGGGCGCCGGCATCGGGTTGTCCCTGGGGACGGCCGAGCTGATCACCGACCAGGTGACGGGCCGCACCGGCACGCCGAGCGCCGAGTACGCCGCCCGGTTCGCCGTGGACCGCCCGACCCTCGTCCCGCACCTCCAGGAGGCGGCGTGATCCCCCGACGTCCCGGGCCCCAGGCCCCCGCCGCCCGCGGACCGGCCGCCGTGCCGGCCGCCACCGACCCGGTGCGCCCCCGCGAGTCGGCGCCGCTGACCCTGCTCGTCGACGGTGCGCCGGTCCGCGGCGTGCAGGGGCAGACCGTCGCCGGCGTCCTGCTGGCCGACGGGCAGCTGTCGTGGCGCCGCACGTCGCGGCACGGGAAGCCGCGCGGCGTCTTCTGCGGCATCGGCGCCTGCTTCGACTGCCTCGTCGTCGTCAACGGCGTCCGCGACGTCCGTGCCTGCCAGCGTCGCGCGCAGGACGGCGACGTGGTCGAGCGCCAGGACGACCCGCGCGGTGGTGGCACCCGCGGCGGCACCGGGCCGAGCCCGGCGGCGTCCGACGACGGAGCGGGAGGTGCCCGTGGCTGACCCCGCCACCGACCCGGCCCCCGAGCGCGTCGACGTGCTCGTCGTCGGCGCCGGGCCCGCGGGGCTCGGCGCCGCCCGGGCCGCCCGGGCGGCCGGGGCGCGCGTCGTGCTGCTCGACTCCTCCGACCAGGTCGGCGGGCAGTACTGGCGGCACCTGCCGCCCGAGCGCACCTCGGCCCGGGAGTCCACGCTGCACCACGGGTGGGAGCGGTTCACCGCGCTGCGGGAGGCGCTGAGCACCGACGAGGGCTGCCGGGTCGTCACGGGCGCCCAGGTCTGGGCGGCCGACCGGGGTGACGACGGACCGCCCGTCGTGCACGCCGTCGTCGGCCCCGCCGACGGGACCGACCGGACCACCCGGGCCTACGCCGCGACGTCGGTCGTGCTGGCGACGGGTGCCCACGAGCGGACCCTGCCGTTCCCCGGCTGGGACCTGCCGGGCGTGTTCTCCGGGGGCGCCGCGCAGGCGCTGGCGAAGGGGGAGCGGGTCGCCGTCGGGCGCCGCGTCCTCGTCGCCGGGGCGGGCCCGTTCCTGCTGCCGGTGGCCGCGAGCCTCGTGCGCACGGGGGCCGGCGTCGCCGGGATCGTCGAAGCGAGCCGCTGGGGGCGGATCACCCGGGGGTGGGGCACCCGGCCGTGGGAACTGCTCCCCGCCCGCACCAAGGTCGGCGAGCTCGGCGGGTACCTGCGCGACCTCGCCGCGCACCGCATCCCCTACCGGGCCGGGGCCGGTGTCGTCGCCGCCCACGGGCGGGACCGCGTGGAGTCCGTCACCGTGGCCGACCTGGACGCCGACTGGCGGCCCGTGCCCGGCACGGAGCGACGGCACGACGTCGACGCCGTCTGCGTCAGCCACGGTTTCGTCCCCCGCGTCGAGCTCGCGCTGTCCAGCGGCTGCGCCACCGCCGACGACGGTTCCGTGCGCGTGGACGACGAGCAGCGCACGACCGTGCCCGGCGTGTTCGCGGCCGGCGAGGTCACGGGCATCGGCGGGGCGGACCTCTCGCTCGCCGAGGGGGAGGTCGCCGGGCTCGTCGCGGCCGGTGCCCTGCCCGGACCCGGCCTGCTGCGTCGCAGGGCGACCTACCGCGCCTTCGCGGCCCGGTTGCACGCCGCCCACGGCATCCGCCCCGGCTGGACGCAGTGGGTGGACGACACGACGATCGTCTGCCGGTGCGAGGAGGTCAGCGCCGGCGAGCTCCGGCGCAGCGCGGAGCTGACCTGCTCGCGCGGCCTGCGGTCGCTGAAGCTGACGACCCGTGCGGGCCTGGGCATCTGCCAGGGCCGCACCTGCGGGCGCAGCGTCGAGGACCTGCTCGAGCGGTCCCTCGGCCCCGCGGGCCTGCTCGACCGCGGCCGGGTGTCACGACGCCCGCTCGCCGCCCCCGTGCGCATGGGCGAGATCGCCCGCGCCGTCCCCCCGCTGGTGCACCTGGCCACCCCGGCCCCCAGCGGACCCGTCCCAGGAGAGGAATCACCGTGAGCGAGCAGAAGTTCGACCTGGGTGGCGTCATCGTCGCCACCGCCCTGCCCTACAAGGAGAAGTCCTCCGCGCCCGCTGGGCTCGAGGTCGACTACGACAAGTTCGCCGAGCACTGCGACTGGCTCATGCAGAACGGGTGCCGCGGCGTCGGGCCGAACGGGTCGCTCGGGGAGTACTCCTCCCTGACCGACGACGAGCGCCGCAAGGTCGTCCAGGTCGCCGTCGAGGCCGTCGGCGGTCGCGGGGTCGTCGTCGCCGGCGTCCACGGTCCGGGGTGGCACCAGGCGCAGCACTGGGCGCGGCTGGCCGCCGAGGACGGCGCCGACGGCGTCCTCGCTCTGCCGCCCACGATGTACCGGGCCAGCCACGAGCAGATCCTCGAGCACTACGCCAAGATCGACGAGGTCGGCCTGCCGATCATGATCTACAACAACCCGATCGACACCAAGGTCGACCTCGTGCCGCCGCTCGTCGCGCAGATCGCGGAGCTCGAGAACGTCGTGGCCGTCAAGGAGTTCAGCGGGGACGTGCGGCGTGCGTTCGAGATCGCCGAGCTGTCCGACATCGACGTCGTCGCGGGCGCCGACGACGTCCTGTTCGAGCTCATGGTCGACGGCGCGGTCGGGTGGTTCGCCGGGTTCCCGAACACCTTCCCGCGCGAGTCCGTCGAGATCTACGACCACATGGTGGCCGGCCGCTACGACCAGGCCCGCGAGCTGTACCGGCACCTCGTCGCCGTCTTCCGCTGGGACTCGCGCACCGAGTTCGTCCAGGCCATCAAGCTCGGGATGGACATGGTCGGCCGCTACGGCGGCCCGTGCCGTCCGCCGCGCGGCCCGCTGACCGCCGAGCACGACAAGCAGGTGCGTGCCGACATGCAGCGCGCGATCGACGGGCTGGCCGGCCTGCGCGCAGCGGTCGGCTGACGTGCGGGCGAGCAGGGTCTTCAGCGCGGTCGACTCCCACACGGAGGGCATGCCCACCCGGGTGGTCACGGGCGGCTTCGGGGTCGTCCCCGGCAGCACCATGAACGAACGCCGGCTGCACTTCATCGAGAACCTCGACCACCTGCGGCGGTTGCTCGTCAACGAACCGCGGGGTCACGCCGCGATGAGCGGCGCGATCCTGCAGCCACCGACCCGGCCCGACGCCGACTTCGGGGTCCTCTACATCGAGGTGTCGGGTCTGCTCCCCATGTGCGGGCACGGCACCATCGGGGTCGCGACCGTCCTGGTGGAGACGGGGATGGTCGAGGTCGTCGAACCCGTCACGACGATCCGGCTGGACACCCCCGCCGGCCTGGTCACCGCGAGCGTGCAGGTGCGCGACGGGCACGCCGAGAGCGTGACCCTGGCCAACGTCCCGTCGTACTGCGACCGGCTGGACGAGGTCGTCGACGTCCCCGGCCTGGGGGAGGTCACCTACAGCCTGGCCTTCGGCGGGAACTTCTACGCGCTCGTCGACCTCGAGAGCACAGGCCTGCCGTTCGACCGCACCCACCAGCAGCAGATCCTCACGGCCGGGCTGGCCGTCATGGACGCCGTCAACACCCAGGCGCCGCCTCAGCACCCGACCATCGCGGGGGTGGACCACTGCCACCACGTCGAGTTCATCGCCCCCGGGTCCGACGCGAGGCTGTCACGGCACGCCATGGCCATCCACCCGGGCTGGTTCGACAGGTCCCCGTGCGGCACGGGGACCTCGGCCCGCATGGCCGAGCTGCACGCCCGCGGTGAACTCCCGCTGGGGCAGGACTTCGTCAACGAGTCCTTCATCGGGAGCCGGTTCACCGGCCGTCTGGTCGGCACCACGGAGGTCGGTGGGATCCCCGCGGTGCTGCCGACCATCACCGGTCGCGCCTGGGTGACGGGCATGGGGCAGTACCTGCTGGACCCGACCGACCCGTACCCGGCGGGCTTCGAGTTCTGACGCGCCCGCCCCCGGCGCGGCCGTGGCCGGGGCGGGCACCACCTGGCGCGGAACACCGCCCAGGACCGTCCGGATCCCCCGGACCGTCGCCACCGGCACCCGAGGAGAGCGAATGGACACCACCGCAGGCACCGCCCACCACCCGCTGCGCCGGCGGGGCGCGAACTCCGTGCGGACCTGGCTGCTGGCGGCCGTCGTCACCGTGGGTGCGGGGATGGGCGCCTTCGGGCTGGGAGGAGGGGTGCGGTCCCTCCTGGCGGGGTGATCGACGAGAACGCGAGCGGTGCACGGAGAGGAACCGGAGAATTGATCACGAACCACGGAACCGCGGAGCGCGACACGGCGAACCGCGAGACGACCGCTGCCGAGCTCGAGGGGGTCCTCGCGGCGGCGCACGCGGCCCGGCGAGAGCTCGCCGCGACAGCACCGGACGTGCGTGCCGACCGGCTCGTCGCGGTCGCCGACGCCCTCGAGGCCGAGCGCGAGGGGCTCGTGGACCTCGCCGGTGCCGAGACGCACCTGGGGGCGGCCCGGCTGACCGGTGAGCTGCGCCGGACGACCTTCCAGGCGCGGTTGTTCGCCGACGCGCTGCGGTCCGGTGCGCTGACCCCGGTGCGCGTCGACCACGCCGATCCGGACTGGGGCACGGGCCCGCGACCCGACCTGCGGCGCACCGTCACCCCGGTGGGCCCCGTCCTGGTGTTCGCGGCGAGCAACTTCCCGTTCGCGTTCAGCACCTTCGGCGGCGACACCGTCTCCGCGCTGGCCGCCGGGTGCCCCGTCGTCGTCAAGGCGCACCCCGGGCACCCGCGGCTCTCGCGCCGCACGGCCGCCCTCGTCACCGAGGCGCTGCGCCGGGCGGGGGCCCCGGAGGGGACGTTCGCGCTCGTCGAGGGCGTCGAGGCGTCCCTCGCGGCGCTGCGGGACGACAGGGTCGCGGCGGCCGCGTTCACCGGTTCGCTGCGCGGCGGGCGATCACTGTTCGACATCGCCGCCGCGCGACCGGTCCCCATCCCCTTCTACGGGGAGCTGGGCAGCGTCAACCCCGTCGTCGTCACTCCCGCGGCCTGGGAGCAGCGGGGTGCGCAGATCGCCTCGGGGTGGGTCGGTTCCCTCACCCTGGGCGCGGGGCAGTTCTGCACGAACCCCGGGGTCGTGCTCGTCCCCGACGCGGAGGCGTTCCTCGCGGCCCTCGAGCTGCCCGTGCCGGACCCCGTGCTGCACGCCGGCATCGCGAGCGCCTTCCACGACGCGGTGCGCACGCTCTCCGGCAGTCCCGGGGTGACCGCAGCGCTGGTCGGGGAACCCAGCGAGGAGGGGGTCAGGGTGCAGGTGCTGCGCACCACGGCGAGCGCCGTCCTGGCGGACCCGGCGATCCTCGAGGTCGAGGCGTTCGGCCCTGCCGGGCTCCTCGTCGAGTACACCTCGCCGGAGGAGCTGACCGCGGTGCTCGACACCGTGCCCGGGCAGCTGACGGGGACCGTGCAGGCGGCGACGGGCGCGCCGGACCCCGTGGCCCCGACCGCGGTGGCGCTGCTGGCCGAGCGGGTGGGGCGCGTGGTCCACAACGAGTGGCCGACGGGTGTCACCGTCAGCGCGGCGCAGCACCACGGTGGTCCCTACCCGGCGACGACGGCTCCGTTGACGACGTCGGTGGGGCTCGAGGCCGTCACCCGGTTCCAGCGCCCGGTGGCCTACCAGTCGGTGCCGCAGGAACTGCTGCCCCCCGAGCTGCGGGACCGGCCGGTCGGTCCCGCAGCGACCGGCGTGCCCTGCGGCAGCGTCCGTTCCGCTGGGGCGGTGGGCTAGTGTTCACCCTCAAGGCGAGCCCTCCCGCGCACGCGGCGGCCGATCCCCGGGAGGTTGACGTGGCCCCGTCCAGCATCGGCCCCCTGGTGGTGGGGTCCAGCCTGCGCGGGACGGTCGAGGACGCCGTCGCGGCCGCGATCATCTCGGGTGAACTCGCGCCGGGCACGCTGGTGACGGCCCCGACGTTGGCTTCCCGGTTCGGCGTGTCCGCGACCCCGGTCCGCGAGGCCATGCTGAACCTGCAGAAGCGGGGCTTCGTCGAGACCGTCCGGAACAAGGGCTTCCGGGTCACGGACGTGAGCGAGCAGGACCTGCGGGAGATCGTCCGGCTGCGGCAGATGCTCGAGGCACCTCCCATGCGCGACATCGCCCGCGTCCTGCAGCCCGAGGCCGTCGCCGGACTGCGGCTGAAGGCGCAGGCCATCGTCGACAGCGCGGCCGCTGCCGACCTCGCCGGCTACCTGGCCGCGGACACCGACTTCCACCTCGAGCTGCTGCGGCTGACGGGCAACGAGCGCCTCCTGGCCCTGGTGCGGGACCTGCGGCAGCAGACCCGCATGGTGGGGCTGGCCGACATGGTGGGCACCGACGAGCTGGCCCGGTCCGCCGCCGAGCACCACCAGCTCATCGCCCTCCTCGAGGCCGGGGACGGCCGGCGGGCGGAGGCGCTCATGAGCACGCACATCGGCCACGTCCTCGGCTGGTGGAACGGCCGCGCCGAGGTCTGAGCGAGGGCGCGAGAGCGCCTCGAGCACAGCCACCTCCCGGTGCGGCCGGCCCGCGCCCGGTGCTGCGGTGGGACCGTGCTGCCGCCACTGCGCCGCCGCACGTTAAGAACGGGTTTCCGCTCGCCGATCGCGACGTGAAACCCTTCCCAACTGCTATGTGAAATACTACTGTCGGCGTCGAGCGGTGAGGTTCGGCGAGGACGGTCCACCGCGCCGCGTCCACCTGCGGGTGCGGCGCGGCGCGCCCCGTTCCCTGGCGCTCCTCCGCGGCGACCACCGGGGCCGCCGTCGTCGACCGAAACCCGTGCAGGACACCTGCCTCGGCACCGAAAGGCTGAACCGTGAAGATCTCCTCGATGAGAATCGCGCTCGCAGGTGCGACCGCCTGCGCCCTCGTCCTCCCCGCCTGCAGCGGGGGCACGTCCTCCTCGGCGCCCACCGCAGGGGCATCGGGCGGCACGCCGACCACGGGCGGCGTCGTCCAGGTGCTCCAGTCCGACGACTTCTCCTACCTCGACCCCGCTCGTGGTTTCGACGGTGGTGTCAACGCGTTCTACCGGCTGATCTACCGCACCCTCGTCACGAAGGCCCCCGCCGATGCCGACGACCCCAACGCGATGGTCCCCGACCTCGCCGAGTCGCTGGGGGAGGTCTCCGAGGACGGCCTCACCTGGACGTACCGGCTCAAGGACGGCGTGAAGTTCGACGACGGGAGCCCGATCACGTCGGCCGACGTCAAGTTCGGTCTCAGTCGCACGTGGGACCCGGAGATCGGCATCGGCGCGCCCTACCTCAAGCAGTACGTGGCCGCTCCCGAGGGGTACGAGGGCCCCTACCGCTCGGGCGACCTGGAGACCATCGAGACCCCGGACGACCGGACGGTGGTCTTCCACCTCAAGGCGCCGTTCCCCGAGTTCGACGCCCTGCTCTCCATGCCGAGCGCGGTGCCCTTCCCCGAGGGCAGCGGAGCCGGTGACGAGTTCATCAACGACGTCGTCGCGTCCGGCCCCTACGACCTGGCGAACTACACGCCGGGCAGCGTCATCGAGCTCGAGCGCAACCCGGAGTGGGACCCGGAGACCGACGACGTGCGGCGGGCGCTGCCCGACGGGTGGCGGTTCACCATCGGCCTCGACGGTGCCACCATCGACGAGCGGCTCATGGCCGGCCAGGGCGCGGACGTGAACGCGATCTCCGGCAAGGTGCAGACCGCGACCATCGCCCGGCTGCAGGACCCTCGCTACGCCGAGCGCGTCATCAAGGAGCAGTCGGCCTGCCTGACGTACATGGGGCTGAACACCACCAAGGGCCCCCTGCGGGACGTCCGGGTGCGGCAGGCGCTCAACTACGCCGTCGACAAGAGCTCGGTGCTCAACGCCACGGGCGGCACGCAGTTCGCCACCGTGGCCAGCACCATCCTGCCCGAGTCGGTGACCGGCCACCGCGACTACGACCTGTACCCGAGCGAAGGGGACGCGGGTGACGTCGAGAAGGCCCAGGAGCTGCTCACCGAGGCGGGGTACCCGGACGGCTTCCCCATGACCCTCGACATCCGGGCGCAGCCGGTCATGCAGGCGCAGGGCGAGGCCATCCAGCAGGCCCTCGCCCGCGTCGGTGTGGACGTCAGCCTCAACGTCATCGACGTCTCGACGTACTACGAGACGATCGGCACCCCCTCGCAGCAGCACGACGCCGCGATCACGGGCTGGTGCCCGGACTGGAACTCCAGCGCCTCGACGTTCATCGCACCGCTGTTCGACGGCCGGCAGATCGCCGAGAAGGGCAACCAGAACCTCTCCCAGCTCAACGACCCGGCGGTCAACGAGGCCATCGACGCGGCACGGTCCACGACCGACCTGGACGCCGCCAACGTGGCCTGGGGCGACCTGGACGAGCAGATCATGGAACTGGCCCCGTTCGTCCCGCTGAACGTGGAGAACCGCATCTACCTGCCCGGTGAGAACGTCGCCGGCCTGGCGGCGCCGGCCGGTGAGATCGACTACGGCATCGTGGGCCTCAAGGACCCGGCGAGGGGCTGACGTGGCCCTCGCCCCCAACGACCTCGAGGTGACCGCGGCGTCCGGCGCCGCGTCCGCTCCCGCCCGCAGGAG
>NZ_JALBVB010000055.1:120930-136579 GCF_022669155.1 Kineococcus sp. TRM81007 | reverse complement strand
GCGGGACCCCGCCGCCGTCGCCTGCCTCGCCTACATCGCGGTCGTCGTCCTCGCCGCCGTGTTCGCCCCGCTCATCGTCAGGGTGAGCGGCTGGGGGCCCTACGAGTTCGACCAGAGCGCCGTCGACCCGGACCTCGGCGGCATGCCCGCCGGGCCCTGGGGCGGTGTCTCCTCGGAGCACTGGCTCGGCGTCGAGCCGGGCAGCGGCCGCGACATCTTCGCGCGCATCGTCTACGGCGCCCGCGTCTCCATGCTCATCGCGCTCAGCGCGACGCTCCTCACCACGGTGCTGGGCGTCGTCTTCGGCCTCCTCGCCGGGTACTTCGGGGGCCGCACGGACACGGTGATCTCCCGTGTCATGGAGTTCCTGATGGCGTTCCCCGCCCTCATCTTCATGATCGCGGTGCTGTCGGCGTTGCCGGCGGAGAACCGGGCGTTGCTCCTGGTCGTCGTCATCTCGGCCTTCGGGTGGCCCTACCTCGCGAGGATCGTGCGGGGGCAGACCATGTCGCTCAGGGAACGCGAGTTCGTCGAGGCGGCTCGCGCGTCGGGAGCCTCCCGCGCCCGCATCGTCTTCACCGAGATCCTGCCCAACCTGCGTTCGACGGTCCTGGTCATGGTCACCATGGCGGTCCCCGGGTACGTCGGCACGGAGGCGGGCCTGTCCTTCCTCGGCGTCGGTGTGGTGCCCCCGACCCCGTCCTGGGGCCAGATGATCGCCAGCTCCGTGCAGTGGTACTCCGTCGTCCCGACGTACTTCCTCTTCCCCGGTGCGTGCCTGTTCCTGCTCGTCCTGTCCTTCACGGTGCTGGGGGACCGCCTGCGAGCAGCCGTCGACCCCGGAGGGCGCTCGTGACCCGCTTCGTGGCCAGCCGCCTGCTCGGCATGGTCGTGGTCCTGTTCCTCGTCTGCCTGTTCACCTTCCTCGTGTTCTTCGCGCTCTCCCCCGATCCGGCGGTGCAGATCTGCGGGAAGAACTGCAGCCCGGATCGCATCGACCAGATCCGCGGGAACCTCGGGCTCGACCAGCCGTTCCTGACCCAGTTCACCCAGTTCCTCGCAGGTCTGGTCGCCGGCCGGGAGTACGGAGGTGGGACGAGCGTCGTCGAGTGCGCCGCCCCGTGCCTGGGCTACTCGTACCAGACCGCGCAGCTCGTCACGGACATGATCGTCCAGCGTCTGCCGGTCACCGTCGTGGTCGCCGTCGGCGCTGCCGTCCTGTGGCTGCTCGCCGGTGTCGTCGGCGGCCTGCTCAGCGCCGTGCGCGAGGGGCGCTTCGCCGACCGCTTCATCGCCTCCCTCACGCTGGGGGGGATGTCGGTCCCGAACTACGTCCTGGCCCTCGTCCTGCAGTACCTCCTCGTCGTGAAGCTCCGGGTGCTCCCGTTCCCGCAGGCGGTGTCCTTCACCGCCGACCCGGGCCAGTGGTTCCTGAACTTCATCCTGCCGTGGACGGTCCTGGCAGCCGGTTACGCGGCCACGTACACGCGTCTCACCCGCGCGAACGTCATCGACACCCTCGGCGAGAACTTCGTGCGGACGGCCCGGGCGAAGGGGCTGCGGCCCTCACTGGTGTGGCGCCGGCACGCCCTGCGGCCCGCGCTCACCCCCGTCATGACGCTCGCGGGGATGGACTTCGCGGGTCTGCTCGGCGGTGCCCTCATCACCGAGACGGTGTTCGGCATCAACGGGGTGGGCAAGCTCGCGGCGGACTCCATCACCAGCAACGACCAGCCGGTCATCATGGCCGTGACCCTGCTGGCCGCCTTCTTCGTCGTGGTGGGCAACGTCGTGGTGGACCTGGCGTACTCCGCGGTCGACCCCCGGGTCCGGGTGGGGGTGGCGGCGTGATCGCGGACGAGACGCTCCTGCGCGTGCGGGACCTGACGGTGTCCTTCCCGGTGGGGCGGCGGGACGTCCCCGTCGTCCAGGGCCTGGACCTCGAACTGGGCAAGGGCCGGACCCTGGGGATCGTGGGGGAGTCCGGCTCCGGCAAGTCGATGACGAGCCTGGCCGTCATGGGCCTGCTGCCACCGCGGGCCGCGGTCACCGGCAGCATCGTCTTCGACGGGACGGAGCTGGTCGGGGCCGGCGAGCGCCGTCTGCGGTCGATCCGCGGTGATCGCATCGCCATGGTCTTCCAGGACCCGCTGTCCTGCCTGAACCCCTACTACACCGTGGGTACCCAGATCGCCGAGGCGTACCGCTCGCACCGCACCGGCGTCAGTCGCCGGCAGGCGAGGAAGGTGGCCGTCGAGGCCATGGAGCGCGTGCACATCCGCCACGCCGCGCGACGGGTCGACGAGTACCCGCACCAGTTCTCCGGGGGCATGCGGCAACGCGTGATGATCGCCATGGCGCTGTGCACCGATCCGGAGCTGATCATCGCCGACGAGCCGACGACGGCGCTCGACGTGACGGTGCAGGCGCAGATCCTCGACCTGCTGGAAGAGGTGCGGCAGGAGTCCGGGGCTGCCCTCGTGCTCATCACCCACGACCTCGCCGTCGTCAGCCGGGTCGCCGAGGAGATCGTGGTCATGCGTTCCGGGGTCGTCGTGGAGCGCGGCACGGCCCGCGAGGTGTTCTCCGACCCCCGGCACGAGTACACCCGCGCGCTCCTCGACGCGGTCCCCCGGATCGACGACCGGATCGAGGACCTGCGGGCGGTGCCGCGTGCCGGACGGACGACGAGCGGGAGCGTGGTGCGGTGAACCGCGAATCCGGACGGACGCCGCTGCTGCGGGCGGTGGACCTGCGCAAGGACTTCCCCGTGGCCGGCAGCGGTGGTCTGCTGAGACGGCCCCGGACCTTCACCGCCGTGGACGGGGTGAGCTTCGACCTGCACGCGGGGGAGACCCTCGCCCTCGTCGGGGAGTCGGGGTCGGGCAAGTCGACCACGGCGCGGCTCGCGTCCCGGCTCGTCGACGTCACCTCCGGGACGGTCCTGCTCGACGGGACCGACGTCACCCGCGCCACGGGGCAGCAACTCGCCCGGGTGCGGCGCACCGTGCAGGTGGTGTTCCAGGACCCCTTCTCGTCCCTGAACCCGCGGCACACCGTCGAGCGGATCGTCACCGCACCCCTGCGCTACCAGGGGCGTGCCGTCCCCGGCGGCGCGCGGGCCTTCACGCGGGGCCTCATGGAACGGGTCGGGCTGAACCCCGACCACAGCGAGCGCTACCCCTCGCAGTTCTCCGGCGGGCAGGCCCAGCGCATCGGCATCGCCCGGGCGCTGGCCGTGCGCCCGCGCGTCCTGGTGTGCGACGAGGCGGTGTCGGCGCTCGACGTGTCGGTGCAGGCCCAGATCATCGACCTGCTGCGGTCCCTGCAGGCCGAGGAGGGCTTCGCGTGCCTGTTCATCGCCCACGACCTCGCCGTCGTGCGGCAGATCGCCACGAGCGTGGCGGTCATGACCCAGGGGCGCATCGTCGAGGCCGGTGCCCGCGACGACGTCTTCGACCGGCCGCAGGACGACTACACCACCTCGCTGCTGCGAGCCGTTCCCCGCATCCCGGCCGAGTGGGACGCCGAACGACGCGAACGCGCCGCCCAGCGGGCCGCGGGGACGGTGGGAACCCGTTGAACGGCGTGGACGTCATCGAGTACGCCCTGCCCGGCGCCCGGGTGCGGGAGTTCACCGTGCCCGTCCCCCTCGACTGGGAGGACCCCACCGGCCGGGGGATCGAGGTGTTCGTCCGCGAGCTCGTCGACCCCGAGCGCCGCCGGGACGACCTGCCGCTGCTGACCTACCTGCAGGGCGGACCGGGAGGAGCGAACCCCCGCCCCACGGCCGTCGACGGCTGGCTGGCCGAGGCGCTGACCGAGTACCGCGTCGTCATGGTCGACCAGCGCGGGACGGGACGCAGTTCGCCCGTCGACGGGGACACCGTGAGCGCACTCACGGGGCCCGGCGCGGCAGCGGGGTACCTGCTGCGTTTCCGCGCCGACTCCATCGTCCGCGACCTCGAGCACGTGCGCCGCACCTGCTACGACGGCCGCCGGTGGGCGACCCTCGCCCAGAGCTACGGCGGCTGGCTCACGCTGACCTACCTCTCGACCGCGCCCGAGGGGCTGGCCGCGTGCTACGTGTGCGGCGGGATCCCCGGACTCCCGCCGGACCCCGCGGAGGTGTACCGCCGCACGTTCGGCCGCGTCGAGTCCAAGACCCGGCAGTTCTACGAGCGGTTCCCGCAGGACGTGGCGGCCGTCGCGCGGATCGCCGACCACCTCGCGGAGACCGCGGTCACCCTCCCCGACGGCTCGCCCCTGTCGGTGCGCCGCTTCCAGACGCTCGGCCAGGAGCTCGGGTTCGGTCAGGGAGCCCAGCGGCTGCACTGGCTGGTGTCCGAGGCCTTCTCGGCCGCGGGACGGCTGACGGGAGCGTTCCTGGAGGCCGCGCTCGTCAAGACGTCCACCGCGGGCAACCCGCTCTTCTGGACGCTGCAGGAGAGCATCTACGGCGACGGCGGCAACGGCCCGTTCCGGTGGGCGGCCCAGCGGGAGCGGGACCGCCGGCCGCGGTTCGCGGAGGACCAGCGCCCCCTCCTGTTCACCTCGGAGATGGCCTTCCCCTGGATGTTCCGGGAGGTGCGGGCCCTGCGGCCCTTCGCCCGGGCCGCCGAGGAGCTGGCCGAGGTGAGCGAGTGGTCCGCTCTGTACGACCCGGCCAGGCTGGCCGCCAACGAGGTGCCGCTGGCGGCCGCCGTCTACGCCGACGACGTCTTCGTCGACGCCGGCCTGCAGTGGGACACGCTGGCCGCGGTGGGGTCCAGCCGGCACTGGACCACCAACGAGCACGAGCACGACGGCATCCGCGACGGGACGGTCTTCCGGCGGCTGCGGAACATGGTCCGGGACGTGGGAGGAGAGCACCGGTGAACCCCCTGGGAGAGCGCACGAGGGCGGACCTGCCGCCGTACGCGCGGACGCGGCCCCCGCGGCTGGCCGAGGCGAGCGACGGCTTCCTCGCCGGCATCGCCCACGGCTGGGGTGAGCGGGTGGTCCCGGCGCCCGTCGAGCCCGCCGCGGCCCGTGCCGCCGCGGAGCACCGGGGGCGCCTGAGCGCGCTGTTCCCGGGCCGCACGCTGGTCATCGCCTCGGGGCACGCCGCACCGCGCAACGGCGACGCCGACCACCCCTTCCGGGCCCACAGCGACTTCGTGTGGGCGACGTCCTGCCAGCTCGAGGGCGGTGTCCTCGTCATGCACGCGCGCCCGGGGGGCCACGACGCCGTCCTGCACGTGCCCGCCCCCGCACGTCCCGGCGAGCGCGACTTCCACGCCAGCGCCGCGCACGGGGAGCTGTGGGTGGGGCCGTCGGCGGGACTGCCCGAGTGGAGCGCGGCCCTCGACCTGCCGGTGCTCGACGTCTCGGGACTCACCCTCCCGCCGGGTGCGCTGACGGCCGGAGCGCCGCTGCGCGGTGCCGGCACCCCCGTGGCCGGGTCCGGGGAGCTGCCCCGGGCCCTGTCCGACCTGCGCCGCGTCAAGGACGAGTGGGAGGTCCAGCAGTTGCGGGTGGCGGTCGACCGCACCGTCGAGGGCTTCGCCGCCGTCGCCCGCGAGGTGCCCCTGGCCGTCAGGGACGGCCTCGGTGAGCGCTGGCTGCAGGGGACGTTCGACAGGTACGCCCGCACCTTCGGCAACGGGCCCGGCTACAGCACCATCGTCGGCTCCGGACCGCACGCGCCGGTGCTGCACTGGGTCCGCTGCGACGGCGACGTCCTCCCCGGGCAGCCGCTGCTGCTGGACATGGGCGTGGAGACGACGACGCTCTACACCGCCGACGTCACCCGGACCATCCCCGTCGGCGGCGGGTTCACGCCGGCCCAGCGGGCCGTCCACGACCTCGTCGAAGCCGCCCACCGCGCCGGGATGGACAGGGTGCGTCCCGGTGCCTGGTTCTCCGACTTCCACTTCGCGTCGATGGAGGTCCTCGCCCGGGGACTGCACGACTGGGGGTTGCTGCCCGTCTCCGTCGACGAGGCCCTCTCCCCGGCCGGGCAGCAGCACCGCCGCTACATCGTGTGCGGCGTCGGGCACCACCTCGGTCTCGACGTGCACGACTGCGGCGCCTCGGAGTACGAGGAGTACCACGGCGCGCCGCTGGAGCCGGGCATGGTCCTGACCGTCGAACCGGGCCTGTACTTCCACGCGCACGACGAGACGGTCCCCCCGGAGCTGCGGGGCATCGGCGTCCGCCTCGAGGACGACCTCCTGGTCACCGCCGACGGGCAGGAGGTCCTGTCCGGCGCGCTGCCCGTCGATGCCGCGGGCCTGGAGGAGTGGGCCCGGTCGGCGGCCGGCTGACGCCCGGCTCCCACCGTCCCCCGCCACCGACGCCCTGGAACCGGAACCTCGAGACCGAACGGAATCCCCGTGCCACTCACGACGCCAGCCGCCGCAGCGGCCGCTCTCGGCGCTGCCCGGCCGCGGACAGCACCCGCCGCGGCACCGCGCGCGCTCGCCGTCCCCGTGCGCCACGTCGAGCTGCTGCCCGGCGTGGAGTCGCGCAGCAGGGACCAGGTGCTGCACCTGGCTCGCACCTACCCGGTGGACCGCGTCCTGGCCGTCTTCCGCGCCAACGCCGGCCTCGACACCCGGGGAGCCGAACCGCCGGGGGCCTGGGAGGACCACGGCCACCCCGACGAGCGCGCGTGGAACGAGGCCGACTACCCCGGCGTGGAGTCGGCCTCGACGGCCAACCTGCTGCGCGGGCACTACGCGGGCCACTTCCTGTCCACGCTCGCGCTCTCGCACGCGGTGACGGGGGAGGAGGTGTTCCGCAGCAGGGCACACGAGGTCGTGGCGGGGCTGGCGGAGGTGCAGGCCGCGCTGGCGGCCACGGGGCGCTTCAGCCACCCCGGTTTCCTGGCGGCCTACGGCGAGTGGCAGTTCTCCCGGCTGGAGGAGCTGGCGCCCTACGGTGAGATCTGGGCGCCGTACTACACGTGCCACAAGGTCCTCGCAGGGCTCCTCGACGCGCACGAGCACACCGGCAGCGAGCAGGCCCTGGACGTCGCCGTCGCCGTGGCGCGCTGGGTGAGCGCACGGATCGCCCGGCTCGACCGGGCGCACCTGCAGCGCATGTGGTCCCTCTACATCGCCGGCGAGTTCGGCGGCATGGGGGAGAGCCTCGTCAAGCTCCACCGGGTCACCGGCGACGAGTCGCTCCTCGACGCCGCGGCGGCCTTCGAGGTGGACCGGGTGCTGGAGGCCGCGCTGGACGGCCGCGACGTGCTCGACGGCCTGCACGCCAACCAGCACCTGCCCATGCTCGTCGCCCACCTCGAGCAGTACGAGGTCACCGGTGACGTCCGCTACCTCGACGCCGTGCGCGTGCTGTGGGACCAGCTCGTGCCCGGCCGCACCTTCGCCCACGGGGGGACGGGAGAGGGCGAGCTGTGGGGGCCGCCCGGCACGGTCGCCGGGTTCATCGGCCGCCGCAACGCGGAGTCCTGCGCCACCTACAACCTGCTGAAGATCGCGCGGTACCTGTTCGAGCACACGCTGGACGTGAGGTACGCCGACTACCTCGAACGCGCGGCGCTCAACCACATCACCGGTTCCCGCGCCGACGTGGACTCGGACACCAGCCCCGAGGTGCTGTACATGTTCCCCGTCGACCCGGGGGCGCTCCGGGAGTACGGCAACGTGGGGACCTGCTGCGGCGGCACGGGGCTGGAGAGCCACGTCAAGCAGACCGAAGCGGTCTGGTTCGCCTCCGCCGGCGAGGGGACGCCCGTGCTGCACCTCGCGCGGTACGTCCCCTCCCGGCTGACGGTGCCCGAGCTCGGCGGCACGCTGACGCTCGCGACCCGCTACCCGCGCGAGGGGGCGGTGTCGGTGCGGTGCGACCTCGAGGGGGAGCTGGAACTGCGCCTGCGGATCCCGGAGTGGGCCCGCGGCACGTCGTCCTGGCGACTGCGGGTCTGCGGTGCCGACGCCGCCGACCCGGCCGAGCAGGACGGTTTCGCCGTGGTCCGCCGCACGTTCGCCCGTGGTGACGTCGTCGACGTGGACTTCGCGCTGCCCGTGCGGCTCGAGCCGACCCCCGACGACCCCGCCGTCGTGAACCTGCAGCGCGGGCCGTCGGTGCTGCTCGCGCGCGACGACCGGACCACGATGCTGGAGGTCGCCCCGGCGGGCCACCGCCTGCTCGACGGCACCATCGACCACGTCGCCCTGCCCGACGGCGGCGTCAGCGCGCTGGGCCTGACGTTCGAACCCGCCTGGTCCGGCGGCTCGGCGCGCCACCACACCTACCTGAGGGCGGTCGACACCGTGATCGCCTTCCACGGCAGCCCGACCAGCGTGCCGAACCGCCGGGGGCAGGACGGCTGGTCGTTCCTCGGAGCGCTGTGGGGGCACGCCCCGTTCGCGAGCTTCACCGAGTTCGCGCGGGCCGTGCACGCCGAGGCGGTTCGCGCGGTGTCCACCGGCCTCCTGTCGACGGCCGAAGCCGGTGACGTCCTCGCGGCGGCCGCCGCCAGCACCCTCGACTCGCCCCCAGCGCCGCGCACGAGCGCCGGCGTCGGCGCCCTCGCCGGCTGGGGGCCCCTGCCCGCCGGGGTGGTGGCGGCACCCGCCGTGCGGGTCCGCGTCCTCGGGGAACGCTCCCCGTCCGGCTGGTACACCACCACCCCCTCGATCGTCGCTCAGGTGGAGCCGGACGCGGCGTCGGAGGTGTCCGTCGACGGAGGCGCCTGGGCCCTCGCTGGCGCACCGCTCGAGGTGGCGGACGGGGTCCACCACGTCCGCGCCCGGGCGCTCGGCCCGGCGAGCACCGCACCGGTCGCGGAGGCCCGCGTCGCCGTGGACACCCGGCCGCCGGCCGTGGACGTGCGGGTCCGTCCCCTCGGCGCGACCGGTGTCCAGGTCACGGTCGAGGCGCAGGACGAGACGTCCGGCGTCGACCGGATCCACTGGCGGACGCCGGAGACGTTCTGGGCGGTCTACCAGGAGCCGTTCACGCGGCAGCTCCGCGAGGACGAGCAGGTGCTCGAGGTGATCGCCTCCGACCGGGCGGGCAACGTCACGCGGACGCACCGGGTCGTGCTGCCCCCGGCCGGTCCCTGACGCGGTGCTGCCTCCCCCCGCGGGGCCACCACCGCCTCGACCACCACAGGTGCGGGGGAGGGCAGGGCCACAGGGGTGAGGCGGGTGGGCAGCGGGTGCGATCAACGGGCCGGCGGTGCTACCCAGGGGAGGTGAGACCCCGTCGTCACCCGGTCCCGGTGGGCCGCCGCGTCCTCCTCGTCCGCGCGCTGCTGCGCGGGCTGTGGCTCGGCGGCGGCCTGACCGCGGTGGCCGCCGCCGCCCTGGTGTGGGGCGCTGCGCTGGACGCCGCCACGACCGGGCGCGGAGCGGGCCTCGTGCTCGCCCTGCTGCCGCTGCTCGCGGCGACGCCGCTGGGCGCGCTGCTCGGCGCCGCGCTCGCCGTGGCGGGTGCCGTCACCGTGCTGACCCTGGCGCGCGGGCGGGTGCCGCGGCACCCGTCACGGGTGCTGCTCGCCGCCCTCGTGGCGCGCGGCGAGCAGCAGCGCCCCGTGCGCTGAGGAACCCTCAGCGCGGGCGCGTCACCAGCGGCCGTGCACGTGCTCGCGCACCAGCTCGTCGTACACCTCGCGCACCGCGCGCTGCTGCTCCCCGGTCGGCGCCGGCAGGTCCGCGGCGGCGGCGTTGCGGCGCGCCTGCTCGCCGTTGCGGGCGCCGGGGATGACGACGCTCACGCCGGGCTGCTCCACGACCCAGCGCAGCGTGGCGCCGGCCAGCGGCGCGTCGCCGAACACGTCCGACAGCCGCCGCGCGGCCTGCACTCCCACCTCGAACGGCACCCCCGCGAACGTCTCGCCGACGTCGAACGCGGAACCGTCGCGGTTGTAGGTGCGGTGGTCGTCGGCGGAGAACGTGGTGCTCTCGTCGTACTTGCCCGACAGCAGTCCCGACGCCAGCGGGACCCGCACCACGACGCCCACGCCGGCCTCCGCGGCGGCGGGCAGGAACTCGGTGACCGGCTTGAGCCGCAACGGGTTCAGGATGATCTGCACGCTCGCCACGTTCGGGCGGGCCACCGCGGCCAGGCCCTCGGCGACCGTCTCCACCGACACCCCGTACGCGGCGGTGCGGCCCTCCTGCACCAGCGTGTCCAGGGCGTCGAACACCGCGTCCGTGGCGTACACGTCCGGCGGCGGGCAGTGCAGCTGCACCAGGTCCAGCGTGTCCACGCCCAGGTTCTCGCGGCTGCGGTCGTTCCAGGCGCGGAAGTTCTCCAGGGAGTACGCGCCCGCGACGTGCGGGTCGGCGCGCCGGCCCATCTTCGTGGCGACGGTGATCCCGTTCGCGCCGCTCTCGCGCAGGAACCGCCCCACCAGGCGTTCGCTGCGCCCGTCGCCGTACACGTCCGCGGTGTCCAGGAACGTCACACCCGCGTCCACGGCCGCGGCCAGCGTGCCCAGCGCGTCGTCCTCGCCGACCGACCCCCAGTCACCGCCGAGCTGCCAGCAGCCCAGCCCCACGACACCGACCTGCCGGCCGGTCCTGCCCAGCGTCCTCGTCTGCACCCGCCGAACCCTACGCACGACCCGCCCGTGGCGCAGGGCGGCGCTCAGTCCGCCGAGGCCGTGAACCGCGAGTGCGGGTCCAGCCGGGTGAGCACCCGCCCGCCCAGCTGCTCCAGCGCCGCGACGTCCTCGTCCTCCAGCGCGTCGAACACCAGGCGCCGCACCGCCTCCACGTGGCCGGGGGCCGTCCCGTCGATCTTGTCCCGGCCCTCGGCGGTGAGGACGGCGAACTGCCCGCGGCCGTCCGCGGGATCGGCCTCGCGGCGCACCCAGCCGCGCTCCTCCAGCTTGCGCACCACGTGCGAGACGCGCGGGGCGGAGGAGTTCGTGCGGGCGGCGACCTCGCTCATCCGCAACCGGCCGTGCGACGACTCCGACAGCATCGCCAGGACCATGTACCCGGTGAGGGTGAGGTCGGCGTCGCGCTGCAGCTGCGAGTCCAGCGCCGCCGGCAGCAGCGTGACGACCGCCGCCAGCTTCAGCCACGCGCGCCGCTCGTCCGCGTCCAGCCAGCGCGGCGGCGCAGCCGGTTCCCCCTGCTCGTCCACCACCTCATCGTAGGAGTGGTTGCCCCGCGACACGTCCCGCCGGTGGACAGCCGCCGACGGACGGGGAGCGCCGTGACCACCACCTCCAGCACCACCGGCGCCGCCCGCCCGCCCGCCGCCGCGGCCACCACCCCCACCGGAGCCGCCACCCTGCCCGGCGCCCTGGGGATCGCCGGGCGGGAGCGGGCCGTCGAGGTGCCCGCCACCGTCGAGCGCACCGCCGCGGGGGAGGTCACCGTCACCGGCGCCGCACCCGTCACCTGGTCCGACTTCGGCGTGCGGGCCCCCGACCTGGGGTTCGTCTCCGTCGAGGACACCGGCACGGTCGAGTTCGCCGTCACCGTCACCGCCACCCCCGCCTGACGCCCCGCCCGCCGCGGGATCGGCCGGAAGGACTGCGCCGCCCCGCGCCCCGGGCCTAGGTTCTGGCTGTGGAACCGGCGGCGGGCGGGGACGCGCCCCTGCTGAGGGCGCTGCAGGAGGTGTCCGACGGCACCGTCGTGCTCGACGCCGAGCACTGGCGCGTCGTGCACGCCGACGCCGCCGGCGCCGCCGTGCACGGTCTGCGCGCCGCCGACGTGCAGGGGCGGCTGCTGGGCGAGGTGCTCCCCGCGGTGGCCGGCTCGGAGTTCCTGCGGCTGCTGGAGCGCGCCCGCACCGGGGACGGGCCGGTGGAGTGGACCGGTCCCGCGCCCGGCACCGGCCTGCCCGTGCAGGTCCGCGCCCGGCGCCTCGACGGGCACGTGCTGTGCGCCTACCGCGACGTCAGCCGCGAGCAGGCCCTGCGGCGCGAGCGCGACCAGCTGACCCGGTCCCTGCACGAGACCGTCGAGCGCACCTCCCGGCTGCTCGCCCTGGCCGAGGCGCTGACCGCCACCACCACCGTCACCGACGTCGCCCGCGTCGTCGTGGACACCGCCCGTTCCGTGTTCGGCGCCGCCCACGCCGGGCTGTCGGTCGTGGACGCCGAGCGCGGCGTGCTGCGCACCCCGTTCCTGGAGGAGCTGGCGCCCGGCGGCCTGGAGCAGTGGGAGGACCTGCCGCTGGGTGGGCCCGGCCCCGGCACCGCCGCCCTGCGCGAGCAGCGGCCCCGCTTCGAGGACGGCGACGCGCTGCGCGAGCGCTACCCCGAGCTGGCCGCGCGCTGGGAGGCCGCCGACGTCAGCTACCTGGCCGCCGTGCCGCTCGTCGCCGCCGGGCGCGGCGTCGGGCTGGTCACCCTCGTCTGGTCCGGCGGGAACCACCTGCGCCCCGAGCACCGCACCCTGCTGGAGGCGTCCACCTCCTACGCCACCCAGGCCCTGCAGCGGGCGCTGCTGCTCACCGAGCGCACCGAGGTCGCCCGCACCCTCCAGCGCGCCATGCTCACCGCCGAGCTGCCCCAGCCCGACGACCTGCACCTCGCCGCCCGCTACCTGCCCGCGCACGCCGGCGCCCAGGTCGGCGGCGACTGGTACGACGTGCTCCTGCTGCCCGGCGGCGCCACCCTGCTCGTCATCGGCGACGTCGCCGGCCACGACGTCGTCGCCGCCGCCGCGATGGGGCAGCTGCGCATCGCGCTGCGCGCCCTGGCCGTGGACCGCGACGAGACCCCCGCCCGGCTGCTGGAGCGGCTCGAGGCCGTCGTCGCCTCCCTCGGTGGCGAGCCCCTCCTCGCCAGCTGCCTCGTCGGCCGCGTCGAGCAGACCGCCGCCGACCGCGCCGCCGGCCGCCGCGTCCTGCGGTGGGCGTGGGCGGGGCACCCGCCGCCGCTGCTCGTGCACGCCGACGGGCGGGTGGACGTGCTGCGCGCCGAGCCCGACGTGCTCCTGGGGGTGCCCGGCGCCGGCGAGAGCACCCGCCGGCGCAGCGACCACCGCGCCGAGCTGCCCACCGGCAGCACCCTGCTGCTCTACACCGACGGGCTCGTCGAGCGCCGCGACGCCGACCTCGACGCCGGCGTGGAACGGCTGCGCGCCGCCGCCACCGCGCTCGCCGGCGCCCCCGGCGACGCCCTGGCCGAGGCCCTCGACCGGCTGCTGAGCGACGCCGCGCCCGCCGGCGGCGACGACGTCGCCGTCCTCGCTGTCCGCTTCGGCGCCCAGCGCTGACGCGCCCGCCGGGGCCGGCGCCTACGATCGTCGCTCGTGAGCGAGCAGGAGCAGCACGGGCAGCACGAGCAGCACGAGCCGGTCGTGTTCGAGGGGCGCACCGGGGCGGTGCACCCCGTCACCACCTACGGCACGCCCGTCCTGCACCGCCGCTGCACCGAGGTCACCGCCTTCGACGACGACCTCGCCCAGCTCGTCGCCGACATGTTCGCCTCCATGGCCGCCGCCGACGGCGTGGGCCTGGCCGCCAACCAGATCGGCGTGGACGCGCGCGTGTTCGTCGTCGACTGCCCCGACGAGGACGGCGAGCACGTCGTCGCCCACGTCGTGAACCCCGTCCTGCACCTGCCCACCGGCCGCAAGCGCCGCCTCGACGTCGACGACGAGGGGTGCCTGTCGGTGCCCGGGCAGTACGCCGAGCTGGGCCGCCCGGACCGCTCCGAGGTCACCGGCGTCGACGTGCACGGCGAGCCGGTGCGCATCGTCGGCACCGGCCTGCTGGCCCGCTGCCTGCAGCACGAGGTCGACCACCTGGAGGGCGTCGTCTACGTGGACCGGCTGCCCGCCGGCGAGCGCGTGGAGGTCCTCACCGCCGCCGGCCTGCCCACCGAGCCGCGCCGGTGAGCCGCACCAGCCCCGTCGTCCTGGGCATCGAGTCCAGCTGCGACGAGACCGGCGCCGGCCTGGTCAGCGACGGCGTCCTGCTCGGCGACGCCCTGGCCTCCAGCATGGACGCCCACGCCCGCTACGGCGGCGTCGTCCCCGAGGTCGCCGCCCGCGCCCACCTGGAGGCGATGGTCCCCGTCGTGCGGCAGGCCCTGGACGCCGCCTCGCTGGACCTCGCGGACGTCGACGCCGTCGCCGTCACCGCGGGGCCCGGCCTGTCCACCGCCGTGCAGGTGGGGCTGGCCTCCGCGAAGGCGCTCGCGTTCGCGATCGGCAAGCCGCTGTACGGGGTGCACCACCTCGCCGGGCACGCCGCCGTCGACGTCCTCGAGCACGGGCCGCTGCCGCAGCGGTGCGTCGCGCTCGTCGTCTCCGGCGGGCACACCTCCCTGCTGCTGCTCGGCGACCTGGGCCGCGACCCGGTCGTGCACCTGGGCGACACCACCGACGACGCCGCCGGGGAGGCGTTCGACAAGGTCGCCCGCGTCCTGGGCCTGGGCTACCCGGGCGGGCCGGCGATCGACCGCGCCGCCCGCGACGGCGACCCGCGCGCCATCGCCTTCCCCCGCGCCCTGTCCCGCCCCCAGGACCCCGCCTACGGGTTCTCCTTCTCCGGCCTGAAGACCGCGGTGGCGCGCTGGGTGGAGGCGCGCACCGACGCCGGCGGCGAGGTGCCGGTGGCGGACGTGGCCGCATCCTTCCAGGAGGCCGTCGCCGACGTCCTGACCCGCAAGGCGGTGGCCGCCTGCCGCGAGCACGGCGTGGACGCGCTGCTGCTCGTCGGCGGGGTCGCCGCGAACACCCGGGTGCGCTCGCTGGCCGAGGAGCGGTGCGCGGCCGCCGGGATCCAGCTGCGGGTGCCGCCGGTGCGGCTGTGCACCGACAACGGCGCCATGATCGCCGCCGTGGGCGACCTGCTGGTGCGGGCCGGGGCGCCCGCCTCCCCGCTGTCCCTGGCCGCCGACCCGTCGGCGCCGCTGACGGGGGCGCTGCTGGCCGGACCCTGGGGCTGAGCGGGCACTCCCCGCCCGTGCGGCTCGTTGACGGGCCGTGGCCATCGAATACTCGAAGAAGCGCAACGAGCCGGACCCCGCGCCCTCCGGCGGCGCCGGCGGCGGGGTCTCCCTCAGCAAGGTGACGCTGACGAAGGCGGCGCCGAAGGTGTCGCTGACGAAGTCCGGCGGCGCCGGCGGCACCGTGAAGGTCCACCTGGCCTGGGACGCCCGCCCCGCGCAGGCCCCCTCCGGCGGTGGCGGGTTCCTCGCCAAGCTCAAGCAGGCCGCCACCGGCGCCTCCGGGGGCATCGACCTCGACCTCGGCGCCCTGTACGAGTTCACCGACGGCTCCAAGGGCGTCGTCCAGGCCCTGGGCAACGCCTTCCGCGACCGCGGACCCGGTGAGCCGCTGGTGTGGCTGGACGGCGACGACCGCACCGGCGGCGGCGGCGAGAACCTCTACGTGGACCTGCGCGACCCGGCCCGCCTGAAGCGGGTCCTGGTGTTCGCGTTCATCTACGAGGGCGTGCCGAACTGGGCGGCCGCGGACGGCGTGGTGACGCTGAAGCCGGCCAGCGGCCCGGAGATCGAGGTGCGCCTCGACGAGCACGACGACCGCTCGCCGATGTGCGCGATCGCGCAGATCGTCTCCGACGGGCGCGAGGTCTCCGTGCAGCGCGAGGTCCGCTACGTGCAGGGCGGCCAGCAGGCCCTCGACGAGGCGTACGGCTGGGGCATGCGCTGGCAGACCGGCCGCAAGTGACCGGCTGAACCCCCTCCCCCTCCCCG
>NZ_JALBVB010000055.1:116533-120880 GCF_022669155.1 Kineococcus sp. TRM81007 | reverse complement strand
CGGCCGCGAGTTCATCCGCGTGTTCGAGCAGGCCGCCTCCGACGTCATCGCCGCCGAGGGCGGGGCGCGACGGGGCTTAGCGTGGGCGACCGTGACGACCGCGGCCCCCGCCGAGCCCCGCACCTCCCCGGCCGCAGCGGTCGGCATGGTCCTCGGCGCCGCCGCCAGCGTGCAGGTCGGCGCCACCGCCGCCAGCGCCCTGTTCCCCTCAGTCGGCGCCGTCGGCGCCGCCGCCCTGCGCCTGCTGCTGGCCGCGCTCGTCATGGCCCTGGCGGTGCGGCCCCGCGCGTGGCGGTGGGACCGCAGGCAGCTCGGCCTGTCCGCCGCCTTCGGCGCCGTGCTGGCCGCGATGAACACCTCCTTCTACGCCGCCCTCACCCACATCCCCCTCGGCGTCGCCGTCACCTGCGAGTTCCTCGGGCCCCTGGTGCTGTCCGCGGTGCTCACCCGGCGCCGCCGCGACCTGGTGTGGGTGGTCCTGGCGCTGGCCGGGGTCGTCGCGCTGGGCCTGGGCGGCGACGGCGAGGGCGGTGCGCTCGAACCCGTCGGGGTGCTGCTGGCGCTGCTGGCCGGCGCGTTCTGGGCCGGGTACGTCCTGCTCAGCGCCCGCGTCGGCGCGGCCGTGCCCGGGCAGGGCGGCCTGGCCGTCGCCAGCGTCGTCGCCGGTGCCCTCGTGCTGCCCCTCGGGATCGGCACCGCCGGGGCGGACCTGCTGCGCCCGCACGTCCTGCTGCTCGGCCTGGCCGCCGCCCTGATGTCGTCCGTGCTGCCGTACTCGCTGGAGCTGGTGGCCCTGCGGCGCCTGCCCGAGCGCACCTTCGGGGTGCTGCTCAGCCTGGAACCGGCCATCGCCGCCCTCGTCGGCTGGCTGCTGCTGTCGCAGGCGCTGCCCGCCAGCTCCGTGGCCGCCGTCGCCGTCGTCGTGGTCGCCAGCGCCGGGGCCACCGCCACCGCCCGCCGCGAACCCGCCCCCGGCGGTGCGCTGGCCGATCCCGGTGTCGCCACGCACGTGCAGGACCGGGACGGATAGCCTCGCACCGCGGCCGCGCCCCGCGGCCGGACAGCGTTTGTCGAGGAGGACGACGATGACCACGACCGAGGGCACACCGCCGGTGCAGACGGTCGCCCCCGACCCGGAGTTCGCCGCCCGGGCCGTCGCGAAGGCCGACCTCTACGAGCGGGCCGCCGCCGACCGCCTCGGCTTCTGGGCCGAGCAGGCCCGCGAGCACGTCACCTGGGACACCGACTTCACCGACGTCCTCGACTGGTCGAACCCGCCGTTCGCGAAGTGGTTCGTCGGCGGGGAGCTCAACGTCGCCGTGAACTGCGTGGACCGGCACGTGAGCGCCGGGAACGGCGAGCGCGTCGCCATCCACTTCGAGGGTGAACCCGGCGACACCGCCTCCGTCACCTACGCCCAGTTGCAGGAGCAGGTCTGCCGCGCCGCCAACGCCCTGACCGCCCTCGGCGTCGGCCCCGGCGACCGCGTCGCGATCTACCTGCCGATGCTCGTGGAGTCCGTCGTGGCGATGCTCGCGTGCGCGCGCCTCGGCGCGGCGCACTCGGTGGTGTTCGGCGGGTTCTCCGCCGACGCGCTGCACTCGCGCATCGTGGACGCCGAGGCGAAGGTCGTCATCACCTGCGACGGCAGCTACCGCCGCGGCAAGCCCACCACCCTCAAGCCCGCCGTGGACGCGGCGCTGGCCAAGGGCGCCCCCAGCGTCACGAACGTGCTCGTCGTCAAGCGCAACGGCGAGGACGTGGAGTGGACCGAGGGCCGCGACGTGTGGTGGCACGAGGCGCTGGGGGCCGCGAGCCCGGAGCACGAGGCGCAGGCGTTCGACGCCGAGCAGCCGCTGTTCATCCTCTACACCTCCGGGACCACCGGGAAGCCCAAGGGCATCCTGCACACCTCCGGCGGGTACCTCGTGCAGACGGCGTCCACGTTCCGCAACGTCTTCGACATCCGTCCCGAGCGGGACGTGTACTGGTGCACCGCCGACGTCGGCTGGGTCACCGGCCACAGCTACGTCGTCTACGGTCCCCTCGCCAACGGCGCCACCCAGGTGGTCTACGAGGGCACCCCCGACACCCCCGACAAGGACCGCTGGTGGTCCATCGTCGCCAAGCACCGCGTCACCGTGCTGTACACCGCGCCCACCGCGATCCGCACCTGCATGAAGTGGGGCGAGGAGTACCCCGCACGCCACGACCTGTCCAGCCTGCGGGTGCTGGGCAGCGTGGGGGAGAACATCAACCCCGAGGCGTGGAACTGGTACCGCCGCGTCATCGGCGGGAACCGCACCCCGATCGCCGACACGTGGTGGCAGACCGAGACCGGCGCCCACATGATCGCCCCCCTGCCCGGGGTGACGACCCTCAAGCCCGGCTCCGCGCAGGTGCCGTACCCGGGGATCGTCGCCGAGGTCGTCGACGACGCCGGTGAACCCGTCGGGCACGGCCAGGCCGGCTACCTGGTGCTCACCGAGCCGTGGCCGTCGATGCTGCGCGGCATCTGGGGCGACGAGCAGCGGTTCAAGGACACCTACTGGGCGCGCTTCCCCGGGCGCTACTTCGCCGGTGACGGCGCCAAGCGCGACGAGGACGGCGACATCTGGCTGCTCGGCCGCGTCGACGACGTCATGAACGTCTCCGGGCACCGGCTGTCCACCGCCGAGATCGAGTCCGCGCTCGTCTCGCACCCGGACGTCGCCGAGGCCGCCGTCGTCGGCGCCACCGACGAGACCACCGGCCAGGCCGTCGTCGCGTTCGTCATCCTGCGCGGCGGCCACGAGCAGGGCCCGGACACGGTGAAGCAGCTGCGCGACCACGTCGGCAAGGAGATCGGCCCCATCGCCAAGCCGAGGTCGATCATGGTGGTGGCGGAGCTGCCGAAGACCCGCTCCGGCAAGATCATGCGCCGGCTGCTGCGCGACGTCGCCGAGCACCGCCCCACCGGTGACGTCACCACCCTCACCGACTCCACGGTGATGGACTCC
Organism: Kineococcus sp. TRM81007; assembly: GCF_022669155.1. Taxonomy (GTDB): domain Bacteria; phylum Actinomycetota; class Actinomycetes; order Actinomycetales; family Kineococcaceae; genus Kineococcus. Next base: position 117,881 of record NZ_JALBVB010000055.1, on the reverse strand, counting down.
ATCCGCACCGGCATGGGCGCCGGGGACTGATCCGCACAGCACCTCCACCGCACCCGCCCCGGGCCCCGGCCCGGGGCGGGCGCGCGTGCGGCACGCTCAGCCACGTGCACCGGACCGCTCACCGCTCCCGCCGCGCCCGAGCCGCCACCGCCGCCGTGACCGTCGTGGTCACCGCGGGCGCCGTCGTCGCCGCCGCCCCCGACCGCTTCGGCCTGGCGGACGCGCGCCCGTTCGTGTGGGTGGTGCCGTTCCGGGTGCCGCTGGGCCTGGGGCTGGCGGGTGTCGCCGGCGTCCTCGGGCTGGCCGGGCTGCGGTGGCGGCGCGCGCTGCCGGCGGCCGCCGCGGTCGCGGTGGTCGCCGCCGCGTCGCTGACCGCCACCGCCCACCGCGGGCTGTCCGCCGGTGAGCTGCCGCCCGCCCGGGAGGGCGACGTCACCGTCCTGGCCTCCAACGTGCTGCACGCGCGCGCCGACCGGGACGCGCTCGCCCGGCTCGTCGTGGGCACCGGCGCCCAGGTGGTCTCCCTGCCGGAGGCCACCGACGCGTACGCGCGGGACGTCGCGGCGCGGGTGGAGGCCGCCTCCGGCCGGAGCCTGCAGGTCTTCTTCACCGGTGACCGCGGCGGGCGCTCCCGGGAGGGCACCGCGCTGCTGGTGGACGCCGGGCTGGGCGAGTACCGGCAGACCGACGACTTCGCGGGCTCGCCCACCGCCGTCACCACCGCCGTGCCGGTGGACGGCGACGGCCCGCCGCTCGCGGCCGTGCACACCACCGCCCCCGTGCCCGGGCTGCTCCAGGAGTGGTCCCGGGAGGTGCCCGCCGTGGCGCGGTGGTGCGCCGCGAACCCCGGGGCGCTGGCCGCGGGCGACTTCAACGCCACCCTGGACCACCCCGGCCTGCCCGGCGGGTGCGTGGACGCCGGGGCGGCCACCGGCACCGGCGCGCACGGCACCTGGCCGGTGGACGTGCCGGCCGTGCTGGGGGCCACGATCGACCACGCCGTCGCCGACGGCTCCGCGTGGGAGGCCGTCGGCACGGGCGTGCGCGAGGTCCCCGGCACCGACCACCGCGCCGTGGTGGCCCGCTGGCGCCCCACCCCCTGACCCCCCACCTCGCCGTGATCTTGCGCGCGTGAGCGTTAGACCGTGCAAGATCACCGTGGGAGCGGGGCGGGGATCACGGCGAGTGCGGGGCCACCCGGGTTCCCGTGACGGCGGTGCGCCGCGCGGCGGACGCCCGGCACGCCGGAGCGGGATCTTGCCCGGAAAGTCCCCCTGAAGGGGGGGCCTCCCCCTAGGGTCGGGCATCGGCCGGTGATCGTCCCCCTGTGCGGAACCGGCCTCGGCGT
>NZ_JALBVB010000055.1:72024-116508 GCF_022669155.1 Kineococcus sp. TRM81007 | reverse complement strand
CGACGCACCCCCGCCCCGCACCCGCGCGCCCACCCCGGCCGCCCCGTAGGGTTCTCCCGGCACACCGGCACCGCGCGCGGTGGCAGTGAGGAGGACCCATGACAACCCCGGACGGCCACGGCTCCACGGCGGCCTCGGCGAAGGCCGCGACGAGCACGGTGCCCGAGCGCAGCATCGGCCAGCTGGTGGCCGACGCCACCAAGGACGTGTCCGAGCTCGTCCGCTACGAGGTGGCGCTCGCCAAGGCGGAGATCACCACCGACGTCAAGAACGGGGCCCTGGGCGGCGCGCTGTTCGCGGTGGCCGGCGTCTTCGGCTTCGTCGCGTTCGTCTTCCTCGGCGTCACCGTCGCCTACGCCCTCGTCGAGGGCGCCGGGTGGCCGGTGTGGCTGGCGTTCCTGGTGGTGGCCGCCGCGATGCTCCTGGTCGCCGGTGCGCTGGCCGCCGTCGGCTTCGGCCGCGTGAAGAAGGTCGGCCCGCCGGAGCGCGCCATCCGCTCCACCAAGGACACCATCGCCGCCGTCAAGGCGTCGGCCTCCGGCAAGCCCGTCGCCAAGACGATCCCCGGCTCCACCGCCGGGCGCGCCAGCATCGGGCACTGACGCGGCCGGCCGTGGCCGCACCCGCCACCGACGTCTCGGCGGTGCTCGTCGAGGGGCCGTGGCGGCACCGCCTCGTCGCGGCCCACGGCGCCCGCTTCCACGTCGCCGAGCTCGGCGACGGACCGCTCGTGCTGCTCCTGCACGACTTCCCGCAGTTCTGGTGGGCGTGGCGCGCCCAGCTGGTCGCGCTGGCCTCGGCCGGGTACCGCGCCGTCGCCATGGACCTGCGCGGTTACGGCGCCAGCGACAAGCCGCCGCGCGGCTACGACACCGCCACCTCCGCGGCCGACGTGGCGGCCCTGGTGCGGGCCCTCGGCGAGCGCGACGCGTTCGTCGTCGGCCACGGCGTGTCCGGGCGCACCGCGTGGGCGTTGCCGTCGCTGCACCCGCAGCAGGTGCGGGGCATCGCCGTCGTCGGCGCCGCCCACCCGCTGCTGTCGCGGCACGTGCTGCGCGAGCGGCTGCGCGGCGGGGGGGCGGCCGCGGTGGGCGCGCGCACGACGGCCGTGGCGCTGGCCCGCCAGCTGCCGGTCCTGCCCGAGCACCGCCTCGTCCACGGCGACGGCGTGGAGCGGTTCCTGCGCGCCGCCTCGGCGCCGGGCTGGCCGCGGCCCGAGGACGTCGAGCGCTACACCGAGGCGATCCGGGTGCCGTTCGTGGCGCACTCGGCGCTGGAGTACCACCGCTGGATCGCCCGCTCGGCGGTGCGCGCCGACGGCCGGCGGCTGGCGGCGGCGCTGCGCGGCGGCGTGGAGGTGCCGGTGCTGCAGGTGCGCGGGGAGCTGGACCCCACCGTGGGCGCGGGCGCCCTGGACGCCGCGGCGCGGTACGCGCACGGCCCGCACCGCGTCGTGCAGGTCCCGGGTGCCGGGCACTACGCGCCCGAGGAGGCCCCCGACCGCCTCACCGCCGCCCTCGCCGGCTGGCTCGCCCGCTTCTGACCCCGCCCCCGGGAGGTGGGGGAGGCGGGGGAGGGGCGTCACCCCGTGGTGCACGCCCCGGTGGGCACCACCGCGGTCGAGGCGCCCGCCTCGGCGAGCACGGCGTCCAGCTCCACCGGCGTCAGCGCGTACCCCGTGTACGGGTCGTCCAGGCTCTTGGCGAACACCACGCCCGCCACCCGCCCGTCCTCGGTGAGCAGCGGCCCGCCGGAGTTGCCCGGCTGCACCTGCGAGTACACCGAGTACACCCGGCGCACCACGTCCGCCGCGTCGTACACGTCGCGGCCCTGCGCGCTGATCACCTGCCGCACCCGCGCGGTCGCCAGCGTGTACGGACCGTCCAGCGGGAAGCCCGCCACCACGGCGGCGTCCCCGCGCCCCAGCTCCGGCGTGCGCGGCAGCGCCGGCACGTCCAGGCCCGGCACGTCCAGCACCGCCAGGTCCCGCGCCGGGTCGTACGCCACGACGGTCGCCGGGTAGCGGCGCCCGGCGCCCTGCGGCTGCACCAGGGGGTCGTCCACGCCGGCGACGACGTGGGCGTTGGTGACCACGCGGGCCGCCCCGCCCACGCGCTCGGCGACGAAGCCGCTGCCCTCCAGGCCGCGCGCGCAGTCGTCCGCCACGCCGGTGACCTTCACGACGCTGCTCTGCGCGGCCCGCAGGCCGGGGGTGTCCGGGACGGCGGGGGCGGGCGGGTCCACCGGTGCGATCGGCTCGGCGTCCAGCCCGGCGAACACTCGCGGGAAGCCGCTGGCCTGCGCCGCGGCCCAGACGCGCCCGACGAACGCGCTGGCGTCCCCCGGCACGGCCGCGTCCACGGCCCGCACCACCCGGGAGCCGTCCACCGTCGACACGACGGCCGGCAGGGGTGCGGTCAGGGCGGCGCCGGCCACCACCCACACCACCAGCAGCGTCGCCACGCCGGCGGCGAGGGCCCCGAGGCCCGCGTCCACCAGCCGCGCCGACCGGGAGCGCACCCCGCGGCGCAGCCGCAGCGCGACCGCGCTCAGCAGCAGCCGGCCCACCACCGCCAGCGCCAGCGTGCCCAGCACCACGACGAGGGCGGGACGCACCCCGGGCGCCCAGTCGTCCACGACGCGCGGCAGGAGCACCACGCCGGCGGCCGCACCGCCGACGAGGCCGGCGAGCCCGGCCAGGCCCACCACCAGGCCCTCCCGGTACCCGGCGGCCAGCTGCGCCAGCAGCAGCGCCACGAGCAGCAGGTCGAGGACGGTGGAGCCGCTCACGGGGTGCCCGCGCCGCGCGCCCACCGCAGCGCCTCGTCGAGGGTGAGCTCGGCGGCACCCGGACCCCCCACCGCGCCGTCCACCGGCAGCAGGTCGCCCAGGGCGAGCACCCGCACGAGGACCTCCGCGGTGAACCCCCACACCAGCATGCCGCGCACCGCGAACGCCGGGCCGGCGTACCCGCCGGGGCCGCGCAGCCGCCGCCGCGCCGCCGGTGCCAGCAGCTCCGGCAGCGGCACCCGCTCCACGCGCGCCACCTCCGCGGCGTCGCGCACCCCGACGGGCGCGGGCGCGCGCCAGTGCGCCACCACGGGCGTCACGGAGTGCCGCGAGTGCGCCAGCAGCAGCCGCGGCAGCTCGCCGAGGACGTCGACGCCCGCGGGGTCCAGGCCGGTCTCCTCGGCCGCCTCGCGCAGCGCGGTGGCGGCGGGGGAGGGGTCGCCGGGGTCGCTGCGCCCGCCGGGGAAGGCGACCTGCCCGGAGTGCTGGCGCAGGGTGCCGGCGCGCTCGGTGAGCAGCACCTCCGGCCCGGCCGGGCCGTCGGCGAACAGCACGAGCACCGCGGCGGGGCGCGCGGCGCCGGCGGGCGCGCGGCGGTCGTCGTGCCAGCGCAGGTCGTCCGCGGTGACCGTGGGCAGGCGCTCGGCCAGCGGGCGCAGCCACCCGGGCAGCACCCGCGCCCCGCTCACGGGGCGACCGGGACCGCTGCGGCGCCGGCGGCATCCGCGTCGGCCACCGGGGCGGCCGGGCCGCGCACGAGCTTCGCCGCCCGCACCGGGTCCGTCTCCCCGGTGCCGTACGACGGGCACAGCCGCGCCACCGGGCACGCCCCGCACGCCGGCCTGCGGCTGTGGCAGGTGCGCCGCCCGTGGAAGATCGTCCGGTGGTTGAAGATGGTCCAGTCCTCGCGCGGCAGCAGCTGCGCGAGGTCGGACTCCACCTTCACCGGGTCCTCGTGGCGGGTGAACCCCAGCCGGCGCGAGAGCCGGCCCACGTGGGTGTCGACCGTCAGCCCGGGCACGCCGAACGCGTCGCCGAGGACGACGTTGGCGGTCTTGCGCCCCACGCCCGGCAGCCGCACGAGGTCCTCCAGCCGCCCGGGCACCCGACCGCCGTGGTCGGCCACCAGCGCCGCCGACAGCCGCAGCAGCGAGTCGCTCTTCGCGCGGAAGAACCCGGTGGGCTGCACGACGGCCTCCAGCTCGGCGCGGTCCGCGCCGGCCAGGTCCACCGGCTCCGGCCAGCGCGCGAACAGCTGCGGCGTGACCGTGTTGACCCGCGCGTCGGTGCACTGCGCGGACAGCACGGTCGCCACCAGCAGCTGGAAGGGCGTGGTGAAGTCCAGCTCGCAGCGGGCGTCGGGGTAGCGCTCCGCCAGCAGCCGGTGCACCTTGCGGGCGCGCCGCGTGCGCGCGAGCGGCGTCTCGCCGTCGGCGTCGAGGGCGGGGCGGGACGTGCTGCTCACACCGGCGAGGGTACGTGCCGTCCCGGACACCGGCCGGGTGCGAGCGGGTGACTGCTGCGCGCGAGCGGGTGACGCGCGCCGCGGCGCCGTCAAGGGCGCCGCCGCCGGGGACGACACGACGGCCATGCCAGCACGCGACGGGGACCCGCAGACCCCGCCCACCGCCACCGCCACCGCCGGCGCGCCCGGCGCCGCGCCCGTCCCGGACGACCTGCCGGAGCTGCCGGAGCCGCCGGAGGTGCCGGGCCTGCGGGAGCTGCTCGCCCGCCTGGCCGCCGTCCCCGGCGCCGCCTCCGAACCGCACGCCGCGCACCTGGTGGACCACGAGCTGCAGGAGCTGCCGCTGCTCGCGCTGCGCCGCCGCCGCGAGCTGCTGCTGGAGGAGGTGCGCCGCGCCGGGCACTGGTCGCGCCTGCTGCGCGCCCGCCGCGACCTGCTGGTGGCCGCGGCCGTCGGCGCGGAGGCGCTGGAGGTGCCCGTGGAGGCCGGCGCCCACGGCGGTCCGCTGGAGGCGCACCTGGCCGCTCACCTGCCGCCGCCGTCGCCCCCCGGCTCCCTGCCCGCCGTCGCCGACCCCAACGACGTCCTGCGCGGGCTGGTGCTGACCGCCGGCGCCGGGGCCGGCGGCGACCTGGCCGGGCAGCTGCGCGCGCTGGCCGCCGCCGCCCGCCGCCTGGGCGCCTACGAGGACGCGCTGGAGGAGGAGCTGGAGCTCGTCACCGACGCGCTCCTGCGCCGCTACCGCGACCTGGTGGCACCGTCCCGCGCCGCGCGCTGACACCGCCGGGTCGCGCCGCGCCGACGTCCGCCGCCGCGACCGGCCGAGCCTCCCGGGACGCCGTGCGGCAGACTGAGGCGCGGTGCGCCCAGCCGGGGCGCGCGGCAGCACGGGAGGTCACTCGGTGGAGCACGCGCAGAGCGACGGCGTCGCGGACGCCGAGAGCCTGGGGGACGTCGTCCGCCGCGCGCCGCTGTTCGCCGCCCTGGACGACGACGCCTCCGCCGAGCTGCTGGAGTCCATGGAGGCGGTCCACCTGGAGCGCGGCGAGCAGGTGTTCGCCGAGGGCGAGCCCGGCGACCGCGTCTACGTGGTGCGCACCGGCAAGATCAAGCTGGTGCGCAGCTGGCCCGACGGCCGGGAGAACCTGCTGGCCGTGATGGGCCCGGGGGAGATGTTCGGCGAGCTGTCGCTGTTCGACCCCGGCCCGCGCACCAGCTCGGCGCGCGCGGTCTCCGAGGCGGACCTCATCGCCCTGCAGCACGACGACATGATGGCCTGGCTGACCCGCCGCCCCGAGGTCGCCAAGCACCTGCTGCAGGCGCTGGCGCAGCGGCTGCGCCGCACCAACGTCACCCTGGCCGACCTCGTCTTCACCGACGTGCCCGGCCGGGTCGCCAAGGCGCTGCTGGACCTCTCGCGCCGCTTCGGCCGCCCGATCGCCGACGGGCTGCTGGTGGCGCACGACCTCACCCAGGAGGAGCTGGCCCAGCTGGTGGGCGCCTCCCGCGAGACGGTGAACAAGGCGCTGGCGGACTTCGCCTCCCGCGGCTGGCTGCGCCTGGAGGCGCGGGCGGTCGTGCTGCACGACGTCGACCGGCTGACCCGCCGGGCCCGCTGAGGCTCGGCCGGGCCTCAGCCCGGCAGGTCCACGCCGAGGTGGGCCAGGTGGGCGCGCACCGAGGCGCGGGCCGCGTCCGCCAGCGGCCCCTCCAGGGGGCCGTGCACGGCCGTCGCGACGGCGGCGACGTCCGGCGCCCCCGCCTCCAGGGCCTCGCGCACCTGCTCCAGGCGCCCCAGGCGGTGCGCGAGCTGGGCGGCCAGCGCGGCGCGCGCGTCGCGGCGCGCGGGCCCGTGGCCGGGCAGCAGCACCTCCAGGTGCCCGGCGGTGTCCAGCCCCAGCAGCCGCCGCAGCGACGCCAGGTGCTCGCCGAGGTCGCCGTCGTCGCTCAGCGCGGTGCTGCCGCGGCCCAGGACGGTGTCGCCGGTCAGCAAGGAGCCCTCGTCCTCCACCAGCAGGCACAGGGAGTCGGCGGTGTGACCGGGGGTGCGCAGCAGCCGCAGCCGCAGCCCGTCCACGTCGAGCTCACCGCCGTCGTCGGCGTCGGCGGCGCGCAGCACCGGCGGGGAGCCGGCCGCGGCCGCGAAGGCGTCCGCGCCGCCGGCGTGGTCGTCGTGGTGGTGGGTGGTCACCACGAGCGCGCAGCGCAGGTCCCGGCCGGTGAGCTCCCCCAGGAGGGCGGCGCGGTGCGCGGCGTCGTCCGGGCCGGGGTCGACGACGACCGCGTCCCGGGAGCCCGGGGCGGCCAGCACCCAGCTGTTCGTGCCCTCCAGCGTCATCGGCCCGGGGTTCGGCGCGAGCAGGCAGGTGGCCCGGTCGGTGACCGGCCCACCCGCCCACGCGCCGGGCGCCGCACGGCGCGTCAGGAGCGCACCCGCACGGTGATCTCGACCTCCACGGGGGAGTCGAGGGGCAGCACCGCCACGCCCACGGCGCTGCGGGCGTGCCGGCCCGCGTCGCCGAGCACCTGCCCGAGCAGTTCGCTGGCACCGTTGGCGACGGCGGGCTGGCCGGTGAACCCGGGGTCGCTGGCGACGAACACGACGACCTTCACGACGGCCTGGACCGCGTCCAGGCCGCCGGCGGCGCCCGCGGCGGCGGCCAGCGCGTTGAGCGCGGCCGTGCCGGCGAGCTGCCGGGCGGTCTCGGGGTCCACGAGCCCGTCGCCCTGGCCGACCTTGCCGGTCAGGGGCAGCTCGCCGCCGGTGAACGGCAGCTGGCCGGAGGTGTGGACGAGGTCGCCGGAGCGCACCGCCGGCACGTACGCGGCCACGGGGGCCGGCACGTCCGGCAGCTCCAGGCCGAGCGCGGCGAGGCGCGCGGTGTGCGTGGTGCTCACGCGCCGGTGGGGCGCTTGAGGTAGGCGACGAGGCCGTTGCCGTCCGGGCCGGTCACCACCTGCACGAGCTCCCAGCCGTCGGAGCCCCACTGGTCCAGGATCTGCTTCGTCGCGTGGACGATGAGCGGGACGGTCGCGTACTCCCAGGTCGTCATGGCCGCCACCGTAGTGGCGGCGGCCGTGGCGCGCGGGGCGGCCGTCCCGCCCGGCCGGGCTCAGACGGCCTGCAGCACGTCCCCGTCCGCGCCGGCGGGGGCGCTGGTGCCCGAGCCGGTGACGGTGCCGGCGGCGGTGGCCAGGTGCGCGTCGCGCGCGGCCTCCAGCAGGCGCTGCCAGGAGCGCACGTTCGGGCGGCGCTTGAGCAGCGCGCGCCGCTCCCGCTCGGTCATGCCGCCCCACACGCCGAACTCGACCCGGCTGTCGAGGGCGTCCGCGAGGCACTCGGTGCGCACGGGGCACCCCCCGCAGATCGCCTTGGCGCGGTTCTGCGCCGAACCCTGCACGAACAGCTCGTCGGCCTCCGCGGACTTGCACGCCCCGCGAGCGGCCCACTCCAACGTCCACACCATCGACGGTCCCTCCCCGTCACGCCCCCTCGCGGACCACCGCGTGGCGCGGTGGTTCCCCCCGGAGGAGGCGACCCTGTGAATCCCCCTGACGGCCCCCGAGGGGGCGTGGCAGCAGCGTAGGGTCGGCGAGGCGTGTCGCGTCAGAGCCATTCGGCACCAGAACCGCTAGTCCGTCGGGACTAGTTCCGGTCACGCAGCGTGCACGGTGGCCCCCCGTGGGGGGGCGTGCGGGGTGGTGTCGTGCGGAGTGCTCGTGGAGGTCCTGCGTGCGCGAGGACTCGGCGTCGTCTCCCCTTACCCTGCTGGTATGGCGTCTGGTTCCACGCACCGCCCCGTCTTCCGGCTGCTCGGTGCCTTCACGGCGGTCAGCGCCGCCGGGGGGGTCCTGGCGGCGGGGCTCGTCGTGCCCGCCGTGGCGGCCACCGGCAGCGCAGCCCGCATGGGGGTGGAGGTCTTCAACGAGCTGCCCTCCGACCTCGGCGACCAGAAGCTGTCCGAGGCGACGACGATCCGCTGGTCGGACGGCTCGGTCATGGCGCGCGTCTACGACCAGAACCGCTCGGTGGTCTCCTTCGACCAGATCGCCCCGGTGATGCGCGACGCGATCGTCGCCATCGAGGACTCCCGCTTCTACGAGCACGGCGCGGTGGACGTCAAGGGCATCGCCCGCGCCCTGGTCAGCAACGCCGGCGGCGGCGACACGCAGGGCGCCTCCACGCTGACGCAGCAGTACGTGAAGAACGTCCTGGTGGAGCAGGCCGTGGAGGAGGGCGACGCCGAGGCCGCCGCCGCCGCGGTGGACGCGGACGGCGTGGACGGCTACGCCCGCAAGCTGCGCGAGATGAAGCTCGCGGTGGGCGTGGAGAAGGAGATGAGCAAGGACGAGATCCTCGCCGCCTACCTGAACGTCGCGTACTTCTACAACAACGTGTACGGCATCGAGGCCGCCGCGCAGTACTACTTCTCCAAGCCGGCCGCGGAGCTGGCGCTGCACGAGGCGGCGCTGCTGGCCGGGCTGGTGCAGAACCCCGCCGGCTACAACCCGGTGGAGAAGGAGGAGGCGGCGATCGGCCGCCGCAACGTCGTGCTGGCCCGGATGCTCGAGCTCGGCAAGATCGACCAGGCCGCCCACGACGCCGCCGCGGCCGCGCCGCTGGGCCTGGTCCTGCAGCCGTCCCGGCAGGGCTGCATGGCTGCGGAGTCGGCCGCGTACTTCTGCGACTACGTCACCCACGTCATCGCGCAGGACCCGGCGTTCGGCGAGACGGTGGAGGAGCGCGAGGAGCTGCTGCGCCGCGGTGGCCTGAGCATCACGACCACCCTGGACAAGCGGGTGCAGGCCATCACCCAGGAGGCCGTGAACGCGGGCGTGAACCCGGGGCAGCCGGCGCGCTCGGCGGCCTCCGTCGTGGAGCCGGGCAACGGCAAGATCCTGGCGATGGCGCAGAACACGACGTACTCGCCCGACGAGGACGTCGTGGGCCAGACCACGCTGAACTACAACGTCAGCGACGCCATGGGCGGCGGCAACGGGTTCCAGCAGGGCTCGACGTTCAAGCCGTTCACGCTCGCCACCTGGCTGAAGTCGGGCCGGTCGCTGGACTCGGTGGTGCCCTCCCCGCGTTCCGGCTCGGACCCGATCAGCGCGTTCACGGCCTGCGGCTCGAAGATCCGCAGCGGCGACACCTACACGTACTACAACTCCGAGAGCAGCAGTTCCGGCTCGATGACGGTGCGCCGCGCCACCTCCCAGTCGGTGAACACCGCGTACGTGTCGATGGAGAAGCAGCTCGACATCTGCGACATCGCCGCGACCGCGCAGTCCCTGGGCGTCTACAAGGCGTCCGCCACGAAGAACTTCCTCACCGGCGAGGTCAGCCGCGACCTGGACCAGAACCCGTCGATGACGCTGGGCACGAACCTGGTGACCCCGTTGTCGATCGCCGGCGCGTACGCCGCGTTCGCCGCCGAGGGCACCTTCTGCGAGCCGGTCGCGATCATGGAGGTGCTCGACACCGAGGGCAACCCGCTGCCGGTGCCGTCCGCCGACTGCCAGCAGGTGCTGGACCCGAACGTGGCCCGCAACGTCACCGAGGCGCTGGAGGAGGGCTGGCAGAGCGGAACCGCCCGCCGCGTGGAGCGCATCGGCCGCCCGGTGGCCAGCAAGACGGGCACCACGAACGACAGCGCCGACGTCTGGTTCGCCGCCTACACCCCGCAGATGGCGGCGGCGGTGTGGGTGGGGCACGCCAGCGGCACCGACTCCCTGAACGGCGAGTCCATCAACGGCCGCCGCTACCGCCGCGTGTACGGCTCGACGATCCCCGGCCCGATCTGGGCGAACATCGTCGGCCCGGCCGCGGAGGCGCTGGGCCAGCCGGTGAAGGACTTCACCCCCGGCACGAACGAGGGCCTGCGCACCACGGTCAGCAACGGCCGGGTGAAGGTGCCGAACGTCGTCGGCCGCAGCGTCTCCTCGGCCACCAGGACGCTGGAGAACGCCGGGTTCGACGTCAGCGTGTCCTCGCGGCGGGTGACGTCGTCGATCGGCGCGGGCCTGGTGGCGCGGCAGAGCGCCTCGTCCGCCCGGCCGGGGGCGACGATCACCCTGACCCGCAGCGCGGGCCGGCCGGCGCCGGAACCGGAGCCGGAGGAGACGACCGAGGCGCCGGAGCCGGAGACCACCTCGGAGGCGCCGGAGTCCTCGGAGAGCACGACGCCGGCCGCCGCGGAGGTGGAGCTGCCGGAGGGGGTCGCCGAGGAGCTGGAGCAGGGGCTGGAGGACCTGCGGGGGATGCTGCCGACGCCGCGGGCGGACCGCGGCTGACCGCGGTCGGTCCGCACGTGACGGAGGGGGTGGGCCCGAACGGGCCCACCCCCTCCGTCGTCCGGCCCGGGGGCCGTCAGGCGTTCAGGCGCGCCCTGACGGCGGTGGACAGCCGCTTGCCGTCGGCGCGGCCGGCGACCTGCGGCTTGAGGCGGGACATGACGGCGCCCATGGCGCCCATCCCGGTCAGCCCCTCGCCGGAGGCGATGAGGACGGCCTCGTCGACGAGCTCGCCCAGCTCCTCGTCGGTCAGCGGGGTGGGCAGGTACGTCTCGACGACGCCGAGCTCGGCGCGCTCGCGCTCGGCCTGCTCGGCGCGCCCGGCGGCCTCGTACGCGTCGGCGGCTTCGCGGCGCTTCTTCGCCTCCCGCTGCAGCACGGCGACCACTTCCTCGTCGCCGAGGGTGCGGGCGGACTTGCCGGCGACCTCCTCGCCGCGGACCGCGGTGAGGACCATGCGCAGGGTCGCGGAGCGCAGTTCGTCGCGCGCCTTCATGGCGGTGGTCAGGTCGGTCTGCAGGGTGTCCTTGAGGCTCACGGTGACGATCCTCCCACCGGCGTCCAGCGGGTTCCCGGCCGCGGGCGGTGCCAGGATGGGCCGATGCCGCAGCACAGCGTCCTGAAGCCGTTCGCCGTCACCGCGGGGGCCGTGGCCCTGACGGGGGTGGCCGGGGTGGCGTACGCCACCGGCTACGAGGTGCGGGCGTTCGCGCTGCGCCACGCGGTGGTGCCGGTGCTGCCGCTGGGGCGGGCGCCGCTGCGGGTGCTGCACCTGTCGGACCTGCACCTGGTGCCGAGCCAGCGGGCGAAGCGGGAGTGGGTGCGGGGCCTGGCGGAGCTGGAGCCGGACCTGGTGGTCACGACGGGCGACAACCTGGCCGACACGGAGGCGGTGCCGGCCGTGCTGGACACGTACGCGGGGCTGCTGGAGCGCCCGGGGGTGTTCGTCCTGGGGTCGAACGACTACTGGGCGCCGGAGCCGCGCAACTGGGCGGCGTACCTGTGGCGCAAGTCGGCGCCCGAGGACGTGCAGGGCACCCGCCTGCCCACGGACGACCTGGTGCGCGGTTTCACGGACGCCGGCTGGCTGGACCTGGACAACGCCCGCACCCGCCTGACGGTGCGGGACGTGGACTTCGAGCTCGTGGGGGTGGACGACCCGCACCTGCGCTACGACCGCTACGAGGACGTCGCGGCTCCCGCGGCGGCGGACGCGGACCTGACGGTGGGTGTCACGCACGCGCCGTACCGGCGGACCCTGGACGCGATGACGTCGGACGGGGCGTCCCTGCTCATCGCCGGGCACACCCACGGCGGGCAGGTGTGCCTGCCGGGCTACGGGGCGCTGGTGACGAACTGCGACCTGCCGCGCGAGCAGGCGAAGGGTCTGTCGCGCTGGTCGGCGGGCGGGCGCGACGCCTGGCTGCACGTGTCCGCCGGGCTGGGCACTTCCCCGTACTCGCCGTTCCGCTTCGCTTGCCGGCCGGAGGTGACGCTGCTGGAGCTGGTGCCGGTGCGCTGAGGCGCCCGGCCCCGGGTGAGGGAGAGGTGGTGCGGAGCACCCCTGCGGGTCGGCTAGACTCGTACCCGTTGCCCACGGGGTGTGGCGCAGCTTGGTAGCGCGCTTCGTTCGGGACGAAGAGGCCGCAGGTTCAAATCCTGTCACCCCGACCAGCAAGACCGCAGGTCAGAGGCCCGGCACCGCGTCAGCGGGGCCGGGCCTGTGACGTTGTGCGTGACTGACTGCGTGACTGTCACCCGGGACGGCGTCCCCTCTGAGCTGTGGCTACCTGTCAGTGAGCCAAGGTGGTGCAGTGGCATCGGCAGATCCGACCGGCTCGCCAGTGACCTTGCTGGTCTGTGATCTCAACAGATCACCGGTTGGCACTGTCCTGTCCATGAAGTCGACAATGGGTGGGTGGTCGTCCGCTAAGTCTGCTGTCACTACCAAGCCCAACGGTGGGCTCTATGGAAAGCGAGTACAACCCATGCCAGCGCATCAGACCTGCTGTAGTGGGATGCCCGGAATCTGGCCTAGGTCGGTCGTGACCCGATGCAGGTGCCGATACGCGAGCAACTAGGGGTGCCGTCTGCTGGCAGCTTGAGCCGTTGATGCCTAATCTTGTTCGATCTGGTAAGAACGGTGTGTGCCGGATCGCTATCGGGGACAGTACGGGGACTTCGCTGGTCGCGCGAAGGTGTATCTGACGGCTGACGATGTTCTGATACAAGCCATGGATCGTGAAGCTCGCAACCAAGCTTGGCGGTCACTCCCGAGAGACCACGTTCTAACAATCTTGTCCGCGATGCTGCGCGACGTGGATAAGACTTGGCTCACTTCGGCCGACCGCCTTGCTAATGAGCGCGGTTGGGCCGCGGCTGCCACTGAGCCTTTGAGATCTCGATTGCTTGTAAGAGTTTCCGAGCGTCGCCCTCTGCTGGTGCCGCAAGTTATTCTGCTCGCCGCCGCAGAAGCCCTTGAAGGCTGTGCTCCCGGAGCCCCTAGAAATGACCTATTTGGCTTAGATGCCATCCTTCGAAACCTTTTAAGCATCGGCCAGGAAGAGCCGAGTCATCGTCCTCGACCTTCAGGACTGGTCTGGGGGGGTTACGACGAAGAATTAGCATCCGAACTTGTCGCGAACCAACACTTCAATAAGAGCCCGCAACTTGCACATCTAATTACAGAAGCCGACTTCTTCTGGCGACGTGAATGGCCAGATAAGCTGCCGAAAAAGATTCGAAATCAACTGCCTTCCACCCCTGCGGACCTCTATCAACTCGCTACGGGCGTAACCTTCGATGACCTTATTTCGATCGCTCTACATCTGTGGACACAAGCTGAGATCAACAATTACACGCGATTCCCCTTCGAGTTTTTTGAGAAGCTAGGCGTTGATGAGAACGCGATCAGGCGGTTCCTCGAAATTACCTCAATTGATTCCATCGGCCTAGCGGCGGAGATTGCAGCGGAGAGAAATGAATGCACTATTCCCAGCTGGTCATTCAATAGCTTTCGGCGCTACCCAATCGTCCGGCTGGAAACGGGGGAGTACCTCGTGCTGCGTCTCGGTTTTATGGTTGAACGGGCACTTGGGGTTCCTCCAAGCTTAGATGTAGCTCAATCTTTAGGACCTAGCAGTCGCCAAGTGGTGGCGTTTCGAGCTGCGGCCGAGGCGGTTTTTGAGAATAGCGTCGGCCAGACGCTGTCTCGAATGTTCAACTCCGGCCAGCTCTCTAAGAGAGTTTTTGATGAAGTGAACATGCAGAAGGCCTGGATGGGTCGTTCGGGTCAGAAGCCCAAAGTTTGCGATTTCGCCGTCGACTGTGGCGATGTATGGCTTCTCATCGAATGCACCTCTCGTCGAATTGCGGCTGACGTTGTTAATGCTAGCGGCGGGCGTGAATCATTGGAGCGCGAGCTTGATGCGGTTTTAACAGACCGCAAGGCGAAGCAGTTAAACTCTACGGTCCACCTCATTCGTCATCATTTGCAGAAACTCTGTGGATACCCGCCTCCCGATGGAACTCGAATTGTCCCCCTGGTCGTTGTTCCCAATGAAGGCCTAGGCTGGAATGAGGTTGTAGCTCAGCAGGTCCGAGAAAAGGTTCGTAAGAATTCTGGATTGACACATCCATCCGCGCTGCCATTTGCGATCATAACATTGCGGGAGTTGCGTTCTTTTGAGGCTCTTATGGAGACCGGGCAAGCCGACGCAAGCATGTTGGTCAGGTGGCGAGTGGCTGCCCCGGATATGCCGCTAGAGCATTTCATTGATCAGCAGGGATTGCCCTTGAATAGACCCGCATGGGAAACGAACAGTTTTTCGTTGGTAACCGATCAGTTGATTCGCGTAATGCAGAGTCGTGGAATGGATGAATGACGCCCGCGCAGTCACGTGATGCTGGCCGATTATTCTATGTAACGCGGTTCGCGCGCGTGAAAACTCAATATGCACAGATCAGCCACTACTCTGCGAAGAACTGGGAAAAATGCGGTCCATAACAACAGCACCTGACTGCAGTGCGGGGCGAATCTGCTTACGGTAAACGAGTTCGGTTACCGCGGTGCCGCTATGTCCGACGAGTCGAGAGATCTCTTCCAAAGGCACGCCACTGTCTGAAAGTAGTGAGACAAAGCTGTGCCGTAACTCCCTCGGGGTCCACTCGGCAGGGGCGACGCCCTCCGCAGTAGCAATAGCGTTCCGGAAGTCGCGGCGAACGTGCGAGGGGTCGAGTGGGGTACCGACCTTCGACGTAAAGACGAGCCCCGTCTCGATCCAGCGGGTGCCGGCGGTGACCCGGTCCTGTTCCTGCTGGGTCCGCTGCGCGTGCAGCGCCTCGGCGCAGCGCTGGGGGAGCGCCAGGGTCCGGCGTGACTTGCGGGTCTTGGTGTCGCCGCCGGCACGTACAGATCGCCACACGGCGACGTGCGGCGGCACAGGAGGCGAAGCGCCGGGACGGCCGACGAGGTCCACGTGGTCCCAGCGCAGCGCCCGCAGCTCCTCGGTGCGGGCGCCGGTCAGCAGGGACAGGACGACGTAGCCGCGCATGCGGGTCGTCTCACAGGCGCGGAGCACCGCCTCGGCCTGGGCGAGGGTCAAGGCCTTGGACGGCCGGCCACCACGCCCCTGCGGCACGCTGCACAGGGTCACGACGTTGCGCTTCACCTTGTCGCGGGCCATCGCCCTCTTGACCGCCCGGTTGAGGCAGCTGTGGATGCCCTGCAGCGTGCGGGTGCTCAGCGTCTCCGCCTTGCGGGCGAGCCAGCGGTCGACGTCCTCGGCGTTGAGGTCGCGCAGCTTGCGGGCGCCCAGCTCGGGGATGACGTGCGTGCGGGCGAGGATCTGGTTGGTGACTACGGTGGTCTCCGACCGACCGTGCAGGCCGTAGGTGAGCCAGTCCTCGACGGCCTGGGCGACGGTGTAGTTGGTGGGGGCGATGGTGAGGCCGTCGTCGTGGTCGCGCAGGACCTCCTTCAGCTTGGTCCGCGCCTCAGTCTTGGTCTTGCCGCTGCCGCGCTTGACGATGCGCTTGCCGGCGGGGGTGAAGCCGAGGCTGGCGGTGGCGATCCACCGCTGGCGCTTCTCGTCCCAGTGGAGGCCGCCCTCGCCGCGCCCGCGTCGGGTGGGCATCAGGCCACGTCCTCAAGAGAGGCGACGTACTCGCGCAGCGCCTCGTACGGGATGAGGCGGGTGCGGCCCTCGTGGACGGAGCGCAGCCTGCCGGAGCGCAGCAGTTCGAAGACGACGCTGCGGCTGAGGCTGAGGATTTCGGCGGCATCCTGCACGCGGTACAGAAGGCGGGCCGACGGGATGAGCTGCTCATGCTGCATAGGAGTTTCTCCGCTGGTGTTGGTGTGAGGGATCACTGCTGCTGGGCGCGGCGTACCCGCGCGCGGTCATCCCGCCACTCACGGGCCTGCGCGGCGGCGGTGGCGGCCAGCGCCGCATCCCCGGCAGTCAGCCACCCGACGCCTTCGAATGACCATGAGCTGACGACAAGCGTGGTGTCCTCGGCCTCGGTTGGGATGCCATTGCGCTCATCGGGAGGCATCGGTCCGGTGAGGTGGTCGCGCAGTCGCTCGACGGCCCACCGCTTCCGGGCAGAGCGGAGCCGGCCGAGGGTGGTGGAGTAGCGGCGGGACTTGGTCGAGAAGTGACCGCGGAAGCCGATCATCGACGCCCACTTGGCCAGCGCCAGGTACTTCGACCCGCCGGTGCGTGCCAGGTGGTGCACTTCGGCCAGCAGGCGGCAGACGTGCTCTGCGATGCCCATGCGTCGTGCGGCCTCGGGGTCGCGGAGCCGGGGCGGCAGTCCGAAGTCGTCGCAGGCCTTGGTGGCGTACTTGGCGATGTAGGCCGCGACCGTCTCCGGGTGCAGGCCGTCGTCCGGGTCGTTGGCGCGGCCGGTATCCCGGGTGGCGTCCGCGGTGACGGCGCGAGCATCGACCTGGGCTCCGAAACGCAGTCGGCGCAGCGGCTCGCCCGGTGCGGTGGCGGGAGCGTCGAACCAGACCCGCGCGGCGGCGATGTGCACCAGCTCGCACAACCGCTGGGCGCTCACGTCGATGAGTGGAGCCGGGAACTCCTCCGAATTCACCGGTGGCCCGTCGAGGCGGATGAGGGCGTGGAAGTGCACCACGCCGCGGCGTTGGAACTCCGCCACCTTGGCGAACGAGACCCGTACCAGGGCGTGCGCCTCCTTGTGCGTCAACGCCAGGGAGGCGGCCAGTACCCGGCGCAGCGCGATGGTGAAGCGGCGCCACAGCTCCGGCGCCCACCACTGCCACACCACGTGCCCGGTGTAGTCGTAGCACTGCGGGCACAGCGGCTGTCCCAGCCGTCGGTCACCCTCGGCGTGCACCGTGCGGCAGCCCAGTGACCGGCCGTGCTCACACCTCGCGGAGGTCGCACGCGGCCGGCACATCGTTGCTCGTCCCGACCGGCGCCGCAGACCGTGCACGGCCCCGAAGGAGGGAGCGGTCAACGTCGCGAACACCAGCGGGTGGGTGGCCACCGATTCCGGTACGCCCTTCATCCCGCCGGCGGCCCCGGCGGCGAGCAGGTGCCACATGTCGCCCTTGTACTCGTGGCTGCACGAAGGGCACACGCTCGCCCGCCGGTTGCCGCAGCGCGCGTACAGCACTCCGTCCGGTTCGGTGGCCGAGTCGTAGGTCGAGAGAACCTCACCGGTGGCCCGGTCGAAGGTGGTGGCCTGCCCGCGCAGCCGGATCGGTCGGGCACAGTGCCCGCAGTTCGCGGCCTGCTCGGCCCACCGCTCGAACGTCGGGGACAGCAAGCGCTGACCGACCTCAACCTCCACAGCAGCCGGTACGGCAGCCGGTGCAGGAGCGGTCGTGGCGTTCACGCGGCTCCCTCCTCGTCGGCCTGGTCGTCGACGACGGAGAACACCGGCCGGACTGTGGGTGCGTACGTCCGCGCCAGTTGCTCGATGGCGGCGTCGTCGTAGTAGGAGGCACGCACCCGCACCGGTTCGCGAATGCCGTCGACCTTGACGTAGGCGACACCAGGGGTGGTGTCGGGGATCTGGTGACACAGCGCCCCGGAGTCGCGGGCGCCCTCGCCCAGGACCATGTCGACCTGCGACTTCTCGTCCAGACGCATCGCCACCTTCGTCGGGAAGAGGTTGCGCAGGCCCAGGACCTCCTTGCGCGGGTCCTGTAGCGCCGCCACCAGGACCACACCCGGCGCCCGTCCCTGGGTGGCCAGCGCGGCCATCGCCTTCTCCGCGCGGTCGCGCAGCTTGCGGTCCGGTGTGTACGCCGTCAGCAGCGCCACCTCGTCGACCAGGACGACCAGCAGCGGCTCGCTCGTCGAGGGCTCGTGCTGGCGGGCCGTACCGGCCATCCGGGCGGCGCGGTCGGTCATCAGCACGGCGGCGTCCTCCAGCAGCTGCACGCCGTCCTCGACGGTGGTGGCGAAGCGGGTGAACAGTGCCCGGCCGGGTTCGAGCTCCATGCCAGCCTTACCGTCCACGGCCCACACCTGCACCAGCCCGTCGCGGATACCGCCGGCCAGGCCGCCGAGCAGCGACCACACCACCGAGCCCTTGCCGGCGCCGGTGACCCCGACGATGAGGACGTGGGTGGCGGCCAGGCGCAGCAGCCAGGGCTGTCCGTCCTCGCGCAGTCCCACCGGCACCGCCGCGGCGTCGACGACGTCCGGCACGGGCATCGGGGAGACGGCGTGCGCCAGCGGGTCACCGAACAGCCATGTGATGACCGCGGTGTTCGGGGACGTCTTGCGTACCCGGCACGACCACGCCCCGCACGCCGCCGCCAGGTTCTCCGCCGCCGCGGCGAGGTCGTCGACGGTCTGCCCGGCGACCATCCGCACCCGCGCCGAGAGCACCAGGTGCTCACGGGAGGTCCAGCGCAGCCGGGACAGCCCCGGCGTCCAGGACGAGCGACCACCGGAGCGGTGCTCGACGACGCTCAGCGCCAGGCCGACCCGATCGCACAGCCCGGGCCAGCTGTGCCGGATCGTCCGCCGCTTGCGCCGCCGCCACGCCGGCCGCGAGACCCAGCACAGGAACGAGCCGGGCCAGGCCAGGCGCCACGTCACCACGGCCACCACCACGACGACGGCCACGATGCCGACCGAGAGCAGGTGGTCGTGGCTGTAGGCCCACCAGCCGACGAGCGCGACGCCGACGGGGACGGGGAAGCGCCACGCCAGCCGCACGACGCCCCTGAGCAGCCACCAGGCCAGCTCGAGCAGCATCAGCAGCAGGTCCGCCACCCAGTCGTCGGTGGAGGTGGTGCGTTGCTGGGTGGGCTGGCGCGTCACCACACCCTTCGGTCCGCCGATCACCGAGCCACCGCCTGGACCGAGCGAAGCCGACTCGCCTCCTCGGCGGCCACGGTGGCCAGGTAGCGGCACTCGGCCGCTTCCTGCGGGTCGCCCTGGCCGTAGTGCTCCGCCAGGCGCCCGAACAGCTGCGCCTTGCGCTCGAACCACACTGCACGCTCCCGGTACGGCGTCTGCGAGGTGGGGCGGGAACGCAGCAGCGCACCGATCTGACCAGCGATGGTGTTCCCTTCCGCCCGCGCCTGGCGCCGGTGTGCCGTCCGCATCAGGCGGCCCGCCCTGCGTCGGCCTTGGCGGTGCTCGCAGCGGTGCTCTTGCCGGGAGCGGACATGCCCGTCGCCTTCAGCGACCACGCCAGCCGGGGCCGAGCACGGTTGGTGTCCACGTACGGCGTGGCGGTCAGCCCCTCGAAGACCACCGGACGGAACGGCAGGCCGGGCAGCGGCGCCGGCGGCACCGGCTGGTGCTCCGCCATGACCTTTACGACGACCTCCGCCTGGCCGCGGCGCGCCTCCGGGTCGGCGTCGACTACCCGCACCGCCCACAGACGCTCACCGGTGTTCTTGTCCCGCGACTGCGTGTCCACCTCGCCGGCCTGGCGGCGGTCGAAGTCCTGCACCTGCTCAACCTCGCCCACCACGTACGCCCCGTGCGGGAACACCAGGTCCTGCCCCAGCGGGATCGCACCCTGAATCGCCATGTCGTTCTCCTCGTTGTCAGCGGCCCGTGTCCGCGGCTTGCCTCAGCGGCGCTTCGCCGTGACACCGAGTCCACCGGCTTCGCAAGGACGTTCGAACGTCCCTGCGGGACGTTTTAGGACGTCTTGGGATAGTCTCGAAACGTCCCAGCGAGGAGGGTGACGTGGAGAACGAACGCCTGCGGCGTGCCATGGTGCGCGCGACCGTGACCGTCGAGGACGTCCACAAGGTGACCGGGGTGGACGAGAAGACGGTGCAGCGCTGGCTCAAGGGTCGCGTGCCGCACCAGCGGCACCGCTGGGCGCTGGCCAAGCTCGTCGCCGAGGACGAGGCGTACCTATGGCCCACCAGCGAGACCCGGCTCGACAGCAGCGCCGGCAGCACCGCTGAGGTCGTCGCCGCCTACGCCCACCGCGCCGACGCACCCAGCTCGCTGTGGACGCGCCTGATCGACGACGCTCGGCACGCCGTCGACGTGCTCGGCTACGCCGTGCAGTTCCTGCCCGAGCTCTACCCCGCCCTGGGCGTCCGGCTGGTCGCCAAGGCCGGTGACGGGTGCCGGGTGCGCATAGCCGTGGCCGACCCTGACAGCGCCGAGGTGGCCGCCCGGGACGCCGAGGAGCGCCTGGACGGCGGCATTGCCCCGCGCATCCGCTCCTCGCTGCGCCACCTGGACGCCTGCGTGCGCTCCGAGCTCACCAAGGTCCGCCACCACCGCACGGTGATGTACAACTCGATCTTCCGCTTCGACGACGAGCTGCTGTACACCCCGCACCTGTTCGGCCGGCCCGGCTACGAGTCCCCGCTCTTCCACCTGCGCCGCGTCGGACAGGGCGGCGTCTTCGACAACCTCACCCAGCACATGGACGACGTGTGGGCCACCGCCACACCCGTCTGAGCGCCCTGCTCCTCTAGGGTTGGTGGCCGTGCCTCGCGTCGACCACTACCAGGACCCCAACGCCCCGGCACCCAACAGCCTCGTGCCGGCGGCCAGTGTGGTGGTGCTGCAGGACGGCAAGGTCCTCATGCACCGGCGCAGCGACACCGACCGCTGGTCCATCCCCGGCGGCGGGATGGAGCCCGGAGAGTCGATCAAGGACACCGCCGTGCGCGAGGCTCGCGAGGAGACCGGCTACGACATCGAGGTCGACCGCCTCGTGGGCGTCTTCTCAGACCCTGCTCACGTCGTCAGCTACGACGACGGCGAAGTACGCCAGCAATTCTCCGTCTGCTTCGCCGGCCACGTCATCGGCGGCAGTCCTCAATTGAGCGCTGAGACTCGCCAGGTCGGCTGGCACACGCCCGAAGACCTCGAAGCCATGAGCGAAGACGAGGTGCACCCCTCCATCCTGCTGCGCGTCCGCGTGGCTCTCCGAGGCGGGGCGGCGGCCTACATCGGCTGAGCATCGGCCAGCAGACGCTCAGCGGCAGTCAACTGACGCGACAGCTCCCCCTCGGCTGCCTGGAGGGCCCGGGTCACCACCCCGTCCGTGCCGTACCGCTTGCGCACATCCGCCAAGCGCTCATCCAGCGTCATCGCCTGGCCTGCTGGGCCGGTCGTCATGTCGCAGTAGGTCAGCAGGTCGCGTACCGCGGTGCCCTCGTCCGGGTAGGTCGCCATGACCTCAGACAGTCCTCGTAAGGCTGCCTCGAAGGACGCGCACGAGTGATGCGCCACCAGGCACGCCACCCGTTCGTGGCCCTGCTGGCGCAACCATTGAGCGCCATCGAGCGAGTGAAAGCCTGTAGCCGCGAGTTGCTCCGCGTACCCGACATCGTGGAGCCACGCGGCTATTACCAGCAGCTCTCTATCGGCTGGCTTCAACGCAGAAGCGGCTCGTACCG
Organism: Kineococcus sp. TRM81007; assembly: GCF_022669155.1. Classification (GTDB taxonomy): domain Bacteria; phylum Actinomycetota; class Actinomycetes; order Actinomycetales; family Kineococcaceae; genus Kineococcus. The sequence goes on along the minus strand of NZ_JALBVB010000055.1, from coordinate 95,083 downwards.
CCTTCGCCGCCACAGCCTGCACATGGCCCCATCGGCGCTCATTGGCGCCAAGTAGCACTACTGCTGTGTCACGAGCCGACGTGACTGTTAGCTCGGGCAAGCTCGGCGGCTCAGGCACGTCACCACTCTAAGGACCGGCGCGCTCCTGGCCCAGGTGCTCGTAGTGCTGTGAGAACTTTCTCCACTCTGTCAAGGTGCCGGGCGAGGCCCGCCACTGCCGGTAGCGGTGCGTCTCACCGCCCTGCGCGCGGCCTACGGCCGTGCTCGCACGGCTTACGCGCCGCGACCGGCACTGCTGTATAGCGCGGGCACGTTGCGCGGATGAAAACATCCGCAGTAGCTGAGTGGTACCAGGGGCTCCCGCCCCTGGACCCCGGCTGCGCTGCACAGATGCGCGGACGACTAGAGCGGGGTTGGCTGATCACCGCGCATCTGCACACCGCCTCGGGTGCGCGTTAGCAGGGGGTCGGCGTTCTCCGGTGTCACATTCCCGCTAGGGTCTGAAGTGGCCGCCAGGGACGACGGGCATGATGAGCCAGGGCAGCGGCGATGTTCGTGTGGCCAGCCAGCCGCAGGACGGTAATCGCCAGGTTCCGCAGGGTCGCCATGACCTGAGGCCCAGAGCCTGTGCGGATGCGGCAACGGTCCTCATCGAAGGTGACATCGCGGACCCAGTGGACCCGGTTCTCGATGCACCAGTGCGCGCGAAGGTAGCCGGCGAGGGTTTCAAGGTTCGCCTGTGCTGAGGTGAGGGACGTGACGGCGTAGACGGTCTCGCTGGTCCACGCCGAGGTCGGGGTTTCACGTCGTCGTCGGACGATCCGGACGGCCTGTTCGGCGTGGTCGAAGCCGATGCCAGTGGCGATGGTGACGGCTTTGACGAAACGTTCCTCTTGGCGCCCGTGTGAGCGTTCGCTACTGGCGTGCTGCTGGTGGATCCGGCCCCAGGGCAGTGCGGCGAGCTGGTCGTGCAGGGTGGGCTGGTTCCGTTTCACGGTGAACAGGTAGTGGGCGCCGTGGTGCTCGTACAGGTAGCGGGCGTGGGCGCGTTGGGTGTGCAGGGCATCGGCGGTGATGACGGCACCGTTCAGGTCGGTGTCCTGCAGGGTGTCCAGAAGTGTTGCGAACAGTGGAATCTCGTTGGTCTTGGCGCCGACGTCGACCTGCCCCAGGACGACACCGCGGGTGGTGTCGACCGCCGACATCAGGAACCTGGCGACGGCAGTCCGGGTGGCTGATCCGCGGACGGCTTTGCCGTCGACGGCGATGACGCGGCGGTGTCCCGGGATGGTGGTGGCGTTCAGTCGGGACTGGATCCAGGCGCCGAGGGTGAGGTCGAGGGTGTCGGCATCGAGTCGTTGCAGGGTCTTGCGGATGGTGGTTTCACTGGGCAGGACGGTGGTGAGTTCGAGAGCTGCGCGGGTGGTGTCGTCGATGTCGCGGGTCCAGGCGTGGATCTGGGTGTAGTTCCGGGTGCCGGCCAGGACGGCGCAGATCGCCAGGGCGAGGATGCCGGGCAGGTGGTGGCGTCGTCCGGATCGGGACCGGGGGTCGGCGACGGTGCGCAGGATGCTCATCAGCGTCGACGCCACGGTGGCCGGGGCGGTCTGGAGCTGCTCGCGCAGGGGCTCGAGTTGGTTCCCAAGTTGGTCCTGGAGGTCGTGCAGGGCAGACAGGAGCGGGGTGATCGGGGATACTGCAGGGGCGGGCATGGTTCCTCGGTGACTCGTGATCAGGCGTAGAGAACCTCCATGATCACTGACGGGGCCGTGCCCGTCCTTGCGTCTACTTCACCGGCGTGTCGCGCTGGACAACGCGGCTCTCATCGAGAACGCCGACCCCCTGTGCGCGTTAGGCGTGGAGCGACACGAAGAGTCACGAGCACGCTCCCTGACGGACCGCTCAGTGCTAGCGTCGGTAACACAACGACAATAATGGAGGTTGACATGCAAATCAGTCCGGAGACCTACCCAATCGCCGATTTTCTAAAGTGGCATCGAGACAGGGAACTGGTACTGGATCCCGACTTCCAGCGAGGTTCGGTATGGAAAGAGTCGGCCAAGTCCTTTCTCATTGACAGCATTTTGCGGGGGATGCCCGTCCCCAAAATTCTCTTCCGAACGCGAATCGATCGAAACACGATGCAGATCGTTCGCGAGGTTGTCGACGGACAGCAGCGACTCCGGGCAATTATCGCTTTCGCAAATGGCGAGCTGCGGCTGGGTTCCCGTTCTCAAGAGCTGGCTGGGTTAACGTACCGCGACTTAGAGGATGGCGATCAAGACAAGTTTTTGGCTTATAAACTTACAACCGAGCAGTTGATCAACGCAAACAATGAAGATGTGCTCGAAATTTTCTCTCGAATAAATTCTTACACGGTTCCAGTCAATGGCCCCGAGCTTCGACACGCCAGATACGACAGTGATTTCAAATGGTCCGTCGTGGAGTCGGTTCGGAAACTAGTAAACTTCTGGCGGCTAGGCATCCTCAGTGACCGCGAAAGAGTCCGCATGGCGGACGCTGCGTTCGTCGCGGAAATGTACGGGTTTGTCTTGAATGGCGTAACGGATGGCGGATCCACACGTATTGACAAACTTTACAAAGACATGGAAGACGCATTTCCTCGGAAAGATGAGGTCGAGTCGATCGTCCAAGGGACTTGCGAGTTCCTGGCTAGTGAGTTGCTACCCGAGGTCGCAGGGGGCCCCATGCTGGGGGCGCCCAACGTGCTGATGCTTTTTGCGGCAGTCGCTCATGTGCGGCACGGGCTCCCGTTGGGACGTCTTGAGGCCAAGGAACTCACTTATCCGGAGGGAGCGCTATCGGACATTAAGGCGGTCGTTGACAACTTGAAGACGCTCAGTGCCGTACTAGAGGATGATGAACCTGAAGGGGGTTGGGGGACATTTTGGTCAGCGTCAAAGAGCACGACTCAGCGCATCGCGAGCCGCCGCGTTAGGCTATCTGTCTTTCTGCGAGCTCTGGGGCCTCAAGCGGTCACTCCATGAAGACGTTGCAAGACATCTATTCGCGCTTCTCGGTAGAGCTGGATGATGTCATCTACACCTTTACTACCATCCCACCTTATCCTGGTCGGCAGATCACCCGAACCGGCACGCATCGAATCGCGCGCGAGGGTGCTGTAACGCATACTTTCGACGCTTGGGGACGCTTCGCGAGAAACGTTATACTTCTAAGTGCGACACGTGCCGTCACTGGCCTCAGTGGAATTAGTTACGGTCCGGCACCCTTCCCCTCCTACTCCGCAGCAAAAACGCATCTTGCGCAAAATAAGTCTGCGATCTCTGGGTTTCAGTATGGCGAGCCCCAATGGCACCTGCAGCAAGCGGCCTTAGATGCTCTGAGGCTGCTAAATCCATCAAACGCGTCCAAAATAAGGGCCGCGTTTGGGGCGTCAGTGTCGTCCTCAGCTACCTCGGTGTCGGTAGCTGACCCAGTGGTGGCGCTGCATCGTGTTCGCAACTTCATTGCACATAAGGGCATGTCTGCTGCGTCCAAATCGGACCCGATTCTGCAGGCGGACGGCGCTAGGTCAGTGATGGAATGGCTGGATCAGGCAGTAGGTGGCATCTCGAGGTTTGAGGAAATTGTTCTAAATCTTCGGGTAATGGCTAAGCTGGCGGTTCAGTAAATTCGCCAGGAGCTCCGGAATAGTGCAGTATGCGACTCTTGGTCAATGCCTCAGGCGCTCCTAGGTGGCTAGCTTGTCCGCCGTACGCTCAAGCCGCCGCCTATGCCTCTATGTTCTGCCGGCCGCACATGGGGTTCGCCGCTTGGCGTAGATTGAATGAGGCGGGTCCGCCTGAGAAGCTCGATGGTTCATCGACGCTGTCCCCTGTGAGGCTGGTCTTCTGCTGCAAGCCTTGGCGAGGGTCTAACTGCGTGACAACCGGCTCGGATGCGCAGGGATTGAGGCAGCGCGCTTGGGACTTGGTGCTAGGAGAAGTGTCGGGCGGCGAGCGTTCTCGTGAAGTTCGGGACGAAGAGGCCGCAGGTTCAAATCCTGTCACCCCGACCAGCAAGACCGCAGGCCACAGGCCCGGCACCGCGAGAGAGGGGCCCGGCCTTCGTCGTGCCCCTCTGTGCCCGTTCCAGCCGCCATCGGCTCCGGTCGCCCCTACGATGTCGGGTGGGCGCAGGGCCCGGTCTCCAGCGAGGAACGGGATGCAGCGGGTGCCGGACGTTTCGCACGTGGACCTGGCAGCCGTCTTCGACGTCCTCCCCACGCCCTACGCGGTGCTGGACACGGACCTGCGGTTCGTGGCGGTCAACCGCGCCTTCCTGGAGACGTCCGGGCGCCCGCGCCACGAGCTCATCGGCCGGCTGGTGTTCGACGTCTTCCCCGACAACCCGGACGACCCGGGGACCCACGCGACGGCGAACCTGGAGGCGTCGCTGCGCCGCGTGCTGCGTACCGGGCGCCCGGACACCATGCCGTTGCAGAAGTACGACGTCGCCGGCCCGGACGGGGTCTTCCGCCCCTGCTGGTGGAGCCCGGTGAACGCCCCGGTGCTGGACGAGGCCGGGCAGGTGGTGCTCCTGCTGCACCGGACGGAGAACGTCACCGGCTACGTCACCGAGCGGCAGGCGCAGCGCTTCGACCCCGGTGTCGACCTCTACGACCTCCCCGAGGACCGGTACCGGGCCGAGGCGGACCTCTACGTGCGGGGGCAGGAGCTGCGGGCGGCGCTGACCGCCGAGGCGGTGCTGGCGGAACGGCTGGCCGGCACGGTGCAGGTGGCGCTGCAGCTGAGCGGCGCGCAGAGCGTCGCGGAGTTGACCGACATCGTCATCGGCAGCGGTCTGGGTGTGCTCGGCGCCGGTGGCGGGGCCGTGGCGGTGCGCACCCCGGAGGGGGACGCGCTGGAGCTGACCCTGACCGACTCGCTGGGGGAGCGGGCGCGCCGCACCTTCCAGCGCGTGCCGCTGGACAGCCCGCTGCCGGTCGCGGTGGCCGCCGCCACCGGCGAGGTCGTGGTGCTGCGCGACCTCGAGGCGGCCCTGGGGTTCACGCCGCAGATGCAGGAGGTCGTGACCAGCACCGGCCTCGGCACGTGGGTGTCCCTGCCCCTGCAGGCCGCGGGTCGCTCGGTGGGTGGGCTGACGATCGGCTGGCGCGGCCCGCAGGACTTCACCGACCGCGACTTCGAGCTGATGAGGGCCTACGCCGGGCAGTGCGCCCAGAGCCTGGCCGCGCTGCAGGCCCACGAGCAGGAGCGCCGCGTGGCGGGGGAACAGCGCCGCCTGTCGGAGGCGCTGCAGCGCAGCCTGCTGACGGCACCCTTCGAACCGGACCACCTGCAGATCGCCGTGCGCTACCTGCCGGCCGCGACCGAGGCGCAGATCGGCGGCGACTGGTACGACTGCTTCCTCGCCCCGAGCGGCACCACCACGCTCGTGGTCGGGGACGTCGCCGGGCACGACCGCGACGCCGCGGCCGCCATGGGGCAGGTCCGCAACCTGCTGCGCGGCGTCTCGATCGCCCTCGGCGAGCCGCCCGCGGCCGTGCTGGCCGCGCTGGACCGGGCCATGCACCACCTCGGGGTCGGGGTGATCGCCACCGCCGTCCTGGCCCAGGTGGAGCAGGGCGCCGCCGAGAAGGCCGCCGGGCTGCGGACCCTGCGGTGGTCGAACGCCGGGCACCCCCCGCCGGTCCTCATCGCCCCCGACGGCACCGCGCGGCTGCTCCAGGCCCAGCCGGACGTGCTGCTCGGGCTGAACCCCGACGCCGAGCGCGCCGACCACGCGACGGCCCTGGAGCCGGGCAGCACCGTCGTCCTCTACACCGATGGTCTCGTCGAGCGCCGGGACGCCCCGCTGCAGGACGGTCTGGAGTGGCTGCGCGCCACCCTGGAGCAGCTGCACCACCTGAGCGCCGAGGAGCTGTGCGACGCCCTGCTGGCCCGGCTCGACGGCTCACCCGAGGACGACGTCGCCCTGCTCGTGCTGCGTGCCCACCCCGAGGACGGTCCCCGCCCCGCCGAGGCCGGACCGCAGGTCCTTCCGCCCGCCGAACCCGGTGCCGCCCCGCCGGTCGGACAGCCGTAGCGGTGCGGGGCACCTCCGGGTGCCCGGGGCCGGCACGCTCGAGGGGCTCGGTACCGCCGAAGCGGGACCGAGCCCCTCGTGCCGTCGTGGGCTGTGGGTCCTCACCGGACCCGTCGCCCGGTGGGAACCCGCGACCTCAGGCGGGCCGGCGGGTTCCCTCGCCCTCGGGGCCGCCTGCCGGGATCGGCAGGCTCTGCACGTCGAGGTCCGGGTTCGTGTCCTGGGTGAGGACGAGCTCGTGCGCCTCCTCGTCGGTGGCGACGCTCGGCATCGACCCGGGCAGCGGGCGCTTGGCGGACTCCTGCATGAACAGCACCCCGACGGCGCCGACGACCGAGGTGGTCATGAGGAAGAAGGCGGGGGCGAGGTCGTTGCCGGTGCCCTGCACCAGCGCCTCGATGATCAGCGGCGTGGTGCCGCCGAAGATCGCCACCGCGAAGTTGTAGGAGATGCCCATGCCCCCGTAGCGGCTGGCCGTGGGGAACAGGGCGGGCAGCGCCGACGCCTGGCTGGCCACCCAGCACGCCACGGGCACCGTCAGCAGCGAGAGGCCCGCGAGGGTGGTGACGACGCTGCCCAGCCCGATGAGCAGGAACGCCGGGACGGCGAGGACGAGCACCCACCCGGCCCCCAGCCACATCACGCGGCGCCGGCCGATGCGGTCCGACAGGCGCCCGGCCACGGGCAGCAGGAACGCCAGCAGGACGAGCACGGGGATCGTCAGCAACGTGCCGTTCAGCGGGCCGTAGCCGAGGGAGTCGGTGAGGTAGGTGGGCATGTAGCTGGTGAGCGCGTACGCGACGCTGTTCGCCGCCGCCACCAGCGCGAAGGCGATCACCATGGGGCGCCAGTGCATGCGGATGAGGTGGAAGGAGTTCCGGGGGCGGCCCTCGGCCTCGGCGCGGGCGGAGGAGGACTCCTCGTGCGCGTCCTGCGTCGCCTGGAAAGCGGGGGACTCCTCGATCTTCAAGCGGAAGTAGATCGCCACCGACCCCAGGGCGCCGCCGAGGAGGAACGGCACCCGCCACGCCCAGTCCAGCATCTGCTGCTCCGTCGTGAGCAGCTGCACGACCGTCACGACGGCTGCGCCCAGCGCGAAACCGAGGTAGCTGCCGAAGTCGAGGATGCTGGCGAAGAAACCGCGCCGGGCGTCGGGGGCGTACTCGCTCACGAAGGTGGTCGCCCCGGCGTACTCCCCGCCGGTGGAGAAACCCTGCACGAGCTTCAGGACCACCAGCAGCACGGGAGCGAACGCGCCGATCGCGCCCGGGGTGGGCAGGACGCCGATCAGGAACGTCGCGGTCGCCATCAGGATGAGGGTGGCGGCGAGCACCTTCTGGCGGCCCGCCCTGTCGCCGAGGCGGCCGAAGAACACTCCCCCGAGCGGGCGGGCGATGTAGGTGGACGCGAAGACGCCGAGGCTGAACAGGACCTGCAGCCCCGAGTCGGCGTCGGGGAGGAAGACGCGCCCCATCGTCACGGCGAGGTAGCCGTAGATGCCGATGTCGTACCACTCCATCGTGTTCCCCACGACGGTGCCGCCGACAGCGCGCTTCATCACCGTGGAGTCGACGACCGTGACGTCCTCGACGCGCAGGCGCCTGGTGCGGCGCCGGCCTCCGCGGGTGGGAGCGGCCGTCGGCTCCCCATGTGACCCCTTTTTGCTTCCAGGCACTCTTCGACTCGCATTCGTCGGCGGTTCGTGATCGTTCAGGGCAAAAGCGGTGAACACCGTAACAAACTGCCGTGGACCGCATCCGTCGTCGGCGCCGGGGGCGCGGGGGCTCAGCGGTGCGCGCCCACCGGTGGCTCCGCCGTCGCGGCGACGATCTCCTGCAGCGCGGCGACGTGGTTCCGGTACGCCTTCGACCCCTGGCGGGTCATCGACAGCCAGACGCGGCGGGAGTCGCTGCCGCGGCGTTCCTGCTTCACGTACCCGGCGTCGACGAGGGCGGCGACCTGCTTGCTGAGGGCCGACGGGCTGAGGTCGAGGTGCTCCTTGACCACCGACAGCTCCAGGGTGGTGCCGGCGACGAGCATCGCGCAGATGCGCAGGCGGTGCGCCGGGTGGATGACGGGGTCGAGCTCCGCGCTCACTGCGGGCGCCCGGTGGACCGGCGGTGCACCACGCCGGCGACGAGGTAGGCGGTGGTGGCGGCGACCGCGAGGGCGACGACCGGCCACGCCAGCTCGGTGAGTTCCGCGACGAGGAAGGCGGCGAGGACGCACGCACCCGCGGCGGCGACGGCGGCGAGGAACCCGCGGCTCGTCGGGACGGTCCACGGGGCCCCCATCCGGTACCCGGCCGCCATGTTGACCCCGACGATCGTGAAGGCGACGGCGAGGAAGACGGTCCTGCGGTCCTCCGTGAGCAGGGACGTCAGCGCCATCGCGCCCAGCAGGAGGGCGTTGACGGGGTAGATCCACGTGGGCCAGGGCGTGTCCCGCACGGCCCGCTGCGCGCTCTCGACGCCCGCCAGCGCCTCGCGGGCCTCGGCGGGGCTGGGGGTTCCTCCAGTGCTTTCCATGACGGAAACCATAGCGGGTGCTTTCCAGGATGGCAACTGTTCGCCGAGTGGAAACCGATCGGTCCGGGAGGTGGGGCCGTCCCGCCCGCGACCGCGTCAGGCGGCGGCGCCGGGCCGCCCGAAGAGGAACCCCTGCCCCATCGGGCAGCCGTGGGTGGCGAGCCAGGCCGCCTGCTCGGACGTCTCCACGCCCTCGGCGATGACCTCCAGCCCCATGCCCCCGCCGAGCTGGATCAGCCCCTCGACGAGGGCCTCGACCCGCGGGCTCGCCGGCAGGTCCGCGATGAAGGAACGGTCGATCTTCAAGCCCTGCAGGGTGAGCTTGTGCAGGGAGGAGATGCTGGACTGCCCCGTGCCGAAGTCGTCCAGGGAGAGCGCGACGCCCAGGTCCACGAGGCGGCGCGCGCAGGTGAGCGTCGTCTCGGAGGCCTGCAGCACCGAGGACTCGGTGATCTCCAGGCAGAGGCGGTCGGCGGGCAGGCCCGCCTCCTCCAGGGCGCGGCGCACCTGGTCGGGGAAGTCGGCGCGCGCCAGCTGCCGCGCGGAGACGTTCACGGCGACGGTGACCGGGTCCTCCCAGCGCGCGGCGTCGCGGCAGGCGCGGCGCAGCACCCACAGCCCCAGCGCCGTGATGAGGCGACCGCGCTCGGCCAGGGGCAGGAACACGTCGGGCAGGAGCAGCCCGTGCACCGGGTGGGTCCAGCGCACCAGCGCCTCCCGCTTGCGCAGCAGGCCCGAGGTCAGGGACACGACCGGCTGGTAGTGCAGCAGCAGCTCGTCCCTCTCCAGGGCCGCGCGCAGCTCGCCCTCCAGGGCGACGTGGTCGGTGGCCGGGCCGCCGCCGACGGACTCGACGCGGGCGCGCCCGGAGTGCTTGGCCCGGTACATGGAGGCGTCGGCCTGCTGCAGCAGGACCTCGGCGCTGGGGCCGTCGCCCAGGGCCAGGCCGAGGCTGACGGTGATCTGCAGCTCGTGCTCGTCGATGAGGTACGGCTCCTGCAGCACCTGCCGGACGCGCTCGGCGAACCGGTGGACCTGCTCGGCCCCGGTGACGTCCTCGCAGACCACGACGAACTCGTCGCCGCCGAGGCGGACGGCGGTGTCCTCGTCGCGCACGGTGTGCTGCAGGCGGCCCGCCACCTGCCGCAGCAGCTCGTCGCCGGCGTCGTGCCCGAGGGTGTCGTTGACCTGCTTGAACAGGTCCAGGTCGCAGAAGAGGATCCCCACGCTGGTGCCCTCGCGCCGGGCGCGGGCCAGGGCGTGGGTGAGGCGGTCGGTGAGCAGCAGCCGGTTCGGCAGTCCGGTCAGCGTGTCCGTCACGGCCAGCGTGGCGAGCTGCTCGCGCGCCCGCTTCTGCTCGGTGATGTCCTGCACCTGGACGAGGAAGTGCTCCGGTGCGCCGTGGGCGTCGCGGACCACCACCATGGTGCGCCGCGCCCACACCGGGGTGCCGTCGGAGCGCACGTAGCGCTTCTCGGCCACGTCGCGGTCGAGCTCGCCGCCGAGCATGCGGCGGTAGGTGGCCTCGTCCGCGGCCCGGTCCTCCTCGGCCGTCACCGCCCGGAAGTCCGTCTCCAGCACCTCCTCGACGCTGCGGCCCAGCAGGTCGGCCATCGCCTGGTTGGCCTCCAGCCACTGCCCGGTGGCGTCGGCGATCACCATGCCGATGCCCGCCGAGCGCATCGCCACCTCGAAGCGGTGCACCGCCCGGTCCCGCTCCTCCTCGGCGAGCGCCTGCGCCGAGACGTCGCGCAGGATCCCCACCAGCTGCACCGGCTCGCCGTGCTCGTCGCGCACGGCGCTGACCGAGGCGTCGACGTGGACGAGGTGCCCCTGGGGGTGGACGAACGTCCTGCGCGCCCTGCTGGAGGACCCCGAGCGCAGCAGGCTGTCGCGGTCCGCCTCGGCCTGCGCCCGGTCGTCCGGGTGCAGCAGGTCCAGCAGGGACGTGCCCACCAGGTCCTGGGGGTGCCGGCCGAGCACCGCGTGCGCCGAGGGGGAGATCCAGTTGATCACCGACTCCGGGTTCAGCAGGGTGACCACGTCCGCGGCCCGCTCCGCCAGCGTCCGGTACAGCCGGGTGGCGTCGGCCAGCTGCAGCTGGACGGCTCGCTCGCCGTCCACCTCGCACACCGTGGCGACCACCCCGTGCGGTGCGGCCCCGTTGGCGTCGAGCAGCGGTTCGGCGCGCACCTTCAGCCAGGTGCGCTCACCCACGCCGTCCGGCGTGGGGCGGTGCACCCCCAGGACCACCCGCACCGGCTCGCGGCCGGCCAGGGCCCGGGCGGCGGGCAGGTTCCGCGGCGGCACGGGGCACCCGTCCTCGTCCACGCACGCCCAGCGCGGGTCGTCGAGGGTGCGGGCCCGCAACTGCTCCAGGTCCAGGCCGAGGACCCGCTGGGCCGTGGCGTCGGCCGCCACGACCCCGCCGGCGGCGTCGTGCAGCACCACCCCCGCCCGCTCACCCGGGCGCAACAGGTGGTGGCGCTGGGCGAACTCCAGCAGGTCGTCCCCCGGCCCGGGGGCGTCGGCCCGCACTACGCCCCCACGGCGCGGTCCGCGGCCCCCGCGCCGCGGGCGGCGAGCGGCCGGGGCGACGGGTGCCGGGTCACCGCGGCCGTGCTCACTCGGAGAGCGGGACCCACCAGGGCCCCAGGGTTCCCGAGACCCCGGCGCCCCCGGTGGCGCACGGCTCGACCGGGAAGTCGAGCGGCCCGCCGTCGCGGGTGAACGTGGTGCAGGTGACCTCGACGGTGTCCCAGTCCACCAGGTACCCCCAGACGTGCTCACCGTTCCACACGAGCGCGGAGTCGCTCACCCACGCGCTGCAGAGGAAGGCCTCGACCCCGACCGCGTTGCGCTGCAGCGTGCTGCGTTCCACGACGACGTTGCCGTCGGTGCTGCAGGAGACCCCGGTGCCGCCGTTGCGCACGGTGCTGTCGCGCAGGACCATCCCGTCCTCGTCGACCTCGAAGGAGAAGAAACCGGTGCCGTTGCCGTCCGCGGTGGAGCCCTCGACGAGGAGCCGGCCGTAGCTGACGACGTAGCCGCCGACCCCGTTGCCGACGAGCCAGGTGCTGCGCACCTGCACGTCGCCGTCCTGGCGGACCTCCACGCCGAAGTCGTTCCCCTCCACGCGCGCCTGGCGCACCACCGCGCGGGCGGGCCCCTGCGACTCCTCCTCGAAGGGGTCGGTGGGATCGGTGCCGGCGCGCACGCCGCTCGCCCAGCCGCTGATCGTCCCGTTGCGGACCGTGACGCCCTCCGCGCGCACCAGCACCCCCGCCCCGGAGGAGGTGCCGGGGCCGACGAGGGCGTGGCCGTTGAGGTTCAGCTCGATCCCGTCGGCGGCCAGCACGACGCCGTCCCCCTCGGGGCAGACCACGTCGGCGGCCAGGCGCACGCTGCTGGTGAGGACGGCGCCGCACTCGACGGTGGTGGCCCGCGGCGGTGCGGCCGCGGCGGGCGCGGCGAGCAACCCGGTGGCGAGCACGGCGCAGGCCGCGGTGAGGGTGGTGCGGCGGTGCATGGGGCCTCCCCGGGCCGAACGCCATTGCCCTACGCACAGTAGCTTCTAGGTGACTCCCCAGGAAGGTGTCCGGGGCCCACCGGGCCCAGGCCCCTGGAGGGCGGTGGCACGGCCGCTCGGACCCCTCAGATCGAGCGGGTCTCGCCGGCGCGGTCGCGGTAGGCGGCGCGCACGTCCCCGGCCGCGGCGGTGCGGACCCGCTCGGCGAGGTCGCGCACCTGCTCGGCGTCCGCGTCGACCATCGACTCCGGCACCTCCGCCAGGACCAGCCGGACCTGCCGCTCGACCTCGGCGCGCTGTTCCTGCGTGCGGGCGGCGGTGGCCACGTCGCGCAGCATCCGCAGCAGGGCCGCCAGCACGGTGGGTTCGTGCGCGCCGTAGCGGCGCACCTGCCCGCACACCAGGTCCAGGTAGTAGCGCAGGTCGCGGTCGGGCACGACGGCGCGGCCGGTGCCGTCCTCGTCCTCGTGCACGGTGGGGCCCAGCTGCTTGCCGGTCAGGCGCACCAGCAGGTCGGCGCAGTGCCCGATGCAGTGCGCCGCGGTCACGGGGTCGTTGATGCCGGGGGACAGGGCCTTGACGGCGATGTCGGTGAGCTGGCGGAACCCGAACGCGGCGTCCTGGTCGACCGTGCGCTCGTAGCCGAAGTCCACCGCGTCGCGCACCCGGTCGGCCAGCTCCCCCAGTTCCCGCTCGCCGAGGCCGGGCGCCCACACCGTCGCCAGGGGGGTGCCGGCGGTGACGTGGTCGCCGGGACGCGCGTCGACCCACACGACGGCGTCGTGCTCCTGCGCGGCCCGCACGAGCGCCTCGACGTCGACCAGGCGCACGAACCCGCTGCGCGGCGCGCTCACGCCGGTGCCCCGCGACCAGTCCGCGTCGAGCTCCTCGGGCCGGCGGGCCGGGCCGTCGTCGTCGAGGGACAGGTAGAACGTGTCGATCGCCTGCAGCGCCTCGTCGTGGACGGTGAGCATCATCGTGTCCACGCGCAGCAGGCGCGTGAGGTGGTGGATGAACCCCAGCACCGCGGCCATGGACGCGATGCCCAGGACGAACGCGACGAACAGCGCCGCCACGGGCGGCGGCTGGTCGGAGCGCAACCCCCGCAGCACCGTCAGGGAGAACGCGAACGTGGCCACGAGCACCGCCAGCACGGTCTTCGTCCACGGGTCGCGCATGAAGTCGCGCAGCAGCCGGGGGGAGAACTGCTGCGACGCCAGCTGCAGCGCGACGACCGTGAGGGAGAACGTCAGCGAGATGACGCTGATGGAGGCCGCCGCGACCGCCTGCAGCATCGTGGCGGCCGAGTCGGTGCCCCCCGGCCACGCCAGCCGGGACAGCAGCGAGGACTCCCGCGGGCGCAGCTGCGCCAGCACGAGGGCCGCGGCCAGCGCGACGACGCCCGCCACGCCCGGCCACAACCACACCACCGCCCGGGACCGCTCCACGTGCCGGGTCCTGCCACCACCGTCCCTGCCCATGCCCGGGTACTACCCCGCGACGGGCCCGTGATCACGCTGTGGGCGATTCAGTCCAGGGGACCGTTCCACGGGTGCGGTTCCCCACCGTCCAGCTGCCGCTCGAACTCCTCGACGATCCACGCGGCCAGCTCCGCCACGTCCGGCGGCTCACCCGTGGTGAGCAGTTCCGCGGCGCGGCCCAGGCGGTCCACCTCGGCCATGCGGGAGCGCCAGCGCTGCAGCAGCTCCGAGTGCCCGGGGCGGCGCGCGTACTCCAGGTCCACGCACTCCAGCCCGGCGGCCAGGGCAGCGACCTTGCGGGTCTCGGCGGCGTTGAGGTGACCGCCGTACTCGGCGTCGAGCAGGCCGGTGACCTCGTCCGCCAGGTCGGCCGTGCCCGGGTCGGAGAAGGCGTGCGCCAGGCCCAGCAGCCGCAGCTCGCGCAGCACCGCCTCCCGGTGCTCGCGCAGCCGCACCCCGCGGCGCAGCGGGTAGCGCAGCAACCGCACAGGTGGTCCCTCGCCCCGCGCCACCGGTGCGGGCGGCTCCCCGCCGAGGTCGGCCAGGACGGAGGCCCACTCCGCGGCGGGGGCGGAGCCCTCGCCCGCGTCGTCGCCCTCGCCGGCGCCCGCGCGCGCCGGGGTGGTGCTCAGCTCGCACCAGACGGTCTTGCCCCCGCCCCCGTCGTCGTGGGCGTCGGCGCCGCGGGCGACGCTGAGGGCCGTCAGCAGGGGCAGGCCGCGGCCGGTCGTGGCGGTCAGGCTGCGCGGCACCCACTGCGGCAGCACGGGGGAGGGGTCGGCGAGCGCCAGGCGCACCACCTCGCCCGTGCGGTGGACGGTGAGGAGCAGCGGGCCGCCGGCGTGCAGGACGGCGTTGGTGACGAGCTCGCTGGCGCAGACCTCCGCGTCGGCGACGACGTCGTCGCTCACGCGTCCGTCGAGCGTGCGGCGCACGTGGTGGCGGGCGCGAGCGGCGCTGCCGGCCTCTGCGGGCAGGCTCAGGGCGCCGTCGTCGTCCACCGCGTGCCCCCCTCCCCGCCGTCCTCAGCGCACTCTAGAGCCCGGTGACGCCTCGTCGATAAGCGGTCACTCAAGGGGGTCGCCCGTGCCGGGGCCCCCGCCCGGGGCCACCCTGGAGGGGTGATCGAGCGCCTGCCGTCGACGACCGCGCCGCCGCTGGGCGGGCCGGTGGTGATGCACCAGCACTGGGACGACATCGCCTTCCTGCACTGGGCCGCCGACCCCGCCCTCGTCGCGCCGCACCTGCCGCCAGGCACCCGCCCCGACGTCCTCGACGGGCGCACGTACGTGGGGCTGCTGCCGTTCACGCTGCGCGGTGCCGCCCCGGCGGAACTGCCCGCCGTGCCGCACCTGGGCACGTTCCTGGAGACCAACGTGCGGTTCTACTCCGTGGACGACGCCGGCCGCCGCGGCGTGGTGTTCGCCAGCCTCGACGCCTCCCGCCTCGCCGTCGTGCTCGGCGCCCGCGCGGTGTTCGCCCTGCCGTACCGGTGGTCGCTGATGCGCCACGCCGTGCGGGTGCGCGACGGCGCCCGGGAACTGCTGTGGACGTGCCGCACCCGTGCCGGGGTCGCCAGCCGGGTCGCCGTCCGGGAGGGAGGACCGCTCGCCGCACCCGACGACGTCGCCACGTTCGTCAGCGCCCGCTACGGCCTGCACGCCGCCCGCCGCGGGCGCACCCGCTGGATCGCCAACGAGCACGAGCCGTGGCCGCTGCGCACCGCCGAGCTGCTCGAGCTGGACGACGGGCTGCTCACCGCCGCCGGGTTCGGCGACCTCGCCGGCCGGGCCCCCGACCACGTCGCGTTCGCCCGGCGGGTCACCACCCGGTTCGCGCTGCCGCGGGAACTCACCCCCGCACCGTCCCGTTGAGCCGGGGACAGCCGTCCCCGAGACCAGGAAGAGGAACGCCGCCGCCGTGTGCGACGACGACCACCCCGACGAACCCTCAAGTACCTGCTCCGTCACCGCGCGACCCGCGCGCCCCCGCGCTGCCGAGGGGGTGCACGGACGGTGACGGACGTGCTCACCCTCCTCCTGGGCGTGCTGGTGGTCGTGCTCATCACCGTGGCCACCGCCTACTTCGTGGCCCAGGAGTTCGCCTACATGTCGGTGGACCGCTCCGGGCTCAACGCCCGGGCCGAGGCCGGCGACGCCGGCGCGCGGCGCGCCCTGGCGGTCACCCGGCGCACCTCCTTCATGCTGTCCGGCGCGCAGCTCGGCATCACCGTCACCGGCCTGCTCGTCGGCTACGTCGCCGAACCGCTCATCGGCGAGTCGCTGGGCGCGCTGCTGGGCGGGGTGGGCGTGCCCACCGCCGTCAGCGTGGGCGTCGGCGCGGTCGTCGCGCTGCTGCTGTCCACGTTCGTGCAGATGCTGTTCGGCGAGCTGTTCCCGAAGAACTACGCCATCGCCCGGCCCGAGCCGGTGGCCACGCGGCTGGCGCGCTCCACCCTCGTCTACCTGAAGGTGTTCGGCTGGCTGATCCGGGTCTTCGACCAGGCGTCCAACGCGCTGCTGAAGGCGCTGCGCATCGAGCCGGTGCACGACGTCGAGCACGCCGCCACCGCGCGAGACCTGGAGCACATCGTCGAGGACTCCCGCGAGAGCGGTGACCTGCCCGCGGAACTGGCCGTCGTGCTCGACCGCATCCTCGACTTCCCGCAGCGCGACGTGGAGCACGCGATGATCCCCCGCTCCCGGGTGGACGTCGTCACCGACACCGACGACCTCGGCCTGGTCCGGGCGCTCATGGCGGTCGGCCACTCGCGCTACCCCGTCGTGGCCGCCGGCGCGGGTGACGTGGTCGGCGTCGTGCACCTGGCCGACCTGCTCACCACCACCGAACCCGACACCGCCCCGGTCACCGCGATCGCGCGCCCGGCGCTGGTCGTCTCCACCCTCACGGCGCTGCCCGACGTGCTGCGCCAGCTCGGCGAGACGAGGAACCAGCTCGCCTGCGCCGTCGACGAGCACGGCGGCTTCGCCGGTGTCGTCACCGTGGAGGACCTCGCCGAGGAACTCGTCGGGGAGATCACCGACGAGCACGACGAGGCCCGCCCAGGGTACGTGCCCGTCGAGGGCGACGGCGTCTGGGAGATGTCCGGCGAGGTGCACGTCGACGAGGTCGAGCGGGCCCTCGGCGTGGACCTCCCGCGCGGTGACTACGAGACGATCGCCGGCCTGGTCATCGCCGCCCACGGCGGCCTGCCCGCCGAGGGCGCCGCGCTGGACGTCGAGCTGCCCGCCGACCCGGCCGACCTGGCCCGCGACGAGGACGCCGAGCCCGGGGTGCTGCGCGTGGCGGTCCTCGCCGTCGAGCGCCACGTCCCCTCGCGGGTGCGCCTGGAACTGCCTGCCGCGACGACCACCACCACCACCGAGCGGGAGGGTTCCCGATGAGCGACGACCCGTGGGTCGTGGTCCCCGCCACCGTCGTCATCGTCGCGCTGAGCGCGTTCTTCGTGGCGGTCGAGTTCGCCCTGCTGGCCGCCAAGCGGCACCGCCTGGAGGACGCGGCCGGGACCGCCGCCGGCCGCGCCGCGCTGCGCAGCTCCTCGGAGCTGACGGTGCTGCTGGCCGGTTCGCAGCTCGGCATCACCGCGTGCACCCTCGCCCTGGGCGCGATCAGCAAGCCCGCCGTCCACCACTGGCTGACCCCGCTGTTCGAGGGGGTGGGCCTGCCGCCGGTGGCCGCCGACGTCATCGGTTTCGTCCTCGCGCTGTTCGTGGTCACCTTCGTCCACCTCGTGGTGGGCGAGATGGCCCCGAAGTCCTGGGCCATCGCCCACCCGGAGCGCTCGGCCGTCCTGCTGGCGCTGCCGATGCGCGCGTTCATGCTCGTCTTCCGGCCGGTGCTGAAGCTGCTGAACTCCGCCGCCAACGCCCTCGTCCGCCGCGCCGGCGCCGAACCGGCCGACGAGGTCGCCGCCGGGCACAGCCCCGATTCGCTGCGCCACCTGCTGGAGCACTCCGCGAACGTCGGCGCCCTCGACGCGCGGTTCTCCGCGCAGCTGTCCGGCGCCCTGGAGCTGCAGCGGATGACGGTGCGCGACCTGCTGCGGCCCGGTGCTCCGCTGGGCGTGGTGCCGGCGGGTGCGACCGCCGGGGACGTGCGCGAGGTCACCCGCCGCACCGGGCACCTGCGCGTCCTCGTCGGCGCCCCCGACCGCGTCACCGGTGTCGTCCACGTCCGCGACACCCTCACCGAACCCGACGCGACCCCCGTGGCGCCGTTCGCCCGGCCGGTGTTCACCCTCGCCGAGGACACCACCGTGCACGCGGCGCTGACGGCCATGCGGGAGACCCGCAACCACCTCGCCGTCGTCACCGGCGACGGCACCCGCGACGGCACCGTCCGCGGCGTCGTCACCCTCGCCGACGTGCTGCACCGCCTGCTCCCGGCGCCGGTGGCGGCGGGCTGAGCCGCCCCGGACGGGAGCCGTGGCACGATCGGCGGGGTGAGCGAACCGCAGCAGAACCCCGCCCCCGAGGTCCCCGTCTGGGAGCGGCGCTTCCGCGCCAGCCGGGTCGGGCTGCCCGAGTGGGCCGAGGACGCGCCGGACCGCTGCGTCGTCGAGGCCACCGTGCACGGCGTGCTGGAGGTGCACTCCTTCGACGCCCGCACCGGTGAGCTGCACCGCGCCACCGACCGGCCCGAGGGCACCTCCACCGCCACGATCGACCCGGCGGGGGAGTTCGTGTGGTGGTTCGACGACACCGCCGGCGACGAGTTCGGGGTGTGGCGTCGCCAGCCGTTCGGGTCCGGCCCCGGTGAGGGCGTCGAGGACCCCCTCGGCGTCCCGGCCGCCTACCCGGCGGGGCTGGCGATCGGGCGCAGCGGCGTCGCCGTCGTCGGCGGCAGCGACGACGAGCACGGCACCCGCGTGCACGTCGTCGACGGCCCGGGTGGCGCCCTGCGGGTGCTGTACGCCCACCGCGAGGACGCCTGGATCGCCGACCTCTCCCCGGACGAGGAGCTGGTCGCGCTCTCGCACTCCGAGCACGGCGACTCCCGCCACCCGGACCTGCGGGTGCTGCGCCTGGCCGACGGCTCCACGGTGCGGGAACTGTCCGACGGTCCCGGCAAGGGCGTCTCACCCATCGCGTTCAGCCCCGTGCCGGGCGACGCCCGCCTGCTCGTGGAGCACGAGCGCGCCGGCCGCGCCGAGCTCCTCGTCCTCGACGTCACCACCGGCGCGGAGACGCCCGTCGTGCTCGGTGTCCCCGGGGAGGTCGCCGGCGCGGAGTGGACCCGCGACGGGCGCGGCCTCGTCGTGCTCGTGGACCACCGCGCCCGCACCCTGCTGCACCGCGTGGACCTCACCACCGGGCAGGTGGAGGCGATCGGCCCGCAGGGGGGCAGCGTCGGCTCCGCCACCGCCCGGCCCGACGGCGACGTGTGGCTCACCTGGTCCTCCGCGGCCACCCCGACCGCCGTGCGCACCCTCGCCGGCGACGTGCTGCTGCGCGCGCCGGGCGAGGCCGCGCCCGAGTCGGTCCCGGTGGAGGACGTGGACGTCGACGGCCCCGGCGGGCGGGTGCACGCGCTGCTGCGCCGGCCGCCCGGCGCCACCGGCCCGCTGCCGCTGGTGGTGGAGGTCCACGGCGGACCCACCGCCCACGACACCGACGCCTTCCGCGCCTACCCGGCCACCTGGGTGGACGAGGGGTACGCCGTCGTGCAGGTGAACTACCGCGGCTCCACCGGGTACGGCTCCGCGTGGCGGGACGCGCTGGAGGAACGGGTCGGGCACACCGAGCTCGCCGACGTCGCCGCCGTCGCCGACCACCTCGTCGCCGCGGGCGTCGCGGACCCGGACCGGCTGGTCCTGGCCGGCGCCTCCTGGGGCGGGTACCTGACGCTGCTGGGCCTGGGCACGCAACCGCAGCGGTGGGCGGTGGGCCTGGCCGCGGTGCCGGTGGCGGACTACGTCGCCGCCTACGAGGACGAGATGGAGGGGCTGAAGGCGTTCGATCGCTCCCTGTTCGGCGGCTCCCCGCAGCAGGTGCCCGGCAAGTACGAGGACTCCTCGCCGATCACCTACGTGGACGAAGTGCGCGCGCCGGTGCTGGTGCTCGCCGGGCAGAACGACCCGCGCTGCCCGATCCGGCAGATCGAGAACTACCTGGCCCGGCTGGAGGCGCGCGGCGTCGCGCACGAGACGTACCGGTACGACGCCGGGCACGGTTCCCTGCTGGACGACGAGCGGGTGCGCCAGATGCGCGTCGAGCTGGACTTCGCCCGCCGCCACCTCCCCTGACCCCCGAACCCCACCCCTCGGTGATCGAGGAAGTCGCCACTTCCTTGATCACCGCGGGGTCGGGCGGGGTCAGGCGGTGAAGGTCAGGTAGAGCAGGGCGGCGTTCAGGGCCACGACCAGGGCCACGGCCGCGATGGCCACAGCGCGCGTGCCGGTGCGGTTGACGTGCTCACCCATGAGCTCGCGCGAACCGGTCAGCCGCACCAGCGGCACCAGCGCGAACGGGATGCCGAAGCTCAGCACCACCTGGCTCACCACCAGCGCGCGCGTCGGGTCCACCCCCACCCCCAGGCACACCAGCGCCGGCACGAGCGTGACGGCCCGCCGCACCAGCAGCGGCACGTCGATGCGCAGCAGCCCCTGCATGATGATCGAGCCCGCGTAGGCGCCCACGGACGTCGACGCCAGGCCCGAGGCGAGCAGCCCGATCGCGAACAGCAGCGCCGCCCCCGTGCCCAGGCCGCCGAGGACCGCGGCGTGCGCGCCCTCCAGCGTGTCGGTGCCCGGCACGCCCCGCAGCGCGGACGCGGCCAGCAGCAGCATGGAGATGTTCACCAGCCCCGCCAGGACGAGGGCCGCGAGCACGTCCACGCGGGTGGCGGCGAGCACGCGCCGCCGCCGGGCGGGCGCCACCTCGCCGTGGTGGTCGCGCGCCATCGCCGAGTGCAGGTAGATGGCGTGCGGCATGACGGTCGCGCCCAGCATGCTCGCGGCCAGCAGGACGGTGTCGGCGCCGGCGAACCGCGGCACCAGCCCGGCGGCGGCCTCGCCCGCGTCCGGCGGGGCGAGCACCACGCCGGAGACGAACCCCGCGACGACCACCAGCAGCAGCGCCACCACCGCCGCCTCGAACCACCGCACGCCGGCCCGGTTGTGCAGGGCCAGCAGCAGCAGCGACGCCGCACCGGTGATGACGCCGCCGGTGAGCAGCGGGGTGCCGAACAGCAGGTTCAGGGCGACGGCGCCGCCGATGACCTCGGCGAGGTCGGTGGCGATCGCGACCAGCTCCGCCTGCCCCCAGTAGGCCAGGCGGGCGGGCCTGCCCAGGCGCTCGCGCAGCAGCTCCGGCAGGGTGCGGCCGGTGACGACGCTGAGCTTGGCGGAGAGGTACTGCACGAGCACCGCCATGGCGTTGGCGGCCACGAGCACCCACAGCAGCAGGTAGCCGTAGCGGGCGCCGGCGGTGAGGTTCGCGGCGACGTTGCCGGGATCGACGTAGGCGATGGAAGCGACGAACGCCGGGCCGAGCAGGCGCAGCAGCCCCGCGCGGGACGTGCGGGTGTTCTCCTGCTCGGCAGGGGGCGCGTCCGTGGTCACGGCGAGACCGTACACACGGTTTCGGCTCACCGAAACCGGAGGCGGCTCACAGCTCCTTGCCGAAGCACAGGCACAGCGGGCTGTCGGCCCACTGCCCGAACGGCTCGATCCGTTCGTACCCCAGCGCGGTGTAGAGCGCGACCGCCTCGGGCTGCTTCGTCCCCGTCTCCAGCCGCACCCGTCGCGCCCCGCGCTCGCGGGCCAGGTCCTCGAACGCCGCGACCATCCGCCGGGCGACGCCGTGCCCGCGCGCGCCCTCGCGCACGAACACCCGCTTCATGTCCACGCCGCCGGTGAACTCCACGGGGTCCGCGTCCGACTGCGCGATGCACCCGGCGGCCTCGCCGTCCAGCAGCCCCAGCAGGAACCGCGTGCCGGGCGCCAGGTGGTACTCCTCCGCGCTGCCGTCCGGGTAGCGGCGCAGCAGCTCGGCCACGGCCTCGCCCAGCAGGGCCTCCAGCCGGGTGTCGCCGCGCTCGGCGGGGACGACCTCCACGACCGCCGTCTCACGCACCGGCGTCCTCCGTGCGCTTCGCCGCGGTGCGGCGCCGCTGCGCCGGGACCGCCGCGACGGCCGGGTCCAGCGGGGCGCGGCCCGTGCTGTCGGCGTGCGTGGCGAGCGCCAGCACCCCCAGGCCCACCACCGACAGCCCCACGGCCACCAGGGCGGGGGAGGCGTAGCCGAACCCGGCGTCGATGACGGCCCCGCCGAGGAGGGCGCCCAACGCGTTGCCCGTGTTGAACGCCGCCTGCATGGCGGCCGAGGCCATGCTCGCCCCGCCCCCGGCCGCGACGATCCCGCGCGTCTGGATCGCCGCGGACATCGAGAACGCGACGAACGCGAACGCGAACACCCCGGCGGCCGCGGCGACCGGCGAGGACGCCAGCGCGAACAGCGCCGCGTACACCACCACCAGACCCGCCATCCCCATCACCAGGGTGTTCTGCACGGACCAGTCGGACAGGCGACCGCCCAGCAGGTTGCCCGCCGTCGCACCCAGGCCGAAGAGCACCAGCACCCACGACACCGACGACTCCGACAGCCCGGAGACCTCCGTCAGCAGCGGCGAGACGTAGCTGAGGACGGTGAACAGCCCGCCGAAGCCGATGACCGTGACGAGCAGCGTCAGCCACACCTGCCCGCGCCCGAACGCGGCCAGCTCGGTGCGCAGCGACCCGGTGCCCACGCGCACGTCCGGCACGAGCGCGGCGACCGCGACGAGGGTGCCCACCCCGATGAGCCCCACCAGCGCGTACGTGACGCGCCAGCCGGCCTGCTGGCCCACCCAGGTGCCCAGCGGGACGCCGACGACGTTGGCGACCGTGAGGCCGGCGAACACCAGGGACAGCGCGCGCCCCTCCTTCCCGGCGGGGGCCAGGGCGCGCGCCACCACGGCGGAGGCGCCGAAGAACGCGCCGTGCGCCAGGCCGGTGAGGAAGCGGGCGCCCACGAGGGTCGCGAAGGTCGGGGCGAGCGCCGTGGCGGCGTGCCCGACGGTGAACAGGACCATGAGGCCGAGGAGGACCTGCCGGCGCGGTCGCGCGTGGGTCAGGGCCGTCAGGGTGGGGGCGCCGACGACGACGCCGATCGCGTAGGCGGTGATGATCCAGCCGGCGAGCGGGATGGACACGCCGAACGCCTCGGCGACCTGCGGCAGCAGACCCATGGAGACGAACTCGGTGGTCCCGATCCCGAAGGCGCCGACGGCCAGGGCCAGGAGGGCGAGGGGCACGGTGGTGCTTCTTCCTGCAGAGCGGTGCGGGTGGGGGTGTCGAGGTGCTCCGTCGCCCGGTCGACACCCCGATCATCGCGCACCGCGCCCCCCGTCGTCCCCACCGAGCGCGCGACGGCCCCGCCACCCCGCGGTGA
>NZ_JALBVB010000055.1:47843-72008 GCF_022669155.1 Kineococcus sp. TRM81007 | reverse complement strand
GTGGCGGGGCCGGGAGGAGGGGAGGGGTCAGGCGGTGGGGACGTCCTGGCCCTCGCGAGCCAGCTTGCCGCTGCGGCGGTCGGCCAGGTAGCTGCGCAGCTCGTCCTTGACGACCGGCGCGAGGATGTACAGGCCGATGATGTTGACCAGGGCGCAGAGGAAGAGCATCGCGTCCGCCAGCGTCAGCACCGAGCCGAAGGTCAGGACGGTGCCGATGACGGTGAAGGCGCAGTAGATGACCTTGAAGGTCAGCAGGCTGGCGCTGGAGCGGCCGAAGAAGTGCGCCCAGGCCTTCTCCGAGTAGTAGCTCCACGTGATGAGGGTGGAGAACGCGAAGAGCGTGACGGCGATGGCCAGCACGATCGGGAACCAGGAGATGACGCTCTCGAACGCGTCGGAGGTCAGCACCACGCCGTCGGCGCTGCTGGAGCCGGTCGCCGCGACCTCCGCGCGCGCGTCGAGCCAGCTCTGCGGGCTGGCGATGATGATCGTCAGGGCCGTCATGGTGCAGATGATCACGGTGTCGACGAACGGCTCCAGCAGGGCCACGAAGCCCTCCGAGACGGGCCGGTGGGTCTTGACCGCGGAGTGCGCGATGGGCGCCGAGCCCAGGCCGGCCTCGTTGGAGAAGGCCGCGCGCTGGAAGCCGACGATGAGCGCGCCCAGCACGCCACCGGCGACGCCCTCGGGGTTGAAGGCGTTGCTGAGGATCGCGCCGACCGCCTCGGGGACCTGCCCGATGTTGCCGATGATCACGATCAGGCAGGCGATGACGTAGAGGATCGCCATGGCGGGCACCAGCCTGGAGGTGACCCGGCCGATGGAGGAGATGCCGCCCAGGATGACCGCGCCGACCAGGGCTGCGAGCACGACGCCGAAGACGAAGGCGGCGCCGTCGCTGCCCAGGAAGCCGTCGTCGCCGCCGGTGACGTTGCGGATCTGCGCGAAGGTCTGGTTGGCCTGGAACATGTTGCCGCCGGCCACGCCGAAGAAGAAGATCGCGATGGCGAAGACCGCGGTGAGGATCGTGCCGACCCAGGTCACCTTCAGCTTGGCGAACGCCACCTTCAGGTAGCGGAACGGCCCGCCGGTGACGCTGCCGTCCTCGTGGACCTCCCGGTACTTCACACCCAGGGTGCACTCGACGAACTTCGTGCACATGCCGAGCAGGCCGGCGATGATCATCCAGAAGGTGGCGCCCGGGCCGCCGACGGTGACCGCGACGGCCACGCCGGCGATGTTGCCCAGGCCGACCGTGCCCGAGACGGCGCTGGTCAGCGCCTGGAAGTGGGTGACCTCACCGGGGTCGGAGTTCCTGCTGAACCGCCCGCGGATGGTCTCGACCGCGACCTTCAGGCCCCGGAACTGGATGAAGCCGAAGTACACGGTGAAGATCAGGCCGGCCAGGACGAGCCAGCCGACGATCAGGGGGAAGGTCGCCCCGGCGATGCTCACCGAGTAGAAGATGACCTCGCTCAGCTCCCTGGCGATGTCGGAGAAGACGCTGTCGACGCTCGACTCGATGCTGGCGAGCACGCCGCTGTCGGGCTCCACGGTGGTGGAGGCCGAGAGGGCCTGGAGGGTCGCTGATGGCATTGGCGCAGAGAAGCGCTTCCGGGCTGCGGCGTCAACCGCTACCCGCAGCTCTTGCTCAGCCGCAACGAACTCGTAACGTGGCGGCGCGTGCGGGAGTGCTCACAGCTCCCGCACGGCGCCGCCCTCCACGACCAGCCGGCGCGTCACCCGCACCGCCTCCAGCAGGCGCCGGTCGTGGCTGACCAGCAGCAGCGTGCCCGGGTAGCCCTCCAGCGCCTGCTCCAGCTGCTCGATCGCCGGCAGGTCCAGGTGGTTCGTCGGCTCGTCCAGCACCAGCAGGTTCACCCCGCGCGCCTGCAGCAGCGCCAGCGCCGCCCGGGTGCGCTCACCCGGCGACAGGCTCGACGCCGGCCGGCCCACGTGCGCGGCGGTCAGGCCGAACTTCGCCAGCAGCGTGCGCACCTCCGCGTCCGGCCACTGCGGCACCGCCGCGCCGAACGCCCGCGCCAGCGCCTCCTCGCCCAGGAACAGCCCGCGCGCCTGGTCCACCTCGCCCACCTCGACGCCCGAGCCCAGCGACGCCGTGCCCTCCTGCGGGGTCACGCGCCCCAGCAGCAGCGACAGCAGCGTCGTCTTGCCCGCGCCGTTCGGGCCGGTCACGGCGACGCGGTCGCCCGCGCCCACCTGCAGGTCCACCGGGCCCAGGGTGAACGCGCCCCGCCGCGCCACCGCACCGCCCAGCGTCGCCACCACCGAGCCGGAGCGCGGTGCCGCGGCGATCGACATGCGCAGCTCCCACTCCTTGCGGGGCTCCTCCACGACCTCCAGCCGCTCGATCATCCGCTCCGTCTGGCGGGCCTTCGCGGCCTGCTTCTCGCTGCCCTCACGCATCTTCGCCCGGATGTTCTTGTCCGGGTCGCCCTTGCGCACCGCGTTGCGCGCGCCCTTGGCCATCCAGTTCCGCTGCATCCGGGCGCGTGCCTCCAGCCCCGAGCGCGTGCCGGCGTACTCCTCGTACTCCTCGCGGGCGTGGCGGCGCTGCACCTCCCGCTCCGCCAGGAACGCCTCGTACCCGCCGCCGACGACCCGCACGAGCTGCTGCGCCAGGTCCAGCTCCACCACCCGGTCCACGGTGCGGGCCAGGAACTCGCGGTCGTGGCTGACGACGACGGCCGGGGAGCGCAACTGCTGCACGAACCGCTCCAGCCGCGCCAGGCCGTCCAGGTCCAGGTCGTTCGTGGGCTCGTCGAGGAGGAAGACGTCGTAGCGCGAGAGCAGCAGCGCGGCCAGCCCGGCGCGCGCCGCCTGCCCGCCCGACAGGGCCGTCATCGCCACCTCCGCGTCGACGGTCAGGCCCAGGTCGGCGAGGACCTCCTCACGGCGCTCGTCGAGGTCGGCGCCACCCAGGGCCAGCCAGCGGTCCAGCGCGTCCGCGTAGCGGTCGTCGGCGCCGGGGGCGCCCTCGGCGAGCTCCTGCGCGGCCGCGTCCATCGCGCCCTGCGCCGCCGCCACGCCCGTGCGCCGGCCCAGGAACGCGGCGACGCTCTCACCCGCGCGGCGCTCCGGCTCCTGCGGCAGGTACCCCACGGTCGCCGTCGGAGGCGACAGGGAGACCGTGCCGGACTCGGGGCGGTCGAGGCCCGCCAGCAGCCGCAGCAGCGTGGACTTGCCCGCCCCGTTGGCGCCGACCAGGCCGACGACGTCGCCGGGGGCGATGACGAGGTCCAGGCCGGAGAAGAGGCTGCGCGTCCCGTGCGCCGCGCTGAGGTCCTTGGCGACGAGGGTTGCGCTCACGCCCCCATCCTCCCCGACGCCCTACCCTTCGTCCGCCCCCGGCGCGCGCCGGGGGCGAGCGGCGAGCGGAGGAGACGGCGTGGCGGGTATCGGCTGGCGGGTGCACGGCGACGGGCGGGAGGTGCGGCCAGGGGCGGTCGTGGAACCGGGGGAGCGGCTGAGCTGGCCGCGCACCGTCGGCATCGGCCTGCAGCACGTCGTGGCGATGTTCGGCGCCACGATCCTCGTGCCGGCCATCACCGGCTTCCCCGCGGCGACGACGCTGTTCTTCTCCGCCGTGGGCACCGCCCTGTTCCTGCTGATCACCGGCAACCGGCTGCCCAGCTACCTCGGCTCGTCGTTCGCGTTCATCGCCCCCATCGCGGCGGCCGTCGCCACCGGCGGGCTGGCCGTCGCCGCGGGCGGCATCCTGCTCACCGGCGTGCTGCTGGCGCTCGTCGGTGCCGTCGTGCACGTCGCGGGCTCCCGGTGGATCGACGCGCTGATGCCCCCGGTGGTCACCGGCACGATCGTGGCGCTCATCGGGCTGAACCTGGCCCCCACCGCGTGGGGCACCTGCCAGCCGGACGGCTCCTGCTCCGGGTTCCGCGCCGCGCCCGTCACCGCCCTGGTCACCCTCGGTGCGATCGTGTTGGCGACGGTGCTGTTCCGCGGGATGCTGGGGCGCCTGGCGATCCTCGTCGGCGTCGTCGTCGGGTACGCGTGCGCGGTGCTGCGCGGCGAGGTCGCGTTCGAGCAGGTGCGGGAGGCGGCCTGGTTCGGGCTGCCGCAGTTCACCGCCCCGGCCTTCGACGCGGGGGTCCTCGGGCTGTTCCTGCCGGTGGTGTTCGTCCTGGTGGCCGAGAACGTCGGTCACGTGAAGTCCGTGGCCGCCATGACGGGCCGGGACATGGACCCGCTCACCGGGCGGGCGCTGCTCGCCGACGGCCTGGCCACCACCCTCGCCGGCGCCGGCGGCGGGTCCGGCACCACCACGTACGCGGAGAACATCGGCGTCATGGCGGCGACGAGGGTGTACTCCACCGCCGCGTACTGGGTCGCGGCCGCCGCCGCGCTCGTGCTGAGCTTCTCGCCGAAGTTCGGCGCGCTCGTCGGCTCGGTGCCCGCCGGTGTGCTCGGCGGGGCGGCGACGCTGCTCTACGGGATGATCGGCATCCTGGGGGCGCGCATCTGGGTGCAGAACCGCGTCGACTTCTCGAACCCGGTGAACCTCACCACCGCCGCGATCGCGCTCGTCGTGGGCATCGCGAACTACAGCTGGGTGCCGCGCGAGGGCCTGGCGTTCGAGGGCATCGCCCTGGGCACCGCCACCGCGATCGGCGTGTTCCACCTCATGCGGTTCCTGGCCCGGTGGCGGGGGACCACGCAGGAGGCGGCGACCCCGGCGTCGGTGCCGGGCGGTGCCGAGCTGGAGGGGCGCCCGGACGGGAGCTGACGGGCCCGGACGCGACCGCGCGCCCCGGAGGGAGCCTCCGGGGCGCGCGGTGCGGTGGGGCGGGTCAGTCGGGCAGCGGGCCGTCCTCGGCGCTGCGCTCCGGGCTCACGTTGCTGCCCTGCTCCTCGCCCTGCGGGCCGGTGCCCGGGGCCGTGGGCGGGGCGCCGGTGCCGGGGTCCGCGGCGGGGACCTCGACCTCGCCGGCGTCCTTCTCGTGCGGGGTGAAGGGCTCCATCATCGACACGGTCGTCTCCTCCTCAGGCTCGACGGACCTCCACCCGACCACGTGCGCCCCCGGCCCGCGACCGGGGGCGCACGTGGTCCACGACGCGTTCAGGTCGCGTTCACGACGGGGCGGTCACGGCGCGACCGTGTACACGATCCAGACGAGGCCGAAGGCCATGAAGCCGATCGCGGTGGCGATGACGCTCCACGTGCGCAGGGTCGTGGCCGTGTCCAGGCCCAGGAAGCGGCCCACCAGCCAGAACCCGGAGTCGTTGACGTGGGAGAAGGAGATGGCGCCGGCGGTGATGGCGACGGTGATGCAGGCCAGCTGCAGCGCCGACAGCTCCGGGGCGGCCGCCACGGCCGGTGCCAGCAGGCCGGCCGCGGTGGTGCCCGCCACGGTGGCCGAACCCTGTGCGACGCGCAGCGCGATGGCGATGACGAACCCGGCCAGGATCAGCGGCAGGCCGGCGGCGTCCAGGCCGTCGGCCAGCGCACCGCCGATGCCGGTCGCGGTGAGGACGCGGCCGAACATCCCGCCGGCGCCGGTGATCAGGATGATGGAGCAGACGGGCGCCAGGGCGTCGTCGACGAGGTCCTCCAGCCGGGAGCCGACCTTGCCGCGGTTGGGCCGCACCACCAGCAGCAGCAGCGCCAGGACGCTGGTGATGAGCAGCGCGACCGGCGTGGCGCCGATCAGCTGCAGCACCTGGATCAGCGGGCTGTCCTCGTCGGCCCCGTAGCTGGTGACGGCCGTGTCCGAGGCGGTGCCGCAGAAGATCAGCACCAGCGGCAGCAGCAGCAGGAACAGCACGAGGCCGAAGCGGGGGCGCGGCTGGTCGCTGGAGGGGGTGCCCAGCAGTTCGGGCACCGGGAAGAAGGGCGTGCGCCGCGCCAGGACGAGCGCCAGGCGGTACCCGGCCACGTACCAGGTGGGCAGGCCCACGAGCAGCCCCACGATCAGCGTGAGACCGACGTCGGCGCCGAGGATCTCGGAGGCCGCCACCGGGCCCGGGTGCGGCGGGACGAGCGCGTGCATCATCAGGAACGCACCGGCCGACGGCAGCGCGTACAGCAGGAGCGAGCCGCCCAGGCGGCGCGCCACCGTGTAGATGATCGGCAGCATCACGACGAACGCGGCGTCGAGGAAGATCGGGAAGCCGTAGAGCAGCGAGGCCACCGACAGCGCCAGCGGTGCGCGCTTCTCGCCGAAGCGGCTGACGAGGGTGTCGGCGAGCACCTGTGCGCCGCCGGACGTCTCGATGATGCGGCCGAGCACGGCGCCGAACCCGACGAGCAGCGCGACCGTGCCGAGCGTGCCGCCGAACCCGGCGACGAGGGTGTCGACCAGTTCGCCGACCGGGATGCCGGCGACGAGCGCCGTCAGCAGGCTGACGATGACCAGCGAGTAGAACGCGTGCAGCCGCACCTTGATGATCAGGACGAGCAGCAGCGCGATGGCGAGCACCGCGGTGGTGAGCAGGAACGCGGTGGACCGCGGTGAGGTGATCTCGGCGGCCTGCGCGGCGAGCGCCGCGGGCAGGGACGTGGACATGCGGGCGGGCCCTTCTTCGGTGACGGACGCCCCGCACCCTACCTGCGATTTTCTATAGAACCGTTCTCCCCGGGCGCGCGACGGCCCGCCACCCGGGTGGGGTGGCGGGCCGTCGGTGCAGGGGGGTCAGGCGGTGAGCTCGGCCGCCACGAGTTCCGCGATCTGCGCGGTGTTCAGCGCCGCGCCCTTGCGCAGGTTGTCCCCGCACACGAACAGGTCGAGCGTGTTCGGGAAGTCCAGGGCCTGCCGCAGGCGGCCGACGACCGTCGGGTCACCGCCCACGGTGGTCGCCGGGGTGGGGAACACCCCGTTCGCGAGGTCGTCGCGCACCTCGACGCTGGGTGCGGCCTCCAGCGCGGCGCGGGCCTCGTCCACGGACACGTCCGACGCGAACGTCGCGTGCACCGCCAGCGAGTGCGTCGTCAGCACCGGCACGCGCACGCAGGTCGCGGAGACCCGCAGGTCCGGGATGCCGAGGATCTTGCGGGACTCGTTGCGGACCTTCAACTCCTCGCTGGTCCAGCCGTCGTCCTTCAGCGAGCCCGCGACCGGGATGACGTTGAGGACGAGGTTCTCCTGGAACGGGGAGTCCGCACCCAGCTTCGCCTCGATCGCGGCGGCGGTGTCGCCGGAGCTCTGGCCCAGCGTGCGCTGCCCCGCCACGACCTCCAGCTCGTCGTAGAGCCGGTCCACACCGGGCTGCCCCGCACCGGAGGCCGCCTGGTAGCTGGCGACGACCAGCTCGGTGAGCTGCCACTTCTCGTGCAGCGCACCGAGGGCGTCCATCATCGTCAGGGTCGTGCAGTTCGGGTTCGCGATGATGCCCTTGGGGCGGTTCCGGGCGGCGGCGCCGTTGACCTCCGGGACCACCAGCGGCACGTCCGGGTCCATCCGGAACGCACCGGAGTTGTCCACGGCCACCGCGCCGCGCTCGGCGGCGACCGGCGCCCACTGCGCGGACACCTCGTCCGGCACGTCGAACATGGCGACGTCGACGCCGTCGAAGACCTCCGGCGTCAGCTCCCGCACCACGACGTCCTCGCCGCGCACCCGCAGCACCTTGCCGGCGGAGCGGGCCGAGGCGACGAGGCGGATCTCGCCCCACACGTCGGGGCGCTCGGACAGGATCCCGAGCATCACGGAGCCGACGGCGCCGGTGGCGCCGACGACCGCGAGGGTCGGCTTGCGGTTCTCGCTCATCGTCCGGTCCCTCCGTAGACCACGGCCTCGGCCTCGCCGTCCAGGCCGAACGCGGTGTGCACCGCGCGCACCGCGTCGTCGAGCTGCTCGGCGCGGGTGACGACCGAGATGCGGATCTCCGAGGTGGAGATCATCTCCATGTTGATGCCCTGCGCGCCGAGCGCGTCGAAGAACGTCGCCGACACCCCGGGGTGCGAACGCATCCCCACCCCGATCAGCGACACCTTGCCGATCTGGTCGTCGAACTCCAGGCGCTCGAAACCCACGGCGGCCTGCACCTTGCCCAGCGCCACCGCCGCCGTCTGGCCCTCCGACTTCGGCAGGGTGAAGGAGATGTCGGTGCGGTTGGACGCACCGACGGAGTTGTTCTGGACGATCATGTCGATGTTGATCTCCGCCTCGGCGACCGCCTTGAAGATGGCGGCGGCCGTGCCCGGGGTGTTCGGCACCCCCACGACGGTGATCTTCGCCTCGCTGCGGTCGTGCGCGACGCCGGAGATGATCGGCTGTTCCACGGTTTCCTCCACGGCGTGGGAGCTGAGGCCGGCGGGGACGGGGGAGTCCGTCACCCAGGTGCCCTCGTGCGCGCTGAAGGAGCTGCGCACGTGGATGGGCAGGTCGTAGTTCCGCGCGTACTCCACGCAGCGCAGCATGAGGATCTTCGCGCCCGAGGCCGCCATCTCCAGCATGTCCTCGCTGGCGATGCGGTTGATCTTGCGGGCGGTGGGCACGATGCGCGGGTCGGCGGTGAACACGCCGTCCACGTCGGTGTAGATCTCGCAGACGTCGGCCCCCAGCGCCGCGGCCAGCGCGACGGCCGTGGTGTCCGAGCCGCCGCGGCCCAGGGTGGTGATGTCCTTCGTGTCCTGGCTGACGCCCTGGAAGCCGGCGACGATGGCGATGGCGCCCTCGTCCAGCGCGGTGCGGATGCGCCCGGGCGTGACGTCGATGATGCGGGCCCGCCCGTGCGAGGAGTCGGTGATGACGCCCGCCTGCGACCCGGTGAACGAGCGCGCCTCGAGGCCGAGGTTGCTGATGGCCATCGCCAGCACCGCCATGGAGATGCGCTCGCCCGAGGTGAGCAGCATGTCCAGCTCGCGCGCCGGCGGCATCGGGGAGACCTTCTCGGCGAGGTCGATGAGCTCGTCGGTGGTGTCGCCCATCGCGGAGACCACGACGACGACCTCGTGACCGGCGCGCTTCGTCGCCGCGATCCGCTTGGCGACGCGCTTGATCCCGTCGGCGTCAGCGACCGAGGAACCGCCGTACTTCTGCACCACGAGAGCCACGACGGGCGATTCTACGGAAGGGCGCGCGGTGCTCCCCGCCGTGCCCAGCGCGTCGTGCGCGGGCTGGGCAGGTGGGGGCTCCCGGGCCGGGCGGACTGGGCGTTCTGCCCACCGCTCACGGGTGCAGGGCGTCGAACTCCGCGTCCGAGGCCGTCTCGGCGTCCACGTCCAGGCGCAGGTGGCCCAGCACCGACTGCAGCACCCGCAGCGCCGCGGTGGAGCGCGGCCCCCACGACGACAGGTACGAGAACTGCCACCACCACAGCGCCTCGCTGACCTCGCCGCGCTCGAAGTGCCGCAGGCCGTGCACGAGGTCCGCGGCCACCGAGGCGAGGTCGTCCGACAGCGCGCCGCGCACCAGTCCCGCGTCCGTCAGGGGGTCCGCCACGTCGGCGTAGTCGTCCAGGCCGTTCAGGACGTTGGCCAGGCTCGCGCGCACCGGGTCCACGTCCGGGTCGGGCCCGGCGTCCGGCTCGAAGCGGCGCGCCGGCACCACGTCGGCCACCGCGCCCAGGCGCGCGCCCGCCACCTGCACCTGGCTCACCGCCAGCAGCAGCACCGACAGCGCGGTGGAGCCCATCTGGCCGCTGGCCACCTCGGTGACCGCGTCGAGGTAGGCGCGGGCCTCCAGGGCCGTGGTCGCCGCCAGCTCCGCCAGCTCCACCGCCTCGGCGGCCTCCGCGCCGGTCGTCTCGATCGTCTCGTCAGGCATCCAGGGACCTCCGTCCGGCGAACGCCCGTCCGAGCGTCACCTCATCGGCGTACTCCAGGTCGCCGCCCACGGGCAACCCCGAGGCCAGCCGCGTCACCTTCAGCCCCATCGGCCGCAGCAGCCGCGCCAGGTACGTCGCCGTCGCCTCGCCCTCGAGGTTCGGGTCGGTCGCGATGATCGTCTCGGTGACCTCCCCGGAGCTCAGCCGCCCCAGCAGCTCACGCACCCGCAGGTCGTCCGGGCCCACGCCCTCCATGGGGCTGATCGCGCCGCCCAGCACGTGGTAGCGGCCGCGGAACTCGCGGGTGCGCTCGATGGCGACGACGTCCTTGGACTCCTCCACCACGCAGATGACCGCCGGGTCGCGCCGCGGGTCCCGGCACACCCGGCACAGCTGCTCCTGCGAGACGTTGCCGCACACCTCGCAGAAGCGGACGCGGCTCTTGACCTCGGTGAGCACCTCGGCGAGGCGGCGCACGTCGGCGGCGTCGGCCGCCAGCAGGTGGAACGCGATGCGCTGCGCGCTCTTGGGGCCCACGCCGGGCAGCCGTCCGAGCTCGTCGATCAGGTCCTGGACGACTCCTTCGTACACGCGGGAAGACTACGTGCCACCACCGACACCCGCCCCGAGCGCGTCAGGGACCCTCGTCGGTCGAGATGACCGTGCCGCCGAGCATCTGCTCCACCACCGCCGCACCCACGAGCTGGGAGTCCTCGGAGTCCTCGTCGTCGCGGCTGGGGACGTCCTCCTCCAGCGGCGCGGACGGCGCGGCCACCGGCTCCGGCGCGCGGGGCGCCTGCGGGGCCGGGGGACGCTGCGGCGCGGGGCGCTGCGCGCGCCGCGGCGCCGAGAGGTGCTCCTCGCCGGGGTCGTCGATGGGTGCCTCCGGCGGGGGCACGTCGTCGTCCGGGCCCACCACCGCGGCGTGCTGCGGCTGGGCGTGCTGCGGCTGGGCGTGCTGCGCGGGCTGCTGCGGGCGCCGCGCCGGGGCGGGCGCGCCCCGGCCGCCGCTCGCGGGCGGGCCGCCGGGGCCGCCCCCCGGGCGCGGGCGGCGGGGGCCGCCGCCGCGCGGACCGGCCCCCTCCGCGCCGGCGGCCTGCACGCCCGCCTCGATGCCGGTGACCTCCAGGAGCGCCTCGGCGACGAAACCGGCGTGGTTGCCCCGCCCGAACGTCGCCGCCAGCCCCGGGGTCTTGAAGCGCAGGGTGAGCACCCCGCCGCGGCAGTCCTGGACCGCGGCGTTCTCCGCCACCAGCGACCACGTCGTGCGCTTGAGCCGGAACAGCGCGCCCAGCACGTCCGTCCACAGCCGGCGCACCGCCTCGGCCTCCGAGGCCCCCTCGGCGGCCGCGGGCTGCTCGGCCGGTTCCCCGGGCGGGGACGACTGGGCGGGCTGGGCGGGCGGGGAGGACGGAGCGGGCTGGGCGGGGGGCGGCGAGCCGGGCGTGCGGGCCGCCGGCCAGCCGTCGTCCGCGACCGGGGCGGGCCGCTGCGGCGCGGTGGGCCCGGCGGGCGAGGTGGTGGCCGCCGGGGGAGCGGCGTCGCGGTCCGCGGCCGGTGCGGGGACCGGTGCGGGGGGTGCGGCAGGTGCCGGAGCCGGTGCCGCCTCGGGCGCCGGTGCGGGGGCCTGCGCGGCCGGTGGGGCGGGACGGGACGCGGGGGCGGCGGGCGGGGCGGGTGCCGCCGGGGCGGGTGCTGCCGGCAGGCCCGCGGCCAGGCGCCGCTCGAGCCGTTCCAGGCGCGGCCCGAGACCGCCGTCGGCGTCGGCGCCCGGCAGCAGCAGGCGCGCGCACAGCAGCTCCAGCTGCAGCCGCGGCGAGGTCGCCCCCGTCATCTGCTCCAGGCCGGCGGCCACCACGTCCGCGGCCCGCGACAGCTCCGCGCGCCCCAGGTGCGCCGCCTGCGCGCGCAGCCGGTCCAGCGCGTCCTCGGGCACCGCCAGCGCGTCCGCGGCGCCCTCGCCCACGGCGGCGACGACGACGAGGTCGCGCAGCCGCTGCAGCAGGTCGTCGGCGAAGCGGCGCGGTTCCTGCCCGGACTCGACCACCCGCTCGACCGCGCGGAAGACCGTCGCGCCGTCCCCGGCCGCGATCGCCTCGACCACGTCGTCCAGCAGCGAGGCGTGCGTGTACCCCAGCAGCGAGACCGCCACGTCGTAGGTGACGCCCTCGTCGCCGGCGCCCGCGATGAGCTGGTCCAGCACCGACAGGGAGTCGCGCACCGAGCCGCCGCCGGCGCGCACCACCAGCGGCAGCACGCCCTTGCCGACGCCCACGCCCTCGCGCTCGGCGAGCTCGGCGAGGTAGGACGTCAGCCGCGCCGGCGGCACCAGCCGGAACGGGTAGTGGTGGGTGCGCGAGCGGATCGTCGTGAGGACCTTGTCCGGCTCCGTCGTGGCGAAGACGAACTTCACGTGCGGCGGCGGCTCCTCCACCGTCTTCAGCAGGGCGTTGAAGCCCTGCTGGGTGACCATGTGCGCCTCGTCGAGGATGTAGACCTTGAAGCGGTCGCGGGCCGGGGCGAACGAGACGCGCTCGCGCAGGTCGCGGGCGTCGTCCACGCCGCCGTGGCTGGCCGCGTCGATCTCCACCACGTCCACGCTGCCGCCGCCGCCGTTGGCCAGGTCCCGGCAGGAGTCGCACGTGCCGCAGGGGGTGGGCGTCGGGCCCTGCGCGCAGTTCAGGCAACGGGCCAGGATGCGGGCGCTGGTCGTCTTGCCGCAGCCGCGCGGGCCGGAGAAGAGGTACGCGTGCGTGACGCGCCCCTTGGCGATCGCCTGGGACAGCGGCACGGTGACGTGCTCCTGCCCGATGACCTCCGCGAAGCTCTCGGGCCGGTAGCGGCGGTACAGGGCGCTCGTCACGACCCCGAGGCTAACCCGCCCCGCCGACAGCCCGGCGGGGACGAAGGGACCCCCCGCGCACCCGCCAGAGCCCACCTACCCTTGCTGCCTTCCGGCCCTGGGGGGGTTCAGCGGGATGACGCCACGCGAGGGGTCTGCGTCCCACTGTACGGGCCGGGGCGGGGTGCGGTCCAACCGCCCGCCGGGCACCCCCTCCGGTCGAGGGCACCCCTCCGGGCGCGCTACGCTGGGGGCACTGGAGGATTCGCCTAGTGGCCTATGGCGCACGCTTGGAAAGCGTGTTGGGTTAACGCCCTCGCGGGTTCAAATCCCGCATCCTCCGCAGGCCGAGGGGCCCGCACCCGNCCCGTGCACCGGGTGCGGGCCCCTCGTCGTCACCGGCCCCGCGCGTCCGCTCCCCGCGACGGTGCGGCCCACCTAGACTCACTCACTGTGATCTTCCAGGCGGTCGGCGAGGGGCGTCCGTACCCGCACCACGGGTACGACACGACCGGCCAGTGGTCCACCGTCCCGCCCCGCCAGGTCCGCCTGGCCGAGCTGACGACGACCCGGCGCGTGCTGGACCTGGACGCCCTGCTGGCCGACGACTCCACCTTCTTCGGCGACCTGTTCGCCCACGTCGTCGAGTGGCGCGGGCGGATGTACCTGGAGGACGGCCTGCACCGGGCGGTGCGCGCCGCGCTGCACCAGCGCCAGGTGCTGCACGCGCGCGTGCTCACGCTGACGGACCAGCTCACGCTGACGGACTAGGAGGGGCCCGTGGACGACGAGCACGACGGGGTGCAGCCCGACGACGACGCCGTCCTGGGCGGCGCCCCCGCCGACGACTCCGCCGACGACCTCGACGAGGCGTCCTACGAGCGGCTGCACCGCCGCCGCGTGCGCCGCCGCCGGCGGCAGCGCGCCGTCTTCGCGGTGCTGGTCGTGCTCGTCCTCGCGGTCGGCGGCGCGGCCGCGCTGGTGTGGACGGGGCGCTGGCAGCCGGGCACCGACCCCGTCGCCGCCCCGGCGTCCCCGACCTGCGACGCCGCGGCCGAGCAGCCGCTGACCGCCCCCGCGGAGGTCTCCGTGGAGGTCCTCAACGGCACGGACCGCAACGGGCTGGCCGCGGGGGTCGCCGACCAGCTGCGCGGGCGCGGGTTCACCGTCCCCGACATCGGCAACGCTCCCGTGGCCGCCGGGCCCGTCACCGCCGTGGTGCGCCACGCCCCCGACCTGCTGGGCCAGGCCCGCGCCGTCGCGGCCCGCTTCCCCGAGGCGCAGCTCCTGGTGGACCCCGCGGTCACCGGTGTCGAGCTCACCCTGGGCGACGCCTACGAGCAGCTGCTGCCCGAGGACGCCCTGGCCCCGCCCGCACCGCCGGCGCCCGAGGGCGCCCCGCCGGCCTGCTGAACGACCCCGCGGGGACGACGAAGGCCCCCGGCTCCGTGGAGCCGGGGGCCTTCGCCCTGCGAGCGGTGGCGGTGGGATTTGAACCCACGGAGGAGTTGCCCCCTCACACGCTTTCGAGGCGTGCTCCTTAGGCCGCTCGGACACACCACCGTCGGCAACGATACACGTTGCCGCCAGGTGTCCCGGACGCCCCGGCACCACCGGGCGGTCAGGCGCGGCGGCCGGCGAAGAAGCCGTCCAGCAGGGCCGAGCACTCCTCCTCCAACACGCCACCGGCCACCTCGACGACGTGGTTCAGCCGGCGGTCGCGCACCACGTCCCGCAGCGAGCCCGCCGCGCCGAACCGCGGGTCCCACGCCCCCAGCACCAGCCGGTCCACGCGGGCGAGCACCAGGGCGCCCGCGCACATCACGCACGGCTCCAGCGTCACCACGAGCGTGCAGCCCGACAGGCGCCACTGCCCGCGCGCGCGGGCCGCGGCCCGCAGCGCCAGCACCTCCGCGTGCGCCGTCGGGTCCTGCGCCGCCTCCCGCTCGTTGCGCCCCGCACCCAGCACGGCGCCGTCGGCGTCCACGACGACCGCGCCCACCGGGACGTCGCCGGACGCCTCGCAGGCCCGCGCCTCGTCGAGGGCCAGGCGCATCCACGCCGGCCACGGCGGCGGGTGGGCGAGCCCGGTCAGCGCAGCGCCTCCAGGACCTCGGCGAACCCGAGCAGCTCGCCGACCTCCACGGTGGCCGTCGAGGGGTCCGGCCCGGAGACCGCCAGACGGGTGATCGTGGTTGCCGGGCACCCGAGGTCCGCCAGCAGCTCGGGGTCGCCCGCCCACACCGCCTCGCCCAGGCCCTGGACCGCGCCGGAGCTGCGCTCGTCGTCGTCCGGCCCGTCCTCGTCGTCCGCCCCGCCGTCCCCGTCCCCGGGGGGCGGCACCTCGGCCGCGGGGGGCAGCTCGGCGAACAGCTCCGCGTAGGAGCTGTCGGCGGCCGCGACCGCGTCGGAGACGAACACGCGCGTGTCGTCGCCGTCGGTGCGCACGAACGCGAACCACTCGTCCTCGCGCTCCAGGACCGCCAGGACCGCCGCGTCGTCGCCCACGGCGCCGCGCAGCACGTCTCCCAGCTCCTCCGGGGAACCGGCTTCCAGGTCGACGTCGACGGAGCGCCAGCCGTCGCCGTCCGGGGTCAGCACAGCGGTGAAGTACGCCACGTGACCATGGTGGCAGGACGCTCGCGGATGCCGCCAGCACCGCCGGGGCAGCTAGGTTGGGCCCCCGTGCGCCTCTCCGTCATCGAGCACCCCCTGGTCGCCCACAAACTCACCGCCCTGCGGGACGCGACCACCGACTCGCCCACCTTCCGCCGCCTGGCGGACGAACTCGTCACGCTGCTGGCCTACGAGGCCACCCGGGAGGTGCGGGTCGAACCGCACCCGGTGAACACCCCGGTCGCCCCCACCACGGGGGTGCGGCTGACCTCGCCCAAGCCGATCGTCGTGCCGATCCTGCGCGCCGGCCTCGGCATGCTCGACGGCATGGTGCGCCTCCTGCCCACCGCTGAGGTCGGTTTCCTCGGGATGATCCGCGACGAGACCACGCTGCAGGCGACCACCTACGCCAACCGGTTGCCCGACGACCTCTCCGGCCGGCAGGTGTACGTGCTGGACCCGATGCTGGCGACCGGGGGCACCCTCGTCGCGGCCGTCGAGTACCTGCTGGAGCGCGGCGCCGTGGACGTCACCGCCATCTGCCTGCTCGCGGCCCCCGAGGGCATCGAGGTCGTGCGCTCGGCGTTCGACGAGCACGCCCACGTCACCGTGGTCACCGCCGCCGTCGACGAGCGCCTCGACGAGAACGGCTACATCGTCCCCGGTCTGGGTGACGCCGGCGACCGCCTCTACGGCGTGGTCTGATCCCTCCCCGGTTCCCGGCGCGGGGTGATCGAACTCGCGCGCCGTTTCCGGCAGGATGGCGCCCGATCGTGGTCATTTCCTGACTTGTGGTGACGGTGAACGGCGTTCGAGGAACGCGGGGAGGGGCTGGGCATGAAGTGGCGCCGGGTTCTGGGCTGGGTCCTGGTGGCGTTCGCGCTGTACGCGGTCTACCGCTCACCCGAGTCCGCCGCGGGCTTCGTGCGCGGCGTCGGTGAAGCGCTGGGCACCCTGGTGAGCAGCGTCGCGGCGTTCTTCGACGGCCTGCTGGCCTGAGCGCACGGAGCGCACGGGTGCGTGGGACGTCCACGACGGGGTCCTCGCCCGCCGAGCTCGCCGCCGCGGACGAGTCCGACCCCGGTCGCGCCGTCCTGCCGCGCTGGGTGAAGCGCCGGCTCCTGGCCGGTGAGCGCACCCACGTCACCGCCCAGCGGCACTGGGCGCAGCTGGTGGGCACCGTCACCGGCGTCGTGGCGGGCTTCGCCGTCGTCCTGTGGCTGGGGTTCCGCCTGCCGCCCGACCCGCCGCTGCTGCGCGACGCGCTGTTCCTGGCCTGGGTGGTGCTGTTGCTGCGGGCGGTCTGGCGGCTGCTGACGTGGCGCAACGGCTGGTTCGTCGCCACCGACAAGCGGCTGCTGCTCACGCGGGGCGTGGTGAACCGCCGCACGGCCATGATGCCGCTGAGCAAGGTGACCGACATGAGCTACAACCAGTCGGTGCCCGGCCGGTTGCTCGGGTACGGGCAGTTCGTGCTGGAGTCCGCGGGCAAGGACCAGGCGATGCGCCGCATCGACTGGGTGCCGGACCCGGACGAGAAGTACCGGGACCTGTGCGAGGTCATCTTCGGCCGCCCCGCCGCGCCCTCGGTCGCAGCCGAGCGGGCGCCGCGCCGCCGCGGCCGTGCCGCGGGGCGCGTCCTGGTGAGGTTGGCCCGCCGCGCCGCGGGGCGCTGACGGGTGTCGCCCGGCGGGCGCCGGGAACGCAGCAGGGGGCGGGATCCCGAAGGATCCCGCCCCCTGCTGCGTGGTGCGCCGCTCAGGCGGTGGCGGCGCGGAACTGGTCGATGATGCTCGTGGAGATGGGGCCGCGCGGGGCGACCGTGATGCCGTTCTCCGCGGCCCACTGGCGCACGGCGCGCGCGTCCACCGCGGCGGGGGCGGACTTCTTCGCCGCCGGCGCGGACTTCTTCGCTGCGGGGGCGGACTTCTTGGCCGCCGGCGCGGACTTCTCAGCCGACTTGCGGCCGGAGGCGCGCTTGGCGGGCGCCGGGGCCTCGGTGACCTCGGGAGCGGTTTCGGCCTCCGGGGCCTCGGCGGGCGCCGCCTTCTTGGCGGTGGTCTTCTTCGCCGTCGTCTTCTTCGCGGCGGGCGCGGCCTTCTTCGCCGGGGCGGCTTCGGCCGGGGCGGCGGTGCTCGACAACGCCGCCGGCAGCTCCTCCCACGAGACCGAGGTCGGGGCCTTGGAGGTCGAGGGGTTCCAGGAGACACCGTTCGCGTTCACGGTGAACGTGCCGATCTTGCGGCCGTTCCGCTTGACGGGGATCTCGAGGTCGACGGCACCGACCGGCAGTTCGGTGGCCACCTTCAGTGCGACGTCGTGGCTTGCCATGCTGGGCTCCCGGGAGCGAGGTGGGGTGATTGATGCTGAACCCCATGAAACCACAGTTCTCGGGGAGTTCGCGCATCGAGGAGTGCATTCTCGGCGGCGAACGGGTGGGGTTCTCCGGGTGGTTCCCCCGGTCTGTTCCCGCGCTGCGCCGCCGAACTGCCCGGGCTGTGAACGGTAATGCCGCGACGCCCGCCGATCCGCTGGTCCGGCCCCGGTGGGGGCGTCCCGAACGGCCGCGACGGGCCTGCGCCCGCCCGGCCCGTGAACGCCGCGGCCCCGGTTCCCCGGTGCTGCCGGGGTCGGTTCCGTGAACCCTTCCGCCACCGCTCCGGCCCGCCGTGGAAAGGCCGGGGAATCGGGTTCCGGGGGTTCGGGCGTCACCCGGCGGGGTTCCGGGGCTGGGGTGCGGCGGGTCGCGTGGCGGGCGCCGTTCCCCGCCGGTGCGCCCGGTCGGGGGCCCGGGGTGCGTGCCGGCCGCTGGGTGCCGGTCGCCGAGCGCCGCGGCCACCGCCTCGGCGGGCCCGCCGAGGGGTCCCCCGCGAGGTGGTGGCCGCGGGCGGGAGGAGCCGGACGGGGGAGGGGGCGTCCCTCGTGCGGCCCGGGGAGGGGGAGCCGGCGCGCCCGGCTGGCTGGAGCGGGGCGCCGCCGGGCACGAGCGGACACCCGCACGGACGACGAAGGGCGGGCCCTCCGTGGAGGACCCGCCCTGTGCGGCCTGCCGGCCGTGGTGCGCCCGAAGGGACTCGAACCCCTAACCTTCTGATCCGTAGTCAGATGCTCTATCCGTTGAGCTACGGGCGCCGGTCGCCGCGTTTCCGCAGCAGCCGTGGACGAGTCTAGCGGCCTCCGGCCCAGATGCCCAATCGGCTGTGCCGCAACGGTTCCGGCCGCCTCTGTGCCTCGGTGGACCGTCCGGGGCCGGGGGCCACCCCCGGACGGGTCGGGCCGAGGGGTCGTGCCGGCGGCTCACCGCTGCCGACGGGACCGGCCGGGGACGACGAAGGCCCCGTCCGCGGTGCGGACGGGGCCTTCGGGCCGGCGGAGGTGGCGGGATTTGAACCCGCGAGGGGGTTGTAGCCCCCAACCCGCTTAGCAGGCGGGCGCCATAGACCGGACTAGGCGACACCTCCAACGACCAAGAGGTTAGCAGTCGCACGTGCGAGCATCGAAAGCGATGAGCACCGACCCCTCGCCCCGCCCCGGCCCGGGGACTCCCCGGCGTCCCCGTCGCCGCACCGTGGTCGCCGGGGGAGCCGCCGTGCTCGCCGCGGCCGCCGCCGGCACCGCCGCCTGGGCGCGCTCGCGCGACGACGCCGGGGCGGCGGCCCGGCGACTGGCGGGCGACGTCGCCCGCGACTGGTCCGCAGGCACCTGGCGCGCCGAGCTGTTCGAGGCCGCCGCCGGTCAGCCGCCGGTGGACCCGGCCGCCGAGTACGCGCGCCTGGCCGGTGGGCTGGCGAGCGCACCGCCCACCGTGAGCGTGGCGGCGGTGGACACCGACAGCGCCGGCGACGGCAGCGCCGCGGCCCGCCTGGACGTCTCCTTCGACCTCGCCGCCGCGCACGGAGCCCCCGAGGGCACCGCGTTCGCGTACACCACCGCCCTGCGGCTGCGGCGCGGTGACGACGAGGAGTGGCGGGTGGTGTGGGAGCCCGCACTGGTGCACCCCGCGCTCGCGGGCGGCACCGCCACCCTCGCCCTGGAGCGCACCCAGCCGCCGCGCGCCGACGTCCTGGGCCGCGACGGCACCCCCGTCGTCACCGAGACGCCCGTGGTGCGGGTCGGTGTGCAGCCCTCGCGCACCACCGACCCCGCCGCGACCGCCGCGGCGCTCGGCGAGGTCCTCGGCGTCGACGCGGACGCCCTCGCCGAGCGCGTCCGGCAGGCGGACCCCGACGCCTTCGTCGACGTCGTCACGCTGCGCCGCGACGACTACGACGCCCGGCGGGACGCGCTGCAGCCGGTCCCCGGGGCGGTCTTCCGCGAGTCGGCCCTGCCGCTGGCGCCGACGAGGGAGTTCGCCCGCGGCCTGCTCGGCACCGTCGGGCAGGTCACCGCGGAGAAGGTGGAGGAGTCCGGCGGGCGCTACGCGGCCGGGGACGTCGCCGGGCTGTCCGGCCTGCAGGAGCGGTACGACGAGCGCCTCGCCGGCCGCGTGGGCGTCGCGGTGCGCACCACCGGCGGGGAGGGCGCGCCGCAGGACCTGCTCGTCGTAGACCCCGTGCCGGGCGAGCCGGTGCGCACGAGCCTGGACGCCGCGCTGCAGCAGGAGGCCGACGACGTGCTGGCCGCGACGGCGTCGCCGTCGGCGCTCGTGGCGGTGGACACGGCCACGGGGGAGGTGCTCGCCGTGGCGAGCTCCCCGGCCGACCGGGGCGACCTCGCCCTGACCGGGCGCTTCCCGCCCGGCTCCACGTTCAAGGTCGTCACCACGGTCGCGCTGCTGGCGCAGGGCCTCGACCCGGCCGAGACGGTGGCCTGCGCGCCGACGTTCACCGTGGACGGGCGCTCCTTCCGCAACTTCGAGGGCGAGGCGTTCGGGGACGTGCCCTTCCGCACCGACTTCGCGCAGTCGTGCAACACGGCCTTCGCGAGCCTGAGCGCGCGGCTGGACGACGACGAGCTGCGCACCACCGCCGCGCAGCTGGGCGTGGGGGCGGAGTGGGCGAGCGGGGTGGACGCCTTCGCCGGGGACGTTCCCGTCACCGAGTCCGCTGTGGACCTGGCCGCCGCGAGCTTCGGGCAGGGCCGCACCCTCGTCAGCCCGCTGGCGATGGCGGTGGCGGCGGCCTCGGTCGCGGCCCGGGAGCTGCGCCGCCCGGCGGTGGTGCTGGACCCGGCGCCCGCCGCCCCTGCCGCCCCGCCCTCGGCGGCCGACCCCGCGGTCCTGGAGGCCGTGGGCGACCTCATGCGCGAGGTCGTCGTCTCCGGCACCGCCACCGTGCTGGGCGGGGTGCCGGGCGAGCCCGTGCACGCCAAGACCGGCACCGCCGAGCACGGC
The DNA here is from genome assembly GCF_022669155.1 of Kineococcus sp. TRM81007. Classification (GTDB taxonomy): domain Bacteria; phylum Actinomycetota; class Actinomycetes; order Actinomycetales; family Kineococcaceae; genus Kineococcus. The sequence continues at coordinate 51,471 of NZ_JALBVB010000055.1, read as the reverse complement.
ACCGGGGACCCGCTGCCCACGCACGCCTGGACGATCGGCTACCAGGGGTCGCTGGCGTTCGCCGTCTTCGTCTCCGACGGGGCGAGCGGTGGCTCCGTGGCGGCTCCGCTGGCGGCCGACTTCCTCACCCGGGCCGCGGCCCTGCGCGGCTGAGGACCGCCAGCGCGCCCGGCGGGGCGTGCCCCGGTCCCCGCCGGACGAGTTTCCTCCGATCGGACCGCGTGGAGGAATTGCCAGCGCGGCTCCGATGGGGTCAAATGGTGAGGTACGCCCTTCGGGCGACATCGCGGGCCCGGCTCATCCCCCCCGAGCCGGACCGTGGACGGCCCCCGCTCCCCCCCAGCGGGGGCCGTCGTCTTTCCCCCTCCCTCCTCCGGGCGCAGCGCGGCGTCCACAGGACCGGCGGCGGCCGTCCCTCCACAGGGCTCCTCAGCGGTGCCGGGGACCGGTGCCCGGGAGCGCGACGGTGACGGGCGACCACCGCGACCCGCGAGGAGGCCCCCGTGCCCGCCGACCACCGTCCACACCACCGCCCGCAGCGGCCCGCCGCGCCCGCCCGTCCCGTTCCCGGCGGCCCCGGTCCCGGCGGCTCCGCGCCGGGCGCGCTGCTGCTCGGCGCCGACGACTCCCTGGCCGCGGCGGTCCTGCGCCTCGCCGACGTCGCGGGGTGCGACGTCCTGCGGGAGGCGCCCGCCACCGGCCCGGTGCCGCCGCTGCTGCTCGCGGGCGCCGGCACCCCGGCCCAGCACGTGGCCGAGGTCCGTGCCCGGGGCGCCGGCGAGGTGGTCCTCGTGGGCACCGCCCCGGTCGGGCCCGAGTGGTGGCGGCACGCCGCGGAGGTCGACGCCGACCACGCCGCGCTGCTGCCCGAGGCCGAGCCGTGGTTGCTGGACCACCTCGTCGACGTCGCCGGCGGGCCCCGGCCGCAGGGACGCGTCGTCGGGGTGGTCGGCGGGTGCGGCGGGGGAGGTGCCAGCGTCCTCGCCGCCGCGCTGGCCGCGGCCGCCGCCGAGGACGGCGACGTGCTGCTCCTGGACGCCGACCCCGCCGCCGGCGGCCTGGACCTGCTGGTGGGGGCGGACCAGCTGCCGGGGCTGCGCTGGGGCGACCTCGCCGGCGTCTCCGGTCGGCTGCGACCGGACGTGCTGCGCTCCACCGTCCGTCTCGAGGACGGGCTCCACCTGCTCGCCGGTGACCGGCGCACCGGTGCCGGGCCCACCCGGGAGGCTCTCGGCGCGGTCCTGCGGGCGGCGCGCGGCGCGTTCGCCACCACCGTGGTGGACCTGCCGCGCGGCCGGCTGGAGGAGCTGGGTGCCGACGTGCTGGGCGTCTGCGCCGAGGTGCTGGTCGTCGCCCCCGCCACCACCCGCGCCGCCGCCGCCGCGTGCTGCACCGTCGACGAGGTGCGACGCCTCGCCGCGGGCGCGGACCCCGAGGTGCGCCTGGTCCTGCGCGACGTCGGGGCGGGCGCCGACGCGGACGTCCTCGCCGACGTCGTCGGCGCGCCGCTGGCCGCCACGCTGCGCGCCGAACGGGACCTCGAGGCGCCCCTGGAGCGCGGGGAGGGCCTGCCGGTGAGCCGGCGCAGTCCCCTGCGGGTCTTCGCCGCCCGGTGGGCGCGCGCCGCGGTCCCCGCGTGGTGACCCCCGCCGCGGACCTGGCCGACCGGGTCCGCGCCCGCCTGGCGGGCCCGGTGGAGCCGGCCGCGGTGGCGCGAGCGGCCCGCGCCGAGGGCGTCGTGCTGGGCGCGGCCGCCCTGCTGCGCCTGGTCGACGACGTGCGCGCACGGGTCACCGGTGCCGGCCCCCTGCAGCCGCTGCTCGCCCTCGAGGGCGTCACCGACGTCCTCGTCAACGGCGGGGGAGCGGTGTGGGTCGACGACGGCGGCGGGCTGCGNCGGCCCGCCGCCGTCGAGGTGGGTGGGGAGGAGCAGGTGCGCGCCCTGGCGGTGCGACTGGCCGCCGGTGCGGGCCGCCGCCTCGACGAGGCCAGCCCGTTCGTCGACGCCCGCCTCGCCGACGGCACGCGCCTGCACGCGGTGCTGCCGCCGCTCGCGCCGGACGGCACCTGCATCAGCCTGCGGGTGCCCGCCCTGCGCCGCTGGCGCCTCGCGGAGCTCGCCACCGCCGGAGCGGTGCCCGACGGGTGGCTGGAGGTGCTGCGCGCCGTCGTCGCCACCCGGCTGTCCGTGCTGGTCAGCGGCGGCACCGGGGCCGGCAAGACGACGCTGCTGCAGGCGCTGCTCGCCGAGGTCGACCCCGCCGAGCGCATCGTCCTCGTGGAGGACTCCGGCGAGCTGCGCCCCGACCACCCCCACGTGGTCCGGCTGGAGGCGCGCCGGGAGAACGTCGAGGGGCGCGGCGGCGTGGGCCTGGACGTGCTGGTGCGGCAGGCCCTGCGGATGCGCCCGGACCGGCTGGTCGTCGGCGAGTGCCGCGGCGCCGAGGTGCGCGACCTGCTGGCCGCGCTCAACACCGGCCACGCCGGCGGTGCCGGGACCGTGCACGCCAACACCGCCGCCGACGTCGTGCCGCGCCTGCACGCCCTGGCCGCCGCCGCCGGGGCGGCACCGGCGGCGGTCGACGCCCAACTCCTGGCGGGGGTGGACGTGGTGCTGCACGTGAGCCGCCGCGCCGGCCGGCGGGGGCTGTCCGAGGTGGCGCTGGTGCGGTCCGCGCCGGGCGGGCGCGCCGTCGTGGTGCCCGCCCTGCGGGTGGACGACGACGGCACGGCCGGGCGCGGGCCGGTGTGGCCGGAGCTGGCCGAGCGGCTGGGGCTGGCCGAGCGGCCGGGGCTGCCGGCGGGCGCGCCGTGAGCGCCGCCACCGGCCCCGCGCTCGCCGTCGCCGCCCTCCTGGGTGGTGCCGTCCTGCTCCGGGGCGCGGGTGCGCGGGGGCCGGCTCCCCGGGGGCAGGCCCCCCGGCGCCCCGCCGGCCGGCGGGGCCCGCGGCCCGGCCGGCGCCGCCCGCCCCCCGACGCGGACCTGCTCGAGGGGGCCCGGCTGGCTGAGCGCGTCGCGGCCCTCCTGCGCGCCGGCCTGACGCCCGCGCAGGCGTGGCGGCACGCGGTGCCCGGCGGTGTCGCGGACGCGGACGGCGGCCCGGGGCGGGCAGGCCCCGCGCCCGGCGCCCCCGAGGGCGTGCAGGCGGTGTGGCGGCTCGTGGAGCGCACCGGCGCCCCGGCCGCCGAGACCCTGGAGCAGTGCGCCGCCGGGATGCGGGCGGAGGCCGACGTGCGAGCCGCGGTGCGCGCCGCCACCGCCGGGGCACAGGTCAGCGCCCGGACCGTCTCCCTGCTGCCGCTCGCCGGGCTGGCGCTGGGTGCCGCCCTGGGGGCGCCGCCGTGGGAGGCGCTGCTGGGCACCGCCGCCGGCCGGGTGTGCGCGCTCGCCGGCACCGCGCTGCTGCTGACGGGCCGGTGGTGGAGCGCACGGCTGGTGCGCTCCGCGGGTGCGGCGGGCGGTCCGTGACCCCGCCTGCCGCGGGGCTCGCCGTCGCGCTGCTGCTGGCGGCCGCGCTGCTGGCCGTGCGCGCCCCGGCAGCGCGCGGGGGCGCGGGACGCGGTGACGACGACGCCGGGGCGGTGGGTGCGCCGCGGAGGCGGGCGGTGCCGGCGGCGCGGAGGGTCCG
>NZ_JALBVB010000055.1:0-47814 GCF_022669155.1 Kineococcus sp. TRM81007 | reverse complement strand
CCGCCGAGCCCGCCCGCCCCCGACCTCCCCCTGCTGCTGGAGCTGACCGCGGCCGCCGTCACCGCCGGGCTGCCACCCGGCCGCGCGCTGCACCGGGCCGTGGAGGCCCTCCCCGGGCCCGTCCCGGCGGACCTGGCGCGGGTGTGCGCCCAACTGGCCGCGGGCACCGACCCGGAGCACGCCTGGGAGGGCGCCGGCCAGCGGTGGGAACCCCTGGCCGAGCCGCTGCTGCTGTCGGCGCGCACCGGCGCCTCCGCCGCCTCCCTGCTGGTCTCGGCGGCCGCGCAGCAGCGGGCCGAGCGGCGTCGCGCCGCGGCGGAGGCCGCCGCCCGGCTGGGTTCCCGGCTCGTGCTGCCCCTGGGGCTGTGCACGCTGCCGTCGTTCCTGCTCCTGGGCGTGGTCCCCGTCGTCCTGACCCTGGCGCGCGACGTCCTGACGGGGTGACGCCCCGCCGGGACGCGGCCCGCGCGGCGCCGTCCGCGCGCTCCACAACCCCGCGCCCGCCGGCCTCCTCCACAACCGCCCCGGCGGCCCGGTCGCCACCGGGAGCCGGGCCCGCAGGGTGGTCCCGGGCCGGCGGGGAGCCGGTCCGCAGCGGCCGGCCGGAGCGCCGGCGGGAGGAGGACGTGGTGGACGAGCGGGTGGACGAGCGGGTGGACGAGCGGGCGCGGCCAGCGACCCCGGGCGGCGGGACGAGCGCGCGGGCGCCGGGGGAGGTGCCACCCGCCGGGCGCGACCCCGAGCGCGACCCCGGCCGCGACCCCGAGCGCGACCCCGGCCGCGACCCCGGCCGCGACCCCGGCCGCGACCCCGGCCGCGACCCCGGCTGCGACGCGGGGATGGCCACGGCCGAGTACGCGATGGCGACGCTCGCGGCGTGCGGGTTCGCCGGGCTGCTCGTCGCCGTCCTGCGCAGCGACGAGGTGCGCGGGCTGCTGCTCGGGGTCGTGCGCCAGGCCTTGGCGCTCGGGTGAGGGCCGGGCGGCGCCCGGGGCGGGAGGAGGGGGCCGTGGTCGCCGAGCTCGCCGTCGCCCTGCCGGCCGTCGTCCTCGTCCTCGCCCTCGTCCTGGGGGCGGCGCGGGCCGTCCTGGCCCAGGTGTCCTGCGTGGACGCCGCCCGGGCCGGGGCGCGCGCGGCCGCCCGCGGCGAGGACGCGGCCGTCGTGCGGGCCACCGCGGCGGCCGCGGCCCCGGCGCGGGCCGCGGTCTCGGTGCTCGCGCGGGGCGACGGGACGGTCGCGGTCGAGGTGCGCTCGGTGCAGCACCTCGCCGGGCCGCTCGGCGGCGAGGTGCTGGTGCGCTCGACGGCCACCGCCGCCGTCGAGGGCGCCGCCGTCGAGGGCGCCGCCGAAGGCTCCGCCGTCGAGCGCGCCGCGGCCGTCCCGTGACCCCGCCCCGGGCCGCGGGCGAGGGGGAGCGCACCGGTGGGCGGGGCGGTGGAGGGGGCGCGGACCGGGACACGGGCAGCGGCGGGGTGCTGCTGCTCGGCGTCGTCGCCGTGGTCCTGGCCCTCGCGGTGGCCGTCGTCGGCCTGGGCGCGGCCGTGGCGGCCCGGCACCGCGCGCAGTCGGCCGCCGATCTGGCGGCGCTCGCGGGTGCGGACGTCGTCCTCGGCCGCGCACCGGGGGAGGCGTGCGAGCGGGCGGCGCGGGTGCTGCGCGCGCACGGCGCCACCGGCGGGTGCGCCGTGGCCGCCGACGGCTCGGTGCGCGTCGACGCCCGCGTGCCGGTCGGCGGCCCGGTGGCCGGCCTGCTGGGCGGTGCCCCGGCGCGGGCGGCGGCCCGCGCCGGCAGCGCCGCCGTCCACGCCGGCACGCCCCGCGCGGCGGTGGACGGGCCGTCGTGAGCCGCGGGCCGGTGGGCCGACCGGTCAGCCGGGTGCGGTGGTCCCCGTGGCGGCCGGCCGCCCGGCGGCCAGCGCGGCCACCACGACGTCCAGCAGGGCGAGCGCACCCGCCTTGTCCAGCGGCTCGTTGCCGTTGCCGCACTTGGGCGACTGCACGCACGCGGGGCAGCCGGCCGCGCAGCGGCAGGCCCGCACGGCGTCGCGGGTGGCGGTCAGCCAGCGCGCCAGCAGCAGGTGGCCGCGGTCGCTGAACCCGGCGCCGCCGGGCACCGCGTCGTGCACGAACACGGTGGGGCGGCCGGTGTCCGGGTGCAGCGCCGTGGACAGCCCGCCCAGGTCCCAGCGGTCGCACGTCGCCAGCAGCGGCAGCAACCCGATCGCGGCGTGCTCGGCGGCGTGCAGGGCACCCGGGAGCCGCTGCGCGGCGCCGACGGCGTCCACGGCGGTGTCCGCGTCCAGCGACCACCACACCGCGCGGGTGCGCAGCCGCCGCTCGGGCAGGTCCAGCGGCTCCTCCCCGAGCACCTGGCCGGTGCCGGCGCGGCGGCGCAGGAACCCCGTGACCCGGCTGGTGACCTCCACGACCCCGCGGGCCGTCCCCAGCGGCCCGTGCACGGCGTCCTCCTCCACCGCCAGCACCCGCACGTCGCCGCGGCTGCGGGCGTGCGTGGTGTGGTCGGGGGCGGCCGCGTGCACGAGCGCGACCTGCCCGTCCAGGTCCAGCTCGTCGACGACGTACGTGCGGCCCTGGTGCACGTGCACGGCCCCGCGGTGCACCGAGGAGTCCGCCGCCGACGCCTCGACCGTGCCCAGCACGCGCCCCGTGGCGGTCTCCACGACGCGCACGGTGCCGCCGGCGCCGCGCAGGTCCGTCAGCTCGCTCGCGCGGTGCGGGCGAGCCGGGAACCAGCCCCGCGCGCGCCGGCGCAGCAGCCCGCGCGCCACCAGCAGGTCCAGCACCCCGCCGGCCGCCGGGCCGAACAGCTCCAGGTCCGCCTCGGTCAGCGGCAGCTCCTGCGCCGCGGCCACCAGGTGCGGGGCCAGCACGTACGCGTTGGAGGGGTCCAGCACGGTCGCCTCCACGTCCACGCCGAACAGGGCCTCCGGGTGGTGGACGAGGTAGGTGTCCAGCGGGTCGTCCCGGGCCACGAACACGCCCAGGGCCGGCCGGTCGCGCCGCCCCGCGCGGCCGAGCTGCTGCCGGAACGAGGCGCGGGTGCCGGGCCAGCCGGCGATGAGCACCGCGTCCAGGCCCGCCACGTCCACGCCCAGCTCCAGGGCGCGGGTGCTCGCCAGGCCCAGCACGCGCCCCGAGCGCAGCCCCTCCTCCAGCTCGCGGCGCTCCTCCGGCAGGTAGCCGCCGCGGTACGCCAGCACCGACGCCGCCAGGGGCGGGGCGTCCTGGAGCAGACGGCGGCGCGCCCCCGCGGCCACGGACTCCGCGCCGGCGCGGCTGCGCACGAACGCCAGGGTCCGCACGCCCCGCGCGACCAGACCCGCCAGCAGGTCGGCGGTCTCCGCGGTGGCGGCGCGCCGCTCGTCGTCGGCGCCCTCCTCGGCGCCCTCGCGCACCGGCGGCTCCCACAGCGCCACCGACACCCGCGGGCGCGCCGAGGTGTCCTCCGCGACGGCCTCCACCTCCACGCCCGTCAGGCGCCGCGCCGTCGTGGCAGGTTCGGCGACGGTCGCCGAGGCCAGCACGAACACCGGCTCGGCCCCGTAGCGGGCGGCCAGCCGCCGCAGCCGGCGCAGCACCGCCGCGGAGTGCGCGCCGAACACCCCCCGGTAGGTGTGGCACTCGTCGACCACGACGAAGCGCAGCCGGCGCAGGAACGGCGCCCAGTGCTCGTGGCCGGGCAGCACCGAGGCGTGCAGGGTGTCCACGTTCGTCAGCACCAGGGAGGCGTTGCGGCGCACCCAGCGGCGCACCTCCGGCGGGGTGTCGCCGTCGTAGGTGGCGCTGACGGGGCGGTCCAGCCCCAGGGCGCGCAGGCGCGCCTCCTGGTCCGCGGCCAGCGCCTTCGTCGGCGACAGGTACAGGGCGGTGGCACCGCGCGGCGAGCCGTCGCCGGCCGGCCGGCGCAGCTCCGTCAGCAGCGGCAGCTGGAAGGCGAGCGACTTGCCCGAGGCGGTGCCCGCCGCGAGCACCGTGGAGCGGCCCGCGCGCACCGCCTCCGCCGTGCGCACCTGGTGCCGCCAGGGCCGCCCGCCGGTGCCGCGCTCCAGCGCCGCGACGACCTCCGGGTCCGCCCACGCCGGCCAGTCCGCCCGCTCGCCCGCCCGTGCCGGCAGCACCTCCACGTGCCGCAGCCGGCCCGTGCGCTCGCCGTCCGCCAGCAGCTCCGCCCACGCCGGGAGCTCCTGCCCACCCGGTGCCCCTCGCGGGCCCTCCCGACGCGCCGCCGCCCCCCGCACCGCACCAGTGTCGCCCCGCCGGTCCGGCCCGGCCGCCGCGGGTCGCCCCCGCTGAACGCGCTCATCACGCACCGCGATGGTTCAATGCTTCAGGGCGTGTCGCCCGGCACGTTCGACGCCAGCAGCAGCGAGGAGGGGTCCTGTGGACCTGTCGGTGACCAGCCGTGAGGAGAGCGGCCGGACCGTCGTCGAGGTGTCCGGTGAGATCGACGTCTACACCGCACCGACCTTGCGCGAGCGCCTCAACGAACTCGTCGGCGCCGGCCACCACCACCTGGTGGTGGACATGGAGGGCGTGGAGTTCCTGGACTCCACCGGCCTCGGCGTCCTGGTCGGCGGCCTGAAGCGGGTCCGCTCGCACGACGGCTCCCTGCACCTGGTCTGCCAGCGCGAGAAGATCCTGAAGGTCTTCCGCATCACGGGCCTGACGAAGGTCTTCCCGATCCACGACACCGTCGCCGAGGCCATCGCCGCGTCGGCCGCGGCCGACGAGGCCAACGCGACGTCCTGAGGCGCCCGTGCCCACCGTCGACCTGCGCTTCACCCCCCTGCCCGAGCACGTCCGCACCGCCCGGTTGGTGGCGGTGTCGGTGGCTCGGCGGGCGGGGTTCGGCGAGGACCAGCTGGACGAGATCCGCATCGCCATCGGTGAGGCGTGCGCCCGCGCGGTCAGCGCCACCGAGGCCGCCGCGGGCCGCGCCGGCCTCGTCGACATGCGCTTGAGCGACGACGAGGACCGCCTCGACGTGACGGTCCTGCGCTGCGACGAGGACGGCGCGCCGCTGGCGGAGACGCCGCCGACGGCGACCACCGAGGACCCGCTGTCGCTGGCGCTCATGACGGGCGCCGCGGGCAGCAGCGCCCCCGTCACGGCACCGGGCGGGGTGCGCCTGATCTGGGTGCGCGAGGCGGCCACCGCCGGGGCGGACCAGCAGGTCTGAGCCCCGGCGGGCGGTGCCTCGGGCGATTCCGTGGCACTGCCGGTGGTCCCGGTCCTACGCTGCGTGCAGATCACCGCACGTCGAGGAGGACGCATGGGCACGTCCGAGGGTCTCTCCACCACCGCGCAGGGCGTCGTCGCCGCCGTCGCCGTCGTCTCCCTGGCCGCGCTCGCCACCGCCTGGGTGTTCCGGCGGCAGGTGCTCGCCGCCGGCGAGGGCACCGAGCGGATGCGTTCCATCGCCGCCGCCGTGCAGACCGGCGCCGGCGCCTACCTGCGCCGGCAGTTCCGCACCCTGGCGTGGTTCGCCGTCGCCGTGGTCCTGCTCCTGCTGGCGCTGCCCGCGGACGGCTGGGACCTGCGGGCGGCCCGCAGCGTCGCCTTCCTCGCGGGCGCGGTGTTCTCCGCGGCGATCGGCTACCTCGGCATGTCGCTGGCGGTGCGCGCGAACGTGCGCGTGGCGGCCGCGGCCCGCGAGGGCGCCGGCGGGCGCGAGGCCGGCATGCGCCTGGCCTTCCGCACCGGCGGCGTCGTCGGGATGACGACCGTGGGCCTGGGCCTGCTGGGCGCCTCGGTGGCGGTGCTGGTGTACGAGGACGACGCCCCCACGGTGCTGGAGGGCTTCGGGTTCGGCGCGGCGCTGCTGGCGATGTTCATGCGCGTGGGCGGCGGCATCTTCACCAAGGCCGCCGACGTCGGTGCCGACCTGGTCGGGAAGATCGAGCAGGGCATCCCCGAGGACGACCCGCGCAACCCCGCCACCATCGCCGACAACGTCGGCGACAACGTCGGCGACTGCGCGGGCATGGCGGCGGACCTGTTCGAGTCGTACGCGGTGACGATCGTCGCCGCGGTCATCCTGGGCAGCACCGCGATCGGCGAGGAGGGCCTGGTCCTGCCGCTGCTGGTGCCGGCCATCGGCGCGATCACCGCGGCCCTGGGCGTGCTGCTGGTGCGGGCCAAGCCGGGGGTCAGCGGCCTGACGAGCATCCAGAACGGCTTCTACCTCTCGGCCGCGGTGGCGCTGGTGGGCACGGCGATCGCCTCCTTCGCGTACCTGCCGGCCACGTTCGCCGGTTTCGCCGGCGCGGACGCGTCGGTGGCGGTGCTGGACGGCGACCCGCGGCTGGTGGCGCTCAGCGCCGTGTTCCTGGGGATCCTGCTGGCCGTCCTCATCCTGTGGATCACCGGCTACTACACGGGCACCGAGTCCCGCCCCACCCGCGACGTGGCGGGGGCGTCGCTGACCGGCGCCGCCACGGTGGTGCTCAGCGGCATCGGCCTGGGGCTGCAGTCGGCCGTCCACACGACCCTCGTCATCGCCGGCGCGGTGTACTTCGCGTTCCTGCTGGCCGGCGGGATCCTGCCGCTGGCGATGTTCCTCATCGCCCTGGCCGGGTGCGGGCTGCTGACGACCGTGGGGGTCATCGTGGCGATGGACACCTTCGGTCCGGTCAGCGACAACGCCCAGGGCATCGCGGAGATGAGCGGCGACGTCGACGAGGCCGGTGCCGCGGTCCTCACCGAGCTGGACGCGGTGGGCAACACCACCAAGGCCGTCACCAAGGGCATCGCGATCGCCACGGCCGTGCTGGCGGCGACCGCCCTGTTCGGCTCCTACCAGGAGGCGGTCAGCTCGCGCCTGGCGGAGGTGGTGACCGGCATCGACACGCCCTCGCAGTACCTGCAGCGCACCCTCGGCGACTTCTCGGTCTCCACGCCGACGACGCTGGTGGGGGTGCTGCTGGGCGCCGCGGTGGTGTTCCTGTTCTCCGGCCTGGCGGTGGACGCGGTGGGCCGCTCCGCCGGGGCGGTGGTGCTGGAGGTGCGCCGGCAGTTCGCCGAGCACCCCGGGATCATGGAGGGCACCGAGGAGCCCGACCACGGCCGGGTGGTGGACCTGTGCACCCGCGACGCGCTGCGGGAGCTGGCCACGCCGGGCCTGCTGGCGGCGTTCGCGCCCATCGCGGTCGGCTTCGGCCTGGGCGTGGCGCCGCTGGCCGGTTTCCTGGGCGGGGCGATCGCCGCGGGTGTGCTGATGGCGGTGTTCCTGTCGAACTCCGGCGGGTCGTGGGACAACGCGAAGAAGCTCGTCGAGGACGGTCACCACGGCGGCAAGGGTTCCGAGGCGCACGCCGCCACGGTCATCGGCGACACCGTGGGCGACCCCTTCAAGGACACCGCGGGCCCGGCGATCAACCCGCTCATCAAGGTGATGAACCTGGTGGCGCTGCTGGTGGCGCCTGCCGTGGTCTCCCTCAGCCTGGGGGAGGGGGCCGACCCGTGGCTGCGCTACGGCATCGCCGCGGCGGCCACCGTGATCATCGTGGTGGCGGTGCTGGTCAGCCGGAACCGCCGCGTCGACGCCGCCGCCCCCACCGGCGACGTGGGTGTGCGCGACGAGCAGGGCCTGGACCTGGAGAAGTCCTGACCGCTGGCACGATCGGGGCGTGAACCCCCTCGAACTGCTGTCCGGCCTGCGCGAGGACCTCGCCGGTGCCGGCTACACCGTCGACGGCGTGGGCGAGCTCGTCGGGGACGTCGCCTCGGCCGCCCTGGACCGCGAGCAGCCGCTGCCGGCGCTGCGCGCCACGGAGGGCTCGCGCGAGCCGGCGGCGGTGCTGCTGCGCTGCTGCACCCTGGGGCGCACCGTGACCCGCGCGGAGCTGGACGCGGCGCTGCCGCGCACCGGCACCGCCGGCGCGGTGGCCCTGGGGCTGGTGGCCGCGGCCGGTGAGCAGCCCGGCGACGAGGTGCGCCCGCTGGTGGACCTGCGCCCGTACGAGGTGGACGACGCGGCGGGCGCGGCGTCGTGGTGGCTGGTCAGCGACCTGGGTGAGCTGGCCACGGGCGAGGCGCTGCGCTCGGACCACGTCCTGGGCGTGGGCGGCGCGTCGCTGACGCTGGCGTCGGCGACGGTGCGCACGCCCGTGGACCGGGTGCTGGACGTCGGCACCGGCTGCGGGATCCAGGCGCTGCACGCCTCCCGGCACGCCCGCCGGGTGGTGGCCACCGACACCTCCGAGCGGGCGCTGGACCTGGCGGCCGTCAACGCCGCCCTGAACGGGGTGCGCCTGGACCTGCGGCAGGGGTCCCTGCTGGATCCGGTCGCCGAGGAGGAGCGCTTCGACCTGGTGGTGTCGAACCCGCCGTTCGTCATCACCCCGCGCCGGCCGGGCGTGCCGCAGTACGAGTACCGCGACGGCGGCATGCCGGGGGACTCGCTGGTGGCGCGGCTGGTGCGCGAGGTCGGTCCCGTCCTGGCGCCGGGCGGGGTGGCGCAGCTGCTGGGCAACTGGGAGCTGCGCGACGGCGAGCACTGGTCGCAGCGGCTGGAGGGGTGGCTGGCCGGCACCGGCCTGGACGCGTGGGTGGTGCAGCGGGAGGTGGCCGACCCGGCGCTGTACGCCGAGACGTGGATCCGCGACGGCGGGCAGAAGCCCGGGCCGGTCTTCGACGAGCTGTACGCGGCGTGGCTGGACGACTTCGCCGCCCGCGGCGTCACCGGCGTCGGCTTCGGCGTGGTGACGCTGCGCCGGCCGGCCCGCGAGGGGGTGCCGCTGCGCCGCTTCGAGGAGGTGCTGTCCACCCTGAGCGACCCGCTGGGCGGGGTGCTGGCCGCCGGCCTGGTCGCGCACGACCGCCTGGCGGAGCTGGACGACGAGGCGCTGGCCGGCACGGCGCTGCGCGTGGCGCCCGACGTCACCGACGAGCGGTACCACGCCCCCGGGGACCCGGACCCGCGCGTGGTGCTGCTGCGCCAGGGCGGCGGGCTGCGCCGGGCGGTGCAGGCCGACGGGGACCTGGCGGGCCTGGTCGGCGCGTGCGACGGGGAGCTGACGGTGGGGCAGATCACCGCGGGCCTGGCGGTGCTGCTGGAGGAGGACGCCGCCGCGCTGCGCGCCCGCCTGCTGCCGCGGGTGCGCCGCCTCGTGCAGGACGGCCTGCTCCTGCTGCCCTGACCCGCCGGGCGCCGGGGTGTCCACAGGGGCGGCGCCGCGCCGGTTGCACACCGCTGCGCCGCCCGTGACACATTGAAGGTGCCCCGCGTGCGACAGTGCGGGGCGGGCGCGCACCGGCCGGGAGCCGAGCGGACGCGCCACGGCGGTCACCGACCGCGACGTGATCGACGTGGAGAGGCAGGACCAGTGGCGGGGAAGTCGAAGGCGGCGGGGACCGGTGACGGGCTGCGCCGTCTGGTGATCGTGGAGTCGGCCAGCAAGATCGACAAGATCTCGACGTACCTCGGCCCCGGCTACCAGGTGGAGGCCAGCTACGGCCACATCCGGGACCTGCCCCAGCCCTCCCAGCTGCCCGAGGACGTCAAGAAGGGCTCCTTCGGCAAGTTCGCCGTCGACGTCGACCACGGCTTCGAGCCGTACTACGTCGTCGACGACGACAAGAAGAAGAAGGTCAACGAGCTCAAGCGCGCCCTGAAGGAGGCCGACGAGCTCATCCTCGCCACCGACCGCGACCGCGAGGGCGAGGCCATCGCCTGGCACCTGGTGCAGGCCCTGGAGCCGCGCGTGCCGTACCGGCGGATGGTCTTCGGCGAGATCACCCGCGAGGCGATCCAGCAGGCCTCGCAGGACCTGCGCGACATCGACGACCGGCTCGTCGACGCGCAGGAGACCCGCCGCATCCTGGACCGCATCTACGGCTACGAGCTGTCCCCGGTGCTGTGGCGCAAGATCCGCCCGAAGCTGTCGGCGGGCCGCGTGCAGTCCGTCGCCACGCGCCTGTGCGTCGAGCGCGAGCGCGAGCGCATGGCCTTCCGCGCCGCCGGGTACGCCGACGTCACCGGCCGGTTCACCCCCGGGGGTGAGGAGAGCGCGTTCGGTGCGCGCCTGGTCGCCCTCGACGGCCGCCGCGTCGCCGCCGGCCGCGACTTCGACGACTCCGGGCAGCTCAAGCCCGCCGCGGTGCGCGACGGCGTGGCCCACCTCGACGTCGCCGCCGCCGAGTCCCTGGCGCGCGCGCTGGACGACGCCGCGTTCGCGGTGCGCAGCGTCGAGGAGAAGCCGTACAGCCGCCGCCCCGCGGCGCCGTTCATCACCTCCTCGCTGCAGCAGGAGGCCTCCCGCAAGCTGCGCCTGAACGCGCGGCAGGCGATGCGCGTGGCGCAGGGCCTGTACGAGCGCGGCTACATCACCTACATGCGTACCGACTCCATCCAGCTGTCGGCGCAGGCGCTGAACGCGGCGCGCAGCCAGGCGCGGGAGCTGTACGGGCCGGAGTACGTCCCCGACTCCCCGCGCGTGTACGCCTCGAAGACGAAGAACGCGCAGGAGGCGCACGAGGCGATCCGCCCCGCCGGGGAGGTCTTCCGCACCCCCGCGCAGGTCTCCGGTGAGCTGCGCGGCGACGACTTCCGCCTGTACGACCTCATCTGGAAGCGCACCGTCGCCTCGCAGATGCACGACGCGCGCGGCACCACCGCCACGGTGCGCCTGGGCGCCACCTCCGCGGACGGGCGCGACGCCGAGTTCTCCGCCTCCGGCACGATCATCACGTTCCGCGGGTTCCTCGCCGCCTACGAGGAGGGCCGCGACGAGACCCGCGAGACCGAGGCCGACGCCACCGACCGCCGGCTGCCGCCGGTGCAGGCGGGCCAGCCGCTGACGGGCGGCGACCTCGCCGCCGACGGGCACGTGACGTCGCCGCCGCCGCGCTACACCGAGGCCAGCTTGGTGAAGACGCTGGAGGAGAAGGAGATCGGGCGCCCCTCCACGTTCGCCTCGATCATCTCCACGATCGTCGACCGCGGGTACGTGCGCTACAAGGGTTCCGCGCTGGTGCCCACCTGGCTGGCGTTCGCGGTCACGCGGTTGCTGGAGGAGCACTTCCCCCAGCTGGTGGACTACGACTTCACCGCCTCCATGGAGAACGACCTCGACGCGATCAGCCGCGGCGAGGCCGAGCGGGTGGACTGGCTCACGCGCTTCTACTTCGGCGCCGACGGCCCCGGCGACCCGGGCGTCGACGCACCCGGCGGTGACGGCGCCCCCGGCGGGGCCGACGGCGCCGCCGCACCCGCCCGGGAGGGCATCAAGGGCCTGGCCGACGACCTCGGCAAGATCGACGCCCGCGAGATCTCCACCGTTCCCATCGGTGAGGGCGTCGTGCTGCGGGTGGGGCGCTACGGCCCCTACCTGGAGGGCCCGGACCTCGAGACCGGCGAGCTGCTCAAGGCGTCCGTGCCCGAGGAGATCGCCCCCGACGAGATGACCGTGGAGAGGGCGCGCGAGCTGCTCACCTCCCAGGCCGACGGCGACCGGGTGCTGGGCCAGGACCCGGCGACCGGGCGCACCGTCGTGGCGCGCACCGGCCGGTACGGGCCCTACGTCACCGAGCTGATCGAGGACGACGCGCCCGCGCCGGCCGCGGCGGAGGGCGCCGAGGGTGCTCCGAAGAAGCGCGCCGCGAAGAAGACCGCCAAGGCCAAGCCGCGCACCAGCTCGCTGTTCAAGGACATGTCCGTGGAGACGGTCACCCTCGAGCAGGCCCTGGAGCTGCTGTCCCTGCCGCGCGTGGTGGGCACCGACCCGGAGAGCGGGGACGAGATCACCGCGCAGAACGGCCGGTACGGGCCGTACCTGAAGAAGGGCACCGACTCCCGGTCGCTGGCGTCCGAGGACCAGCTGCTGACGATCACGCTGGAGGAGGCGCTGGCGATCTACGCCCAGCCCAAGACGCGGCGCGGGCAGACGGTCAAGCCGCCGCTGAAGGAGCTGGGCGTGGACCCGGAGTCCGGGCAGCCGATGGTCGTCAAGGACGGCCGCTTCGGCCCGTACGTGACCGACGGGACGACGAACGCCACCCTGCGCAAGGACGACGACCCGGAGACGATCACGCCCGAGCGCGGCGCCGAGCTGCTGGCGGAGAAGCGCGCCAAGGGCCCGGCTCCGAAGAAGAAGGCGGCCGCGAAGAAGACGGCGGCCAAGAAGACGGCCACCAAGCGGACCGCCGCGAAGAAGACCGCGGCGAAGACGTCGGCGGCCACCGCCGAGTGACGCCGCGCGCCGCGCGCACCCCGCCCGGCCGGCCGGGACACCCCCGGCCGGTGGGCGGGGGGCGTCCGGCCCGGCCTCTACCCTGACCGCGTGAGCGATACCGCGGCGGCCCCCGACCACGACGTGCGGGCGCTGCTGCGCGGCAACGCCGACTTCCGCCGCATGTGGCTGTCGCTGATGCTCTCCAGCTTCGGCGACTGGCTGGGCATGCTCGCCAAGCTGGGCACGGCCGCGGGCCTGTCGCAGCTGGCGGGCAGCACCGCCACCCAGACCAGCGTGGCCGTGTCCACGGTGCTGGTGCTGCAGCTGGCGCCGGCGGCGCTGCTGGGCCCGCTGGCCGGGGCGCTGGCCGACCGCCTGGACCGGCGCCTGACGATGGTCGTGGGCGACGTGCTGCGCTTCGCGCTGTTCGCCTCCATCCCGATCGTGAACGACCTGACGTGGCTGTACGTGGCGACGCTGCTCATCGAGCTGGTCACGCTCTTCTGGGGCCCGGCGAAGGACGCCACCGTGCCCAACCTGGTGCCGCCGCGGCAGCTCGAGGCCGCCAACCAGGTCAGCCTCGTCGCCACCTACGGCAGCGCCCCCGTCGCCGGGGTGGCGTTCATCGTGCTGACCCTGCTGACGGGCGTGCTGGACAACGTGCTGCCGTTCCTGGCCGGCACCCAGTCGTCGCTGGCGATGTACGTCAACGCCCTGACCTTCCTGGTGGCCGCGGCCGTCATCTGGCGCCTGGACATCCCGCCGCGCGAGCGGGCCCCGCGCACCCGCGGCCTGGCGCCGACGCTGTGGCGCGACGTCGTGGAGGGCTGGCGGTTCGTGGCCGGCTCGCCGCTGCTGCGCGGCCTGGTCGGCGGGATGCTCGTCGCGTTCGCCGCCGGCGGGTTCGTGATCAGCCTGGCCCGCGCCTTCGTCATCGGCCTGGCGGCCGGCGACCCCGGCTTCGGGGTGGTCGTCATGGCGGTCTTCGCCGGTGTCGCCCTGGGGGTGTGGCAGGGGCCGCGCTGGCTGTCCGGCCTCTCGCGCCGGCGCACCTTCGGGGTGGCGCTGACGGCGGCCGGGGTGTCGCTGGTGCTGGTGGCCCTCAGCGGCAACATCGTGCTGGCCGCCCTGTTCGTGGCGGCCCTCGGGCTCTTCACCGGGCTGGCGTACGTGTCGGCCTACACGCTGCTGGGCCTGGAGGTCGACGACGACGTGCGCGGGCGCACGTTCGCCTTCGTCGGTGCCAGCACCCGCGTCGTCATCGTGCTGGTGATGCTCGTTGCGCCCTGGGTGGCTCAGCTGCTGGGGGACCGCACGATCGTCGCGACGCCCTCCTGGTCCAAGGCCGTCACCGGTTCGGCGCTGGCCCTGGCGGCGGCGGGGACGATCACCGCCGCCGCCGGTGTGGTCGCCTACCGGCTGGTGGACGACCGCCGCGGGGTGAGCCTGCGCGCCGACGTCGTGCAGGCGTGGCGCCGTCGCGGTGAGGGCCCCGACGGGAGCGCGCTGCCGGTGGCCTCCCGCGCCGGCCGGGTCGGGACGGGCCTGTTCGTGGCGCTGGAGGGCGGCGACGGCTCCGGCAAGTCCACCCAGTCGCGGCTGCTGGCGCAGTGGCTGCGCGAGCGGGGCCACGAGGTCGTCACCACCCGCGAGCCCGGCGGCACCTCGACCGGCGCCGCGCTGCGCGAGGTGCTGCTGACCCCGCGCGGGGACGGCGCCGCGCTGGACCCGCGCGCGGAGGCGCTGCTGTTCGCCGCCGACCGCGCCCAGCACGTCGCCGAGGTGGTGCTGCCGGCGCTGCGCCGCGGTGCCGTCGTCATCACCGACCGCTACGTGGACTCCTCGCTGGCGTACCAGGGCGCCGGGCGGCAGCTGCCGCAGCGGGAGGTGGAGCAGTTGTCCGCGTGGGCCACCGGCGAGCTGCTGCCGGACCTGACCGTCGTGCTGGACGTCGACCCGGTCACGGCGGCGCACCGTCGCGGTCGCGACCCGCAGCGCGCCGGTGAGGACCGGGTGGAGGCGGAGTCGCAGGCGTTCCACGCGCGGGTGCGCGAGCAGTTCCTGCGGCTGGCGGCGCGCGACCCGCGCCGCTACCTGGTGCTCGACGGTGTCGCCGCCGCCGAGGTGGTGCAGGAGCGGGTGCGCGAGGCGCTGGCCGGGCGCCTGCCCGCGGCGGCCGGCGGGGACGGCGGGGACGGCGTGGACGCTGGCGCCGTGCCGCGCGAGGGCCGCCGCGGCCGGCACGCGCTGCGCCGCGGCGCGACGCGCGCCGGTGGGCCGGCGGGCGAGTCGTCCGGTGAGCCCTCGGGGTCGTCGGGCGAGCCTGCGGACGAGGCGGCGGGTGAGCAGGTGCCGGCCTCGTGAGCGTGTGGGACGAGGTCGTCGGCCAGGGGCCGGCGGTGCGGGTGCTGGCCCGCGCCGCGGCCGCGGCGCGCGGCGGCCCGGGCGCCGCCGGCATGACGCACGCGTGGCTGCTGACCGGCCCGCCCGGGTCGGGCCGCTCGGTGGCGGCGCGGGCCTTCGCCGCGGCCCTGGCCTGCGAGGACCCCGCCGAGGTCGGGTGCGGGCGCTGCGCCGGCTGCCGCACCGCCACCGCCGGCTCGCACGCCGACGTCACCGTCTTCGCCACCGAGCACATGCAGATCCGCCGCGAGGACGTCGAGCCGCTCATCCAGACCGCGCAGCGCCGCCCGTCGGTGGCGCGCTGGCGGGTGGTCGTGGTCGAGGACGCCGACCGCCTGAACCCCACCTCCGGCAACACGCTGCTGAAGACGATCGAGGAGCCGCCGCCGGCGACGGTGTGGCTGCTGTGCGCGCCCGCCGTCGACGACGTGCTGCCCACCATCCGCTCCCGCACCCGGCACGTGCCGTTGCGGGTGCCGCCCGCCGACGCGGTCGCCGAGCTGCTGGTGCGCCGCGACGGCGTCGACCCCGCCATGGCGGCGTTCGCGGCGCGCGCCGCGCAGAGCCACGTCGGCCTGGCCCGGCGCCTGGCCCGCGACGAGGGCGCCCGCGCCCGCCGGCGGGAGGTGCTGCGCCTGCCGCAGCGCATCGCCGGCGTCGGCGACGCGGTCCTGGCCGCCGGGGACCTGGTCGACATCGCCGCGGAGGAGGCCGGCGCCTCGGCCGCGCAGCGCGACGCCGCCGAACGCGCGGAGCTGCTGCGGGCGCTGGGCGCGGAGAGCGCCTCCGCGCTGCCGCCGGCGGTGCGGGCGCAGGTGCGCCAGCTGGAGGACGACCAGAAGCGCCGCGCCCGCCGCCACCAGACCGACGTGCTGGACCGGGCGCTGGTGGACCTGCTGGGCCTGCTGCGCGACGTCCTCGTCGTGCAGCTCGGCGCGCCGGTGGAGCCGGTGAACCCCGACCTGGCCGCGGAGGTGCGGTCGATGGCGGCCGCGTCCACGCCCGAGGAGACGCTGCGGCGCACCGACGCGGTGGCGCTGGCCCGCCGGCGCCTGGGCCAGAACGTCGCACCGCTGCTGGCGGTGGAGGCCCTGGCGCTGGACCTGCGCCCGCGCGGCGCGGGCGCGGTGGGGTGAGCCCACGGCCGCGGTGGTGGCACGCTGTGACGACCATGCGACGTCCCGCCCCCGTCCTCGTGACCGCCGCGACCGCGCTGCTGCTGGGCGGGTGCTCCCTGCTGCCCGGTGGGGAGCCGGGCGCCGAGCCGGTCGGCACCGCCTCACCGGTGGCCTCCGAAGCCGCCGCGGACCCGGCGCTGGCGGCCTTCTACGACCAGCGCCTGGAGTGGGCGGACTGCGGCGGAGGCTTCGAGTGCACCCGCCTGACGGTGCCGGTGGACTACGCCGACCCCACCGGGGCGACCGCGTCGCTGGCGCTGGTGCGCTCGCGCACGAGCGCCACCGGTGAGGACCGGCTCGGCTCCCTCGTGCTGAACCCGGGCGGTCCCGGGGCCTCCGGCGTGGAGTACGCGCGCGCGGCTGGCAGCGTCCTCACCGACGAGGTGCGCGAGCACTTCGACGTCGTCGGCTTCGACCCGCGCGGCGTCGGCGGCTCCGACCCGCTGCGGTGCCTGCCGGACGAGGAGGTCGACGAGTTCCTGGCGGCCGACCCCACCCCCGACGACGCCGCGGAGGTGCGCCGCCTGCAGGAGCTGACGGCCGAGCTGGGTGAGGGGTGCGTCACCTCCGGCCCGCTGGCCGCCCACGTCGACACCCGCACCGCCGCGAAGGACCTGGACGTGCTGCGCGCCGCGCTGGGCGACGACAAGCTCACCTACCTGGGCAAGTCGTACGGCACGTACCTCGGCGCCCTGTACGCCGAGCAGTTCCCGCAGCGGGTGGGGCGCCTCGTGCTGGACGGGGCGATCGACCCGTCGCTGACGGGGGAGGAGGTCAACGCCGGGCAGGCCGCCGGGTTCGAGGTGGCGCTGCGCTCCTACGTCGAGGACTGCCTCGCGGGGGACGACTGCCCGCTGTCGGGGGGCACGGAGGCGGCGCTGGGGCAGGTGCGCGCGCTGCTGGCGGACCTGGACGCCGAACCGCTGCCGACGTCGTCGGGCCGCGAGCTGACGCAGGGCCTGGCGTACTACGCGCTGGCGTACCCGCTGTACGCGCCGTCGCTGTGGCCGCGGCTGACGGAGGCGCTGACGGCGGCCTCCGCCGGGGACGGCACGGCGATGCTGGCGCTGGCCGACGCGTACGCCGCCCGCAGCGCCGACGGCCGCTACGCGAACAACTCCAGCACCGTCATCCACGCCGTGAACTGCCTGGACCGCACCGACGAGCAGACGCCGGAGCAGGTGCGCGCCTCGGTGCCGGAGTTCGAGGCGGCCTCGCCGACGTTCGGCGCGTTCCTGGCGTGGGGCGGGCTGGCGTGCGCGGAGTGGCCGGTGCCCGCGGTGGGCCCGGCCGAGGCGGTGGACGCCGCCGGTGCCGGCCCGATCCTCGTGGTGGGCACCACCCGTGACCCGGCGACCCCGTACGAGTGGGCGCAGGGCCTGGCCGGGCAGCTGGACTCGGGCCGGCTGCTGACGTACGACGGTGACGGGCACACCGCCTACCGCACCGGCAGTGCCTGCGTGGACGAGGCCGTGGACGCGTACCTGCTGGCGGGGGAGCTGCCCGAGGAGGGCGCGCGCTGCTGACCGGTGCGGTCGAGCGCACCCGTGACGTCCTGTAAGCTCTTGGACCGTGCCCAGCCGGGCACGTGCCGCCTTAGCTCAGTCGGCCAGAGCGACGCACTCGTAATGCGTAGGTCCGGGGTTCGATTCCCCGAGGCGGCTCACACGGAGCCCCGCAGGTCACCGACCTGCGGGGCTCTTCGCATCCCGGGCTCACGCGGCCGGGGGCCGCCACGCCGGGTCGCGCCCGGCCAGCCCCAGCACGAGGTCGAACTCCGGGGCGCCCGCGGGCACCGGCACCGGCGGCCCGAACAGCCCGGCGCGGGCGGCCGGGTCCGCCGGGACCGACTCCACGAAGGCCCGCACCGCCGCCAGGTCCACCGGGTCCACCCCGTAGGGCTGCCCGGTCGCCACCGCGAGGTCCCAGCCGTGCAGGACGAGCTCGTCGAGAGCGACGAGCCCCGCCTCGCCGGCTCCCAGGTCCACCCCGCCGGCGCGCGTGGCCCCGCGCCACGCCGACGGCGCCGCCCACGCGTCGGCGAGGACGCGCAGGCGGTCGGGGACCTGCGCGCGCCAGCCCTCCGGCAGCCCGGTGGGCCCGCCCCCGGGCGGGGTGTCCGTCAGCGGGCCGAGGTCCTTGCGGGCCGCGGCCGTGAAGGCCGGGGCCAGGCCGCCCACGTGCTCCAGCAGGTCGGCCACGGTCAGGCCGGCGCACGGCGTCGGCGCGTCCAGCAGCTCCTCGGGCACGGCGGCCACCACGCGCGCGGTGCGCTCGGCGGCCGGGTGCAGGTCGACGGGGTGCAGGTCGACGGGGTGCGGGTCGACGGGGTGCGGGTCGACGGGGGTGGTGCTCGCGTCCTCGGTCACGGTGCTCTCCTCCCGGTGGCGGCTCACGGGGGTGACTCGCGCGAGCGCCCGGACTCACCGCACCGGCCGGCGACCCGCCCGCCCGGTGCTCAGCGGTCCACGCCGGAGCGCCCGCCGGCGGCCAGCGCCAGCACCTCCGCCTCGGTGGCCATCGTCGCGTCGCCGGGCGTCGTCATCGCCAGGGCGCCGTGCGCGGCGCCGTACTCCAGCGCCGTGGCGAGGTCCTCCCCGCGCAGCAGGCCGTGCACGAGGCCGGAGGCGAAGGAGTCGCCGCCGCCGATGCGGTCGAGCACCTCGACGTCCTCGCGGAACACCGAGCGCAGCAGCCCCGTCGCGGGCGACCACGCCACTCCGCCCCAGTCGTTGCGGGTGGCGCTGCGCACGGTGCGGCGCGTGGTGGCCACGACCGCCAGCCGCGGGAACTCGCCGGCCAGCCGCTCGAACTTGCCGGTCAGCTCCGCGGGTCCCAGCTCGTGCGGGCCGTCGCCGGCGGAGGCGGCCTCGAACCCCAGCACGGCGGCCAGGTGCCCCTCGTGGCCGAGGAGGACGTCGACCTCGCGGACGATCTCGCGGTTCGCCGCCCACGCGGCCTCCAGCTCGGCGGGGCGCTCGCGCAGGGCGCGCCACAGGCTCGGCCGGTAGTTCAGGTCGTAGCTGACGACGGTGCCGTGCCGGCGGGCGGCGCGCACGAACTCCAGGGCGGTGGCGCGCGCGGACTCGCTGAGCGCGGCGAAGACGCCCCCGGTGTGCAGCCAGCGCACCCCCAGCTCGCCGAAGAGGTGCTCGGCGTCCACGTCACCGGGGCGCAGCTGCGAGGCGGCGGTGTGCCCGCGGTCGGAGACGCCGACGGCGCCGCGCAGCCCGAACCCGCGCTCGGTGAAGTTCAGCCCGTTGCGCGCCTCGCGGCCGACGCCGTCGAAGGGCACCCAGCGCACCAGGGAGGTGTCCACCCCGCCGGTGAGGACGAGGTCCTCGACCAGCCGGCCCACCTCGTTGTCCACCAGCGCGGTCGCGATCGCCGTGCGGTGCCCGAAGGTGCGGCGCAGCCCGCGCACCACGTTGTACTCCCCGCCGCCCTCCCACACGCGGAAGGAGCGCGCGGTGCGGATGCGGCCCTCGCCCGGGTCCAGGCGCAGCATCACCTCGCCGAGCGCGACCGCGTCGAAGCGGCACTCGCCCGCCGCGCGCAGCCGCAGCCCCGCGCTCGCCGGCCCGGCGCTCACGCGGCGGCCACCCGGGCGACGGCGTCCGCGGTCAGCCGGGTGACGGCGGCGAAGTCGCCGGCGGCGATCCGGTCGCGCGGCACCATCCAGGAACCGCCCACGGCCGCCACCGCGGGCAGCGCGAGGTAGCGGGCGAGGTCGTCCGGCCCGATCCCGCCGGTGGGCACGAAGCGCACCCCGGGGAACGGGGCGCCGAGCGCGGCGATCGCCGCCGGCCCGCCGGAGGTGGCGGCGGGGAAGAACTTCAGCACCTCCAGACCGAGCTCGAGCGCGGCCTGGACCTCGGTGGCCGTCACCGCCCCGGGCAGGACGGCGACGCCGTGCTCGCGGCAGCGCTCGACGACGGCGCGGCTGAGGCCGGGGGAGACGACGAAGCGGGCGCCCGCCGCGACGGCCTCGTCGACCTGCCGGGCCGTCAGCACCGTGCCGGCGCCGACGAGGACCCCGCCGCGGTCGGTCATCGCGCGCACGGCGTCGGCCGCGGCGGGGGTGCGGAAGGTGACCTCGGCGACGGGCAGCCCGCCGGCGGCGAGGGCGTCGGCGAGCGGGGCGGCGTGCGCGGCGTCGTCGAGGACGACGACGGGCACCAGGCGGGCGGTGGTGGCGGCGGCGATCGGGTCGCCGGCGCCGGCCGCGGCGGGGGTGGTGTCCACGGGGGGTTCCTCCTGGGGCGGGGTCAGCGGGCGGGCCGGTCGCCGTCGACGGGGAAGGCGCTGTTGCGCCCGGGGGCGCCGAGGACCTGCGGGTTCAGCACGTCCCGGGGGCGGCGGCCGGCGAGGACGTCGACGACGTTGGCGGCGGTGCGCCGCTTCAGCTCCGCGTAGGACTCCTCGGTGTACCAGGCGAGGTGCGGGGTGAGCACGACCTGGTCCATCCCCAGCAGCGGGTGCCCGGCCGGCAGCGGCTCGGGGTCGGTGACGTCCAGGCCGGCGCCGGCGAGGCGGCCCCGCTGCAGCGCCTCGACGAGCGCGTCGGTGTCGACGAGCCCGCCGCGGCTGGTGTTGACCAGGACGGCGTCCGGGCGCACCCGTGCCAGCCGTTCGCGGCCGATGAGCCCGCGGGTGCCGTCGGTCAGCGGCGCGTGCAGCGAGACGACGTGCGAGCGCTCCAGCAGCTCGTCCAGGCCGACGAGGGGGACGTCGTCGGGGCCGGCGCAGCCGGGGTCGTGCCCGATCACCTCGAACCCCAGGGCCGCGGCCTTGCGGGCGGTGGCGGTGCCGATGCGGCCGGTGCCGACGACGCCGAACGTCCGCCCGCGCAGGGCGTGGACGGGACGCACCGCGGCCAGGTCCGGCCGCCCGGCCCGCACCGAGCGGTCCATCCGGACGAGCCCGCGCGACGCGGCGAGGGCGAGCGCGAGGGCGTGGTCGCTGACGGCGTCGACCCCGTAGTCGGGGACGTTGCACACGGCGATGCCGCGGGCCGTGGCCGCCTCGACGTCGACGGAGTCCACGCCCACGCCGTAGCGGCCGACGGCGCGCAGCCCGGGCAGCGCGTCCATGACGTCGGCGGTGATCCGCGCGTACTGCACGAGGACCCCCTCCGCGCCGGCGGCGTTCTCGACGACCTCGGCCTGCGAACGGGACCGCGCGAGCACCAGGTCGATGCCGGCGGCGGTGGCGACGGCCTCCTCGGGCTCGAACGAGTCGTGGTCGCACTCGGTGATGACGATCTTCATCGGGGTTCCTCCGGGGAGCGGTGTCGAGCGGGGTCGGTGGCGCCGGGGCGGGGGACTGCCGAGCGGGCTCGGCGCGGCGGGCCGCGGCCCCTCAGCGCCCCCGGCGGGTGCGCGCCCGGTACCCGGCCCGCGCGCGGCGCCCCCGCCCGGTGTGCGCCCAGGCGACCACCGCGCCCAGGAACACGCCGCTGAGCACCAGGAACGCCCCGGACCATGCCCCCAGCAGCGGCAGGCCCACCCCCACCAGGCCGAGCACCCCCAGCACGACGAGCACCACCGCGCACACCACCGACAGCACCGCCCGCGAACGGCGCTCGCCGACCTCGTCCACGCCCCGCCACGCCTCCCGCTGCGCGCGGCGCAGCGGCCGGCGCGCCCACGCGTACTGGGTCGCCAGCACCGCCAGGCCCGCCGCGACGAGGACGAACCCGGGGCCGGGCAGGACCAGCAGCACCACCCCGGCCAGCGTCAGCGCCCCGCCGCCGACGGTGACGGCGGTCTTCTTCACGGCCTGCGCCGATCGCGCCACGGCACCTCCCGGTGCGTCCACTGCCCTCGCGTCCGCCCCGATGCTCGGCCAGGCGGGACGGGTCCGCACCCGGGCGTTCAGCCGCGCGGGACCGGCAGCGGCACGGCGGCCCCCGCGAGGGCGGCCCCGGCCGGCTCCACCGGTGCCGGCAGCCGCGGTGTCGCCAGGTGCTCCGGCGGCACCGCCCGGCCGAACAGGTGGCCCTGGGCCGCGTCGCACCGCGTCGCCACCAGCTGCGCCAGCTGGTGCGGTTCCTCCACGCCCTCGGCGACCACACCGAGGCCGAAGGAGTGCGCGGCGCTGACCACCAGGCGCACCAGCGCCGCGTGCCCGGCGTCGATGGACGCCACCAGGCTGCGGTCGATCTTCAGCACGTCCACCGGCAGGCGGGAGAGCTGCCCGATCGACGTGTAGCCGGTGCCGAAGTCGTCGATGGCGACGCGCACCCCCGCCCCGCGCAGCGCCCGCAGGTGCTCCAGGGCCAGCGGCTCGTCCACCAGCACCGTCTCGGTGATCTCCACGGTGAGCCGGGCCGGGTCCAGGCGGGCGGCGGCCAGCGCCTCCACCACGTCGTCCAGCAGCCGCGGCGAGGCCAGGTGCCGCCCGGAGACGTTCACCGCCACGGCCAGCCCGGCGCGCTCGCCGCCCTCGGCGTCCCAGCGCAGCAGCTGCGCGGCCGCCTCGCGCAGCGCCCAGCGCCCCAGGTCGCACACCAGGTCGCTGCGCTCGGCCACCGGCACGAACGCGTCCGGGCGCACCAGGCCGTGCCCGGGGCGGCGCCAGCGCACCAGCGCCTCCGCGCTGCGGGTGCGGCCGGACGCCAGGTCCAGGACCGGCTGGTAGTGCAGCACCAGCTCCCCGCGCTCCAGGCCGGTGCGCAGGGCCTCCTCCGTGGCGCTGCGCGCGCTCAGCTCCGCGCGCACCCGCTCGTCGAAGACCTCCACGACGCCGCGGCCGGCGGCCTTGGCCCGGTACGCCGCCGCGTCCGCGTCGTGCAGGAGCTGCTCCGGGCCGGTGCCCGGCCCGCTCAGCGCCACGCCCACGCTGGCGCCCACCGCCACCTCCCGCCCGCGCAGCCGCACCGGTTCGCTCACCACCTGCACCAGCCGTTGCGCCGGCTCGCGCAGGCCCTCCAGGCCCGTCGCGGCGTCCGGGGCCACCACCACCGGCACCAGGACGAGGAACTCGTCACCGCCGAGGCGGCACACCACGTCCCCGGTGCGCACGGCTCCGCCCATGCGGGCCGCGACCACGCGCAGCAGCTCGTCGCCGGCGGCGTGCCCGAGGGAGTCGTTGACGTGCTTGAAGCGGTCCAGGTCGACGAACATCAGGCCCGTGCGGTGTCCCTCGCGCTCCGCGTCGCGCAGCGCCCGCTCCAGCAGCACCTGCGCCCGCGCCCGGTTCGGCAGCTGCGTCAGCGCGTCGTGGGACGCCTGGTGCACGAGGTCGGCGCGCAGCCGCTCGCGCTCCTGGATGGCCGTGATCAGCTGGGAGACCGAGGCGTGCACCACCTCGCCCAGCGGCCCCTCCAGGGGCCGCCGGGCCACCTCCGAGTCGAGGTCGCCGTCGGCGACGGCCTGCGCCTGGTCGCGAAGGCGGCGCAGCCCCTCCACGGCGGCCGCCAGGCCGCGCGCGACGGTGCGCACCTCCTCGGGGCCGGACTCCTGCACGTCCACCAGCTCACCGGCGCCCACGGTCCGGGCCTGCGCCGCCAGCCGGTCCAGGGGGCGGGTCAGGGACAGCCGCACCACGAGCGTGCCGACCAGGCTGACCGCGAGCAGCCCGGCCGCCAGGGCCACCAGCGCCCTCAGCTCCGAGCGGACGCGCCGCGACCGGGCCGTCGCCGCGTCCACGGTCAGGGCCGCCGCCGTGTCGAAGGTGGCGCGCAGCCCCGCCTCCCGGCGCGCGTTGGCCTCCAGCAGCGCCGGCAGGCGGTCCGGCGGCGGCTCCTGGCCGGCCGTGGCGGCCGCGGCGGCGGTGGCGTCCACGGCGCGGGCCCGGCCCGCGACCGCCGCCGTCCACGCCGTCACCACGTCCGGGGAGGAGTTCGCCACGACCTCCGCGGCGGCGTGCCGGTAGCCGCCCCACACCTCCACGAAGCGGCCGCGCGCCGTGCCGGTGCCGGCGCCGTCGGTGAGCGCGGCGGTCAGCAGCAGGGGCAGCTCGGCGCTGGCCAGCGTCGTGGCGTGCGAGACGCGCAGCAGGTCGCCGACGGCCGCCGTGCCCGCCCCGTCCAGGCCCTGGGCGCGGGCGCGGCGCACGTGCGCGGCGACGTCGACGCCCAGCCGGTCGGACAGCGCGCCGTAGTCGGTGAACAGCGCCTCGGCCGTGCCGTCGTCCGCCGCGCGCCCCCGCAGCAGCCGCAGCGTCTCGGCGGTCCGCCGCGCCTGCGGTGCCGCGAGGGTGCCGCGGGCCGCGGCCAGCGCCCGGTCCACCTCGGCGCGCGCCCGCGCGAGCTGGCGCTCCACGTCGGCGACCTCCAGGTCCACCAGCTCCCGCGGGCCGGCCCCGCCGCCGCGCGCGCGCAGCACCAGCGCCGGCACGGACTCCTGCACCACCGCGACCCGCGCGGCGTCCAGCGCGACCGCCGCGCGGACCTGGGCGACGGCCTCGTCCACCGAGCGCAGCTGCGCGGTGCGGTCGCGCACCAGCCCCGCCACCAGCAGGGTCATCCCGAGCAGGGGGACGAGGACGAGGGCGAGCAGGCGGTGCTGCAGCGTGCCGCCGCGCCACCGACGGCTCGCCGCGGGTGCCGCGGGTGTCGCGGGTGTCACGGGTGTCACGGGGCGCACCTCGGCGCGGGGACCGCGTTCGTTGAGCGGCGCGGTGCCGGGACGACCCGGACGCCGCGCGCAGCCACCCGCTCGGCCCAGCGCGACGGCCCGGCCGGGGGGCTCAGGGGCACCCGTCCAGGGAAGGCCACGGTGGTCCAGCGGTCAAGCGGTTCGGTGCGACCCGTCCCGCCCCCCGCTCACCGGGACGCCCGGTGCGGTCCCTCAGCGGCCGGCCGCCAGCTCCCGCGCCAGCTCTGCCGCCCGCTCGTGCACCTGACGGCGGTCCTCGACGGTCCACGGCTGGTCCTCGACCACCTCCAGCACCTGCTGCACCTGGGCCAGCAGCGGCTCCACGCGCCCGGCCGGGACGCGCTCGCCCAGGAAGGCGAGCACCTCCAGCAGGCGCAGGGTCACCGAGACGTGCGAGGCGCCGGCGCGGCGCAGCTGGCTGAAGGCGGCGTCGACGTGGCCGGCCCAGTCGGGGCGCTCCAGCAGCAGGAGCAGCCGGCCGTCGCGGGTGGTGCGCACCGGTGGCTCCAGGTCGCGGTCGGCGAGGGTGCCCAGCGCGTCCCCCAGGTGCAGCAGGACGTGCTCCGCGGTGGTGGGGTCGTTCGTCGACGGCGACAGCGCGCGCAGCCCCACGTCCACCAGCTGCTGCACCACGAACAGCGGGTCGTGCGGGGGGGTGCGCTCGTCGGCGAGCAGCACGGAGCAGCGCACGTCCTCCACGACCCCCGGCTCCGGGGGCGGGGCGACCGCGGCGATCACCGACCCGCGGGCCACGAAGCTGCCCACGCCGGCGCGCACGTGCACCAGCAGCGGGTCGTCGGCGTCGGCGTGCTCGCCGGTGCTCAGCAGCCGGTCGGCGTCGAAGCCGCGCACGAACCCGCCGCGCCGGGCGCGCACGAGGGTGTGCGGGCGCTCGGCCACCTCCCGCCGCAGCGCGGCGGCCCGATCCGGGTGGTCGTCCGGCGCGGCGGCCCGCTGCCCGACCTCGCTGGGGTGGTCGCCCTCCAGCTGTGCCAGGAGGTCGTCGCGCAGCCGGGAGATCACCACCGACACCTGCAGCGCGAGGGACACCTGGTGGATGAAGAAGACGAGCAGGCCCATGCAGGTCAGCGCCAGCAGGACCCCGGTGGTCACGGCCAGACCCGGCACGAACACCGGGCCCTGCTCGCCGCTGCGCACCGTGCGCAGCACCAGCAGCGAGTAGACGAAGGTGCCGGTGTAGGCGCCGATGACCAGCTGGTTGGTGAGGCTGGAGGTGAAGCCGCGCAGGATGCGGGGGGAGAACTGCGAGGACGCCTGCTGCAGCGCGATCATCGTCAGCGAGAAGGCGATCGACACGACCGTCAGCAGGGAGCCGGCGATCGCCGACAGCAGCGTGCGGGCGGCGTCGGCCGAGCCGCTGAAGAGCCACGAGCCGGCGGCGCCGGTGGTGTCGCCGTAGGTGCTGTCGATCCACACCAGCACCTCGGCGAGCGCCGCCTCGAACAGGACGATCAGCCCCGGCAGGAACCACAGCCGCGACCGGGCGTCCTCCCACTTGTTCACCACCCACGTGCGCACGGCGCGATCCTGTCGGCTCGCGGCCGCCGGCGCTCGCCGGCGGCCGCGTCAGGTGTGCCGCGTCAGGTGTGCCGCGTCAGGTGTGCCGAGTCAGGGGTGCAGCAGCACCTTCAGCGCCCCGGAGGAGCGGTCCCCGAGGACGTCCAGCGCCTTCGCGGCGTCCTCGACGGCGAACTCGTGCGTGATGAGCGGGGTCGGGTCCAGCACGCCGGCGGCGAAGGCGCGCACCGCATACGCCCAGGCGCGGGTGGGGGCGCCGAAGACGGTGAGCACGTGCACGTTGCGCGAGACCAGCTCCAGGGAGGAGAGGTCGTCGGCGTCGGCGGCGGGGATGCCGGTGAGCACGACGCGGCCGCCGCGGCGGGCCAGGCGCACGGAGGTGCGGGCGACGCCGGGGGCGCCGGCGGCCTCGATCACGGCGTCGAAGGTGCCCTCCAGCGCCTCGGCGCCCTCGGTGGTGGCGTAGTGCGCGGCGCCGCAGCGGCGCGAGAGCTCCTCGCGGCTGTCGTTGCGGTGCACGACGGTGACCTCGCAGCCGGCGCCGCGCAGGAGCTGCACGGCCAGCAGGCCGAGGGTGCCGGCGCCGACGACGGCCACCTTCGAACCGGCGGAGACGTCGGCGAGCAGCACGGCCTCGGCCACGCAGGCGGCCGGCTCGATGCCGGCGGCGGCGCGCAGGTCGGCGCCCTCCGGGAGCAGGTGCAGGTAGCGGGCGGGGATCGTCAGGTACTCGGCCCAGCCGCCGGGCAGGGTGAAGCCGGTCTCCTCGTACTCCTGCTCCCAGCCCTCGGTGTCTCCGGCGACGGAGGCGGGGGTGCCCTCGGCGGTGCGGATGCCCTGCCCGACGACGCCGCGGCCGACGAGGCCGTCGGGCACGCCGGCGCCGACGGCCTCGACGGTGCCGGACCACTCGTGGCCGGGCACGACGGGGTAGCGCACGAACTCGGCGGGGCGGGTGCCGGCGAACACCTCGCGGTCGGAGCCGCAGATGCCGCAGTGGGCGACCTTCACCAGGGCCTCACCGGGGCCGGGGGGCGCCACCTCGACGTCGACGACCTCGAGCTGACCGGGGGAGACGATGCGCACGGCGCGGGAGACAGCCATGGGCAGAACCTAGTGCCCGTTCCCGCGGGGCCGTGCGGCGCTACCGGCCGGTGCCCTCGGCGCGCTCGATGACCTCGCCGAGGGCGGCGACGAGGCGGCGGGCCTCGGTCAGCGACATCTGCGTGGTGTCGCCGATGAAGACGCGGGGGCCGAAGCGGCGCAGGACGGTCTGGCCGCTCTCGGCGTAGGCGAGGTCGGTGCACTCCAGGCGCACGGGGCAGGGGCGCTCGGCGCCCTCGTCGCCCTCCAGGGGCACCACCTGCGACTCGTAGGCGTGCAGCCACCCGCCCTCGACCTCCAGGCCGCGCGAGGCCCAGGGGGGCGCGTCCCAGCGCACGACCTGGATCGAGTCGTCCGTGACGGCTGCGTCGGTGCTCGTCGGCCTGGCGTCCATGGTGCTCCTGCTGCTCCGGGGGTCCACAGGCGTGGTGATGCTGTGTGATCACAGGGTTGCCCGTCGTGGTCGAGGCCAGCGTGCCAGAGGACGAGCCGCGTCGCATGGTGCCGAGGCAATTACTTTCTGTCACCAATCGGGGGGCGGGAGTTGCCCGGGTGCCCGTCCCGGCGGCACCATCGGGCCATGTCCCCGGTCCTGGTCGTGCTCGACCCGTTCTGGCCGGGCCGGCGCCCGTACCTCTTCGACGGCTGGTGTCCGCGTCCCCGCTGACGCCCCCACCACCCCCGACGGACGAGGACCCCACCGTGAGCACCGACGAGAACCCCGGCACGCCCCCCGCCAGCCCCGCCGCCACCGCCGCGTGGAGCTTCGACACCCTGCAGGTCCACGCCGGCCAGCAGCCCGACCCCACCACGGGTGCCCGCGCGCTGCCGATCTACCAGACCACCAGCTACGCCTTCCGCGACACCGACCACGCCGCCGCCCTCTTCGGCCTCACCGAGCTCGGCAACATCTACACGCGGATCATGAACCCGACCCAGGCGGTCGTCGAGGAGCGCATCGCCGCCCTCGAGGGGGGCCTGGGCGCCCTGCTGGTGGCCAGCGGCCAGTCCGCGACGACCCTCGCCGTGCTGAACGTCGCTCAGGCCGGCGACCACGTCGTGGCCAGCCCCCGCCTGTACGGGGGCACGTACAACCTCTTCCGGCACACCCTGCCCAAGCTGGGCGTCACCACGACGTTCGTCGAGGACCCCGACGACCCCGCGTCCTGGAGCGCCGCCGTGCGCCCGGCGACGAAGCTGTTCTACGCCGAGACGATCTCCAACCCCGCCGGGGACGTCCTCGACATCGCCGCCGTCGCCGACGCCGCCCACGCGGCGGGCGTGCCGCTCGTGGTGGACAACACCGTCGCCACCCCCTGGCTCGTGCGCCCGATCGAGCACGGCGCCGACGTCGTCGTGCACTCGGCCACCAAGTTCCTCGGCGGGCACGGCACCTCCATCGCCGGCGTCGTCGTCGACTCCGGCCGCTTCGACTGGGCCGCCTCCGGGCGCTTCCCCGGCCTGAGCACCCCCGACCCCAGCTACCACGGCGTCGTCTTCACCGACGCCGTCGGCCCGGCCGCCTACGTCACCAAGGCCCGCGTGCAGCTGCTGCGCGACCTCGGCCCCGCCGCCGCGCCGTTCAACGCGTTCCTCGTCGCGCAGGGCCTGGAGACCCTCTCGCTGCGCATGGAGCGGCACGTGCGCAACGCCCGCGCCGTCGCCGAGTTCCTCGACGCCCACCCGCAGGTCGAGAAGGTCAACTACGCCTCCCTGCCGTCCTCGCCCTGGCACGCCACCGCGCAGAGGTACACCCCGCGCGGGTCCGGCTCCGTGCTCGCCTTCGAGATCGCCGGCGGCCTCGAGGCCGGCAAGCGGTTCGTCGACGCCCTCGTCCTGCACAGCCACGTCGCCAACATCGGCGACGTGCGCTCCCTGGTGGTCCACCCCGCCTCCACCACCCACAGCCAGCTCACCGTCGAGGAGCAGTTCAGCTCCGGCGTGACCCCCGGCCTGGTGCGCCTGTCCGTGGGCATCGAGGCGATCGAGGACGTCCTCGCCGACCTCGCCCTCGGGTTCGCCGCGGCCGCCTGAGCGCGGCGCAGCGGGGACACTGGACGCGATGGGGAGCGGGGGAGACGTGACGGTCGACGTGGTGGAGCAGGCGGTGAGCGGCCCGGCGGGCGGCGCGGTGGACGCGGGCGAGGCGGCGCGGGCGGTGGCGGCGGCCCTGCCCGCCGCCCGCACGGCCGCACCGCCGGCCACGGGCGCCTGGCGCGAGGGCGACCCCGTCGGCCGGCGCCGGTTCGCCGACGTCGGCGACCTGCCGCTGCAGCTCGGCGGTGCGCTGCCGCAGGTGCGCCTGGCCTACGAGACGTGGGGCGAGCTCNNNGCTCGCCCCCGACGGTTCCAACGCGGTGCTCGTCGAGCACGCCCTGACCGGTGACTCCCACGTCCTCGGCGACGCCGGCGAGGGCCACCCCACCCCCGGGTGGTGGCCCGAGCTCGTCGGCCCCGGCAAGGCCCTGGACACCGACCGCTTCTTCGTCGTGGCCGCCAACGTCCTCGGCGGCTGCCAGGGCAGCACCGGCCCCGCCTCCCGCCGGCCCGGCTCCGCGCAGCCGTGGGGCTCGGCGTTCCCGCGCATCACCGTCGCCGACCAGGTCGCCGCCGAGGCCCGGCTCGCCGACGCCCTCGGCATCGCCCGCTTCACCGCCGTCCTCGGCGGGTCGATGGGCGGCATGCGTTCCCTGGAGTGGGCCGTCGCGCAGCCGGACCGCGTCGGCGCCGCGCTCGTCCTGGCCACCTGCGCGGCCTCCACCGCCGACCAGATCGGCGCCCAGAGCGCCCAGATCACCGCCGTCGTCTCCGACCCCGGCTGGCGCGGCGGCGACTACCACGACCTGCCCGACGGGCAGGGCCCGCACACCGGCCTGGGCCTGGCGCGCCGCCTCGCGCACCTCAGCTACCGCAGCCCCGCCGAGCTCGACGCCCGCTTCGGCCGCCTCGCGCAGCCCGGCGAGGACCCCCTGGCGCCCGAGCGCCCCGGCCGCTTCGCCGTGCAGTCCTACCTGGACCACCACGCCACCAAGCTGGTGCGCCGCTTCGACGCCGGAAGCTACGTCGCGCTCACCGACGCCCTGAACACCTGGGACGTGGGCCTGGGGCGCGGCGGCACCGACGCCGCGCTCGCCGCGGCCCGCACCCCGATGGTGGTGGCGGCCGTGGACTCCGACCGGCTGTACCCGGTCGCCGACTCCGAGCGCACCGCCGCCTCCCCGGCCACCGTCGGCGGGCTGCGGCTGATCACCTCCACCGCCGGCCACGACGGCTTCCTGGTGGAGGCGGAGCAGATCGCCCCGCTGGTGCGCGAGGTCCTCGCCCTCGGCTCGCGCTGACGCGACCACCGGGGGTGCGCGCACGGCTCCGCCGTCGCACCCTTGGGGCCTCACCGAGCGGAGGGGGACGACGTGCACGTCGTGCGAGGGCTGCTGGGCGGGGCCGCGGCCGGTGCGGCCGGGGTGACCGCGCTGAACGCCGCCACCTACCTGGACATGGCGGTGCGCGGGCGCCCGTCGTCGTCCACGCCGCAGGACACCGTCGAGGCGCTGGCCGAGAGGGTTCACGTCGACGTCCCCGGCGAGGGCGCCAGCAGGGAGAACCGGCTGCAGGGGCTGGGGCCGCTGCAGGGCATCGCCACCGGGGTCGGCGTCGGGGCGCTGTGGGGGCTGGGCCGGGCGCTGGGCGTCCGCTCTCCCTTCGTCGTCTCCGCCGTCGGCGCGGGCGGCGCCGCCATGGCCCTGGCCGACGGCTCGATGGCCGCGCTGGGGGTCTCGGACCCGAGGGAGTGGCCCGTCTCCTCGTGGGCGGCCGACGCCGTGCCGCACCTGGCCTACGGCGCCGTCGTCGTCGGGGTGCTGCGCGCCATCGTGCGCTGACCCGGGGACGTGGACAGGCTCCCGCCGCCTGCGCTACGGCGGGTCGGGACGCCCGGAGCTGGCGTACCTGCCGACGGCGGCGCTGTGAGGTGCTGCTGCGGGGCGGCGCCGCGGGGGGCGGGTTGCGGAGGTCAGGCCGCGCCGGTGCGCTGCGGCGCGCGCTCGCCCAGCCGCCGCGCCAGCTCCTCCGGCGGCACCGGCCGGCCGAACAACCAGCCCTGCGCCAGCGGGCAGCCCAGCTCGGTGAGCAGCCGGGCCTGCTCCGGCGTCTCGACGCCCTCGGCGATCACCCGCAGCCCCAGCGTCGCGCTCAGCGACAGCAGGGCCTCCAGCATCCCCGCCCGGCGCGGCGAGGTGGTGATGTCGGCGGTGAACCCGGAGTCCAGCTTCAGGTAGTCCGCGGGCAGCGTGTCCAGGCGGCTGAACGCCGAGTAGCCGGTCCCGAAGTCGTCGATCGCGACCGCGATGCCGTGGGCGCGCAGCTCGCGCAGGGCGGCCAGCGCGGCCCCCGAGGAGGCGTCCACGACGCTCTCGGTGACCTCCAGGACGAGCGAGGAGGCGGGGAACCCGGTGTCCGCCAGCACCTCCAGCACCCGCTGCGGGTACACCGGGCACGTCAGCTCCCGGCCGGAGACGTTCACCGTCAGCAGCAGCTCCCGGCCCTGCGCGCGGCGCAGCGCCAGCGCCCCGCGGCACGCGTCCGCGAGCACCGCCGGCCCCAGCTCGTGCACCAGCCCGGTGCTCTCGGCGGCGTGCACGAACTCCAGCGGCGGCACCGGCCCGCGCACCGGGTGCGTCCAGCGGGCCAGGGCCTCCACGCCGACGACCTCCCCGCGGGCGGGGTCGACGATCGGCTGGAACCAGGCCCGCACGTCCCCGTCGGCCAGCGCCTCGGCGAGGTCGCGCGCCAGCAGCGTCGAGGCGTCGTCGAGCAGGCGGGCCTGCCCGCGGCCGGCGGCCTTCGCCGTGTACAGGGCGCTGTCGGCGCGGCGCATCAGGTCCGCGCCGCTCTCCCCGGGGAACAGCTCGGCGACGCCGCACGAGAGGTCCGCGCGGCTGGTTGCGGTGCGCACCCGCTCCACCGCTCCCAGGGCCGCGGGCCCGGCCAGGCCCGGCAGCAGCACCGCGAACTCGTCGCCGCCGTAGCGGGCGAGCACCGCGCCCGGCGGCAGCACCGCGCGGCACTCCTCGGCCAGGGCGCGCAGCAGGTCGTCCCCGGCGGCGTGCCCGGCGCGGTCGTTGACGCGCTTGAAGTGGTCCACGTCCAGCAGGGCCGCGGACAGCGGGGTGCCCGTGCGGGCCGCCTCGGCCAGCGCACCGTCGAGGGCGGCGTCGAAGCCGCGACGGTTGGCCAGGCCGGTGAGGCTGTCCAGCTCGGCGCTGGAGGCGCGGTGCACGAGGGCCCCCACGACGACGGAGATGACGGTCAGGACGGCGCCCATCGACACCGCCACCCCCGGCGTCAGGCCGGGGCGGTCGCACAGGGCCCACGACCCGGCGCAGCCCAGCAGCACCAGGTGCACCACGGACTGCCGCCACGTGCAGAAGAAGAGCACGAAGACGGCGACGAACAGGTAGACCGACGAGATCGCCAGCGCCGTGGCGATCGTGGGGCACTTCGGGACGGCCAGCGTGATGAGCGCCGTGCCGGCCCCGGCGACGCCGTGGAAGGCGGCGCGCGGCAGCACGTGCCCGCGCAGGACGAGCGCGACCCCGGCCAGCAGGGCGGTCACCGCCAGCCCGCCGAGCTGCAGGCGCGTGCCGGCGTCCGGGAACGGCGAGCCCAGGACGACGGCGAGCGTGGCGGTCCCGCCGGCGAGGTAGAAGGCGCCCGCGGCCGAGCCCATCACGCGCGGCACGGCCACGGCGGGGGCGGTGCGGGAGGCGGGCACGGTGGTTCGTCGGCGCCGCGCGGCGCGCGCTGGAGCGGGGGCCACCCGGGCGGGCGAACGCGTCGCGCCCTAGGGTGCGGGGCGTGGCTGCAGCGGAACGCATCACCGACCGTGTCGTCTACCACGGCGAGGGGCCGTGCTGGTCCGCCTCCTGGGGCGGGCTGCGCTTCGTCGACATGCTGGCCGGCGACGTGCTGACCCTGGCCCCCTCCGGGGAGCTGACGCGCCGCCACCACGGCGACGTCGCGGCGATCGTGCGCCCGCGCACCGGCGGCGGCGCCGTCGTGGCGGTCGAGCGCGGGTTCGTGCTGGAGGACGCCGACGGCTCCCTGACGCCGCTGCCGGAGCTGTGGGGCGCCGACGCCGGGCTGCGGATGAACGAGGGCGGCTGCGACCCCGACGGGCGCTTCTACGCCGGGTCGATGGCGTACGAGCAGTCCGGCGGCGCGGGCGAGGGCCGCGGCTCGGTGTTCCGCCTCGACCCCGACGGGTCGGTGCGCACGGTGCTGACGGGGGTGACCATCTCCAACGGCCTGGGCTTCAGCCCCGACGGGACGCTGGCCTACTACAACGACACCCCCACCGGCCGCACCGACGTCTTCGACTACGACCGCGACGCCGGGCTGACGAACCGCCGCCCGTTCGCGCAGGTCAACGACGAGTCCGGCCGCTTCAACCCCGACGGGCTGTGCGTGGACGCCGAGGGAGGGGTGTGGACGGCCCTGTTCGGCGGCTCGTCGGTGCGCCGCTACGCCCCGGACGGCACGCTGGACGCCGTGGTGGAGGTCGGTGCGCGGCAGGTGACGGCGTGCACGTTCGGCGGCGCCGACCTCGACGAGCTCTTCATCACCACGTCGCGCGAGAACCTCGCGGACGACGACGACCCGGCCGCGGGCAGCCTCTTCCGGTACGTGCCGGGGGTGCGGGGCCTGCCGGTGCTGCCCTTCGCGGGCTGACCGGCTGACCGGCTGACCGGCTGACCGGCTGATCGGCTGACCGGTGGACCCGGTCAGCCCGCCGCGGCGTCCTCGCGCAGCACCGGCGCCTCGGGGGCGGGGGAGCTGCCGTCGCTGCGCCCGGCGGCCTCGTCGCGCAGCCGCTGCGCGAACTCCTCGGCCATCGTGAGCTTGTCGCGCAGCTTCTCCACGCGGGCGTCGGCGGCGGCGCGGAAGGTGTCGAGCTGGTCGAACAGCTCCTCGCGGGGGGTCTCGGAGGGCACCCGGCCGTCGAGTGCGTCGAGGATGCCGAGCAGCTCGCGCATCTCGTCGAGGGAGAAGTCCAGCGGCTTCATGCGCTTGAGGACCAGGAGCCGGTACACGTCCAGCTCGGTGTACAGGCGGAAGCCGCCCGGGGTGCGCGCCGACGGGGTGACCAGGCCCATCTCGTCGTAGTACCGGATGGTGCGGAAGCTGTAGCCGACGCGCTCGGCCACCTCGCCGATCTGCATGAGCTCGCTCAACGGCAGCTCCTCCCCGTCCTCCGTCGCCACCTCGCGCGGGCGGGGCCCGCGGTCCAGCGGTCGATCGTACGCTCCGGGCCCCGCGACCCGGCTCCGTCGGCGAGCCGCGCACCCGTGCGGGTGCGTCCCCGTGGAGCCGCTCGGGTGTTCCCCCCGGGGCGGTTCCTCGTTAGCGTGCGTGCTGTGACACCACTGGCAGCGGACGGTGACGCAGCGGCGGGAGGCGCCGGTCGTGGCTGAACGCACCAGCCGCCGGGCGCTCCTGCTGGCCGCCGCGGGCGCCCTGCCCCTGCTGGCCGCCGCGCCCGCCGCCGCCGCTCCCGTCCCCAGCGGGGAGGACGTGGACGCCGCCCGCCGGGCCGCCGACGCCGCCGCCGGCCGCGTCGCCGCCCTGCAGGCCGAGCTGACCGCCCAGCAGGCCGAGCTCGAGGCCGCCCACGTGCGGGTGTCCGTGGCCGTCGAGGACCACGCCGAGGCCACCGCCCTCCTGCGGCAGCGGGCCGCCGCGGCCGCGAGCGCCTCGGACGCCGCCGCGGCCGCCGGCACCTCGCTGGCCGAGGCGCGCCTGGCGCTGGGGCGCTTCGCCTCCCGCAGCTACCGCAGCAGCGCCGGGGACCTGGGCCCGCTGGCCTCCCTGCTGGCGGCGCGCTCGCCGCAGGACCTCGCGGAGCGCACCGCCACCCTGTCCCGCGTCACCGGCTCCCGGGACGAGGCCGTCGCCACCGCCGCCGAGGCCCACCGGCGCGCCGAGGACGCCCGCGCCGCCGCCGACGACGCCGCCGCCGCCCAGCAGCGGGCCACCGACGCCGCCGCCGCTGCCCGCGCGGCCGCCGAGGCCGCTGCCAGCGGGGCGGAGGCCCTCGTCGCCGCCACCCGCGCCCGCAGCGAGGAGCTCATCGCCGAGCTGGCCCGGCTGCGGAGCACGTCCGTGGAGCTGGAGCGCGAGCGCCAGGCCGGCCTGGCGGCCGAGGAGGAGGCGCGGCGCGAGGCCGCCGTGCGCAGCGAGGTCGGGGCCGCCGCCCCGTCCGGCGCGGCACCCGCGCCGGCCCCCGGGCCCACCCCCGGGGCGGACACCGCCGTCGCCTGGGCCCTCGCGCAGCTCGGCGCCCCCTACCGGTGGGGCGGCGAGGGCCCCGACGCCTTCGACTGCTCCGGGCTGACGCTGCGCGCCTGGGAGGCCGCCGGGGTGCGGTTGCCGCACTCCTCGCGCCTGCAGTGCTCCGGTCGGGCGAAGGTGCCGCTGGCCGAGCTGCGCGCGGGGGACCTCGTCTTCTACGCCACCGACACCTCGGACCCGTCCACGGTCCACCACGTCGGCCTGGTGGTCTCGCCCGGTCGCATGGTGGAGGCCCCGCACACCGGGGCCGTCGTGCGCACCGCCTCGATCTACCGCTCCGGGCTGCTGCCGCACGGCACCCGCCCGGGCTGACCGCCCCCGGGCGGCGCGCCGCCCGGGGGGAGGGGGTCAGTGGCCGCCGGCGCCGGCCTCGTACGAGGTGCCCTTGGCGCGCTCGTACGACGCCTGGATCTCCTTCTCGGCCTCCGCGCGGCCGGCCCAGTTGGCGCCCTCCACGGACTTGCCCGGCTCGAGGTCCTTGTAGGTCTCGAAGAAGTGCTGGATCTCCAGGCGGTCGAAGTCGCTGACGTCCGAGAGGTCCTGCACCTTCTCCCAGCGCGGGTCGCCCGCGACGACCGCGAGGACCTTGTCGTCGCCACCGGCCTCGTCGCGCATGTGGAACATGCCGATCGCGCGGCAGGTGATGAGGCAACCGGGGAACGTCGGCTCGTCGAGCAGCACGAGGACGTCCAGCGGGTCGCCGTCCTCGCCCAGCGTGCCCTCGATGAACCCGTAGTCGTGCGGGTAGCGCGTGGAGGTGAACAGCATGCGGTCCAGGCGGATCCGCCCGGTCTCATGGTCGACCTCGTACTTGTTGCGCTGACCCTTGGGGATCTCGATGGTCGCGTCGAACTCGATCGGCGTGCTGGTCTCGCTGGTCACGCTGCTCCTCTCGCCGGGGTCGCGCGACCCCGTCCTCGTCGGCCGGCGCCACGTCCGGCGCCCGGCGGTCCGCGCTAGTGTCGCGCAGTCCCCGTGCCGCTGCGGACGGGTGGTGCCCGGCGGTGGACCGGGCGTGTCGGGACGACGGGTGGGGGCCTGGTGCGCAGAGCCGTGGTGGGGGTGGCCGGTGCGGCCACCGCCGTCCTCCTCGCCGGCGGCTACGCCGGGCTGGACGTCGCCGGCGCCGTGCCCGGCCCGCTGACCACCACGCCGCCGCCGACCGCGCCGGTGCTGCCGACCGCCCCGGCCGCCGCCGTCCCCGCCGCCGGCGCCGCGCCCGTGCTGGCCCCGCCGGCCGCCGGCGCCCCCGTCCCGGACCCGGCGGTGCTGCAGCAGCGGGTGGCCGCCGCGCTGGCCGACCCCGCGCTGGGGCCCGCCCCCTCCGCGCTCGTCGCCGACGCCCTCACCGGCGAGGTGCTGCTGTCGCGCGCCGCG
The DNA here is from genome assembly GCF_022669155.1 of Kineococcus sp. TRM81007. Classification (GTDB taxonomy): domain Bacteria; phylum Actinomycetota; class Actinomycetes; order Actinomycetales; family Kineococcaceae; genus Kineococcus. The sequence goes on along the minus strand of NZ_JALBVB010000055.1, from coordinate 11,069 downwards.
GACGTGCCCCGCACCCCCGCGTCCACCACCAAGCTGCTGACCGCCGCCGCCGCCCTGCACGTGCTGGGACCCGCCTCCCGCGCCGCGACCACCGTGGTCGAGGGCACCTCGCCCGACGAGGTGGTGCTCGTCGCCGGTGGCGACGTGCTGCTGAGCGCCGGTGCCGGCGACCCCGGCGTCGTCGCCGGGCGCGCCGGCCTGGCCGACCTCGCCGACGCCACCGCGAGCGCCCTGCGCGAGGCGGGCCGCACCACCGTCGCGGTGCGGCTGGACGACGGCCTGTTCACCGGCCCGCCCGCCTCGCCGGTCTGGGGCGCCGGGGACGTCGCCGCCGGGTACGTCGCCCCGATCGCGCCCCTCGCCGTGGACGAGGGCCGCCTCGTCCCCGGGCGGGACGCGCCGCGCGCGGCCGACCCGGCGCTGGAGGCGGCGCGCACCTTCGCGCGGCTGCTCGCCGAGCGCGGCGTCGCGCTCGCCCCCGCCGACGTCGACGGCGGTGTGGCGCGCGCCGCGGCCGACCCCGCCGCGCCCGTGCTGGCCCGGGTGGAGTCCGCCACCACCGCCCAGCTGGTCGAGCTGGTGCTCACGGCCAGCGACAACACCCTCGCCGAGGTGCTGGGCCGCCGGGTGGCGCTGGCCGGCGGCCGCCCCGGCACCTTCGAGGACGCGGCGGCCGCCGTCACGCAGGCCGTCGCCGACCTCGGCGTGGACGTCACCGGCGTGCAGCTGCAGGGCGTCAGCGGGCTGGGGCACGGCAACCGGCTGCCCGCGCGGGTGCTCACCGACCTGCTGGTGCTGGCCGCCGCCGACACGCACCCGGAGCTGTCCGCGCTGGTCAGCGGCCTGCCCGTCGCGGCCGTGACCGGCACCCTCGCCGAGCGCTACGGCGGGGCGGCCGCCGCCGGGGCGGGCGTGGTGCGCGCCAAGACCGGCACCCTCACCGGGGTCAGCTCCCTGGCGGGGTACGTGCGCGACGCCGACGGGCGCCCCCTGGCCTTCGCGGTGCTCGCCGACGCGGTGCCCGCGGGCGCCGGGTGGGGTGCGCGCGCCGCCGAGGACGCGTTCGCCACCGCGCTCGCCGGCTGCGGCTGCTCCTGACTCCTCCCGCACCCCCGTGCGGCGCAGCCCCACCGCGCCGGGTGCACCGCCGGGTGCGGCGCGTAGCGTGCCGCCATGGACGCACCGGGGGGCCCTCACGCCGACAGCGCGCAGCGCAGCCGCAGCACCGGGCGCTCCGAGGAGCGCACCGTGGGGGCGTTCGTGGACTTCGACCTGGGCGCGCGGCTGGCCGCCCGCCTGGTGCCGCCGGGGCCGGCCGCCGGGCGCGAGGAGGTCGCCGACGTCGTCGGTGCGCTGCGCGAGGCCGCCGCCGAGGCCGCCGGGCCCGTCTCCGCCACCGCGCGCCTGCACCGCGACCCCGCCCTGGCCCCCGAGCCCCCGGCCCTCGTGGTGGACCGGGCCTCGTGGGCGCGCGCCAACGTGGAGGCGTTCCGCGCCCTGCTGGAGCCGGTCGTGGTGCCGCTGCCCCCGGCGGGCCGCACCGCGCGCCCCGGCGGGCGCGCCGACCGCGCCGCCACCGCCGTCGGCCGGCGCACCACGGGCGGGGAGGTGGGCACCCTGCTGGCGTTCCTGTCCTCGCGGGTGCTGGGGCAGTTCGACGTCTTCTCCGGCGTCGACTCCGGCGGTCCCGGGCGGCTGCTGCTGGTGGCCCCGAACGTGCTGCAGACCGAGCGCGACCTGCGGGTGGTGCCCGCCGACTTCCGCCGCTGGGTGTGCCTGCACGAGGAGGCGCACCGGCTGCAGTTCGGCGCGAACCCGTGGCTGCGCCGCTGGGTGACCGACCAGGCGCGCGAGCTGTCCGCGGACCTGCTGGCCCAGCCCCGCGACCTCGCCGAGCGGTTCGGCGGCGTGGTGCGCGGCCTGCCGGACCTGCTGCGCGGCGAGCAGGGCTCGGGCGCGGGCGTCGCGGACCTGCTGCAGACGCCGGGGCAGCGGGAGCGGGTGCGGCGCCTGGTGGCGGTCATGTCGCTGCTGGAGGGGCACGCCGACGTCGTCATGGACGACGTCGGCCCGCAGGTGGTGCCCACCGTGGCGACGATCCGCGCGCGCTTCACCGAGCGCCGGCGCGGGCGCGGGTCGCTGGACCAGGTCGTCCGCCGCCTGCTGGGCCTGGACGCGAAGACCCGCCAGTACGCCGACGGCGCCCGCTTCGTGCGCGGGGTGCTGCGCGAGGTCGGCTGGGACGGCCTGAACGTCGTGTGGTCCGGCCCCGGCAGCCTGCCGTCCCCGGAGGAGGTCGCCGACCCGGGGGCGTGGGTGCGCCGGGTGCACGGCTGAGGCGCGCGCACCGGTGACCGGGCCGCCGCGGGAGGTGGCCGCGGTGCGGGTGGCGGTGCGCGCGGACCTGCGCGCGCTGGGCGCCGCGCCGGGGGCGCTGGTGCTGGTGGCGTGCAGCGGCGGCGCGGACTCGCTGGCGCTGGCGGCGGCGGTGGCCTTCGAGGCCCCGCGCGCCGGGCTGCGCGCCGGGGCGGTGACCGTCGACCACGGCCTGCACCCGGCCTCCGCGTCCGTGGCGCAGCGGGTGCGCGAGACGTGCGCCGGGGAGCTCGGCCTGGACCCGGTGCTCCTCACCCGGGTGGCCGTCGGCCGCTCGGGTGGTCCCGAGGCCGCCGCCCGCACCGCCCGGTACGCCGCCCTGGAGCGCCTGGCGGCGGACGCGGGGGCCGTCGCGGTGCTGCTGGGGCACACCCTGGACGACCAGGCCGAGACGGTCCTGCTGGGGCTGGCGCGCGGCTCGGGCGCCCGCAGCCTGGCGGGGATGCCGGCGGTGCGCGGGGTGCTCCGCCGGCCGCTGCTGGGGGTGGGGCGGGCCGTGGTGCGCGCCGCCTGCGCGGCGCACGGGCTGGCGCCGTGGGAGGACCCGTCCAACGCCGACCGGCGCCTGGCGCGCGCCCGCGCCCGCCACGACGCGCTGCCTGCGCTGGAGGCGGCGCTGGGGCCGGGGGTGGCGGCCGCGCTGGCCCGCTCCGCGGCGGCGCTGCGCGAGGACGCCGACGCCCTCGACGAGCTGGCCGCGCAGGGGGACCCGTTCCGCGCCGACGCCGCCGGCAGCTCCGCGGCGGTCGCCGAGCTGCTGGCGGCGCCGGCGGCGCTGCGGCGGCGCTGGCTGCGTTCCGGGGCGCTGGCGGCCGGGTGCCCCGCCGGGGCGCTGGCGGTGCGGCACGTCGACGCCGTCGACGCGCTGCTGCTGCGCTGGCGCGGGCAGGGCCCCGTGCACCTGCCGGGGGGTGCGAGGGCGCACCGGGCGTGTGGCAGGCTCGTGCTCACGCCCGCGGGTGGGGACCCCACCGGCTGAGCCCCCGCAGCGGACCCCCGCAGCGAGCCCCCGCAGCGAGCCCCGACGAACCGACCGCACGGAGGACCCCGTGGACGCCGCCGCCGCAGGCACCGACCTCGACCACGTCCTGCTCAGCCGGGAGCAGGTGGCCGCCCGCGTGGCCGAGCTCGCCGCTCAGCTGGACGAGGAGTACCGGGACAAGGACGTGCTGCTCGTCGGCGTCCTCAAGGGTGCCGTCATGGTCATGGCGGACCTGGCGCGGGCCATGAGCATCCCGCTGTCGATGGACTTCATGGCCGTCAGCTCCTACGGCTCGGGCACGAAGTCCTCCGGCGTCGTGCGCATCCTGAAGGACCTCGACACCGACATCTCCGGCCGCCACGTCCTCGTGGTGGAGGACATCATCGACTCGGGCCTGACCCTGTCGTGGCTGCTGGCGAACCTCGGCTCGCGCGAGCCGGCGTCGGTGCGGGTGTGCACGCTGCTGCGCAAGCCGGACGCGGCGAAGGTGCAGGTGGACGTCGCCTACGTGGGCTTCGACATCCCCAACGAGTTCGTCGTCGGCTACGGCCTGGACTTCGCGGACAAGTACCGCAACCTCGACTGCGTCGCCACGCTCGCCCCCCACGTCTACAGCTGAGGCGCGCGCCGGTCCCCACCGTCCTCGCGGGGAGCGTCGGGGCCGGCGCGACGGGGGAGCGCGCGGGGTCCGGGTGGGCGTGGCGGTCGCGGTCGGCCGCCTCTGCCCACGGAGCTCCGGTGTCGACCGGACGTCACCGACGGGGGCTCACCGATCGGGGTGTCGACGGGGTGCGGGCGCCGCCCCGTGCACGCGTCACGCGGGCGTCCTCGTCGGCGAGGGTGTGCGCCGCGCCTCCCCCCTTCCGCTCACGGCGAACCCGCGGGAGACGACCGGAACAGCAGCCCGCCGCCACCCGTTGGTCCCCCTGAGAACCGGGCGGTCGGTGGCCGGAGCGGCGCGTCGGCGCCGCGGTGTACCGTCGAGCGTCCGGCAGGACCGAGCAGGAGGGACAGGGGGCGTCCCCTTCCACAGATGTCGAACCTCAAGCGTGTAGTCCGCGGCCCGTGGCTCTGGATCGTGGTGGCCGTCGCGGTCGTGGCGATCGGCGCGTCCTTCTTCGCCTCCAGCGGCACCACCGAGGTGTCCACCACCCGCGCCCTGGAGCTCATCGACGGCGACCAGGTCGAGAGCGCCACCCTCACCGACGGCAACCAGCGCATCGAGCTGCGCTTGAAGGAGGGCGTGGACGTCGACGGCGCGACCACCGTGCGGTCGTACTACATCTCCCAGCGCGGTGACGAGGTGCTGGCGGCGCTGGAGGACTCGGACGTCGAGAGCGTCACCGACGAGGTGCCGACCACGAGCATCCTGTCCTCCCTGCTGTTCACGGTCGGCCCGATCCTGCTGCTCCTGCTGCTGTTCTGGTGGCTGATGAGCCAGATGCAGGGTGGCGGCAGCCGGGTCATGCAGTTCGGCAAGTCCAAGGCCAAGATGATGACCAAGGACACCCCGAAGACGACCTTCGCGGACGTCGCCGGCGCCGACGAGGCCGTCGAGGAGCTGTACGAGATCAAGGAGTTCCTCTCCGAGCCCGGCAAGTTCCAGGCCGTGGGCGCGAAGATCCCCAAGGGCGTGCTGCTGTACGGCCCGCCCGGCACCGGCAAGACCCTGCTGGCCCGCGCCGTCGCGGGCGAGGCGGGCGTGCCGTTCTACTCGATCTCCGGCTCGGACTTCGTGGAGATGTTCGTCGGCGTCGGCGCCTCCCGCGTGCGCGACCTGTTCGAGCAGGCCAAGCAGAACGCCCCGGCGATCATCTTCGTCGACGAGATCGACGCCGTCGGCCGCCACCGCGGTGCCGGCATGGGCGGCGGTCACGACGAGCGCGAGCAGACCCTGAACCAGCTGCTCGTCGAGATGGACGGCTTCGACGTCAAGACGAACGTCATCCTCATCGCCGCCACGAACCGCCCCGACATCCTCGACCCGGCCCTGCTGCGCCCCGGCCGCTTCGACCGCCAGATCGCGGTGGAGGCCCCCGACATGGAGGGCCGCCACGAGATCCTGAAGGTGCACGGCAAGGGCAAGCCGCTGTCGCCGGACATCGACCTGCTGGCCGTGGCGCGCCGCACCCCGGGCTTCTCGGGCGCCGACCTGGCCAACGTCCTCAACGAGGCAGCGCTGCTGACGGCCCGCGCCGACGCGCAGGTCATCGACAACGCCGCCCTCGACGAGGCCATCGACCGCGTCATGGCCGGTCCGCAGAAGCGCACCCGCCGGATGAGCGAGAAGGAGCTGCGGGTCACCGCGTACCACGAGGGTGGTCACGCGCTGGTGGCCGCGGCGCTGCCGAACACCGACCCGGTGACGAAGGTGACGATCCTGCCGCGCGGGCGGGCCCTCGGCTACACGATGGTGCTGCCGACGGAGGACAAGTACTCCACCTCCCGCAACGAGATCCTCGACCAGCTCGCGTACGCCCTGGGCGGTCGCGTCGCCGAGGAGCTCGTCTTCCACGACCCGACGACGGGCGCCTCGAACGACATCGAGAAGGCCACCGGGATGGCCCGCAAGATGGTCACCCAGTTCGGCATGAGCGAGCGCATCGGCGCGATCAAGCTCGGCAGCAGCGGCGGCGAGGTGTTCCTCGGCCGCGACATGGGCCACGAGCGCGACTACTCCGAGGGCGTCGCCGGCATCGTCGACGAGGAGGTCCGCCGCCTCATCGAGGCCGCCCACGACGAGGCGTGGGAGATCCTCGTGGAGCACCGCCAGGTCCTGGACGACCTCGTCGTCGCCCTGCTGGACAAGGAGACCCTCAACCAGGCCGAGCTGGCCGAGATCTTCGCGCCCGTCGTCAAGCGCCCGCAGCGCCCGGTGTGGCTGTCCAGCGAGCGCCGCCACGTGTCCGACCTCCCCCCGGTGGCCGGCCCGCGCGAGCGCGCCGCCCTCAACGGCCACGGCGCCCAGGTCCCGCTGAACCGGACCCACGAGGAGCCGTGACCGGCGGCACCACCACCCCCGCCGGCCCTCCGGCGCGCGCGGGCGTCGACGCCGCGCGCGCCGAGGCCGCGGTCCGGGAGTTCCTCCTCGCCATCGGCGAGGACCCGGACCGCGAGGGCCTGCGCGACACCCCGGCGCGCGTGGCGCGGGCCGCGGGGGAGCTGTTCGCCGGCCTGTCGCAGGAACCGGCCGACGTGCTGGTCACCGACTTCGGCCTGGAGCACGACGAGCTGGTCCTGGTGAAGGACATCGAGCTGCAGTCCACCTGCGAGCACCACCTGCTGCCCTTCCACGGCGTCGCGCACGTCGGCTACATCCCCGGCGAGCACGGCCGGGTGACGGGCCTGTCGAAGCTGGCCCGCCTGGTGGACGTGTACGCCCGCCGCCCGCAGCTGCAGGAGCGGCTGACCACGCAGATCGCCGACGCCCTCGTGGACGGGCTGCACCCGCGCGGCGTCATCGTCGTCGTGGAGTGCGAGCACTCCTGCATGACGTACCGGGGCGTGCGCAAGCCGGGCGCGAAGACGGTCACCTCCGCGGTGCGCGGCGGCCTGCGCCACCCCGCGACGCGCGCGGAGGCGATGAGCCTCATCGTGGCGGGGCACCGGTGAGCGCGGTGCCGACGGGGCCGGGTGCGCTGGACGCGCTGCTGGCGCCCGGCCGCTGCCGCGTCGTGGGCGTCGTCAACGTCACCGCCGACTCCTTCTCCGACGGCGGGCGCTTCCTCGCCGTGGACGACGCCGTCGCCCGCGGCCTGGCGCTGGCCGCCGCCGGGGCCGACGTCGTGGACGTGGGCGGGGAGTCCACCCGACCCGGCGCGGGGCGCGTCGAGGCGGGTGAGGAGCTGCGCCGCGTCGTGCCGGTGGTGCGCGAGCTGGCCGCCCGCGGCGTGCCGGTCAGCGTCGACACCATGCGCGCCGACGTCGCCCGCGCCGCCGTCGAGGCCGGCGCGGTCCTCGTCAACGACGTCTCCGGCGGCCTGGCCGACCCGGCGACGGCCGCGACCGTCGCGGAGCTGGGCGCCGGGTACGTGCTCTCGCACTGGCGCGGGCACTCCGACGTCATGACCTCCCTGGCCGTCTACGGCGACGTCGTCGCCGAGGTGGAGGCCGAGCTGGCGCGGCGCCTGGACGCGGTCGCCGCCGCCGGTGTGGACCCGGCCCGCGTCGTGCTGGACCCGGGCCTGGGCTTCGCGAAGGTCGCCGAGCACGACTGGGCGCTGCTGGCGGCGCTGCCGCGGCTGGCCCGGCTGGGCCGCCCGCTGCTGGTGGGCGCCTCCCGCAAGCGGTTCCTGGGCGCGCTGCTCGCCGGCGACGGCCCCGTCCCGCCGCCCGCCGCCCGCGACGACGCCACCGCCGCGGTGTCCGCGCTGGCCGCGGCCGCGGGCGCGTGGGGCGTGCGGGTGCACGAGGCGGCGGCCTCCGCGGCGGCCGTGCGGGTCGCGCGGGCGTGGGCCCTCGCCGGCGCGCCCGAGGGCGCCGTCGCCGGCGCGGGGGTGCCGTGAGCTCGCTGGACGCCGCCGGGCCCGTGCGGGCGGCGGACGGCCGGGTGCTGGACCGCGTCGTGCTGCGCGGCCTGCGCGCCGTGGGCCGGCACGGCGTCTTCGAGGCCGAGCGCCGCGACGGGCAGGCGTTCGCGCTGGACGTCGCGCTGCACCTGGACGTCGCCGAGGCCGCCGCGGGTGACGACCTGACCGCCACCGTCGACTACGGCGCGCTCGCCGAGGAGCTGGTGACCGTGCTGACCGGTGAGCCCGTCGCGCTGCTGGAGACGCTGGCCGAGCGGGTCGCGGCGGTCTGCCTGGCGCGCTCGCCGCGGGTCGCGGCCGTGGACGTCGTCGTGCACAAGCCGCAGGCGCCGCTGAGCGTGCCGTTCGACGACGTCGAGGTGGCCGTGCGGCGGGTGCGGGCGTGAGCGCCGCCGGGGACGGGAGCGGCCCGCTGCCCGTGGTGCTGTCGCTGGGCGCGAACCTGGGGGACCGGGCCGCGGCGCTGGCCGCGGCGGTGGCGGCCCTGCGCGCCGCGGACGGCCTCCACGTGGACGCCGTCTCCGAACCGCTGGCGAGCGAGCCCGTCGGCCCGGTGCGCGATCAGCCCGACTTCCTCAACCTCGTCGTGCTCGGCCGCACCGCGCTGGCGCCGCGGGAGCTGCTGGCCCTGTGCCACGACGTGGAGCGCCGCGGCGGGCTCGACCGCTCGGTGAAGGTCCCCGGCGGCCCGCGACCCATCGACGTGGACGTCGTCGCGCACGGCGACCTCGTGCTGGAGGAGCCGGACCTGGTGCTGCCGCACCCGCGCGCGCACGAGCGCACCTTCGTGCTCGGGCCCTGGGCGCAGGTGGACCCGGACGCGGTCCTGCCGGGCCCGCACGGCGGCCCGGTGCGCGAACTGCTGGCCCGCCTGGCGGGGGAGGGCTCGTGAGGCCCACCCGCCCCGGGGTGCTGCTGGCCGTCGGCTTCCTCGCCGCGGTGCTGACGTGGTCGGGGCTGCGGGCCTGGACGGCCACCGGCGCCGCCGAGCCGCAGCTGCTGTGGCGCACGGTCCTGACGCTGACGCTGCTGGCGGTGGCGGTGTTCGGGGTGGGCTGGCCGGTGCGCCAGTGGGTGCGCGGCGACCGCACCCGCCGCATCGACGCGCTGCGCGCGGCGCGCACCGCGGTGCTGGCGAAGGCGGCCTCGGTGGCCGGTGCCCTGTTCACGGGCGTGTCGGCGGGGTTCGCCGTGCACTACCTGCCCACGCTGGAGATCGCGGCGCGCCGCGAGCAGTTCCTCGTCGCGCTCGCCGACCTGCTGGTCTCCGCCCTGCTGCTGGTCGCCGGTCTGGTCGTGGAGCGCTACTGCCGGGTGCCCCCGGAGGGCGGCGGCCCCGGCGGCGACGGGGGCGGCTCGCCCGCCTGACCGCCCGCCTGGCGCGGCAGCCGCGCCGGTTCGGCGTGCACGTGCACGCGGTGCTTGCCGGCGCGCTTGGCCGCGTACATGGCCGCGTACATGGCCGCGTCGGCGGCGGCCAGGAGCCGCTCGGCGCGCTCGGCGGGGCTGCCACCGGGCCCGGCGACGGCGGCGCCGACGCTCACGCCGACGGCGAAGGTGCCCGCGGCCACGTCGACCGGGTCGCGCAGCGCCGCGACCAGGCGTTCCCCGATGCCGCGCAGCGAGTCCCGCCCGCCGGCCACCGGGCACAGGACGGCGAACTCGTCACCGCCCAGGCGCGCCAGGGTGTCGCCCGGACGCAGGCAGGCGCCGAAGCGGACGGCGACCTCACGCAGCACGTCGTCGCCGGCGCCGTGCCCGGCGGTGTCGTTGACGTCCTTGAAGCCGTCGAGGTCGCAGTACAGGACCCCCGCGGTGCCGGTGGCGACCGCCTCCTCCAGCCGCTCGCGCAGCAGCAGCCGGTTGGGCAGCCCCGTCAGCGCGTCGTGGTGGGCCTGGTGCTCCAGCGCGGACGCCGCCCGGCGGTGCACGGCGCGCACCTCGGCGTCGAGGCGGTCGCGCTCCTCGCGGTGCAGCACCAGGGGTGCGACGACGACGACGAGCACGATCGCCAGCAGTTGCGAGAAGAGGACGGCGCGCGGGCCGGGCAGTGTCTGGAAGACGCCCGCTCCCGGGAACAGGACCATGGCCACGTCGCCCAGCACCGTCGTCCACAGGGCCGCGGTGGAGGACAGCCGCAGGCCGACCCACACGGACACCGGCGCCAGCAGGAACGCCAGCGGCAGGCTGAACGGTTGCGTGAACAGCCAGCCGAAGAACGTGCCGGCAGCGGCGGCGACCAGCAGCACCTCGGCGCGGCCGGCTTCGGAGCCCACCGCGGTGCGCTGCCGGTCGCCGGCGCGCAGCCACAGCACCGACACCAGCAGGGTGCTCGCGGTGTGGCGCACCGACCAGCCCAGCAGGGCGGTGACGGGCTCGGCGCCCAGGGCGAGCGTGGCGGCGGGGACCCCCACGGCTGCGCCGGCCAGGGCACCGGTGGTCGCGGCGAGCAGCAGGACCCACACGTCCCGGGGGCTGCGCAGCCGGAAACCCCGCGGCTGCAGGCGGTGGTGCACCCCGCAGGCCGTGAGGGCCTGCACGGCAGCCGACGCGGCCATCAGCAGTGCCGCCGCCGCCTCCTGACCGCTCCCCAGTTGCGCCGCCGCGCCCGAGGCGAGCAGGAGGCCCGCGTCCCGCCGGCGGGCGCGCGGGTCGCGCCAGGACCGCGCCAGCCAGACGAACCCGACGCCCGCCGCGGGCCACAGCACGGCCACCGCGGCCCCCTGGGGGACCGAGGCCCGCCCGAGCAGCACGGCGAGGACGTTCAGCAGGGCGAACCCGGCCGGGACGACCGCGCCGTGCAGCCGGGCGGGAGGGGTCACCCCCGGGTCATCGGGTCCGCGGGCGCCGTGGTTGAGCTCCGGCGCCCGCGGCGGTGGTGCGGCGGTGCTTCAGCAGCGGAAGGTGCCCACCAGCTGCTGCAGGTCGTCGGCGGCGCCGCGGACCTCCTCGGCCGCCGAGGCGGTGCGGGTGGCGCTGCTGGTCGTGCGGGTGGCGGCGTCCGCGAGACCGGAGACGTTCGCGGCGATCTCCTGGCTGCCGGTGGAGACCTCGGTGACGTTGCGCACCATCTCGGACGTGGTGGCGGACTGCTCCTCCACCGCGGCGGCGATGGTGGACTGCAGGGCGTCGATGCGGGCGATGACCTCGGTGATCTGCCCGATCGCCCCGGCCGCGGCGGA
>NZ_JALBVB010000054.1:26589-47900 GCF_022669155.1 Kineococcus sp. TRM81007 | reverse complement strand
GCCGGAGTGCTGGTCGAACAGGTGCACGTGACCCTGCTTGGGGGTGAAGTGCACCGTGGAGCCCTTCTGCGGGGGGCGACGGCCGTCGACGCGGGCGATGACCTGGTGGTCCTCCTGGCCGGGCTGGGCCAGGGAGCCGTAGATGTACGCGTCGGCGCCGAGCTCCTCGACGACGTCCACGTGCACCGGCAGACCGCGGTCGGACAGCTCCAGGTCCTCCGGGCGCACGCCCAGGGTGAGCTTGTCGCCCGTGGCGGCGAGGGAGGCGCGCTCCACCGGCCACACCGAGTCGCCCAGGCGCACGCCGCCGTCGGTGACGTCCAAGCTGAGCAGGTTCATGGCCGGGGAGCCGATGAACCCGGCGACGAAGACGTTGTTGGGGTGGTCGTACATGCGCCGGGGGGTGTCGACCTGCTGCAGCACGCCGTCCTTGAGGACCGCGACGCGGTCGCCCATCGTCATGGCCTCGACCTGGTCGTGGGTGACGTAGACGGTGGTGACGGCCAGGCGGCGCTGCAGGGAGGCGATCTGGGTGCGGGTCTGCACGCGCAGCTTGGCGTCCAGGTTCGACAGCGGCTCGTCCATGAGGAAGACCTGCGGCTGGCGCACGATGGCGCGGCCCATGGCCACGCGCTGGCGCTGGCCGCCGGAGAGGGCCTTGGGCTTGCGGCTCAGGTACGCCTCGAGGTCGAGGATCTTGGCCGCTTCCTGCACGCGGCGCTTGATCTCGTCCTTGGGGGTGCCGGCGATCTTCAGGGCGAAGCCCATGTTGTCGGCGACCGTCATGTGCGGGTACAGCGCGTAGTTCTGGAACACCATCGCGATGTCGCGGTCCTTGGGGGGGACCGTGGTGACGTCGCGGTCGCCGATGAGGATGCGTCCGCCGTTGACGTCCTCCAGGCCGGCGAGCATGCGCAGCGAGGTGGACTTGCCGCAGCCGGAGGGGCCGACCAGCACGAGGAACTCGCCGTCCTCGACGTGGAGTTCCAGGGAGTCCACCGCCGCCACCGGGTTCCCCGGGTACAGCCGTGTCGCTCCGTCGTAGGTCACCGTGGCCATCGTGTGCTCCTGTCCCCGGCAGGTGCGTGCCGGACGGTCCGTCGTGCGTCGGGTGTGTCGTGCGGTTCGTGCGGTTGGTGCGTTCGCCGCCTCCGCCGAGGCGGGCTCTCGACGTCGCCGGCCCGCGGCACCGCCGCCCCGTGGCCCCGTGGCCCCGGCCCGCGGCGCTGCACCGCGGGAACGGCTGAGCGGGGTGCGCCGGTCGCTAGGGGACCAGCTCGGCGCGCCGGGCGGGTGAGGCGATGTGCAGGACGCGCTTGCCGCGCACGTGCCGGGTGGCCAGGTCGCGGTAAGCCCGCTGCACCGCCGCGAGCGGGTAGGTGGCCGTGATGGGGACCTGCAGGCGGCCGTCGGCCACCAGTCGCGCCAGCTGACGCCAGATCCCGGGGTCGTCCGCCTGCTCCTGCGCGTCGTGGTGCACGCCGTGACGCTGCACCGCGCGACCGTCGGCGGTGGTGTTGATGCGTCCCGCCGGCACCCCCAGGGCGAGCGCGACCTCGACGTTGGGAGGGCCGAAGGTGTCGACGCAGGCGTCCACCCCGTCGGGCGCAGCAGCACGCACCCGCTCCAGCAGCCCCGGGCCGTAGCGCACCGGCACCACACCCAGGCCCGCGAGGAACCCGGCGTTGCCCTCACCGGCGGTTCCGACGACGCGGGCCCCGCGCAGCAACGCCAACTGGGCTGCGACGACACCGACCCCGCCGGCCGCCGCCGAGACCAGCACCGTCTCCCCCGGCCGCGGGTCGACGACCGCCACGGCCGCCCACGCGGTGGCTCCGGCTCCGGCGACCGCCGCGGCCTCGTCCCAGCCCAGCCCCGCTGGCTTGACCGCCAGTCGGTCAGCCGGGACTCGGACGAACTGCGCCTGCGCGGCGCGCGGGGCGAAACCCAGCACCGCCTGCCCCGCCCCGAGGCGCTCCACGCCCGGCCCCACCTCGGCCACCACCCCCGAGAAGTCGTTGCCCTGCCCCTCCGGGAAGCTCGCCGGCCACGTGTCGGCGAAGACGCCCTCGCGGATGCCGATCTCACCGGGGTTCACGGCAGCGGAGACGACCTCGACCACGACCGTCCCCGGCTGCGCCTCCGGGCGCGGCACCTGCACCACCTGCAGGACCTCCGGACCGCCGTAGCGGGTGAAACGCACTGCTCGACCCATGCCGCTGCCCACTCCGCCGGCCTCCAGCACCGCCATCTGCACTGCCCACCCCTCCCTGACGCTGTGGATCCTCACTGTGCGCTCCGTGCACGGCGGGAGGGAGGTCCTGACGCTGCTACCCAGGGCCTGCTCGGGCAGCCCGCTGCGCTGGGCGGGGCCGCCACGTCGGCGGTGCCGAGGTGCTCGCGGGTCGTGGTCACCGCCCCCGCCGCTCGTCGTCGCTCCACCGCCGGCCTCACGGCAGCCGCTGGTGGACCGGCAGGGTCACGGTGAACGTCGTGCCCCGTGGCCCGCTGGTCACGCCGAGGTGCCCGTGGTGGCGGTCCTCGACGATGCGCCGGGCGGTGTCCAGCCCCAGCCCGCAGCCCGACCCCGGGCCCTTGGTGGTGAAGAAGGCCTCGAAGACGCGCGGGAGCAGCTCCTCGGGGATGCCCGCGCCGTCGTCACGGACCTCCACCGTCACGACACCGTCGCCCGGGCGGGTGCGCAGCTCCACCGAACCCCGGCCGGCCACCGCGTCCACCGCGTTGTCGATCAGGTTCGTCCACACCTGGTTCAGCTCCGCACCGCGGGCGGCCACGCGCGGCAGCGACGGGTCGTAGTCGCGGTGCAGCTCGACCCCGGCGAGCTTGTGGCCCAGCATCGTGACGGCGCTGTCCAGCCCGGCGTGCACGTCGACGTCCCGCACCGAGGCGGCACCGGGGTGGGCGTACTCCTTCACCGAGGCGACGAGGGCGGAGACGGCGGCGGCGGCGGCCTCGACGTCCCGCAGCAGCGGCTCCACCGCGAGGACGTCGGCCAGCAGGTCGGCTCCCGCCGCACCGGTGGGTTCCTCCAGGACCACCGCGACGTCGTCCGCGCCGAACCCCGCCGCCACGAACGCCGCCGCGGCGACGTCCGGGTCCGCCGCGCCCGCCTCCGCGAGGACGTCGCGGACGGCGTCCTCCGCGTCGGCGACCGCCAGCGGGTCGCCGGGCGGGACGGCGGAGGTGCCACCGGCGGACCCGTGCAGGTGCAGCAGCCGCTCCAGGGCGGTGGCGTCCACACCGGTGCGCACGACCAGCGGAGCGCGCCGGCGCAGCGCGTCGACGTGCCGGCGCAGCTGCGCCGACGCGCGCACCGCGGTCGCGGCCGGGTTGTTCAGCTCGTGCGCCAGACCGGCGGACAGGGCCCCGAGGTCGGCGAGGTGCTCGCGCCTGCGGATCGTCGCCTCGCTGACCCGGACCCCGACGAACAGGCCGTCGAGCAGGTGCACCGCCATCGGCATCTCCTCGCGCACCAGCACCGCGAAGTCCTGCGCCGGCAACCGGAAGAAGCTGCTCGCCACCGTGGTCCGCAGGCTCTGCGCGTAGCGCTGGTCCGCGCCGGTCGCGAACGCCCGCACCGCCCCGGCGTAGACGCCCCGCTGGGTGGTCTCGACGAGCGTCACGTCCTCACCGCTGGAGCGCTGCAGCAGTCGGACCCCGCCGTCGAGCAGGACGTGGAGGTGCTCGGCCGGGTCGCCCTCGCAGAACACCAGCGCGCCGGGCGGGTGGGTGCGCCGTTCCCCGTGCCGCGACAGCCACCGCAGCCGCTCGTCACCGAGGCGCTCGAAGAGGAACAGGGTGCGCAGCTCGTCCGGGGGGACGAGCGCGACACCCGGGATCGACTGCGCGTTCACAGGCCCCCCAGGTAGCGGTGCACGAGGCTCACGGCCATCGCCCCCTCGCCGACCGCGGAGGCCACCCGCTTGATCGAGGCGGCACGCGCGTCCCCGGCGACGAACACGCCCGGGACGCTCGACTCCAGCAGGTGGGGCACGCGTGGCGGCGCCCACGTCGCGGGGGGCCGCCCGGCGTCGTCGAGCAGTTCCGGGCCCGTCAGGAGGAAGCCCTTGGCGTCGCGGGCGAAGGCGTCGCCCAGCCAGTCGGTGCGGGGCGCAGCGCCGATGAGGACGAACAGCCACGCGGCCCGCACCGTCTCGGCGGTGCCCGTGCGGCTGTCCCGCACACGCAGCCACTCCAGGTGCTCCCCGCCCCCCGCCCCCTCGATCTGCGTGCACGTGCGGACCTCGATGCGTGCCGAGGCCTCGATCCGCTCGACGAGGTACTCGCTCATGCCGCGGCGCAGCGAGTCGCCCCGGACGAGCAGCACGACCCGCTCCGCGTACCGGGCGAGGTGCAGCGCCGCCTGCCCGGCGGAGTTCGCGCCCCCGACGACGTGCACCGTCTGCCCGGCGCAGTTCACCGCCTCGTGAGCGGCCGCTCCCTGGTGGACCCCCCTGCCGACGAACCCCTCCAGGTCCGGCACGGGCAGTGCCGCGTAGGAGACCCCCGTGGCCAGGACGACGGCGTGGCAGGAGACCGAGGAGCCGTCGCCGAAGCGCAGGGTGCGCCCTTCACCGCGAACCTCGATCCCGGTGCACTCGACCGTGGTCAGGATCTCCACCCCGAAGCGGGTCGCCTGGTGGCGCGCCCGCTCGGCGAGTTCGGCACCGGACACCCCCTGCGGGAAACCGAGGTAGTTCTCGATCCGGCTGCTCTGCCCGGCCTGACCCCCGGTGGCGGAGCGCTCGACCAGCAGGGTCCGCAGCCCCTCGCTGGCCGCGTAGACGGAGGCACCGAGCCCGGCGGGCCCGCCACCGACGACCACGACGTCGTAGAAGGGGCTCCCGGCGGTGGTGGACAGCCCGACCCGCTGCGCCAGGGTCCGGGGACTGCACGCGGGCAGCACGGACCCGTCGGGCAGGAACGCCACGGGCAGCACGTCGGTGTCCGCCCCCAGGCCCGAGATGCCCAGGAGGCGCCGCGCCTCGGGGCCGCGAACCTCCAGGAACCGGTGGGGAACCCCGTTGCGGGTGAGGAACTCCCGCACCTCCTGCGTCCGCGCCGACCACTGGTGGCCCACCACGCTCAGCCCCGCGGCGACCGGCCGGTTCTCCACGGCCCACTGCGCCAGCAGTTCGTCCAGCACCGGGTACAGCCGCTCCTCCGGCGGGTCCCACGGCTTGAGCAGGTAGCGGTCGAGGTCCGCGTCGTTGATCGCGCGGATCGCCGCGTCGGTGTCCGCGTACGCCGTGAGCAGGACGCGGCGCGCCTGGGGCACCACGTCCAGGGAACGCTCGAGGAAGTCGACGCCCGTCATGCCGGGCATGCGGTGGTCCGCCAGCAGGACCGCGACGCGCTCCCCGCGCAGCACCAGCCGCTCGAGGACGTCGAGCCCTTCCGCTCCCGACCCCGCACGCAGGACCCGGTGGGTCCCGCCGTAGCGGCGGCGCAGGTCCCGGGCGATGGCTCGGCCGACGCCCGGGTCGTCGTCCACGCTGAGGAGCACGGGACGCACCTGCGCCTCCACCGCGGCCGGTCCCCCGCCGGCGCGCTGCCCGCCCGTCACCCGCGCCCCCCCGGGCCGGTGACGAGGTTCCCCCGAACCCCGATCGCGTCGAGGAGCAGCGGGAGGCCGGCGGGGACGCTCATGGCCCGACCCTCCACGACGCCGCGCGCGGGAGGGAGGCCCCGGCAGTCCCACCCTGCCGGTCGAGGACCACCGAGGGGCCCGTGGTGCCGAGCCCTCGACCGACGGCACCGCCCCGCCCGCGGCAGGGGCGCGCAGACGGGCGCCACCCGCACCTCACCCGCCGTCGGGGGCACGCCCGGCCCCCGGTCGTCGCACGTCCCAGAACAGGTCCGGGCGCGGGCCCCGCCAGCAGCGCAGCAACCGGTCCAGCACGGCCTCCGAGCCGGTCCCGGGGACCGGGGTCTGCAGGGTGAGGAACACCCCCTCCCCCGGGAGCGGGAGCACCTGCTGGTCCAACCGACACGTACCGGCCCACGGGTGCTCGACGGTCAGCCGCCCGTGGGAGGCGCCTGTGACACCCGGCACCCCCCACACGCGCGAGAACTCCGTGCTGCGCGCCGACAGCTCGGCGACGAGCCCGTCCAGTTCCGGGTCGCCCGGGTTCCGAACCCAGTTCAGGCGCAGGCCCGCGACCGCCGCGCCGGCGCTGTCCCGCCACTCGGGGAGGAGTTCCCGGGCCCACGGGTCCAGGAAGTGCCAGCGCACGAGGTTCCCCATCGCCTCCGGCGGCCCGCTCGGCCGCGCGACGAGGAGCCGGAACGGCAGGTTGGCCGCCAGGACGTCCGTGCGGTGGTTCACCACGGCCGCCGGCACGGTCAGCGAGGCGAGCATCCCCGTGGTGCCGGGCCGCAGCCTCCCCTCCGGGCGCGGTCTCGGCACCGAGCGGGACGGAGCCGCCAGGCGGTGCAGCAGCGCAGTCTCCTCCGCGCTCAGCAGCAGGGCTTCCCCGACCGAGTTGAGGACCGCCCCGGAAACCTCCCCGACCCGGCCCTGCTCGATGCGCGTGTAGTAGTCCAGGCTCACGCCGGCCAGGTCCGCCACCTCCTGCCGGCGCAACCCGGGAACCCGGCGGTGGCCCGACGAGGCCGGCAGGCCCACGTCCTGCGGGCGCAGCCGGCTGCGCATCGCCCGCAGGAAGTCGCCCAGCGTCGGTGGTGCGGCTGCGCCCGGCGGGACCCGGGTCCCGGCGCCAGCACGGGACCGCGGCACCGTGCCCGCCCGCGGCACCTCCGGTGCACTCCTCAGCACGAGCACCTCACCGGAACCGTTCACCGGTCCCGCGGGGACCGCCGTCGCCGGGAGCGGGATCGCCGTGCTCGGTGGCACGGGCCATCTCCGTGGCGATCTCCTCGGGCCCGCGGTCCGCGAGGAGCGTGTACTCCGCCCAGCGGGCGCTGTCGCCCGCCTGCGCGGTGCCGTGGGCGTGGTGGCCACGGCCGGGCAGGTGCGGGCGGTTCACCGGGCGACCCGCTCGCCGCTGCCCACGTCGAGCAGGTGCACGTGGTCCGCCTCGCCCGGCCGGTCCGGGGGGCCCACCGCCGCCACCGGGTCCCCCGGGTGCAGCCGTGTCGCTCCGTCGCAGGTCACCGTGGCCATCGTGTGCTCCTCTCCCGGCAGGTGCGTGCCGGACGGTCCGTCGGTTTCGCCGTGGAGGGCTGGGTCAGGAGTCCTGCAGCGCCCGGCGGCACCAGGAACCCGCCGGTTCCGTCGAGGAACTGCTTGAGCTGGCTGGCCACGTTGCCGTAGCGGGTGGGGGTCCCCAGCAGGACCGCGTCGGCCCGCACGAGGTCCTCGGTCGTCGCCTTCGGCTCGTCCTCGGTGGTGTCGAAGTGCTGGCTCCAGGAGGTGTTGGCTGCGATCCGCTCGGGTGCGGCCAGCTCGGGGACCTGGCGCAGGCGGACTTCCGCCCCGGCCTTCTCCCCCGCTTCCGCCACGCGCCGGGCCATCGCGTGGATGGTTCCCGCCGCCGAGCAGTGGATGACGGAGAGCTTCACGTCGGTCACTGGGACTCCTCCGGGCGTCAGGTCCTGCCGGTGGGGGGCACCGGCTCGGCGCCCCCCTGTGAGAACGCTCCCAACGCGGGTGTCCCCTTCGCCTCGGTGGTCATCACCTACATGCGCCGACGATCTGCATCGTCGTGCTCGCCGCCTCCGGTGCCGTCATCGTCGCCGTCGGCCCGGGCCAGCCCGGCCCGTACTTCTCCCAGTACGCCAGGGACACCTCGGCGACGGTCAGGGCGTCGCGGACCGGCAGGAACGCCACGTCGAGGCTGAGGTCGCCGGCGACCACCCGCGCACGGGGGTCGAGGAGCACCCGGCGGTACCAGGCCGCGCGGGAGCCGAGCGCGGAGCGGACGTACGCCCGGTCCTCCACGGCGACCACCCAGATCCGGCGGCTCGTCCAGACGTCGCCGCGACGGGTCAGCAGCGACACCTCGTGCAGGTGCGGGAGCAGCAGGGTGCCGGGGGGGTCGACCACCCCGCCAGGGTGGGCGTGCGCGCGCCGCCTCGCGTCGGCGGTCGTCGCCTACATCCCGTGCGGGACGGCTCAGCGGTCGCGCGGTTCCGCGGGGAGCGGCAGGTCCCGCAACTGCCGCCGCGACGTGATGCCGAGCTTGGCGAAGATGTTGCGCAGGTGGGCGTCGACCGTGCGGGGGCTCAGGAACAGCTCCGCGGCGACCTCCTTGCTCGTCGCCCCGGCGGCCACCGCCCGGGCGACCTGCAGCTCCTGCGCGGTCAGCTGCGCCCGCTGCTCGTCCCCGGTGGTCCCGCGGGTCCTGGCGCGCTCACCGGTCGCCGCCAGCTCCCGCGCCGCCCGTGCGGCGAAGGCGGCGGCACCGAGGCCGGAGAAGGCGTCGTGGGCGACGCGCAACTGCTCGCGCGCCTCCCGCTTGCGGCCCTCCCGGCGCAGCCACTCCCCGTACAGCAGGTGGGCGCGGGCCAGCTGGGGGGCCGCCGCGGTGCGGGACAGGTGCCCGACCGCTGCGCGGTACTGCTCCTCGGCCTGCTCGCCCTCGGCCAGCAGCGCCGCGCACCGTGCGACCGTGCCCGCCGCCCAGTCGCTGCGGAGGAGCTCCACCCCCTCCCGCAACCGCTCGTGGACCGGGACGGCCAGGTCGCGGCGTCCGGCGCGGACCGCCGCCTCGACGAACTCCGGCAGGAGCCAGACGCGGACGTCCTGCTCGTGGAGGTCCACGGCGGTGCGGCAGGCGTCCAGGGCCTCGCCGTAGCGCCCCTGGGCGTTGAGCAGGAGCGCCGTCGCGTACTCCATGACGCTCAGGTGCCCGCCCTCCCGCCGCAGCGCGGCGTCGGCGGACGCGGCCTGCACGATCCGCGTGGTGGCGGGTTCGTCGCCCTGCCACGCCGCGATGATCGCGGGCACGGTGAGCAT
Organism: Kineococcus sp. TRM81007; assembly: GCF_022669155.1. Classification (GTDB taxonomy): domain Bacteria; phylum Actinomycetota; class Actinomycetes; order Actinomycetales; family Kineococcaceae; genus Kineococcus. The sequence goes on along the minus strand of NZ_JALBVB010000054.1, from coordinate 38,959 downwards.
CGGCGGGATGCCGAGCTCGTCGGCGACCCGGTGCGCCTCGCCGACGAGGACCTGCGCCTGCGCGAACCGCCCGGTGTGCACGTGGCTCAGGGCCCGGGTGCCGAGCGCGAGGATCAGGGCGGCCACGGCGCCCGCGCGCCGCACCCGTGCGAGCTGCCGCTCGGCGAGCAGGCGGAACCCCTCCTCGTCCCACAGCTCGTGGGCCGCGCTGGCCGCCATCCACAGGTAGCCGCTGGTCAGGGGGGTGTCGTCGTCGTCGAAGCTCATGGCGACGCCTCGGCGCAGCTGGTCCACGGCGTGCACCCGTCCCCGGGTGGCGAGGGTGAGCAGCCCGTCGAGGAGGAGGTCCAGGGTCCGGGTCGGCGCCTCACCGGCGGGCAGCGACCGCGCGACCGCCGCGATCTGCGGGACGGCGTCGGGATCGGCGAAGCGCCCGGCGTACAGGGCCACGGCGTACGCCTCGAGCAGGGCCTCCCGGGCCGTCGCGGGGTCCACCTCGGCGAAGGAGCGCGCGGCCTGCACCAGGAGACCGACCGCTCCGGCGTCCTGGCGCTGGTCGAAGGCGGTGCGGGCGCGCAGCGCCCCTGCCAGCGCACGCTGCCCGCGGTCCAGGCCGGCGCTCTCGGCCACCGACACCAGCTGCAGCGCTGTCTCCGGCGCACCCGCGGCGCGCTTGGCGGACGCCGCCTCGAGCAGGCGCCCGGTGCGCCTGACCGGGTCGGGGGTCAGCACCGCGGCGCGCTCGAGGAAGGCCGCCGCCGCTGCGACCCCACCGCGCAGCTGGGCCCGGCCCGCCGAGCGCTCGAGCTCGCCGGCCACCGCCTCGTCGGGCCCGTCAGCGGCCATCGCCAGGTGCCACGCCCGCCGGTGCGGGTCCACCGCCGGGTCCGTGGCAGCGGCGAGGGCGCGGTGGACGGCGCGCCGCTGCCCCGGGGAGGTCGCGTGGTACACCGCGGAGCGCACCAACGGGTGGCGGAACCGCACCCGGACCCCCACCGACACCAGACCCGCCTCCTCGACCGGCCCCGCGACGTCCACCGCCAGGCCCATCTCCCGCGCCGCCCGCCGCAGCAGGTCCGGGTCCCCCGTCGGCTCCGCCGAGGCCAGCGCCGCGAACGCCTGCGCCGGTGGCGGCAGCAGGGACAGCCGCTGGCAGAAGCTCGCCTCCAGGGCGCCGGACACGGAGCCGCCCGGCAGCTCGTAGCCGCCCGCCAGCGCGGCCGGGCCGACCGTGCGGGGCAGCTCCAGCAGCGCGAGCGGGTTGCCCCGTGCCTCGGCGACGACGCGGTCCCGCACCCGCGGGTCGAGCGGTGCGCGCACCTCGGCGTCGAGCAGCTCCCGCGCCTCCCGCTCGGGCAACCCCTCCAGCCGCAGCGTCGGCAACCGGGTCAGGACGTCCGGTCCGGCTCCCTGGTCGTCCCCGTCCCGCACGACCACGACGACCGCCACGGGGACCGCGCTCAGGCGCCGCGCGGCGAAGGCGAGAGCCGCGGTGCTGGCCGGGTCCATCCACTGCGCGTCGTCGACCACGCACACCAGCGGCCGGGTGCGAGCGGCCGCGGTCAGCAGGCTCAGCAGGCCCGCGCCGACGAGCAGGCCCGCGTCGGGTGCGACCGGCCCGGTGTCGAGCCCGAGGGCGCGCCCCAGCGCGCCGGCCTGGGGCGCCGGCAGCTCCGCGAGGCGCTCCAGCACCGGCTGGCAGAGCTGGTGCAGCCCGGCGAAGGGCAGGTCGGACTCGAACTCCGTGCCCGTCGCCTCCAGCACCTCGAGACCGGGCGCCGCACCGACCGCCTCGGCCACGAGCACCGACTTGCCGATCCCCGCGGGTCCTCGGACCACGAGGGCACCACCGCGGCTCGCACCGGCCGCCCGCAGCAGGTCCCCGACCACCCTCAGCTCCGCCGCCCTTCCGCGCAGCGTCACCGGTGGCACCTCCGTTCACGCGACACCTGGGCCGCCGAGCGCGGCACACCGTCCCGGGACCACGGCTCTGTGCACCCGCTCGCCGCGCACGTCGCGCGTCGCGGGATCACCGTACGCGTCGCGAACGTGCTCGACGAGCGGGTCGCCGTGATCGGCAGCCGCGGGCCCGGGGACCACCCGCACCCCCGCGCCGGTTCAGACGAGCTCGTCCACGCAGCGGTGCTCGTCCGGCAGGCCGGGCAGGCCGGGCAGGTCGGGCAGGTCGCGCAGCTGGCGGCGGGAGGTGATGCCGAGCTTGGCGAAGATGGCGCGCAGGTGCGCGTCGACGGTGCGCGGGCTGACGAACAGCTCCGCGGCCACCTCCCGACTCGTGGCCCCACCGGCGACCAGCCGCGCCACCTGCAGCTCCTGCGGCGTCAGGCCGGCGGGCGCCGCGACGCCGCGTGACCGGGCACGCTCCCCGGTCGCCGCGAGCTCCCGCGCCGCACGCGCGGCGAAGCCGGCCGCACCCAGGGACGAGAACCGTTCGAGCGCGGTGCGCAGCTGCTTGCGCGCCTCGCCCCTGCGGCCCTCGCGGCGCAGCCACTCCCCGTACAGCAGGTGAGCACGGGCCAGTTGCGGGACGGCGGCGGTGCGGGTCAGGTGCTCGACGGCCGCCCGGTAACCCTCTTCCGCCTCCCGACCCGGGGTCACCAGCGCCGTGGAACGGGCGAGGATGCCCGCCGCCCAGTCGCTGTCCACGGCCTCGGCGCTCTCCCGCAGCCGGTCCAGCACCGGGGCGGCCAGCTCCGGCCGCCCCGACCGTGCCGCCGCCTCGATGAACTCGGCGGGCACCCACGCCAGGAAGGTCGCCGGTTCGCGTTCGACGGGCACCCGGCAGACCTCCAGCGCCTCGGCGTAGCGGCCCCGGCCGGTCAGGAGGACCGTGTGCGCGTACTCCAGGGCGGTGAGCAGGCGCCCCTCCTGCCGCGCCGTGGCGTCGGCCGTCCCGGCGCGCAGGAGCTCAACCGTACGAGCTTCGTCACCCCGCCAGGCCGCGACGGTGACGTCGACGTAGCGCATCGGGGGCGCCCCCAGCTCGGCGGCGACGCGGTGGCACTCGTCGACGAGCGCCTGCGCCCGGTCGAACCGCCCCGCGTGCACGTGCGCCAGCGCCCGGTAGCTGAGGGCGATGGGCAGCGAAGCCACGGCCCCGGTGCGCCGGACCTCGGTCAGCTGCCGTTCGGAGGCCTCGAGGAACGCTTCCTCGTCCCACAGGCTCTGCGCCCCGCTGCACGCCAGCCACAAGGAGCCGTTCCGCAGCGGCCCGGCGTCGTGGCGGAGGCACTCCTCCACGCCCGCCCGCAGCAGCGGGGCCGCCGCCGCCGGCCCGTGGACGGCCAGGGAGAGGAACCCGTCGTGGAGGAGCTCCGCCGGCCGGCGCGGTCCCACGGACACGGGCAGGGAGCGCAGGGCCGTCGCGATGCGGGGGACGAGTCCCGGGTCGGCGAAGCGCCCGGTGTACGTGGCGGCGGCGAACGCCTCGAGCAGCACGTCGCGGGCGGTGCCGGGGGCGACGGGCGCGACGGAACGCCCGGCGGCCAGGAGCGCCTCCACGGCGGCGGCGTCGCGCCTCTGGTCGAAGCCGGTGCGCGCACGCAGCACCCCGGCCAGCGCGCGCTGCACGGGGTCGAGGTCGCCGGCCTCCGCCGCCGTGAGCAGTTCCAGCGCCGCCTCCGGCGCCCCGGCCGCGCGGGTGGTTTCGGCGGCCGCCAGGAGCCGTCCGGCGCGCTCGACCGGGTCGGGGGTGAGCACGGCGGCCCGGTCGAGGAAGGCGGCCGCCGCCGCGACACCGCCGCGCGCCTGGGCGCGCCCCGCGCAGCGCACCAGTTCCGCGGCGACGTGCTCGTCGGGTCCGGCGGCGGCCGCCGCCAGGTGCCAGGCGCGCCGGTCGGGATCGGTGGAGGGATCGGTCGCCGCGGCCAGCGCCCGGTGGATCGCGCGCCGGTCCGCCAGTCCCGCCGCGTGGTACACGACCGAGCGGACCAGCGGGTGGCGGAAACGCACCCGGGCGCCCACCGACAGCAGCTCCGCAGTCTCCACGGGAGCGCCCGCGTCCGCCGGCAGGCCGAGCACCCCCGCGGCACGCCGCACCAGGTCGGGATCGCCCGTCGTCTCCGCGGCGGCGAGGGTGGCGAACGACCGGGACGCGGGAGGCAGCAGCGCCAGGCGCCGGCGGAAGCTGGCCTCCAGCGCGCTCCTCACCGAGTCCGCGCTCGGCAGCCCGTAGCCCCCGGCCAGCTCCGCCGGGCCGAACGTGCGGGGCAGCTCCACCAGGGCCAGCGGGTTGCCCCGCGCCTCGGCGATGATCCGGTCCCGCACCCTCGGGTCCAGCGGCGCGCGCACCTCCGCGTCCAGCAACCGCCGCGCGTCCTCCTCGGCCAGGCCCTCCAGCCGCACCCCCGGCAGCCGCTCCAGCGCGTCCTGCACGGGTCCCCCCCACCCCGCGTCGTCGCGCACGACGAGGACCAGCGCCACCGGCGCCCCCTCCAGCCGCCGCGCCGCGAAGGCGAGCGCCCCGGTGCTGGCAGGATCCAGCCACTGCACGTCGTCGACCACGCAGACCAGCGGCCGCGCTCGGGCAGCGGCACGCAGCAGGTTGACCAGGCCGGCACCCACCAGCAGGCCCGGGTCCACCTGCTCCGGCCCCGCGTCGAGCCCGAGGGCCCGGCGCAGCGCTCCCGCCTGCGGTCCGGGCAGCTCATCCAGGTGCTCCAGCAGCGGGAGGCACAGCTGGTGCAGACCGGCGAACGCCAGGTCGGCCTCGAACTCCGTGCCCGTCGCGTGCAGCACGTGCAGGTGCGGTGCCGCCTCCACCGCCGCGGTCACGAGCGCCGACTTGCCGATCCCCGCCGGGCCGCGCACCACGAGCACACCGCCGCGGCCTTCGCCAGCCGCCCGCAGCACGTTCACGACGACCGCGAGCTCCCGCACCCGCCCGAGCAGCGTCATGACCCTGCCTCCGATCAGCCGGCGCGCGCCCTCCAGCTCGGCTCGCCGCCCACGGACCACGGACCACCAGCCCCCGTTCGCCGTGCACGTGGCGCGTCGCGGGGTCACAGTACGCGTCCCGCACCCGCTCCGGCAGCGCCTCGTCAGGTCTCGTCGGGGACGGTCGCCGCACGGTGACCCGTGCCGACGGCTCCCGAGGTCCGGCCGGGGCGCGCAGGTCGGTGCAGCTGGTGACCGAGCACCTCGGGGTCGAACACCAGCGTCTGCAGCAGTTCGTCCCCCCCCTCGACGTGGGACGTCGCCGCGGTGCGCTGCCGCGTCGCCGCGAAGGCCGTGGAGGTCATCGAACCGACCGAGGCAGTTGGCGTGCTCGACGAGCCCGCCAGCAGGGGCCTGCGACCGCCGGTCACCGCCGTCGCCGCCGACCACGGCACCGACGCCCGCTTTCTGGACGCACTCAGGGAGCGGGACTGCTCTGGATCGTGCAGGTCGAACCCGACCCGGCGGACCGGCTCGCGCGATCAGCTCACCTCTCGGTTCCTGCCGCTGCGGCTCCGCCCGGCCGGGCGCAAGCACACCGCCCCCTGAGCGAGGACGGCTCCCTGCCGCAGCAGTGGCTGTCGCCGGTTGGCCGAGAGCAAGGCCGAGCCGGAGGGGGCACCTCCCGCGTTCGCGGACAGCCCGCTCGCGACGACGGGCCACCGCCCTCACAGGTGGTGCACACGCGGGTGCTGCGCAGCACTCACAGTCCTCACCGAACGTGGGAGGCGTGCAGGCACCCACGCTCTCCCGCCGCGCCGCCCTGGCCGGCACCCTCGGCCTCGTGGCCGTGGGCGCCGCTGCGTGCGGCTCCGACGGCACCACGGCCAGCTCCTCGGCGAGCACGTCAGCGACCACGAACGCCGAGACGTCTTCGAGCTCGGAGATCCCCACCCTGGAGACCCTGGTCGCCGAGGTCACCGACGAGTTCACCCGGGAGACCTACACCGACGCCCCGACCGGGCTGAGCCTGCCGTACAACCTATTCGTCCCCGCCGACCACGACGCCTCGCAGAGCCACCCGCTGGTGCTCTACATCGCCGACTCCAGCCTGGTCGGCCAGGACGTGACCGCACCCCTGTCGCAGTACGGCGCGCTGATCTGGGCCAGCGAGAGCGAACAGGCGAAGCACGCCGGCATCGTCGTGGTCCCGCAGTACCCGGAGGTCGTCATCGACGACCACGGCAGCTACACCACCACCGACTACGTCGCGCTCACCCCTCGCCTGCTCGAGGAGATCAAGAGCCGGTACAGCGTGGACGAGAACCGCGTGTACGGCACGGGGCAGTCGATGGGCTGCATGACGGTGATGCACCTGGCCGCCCAGGACCCCGAGCTGTTCGCCGCCGAGCTGTTCGTCTCCGGGCAGTGGGACATCAGCGAGCTCGGCCCCCTGGCGGGGGAGAAGTTCTTCTACATCGCCGCCGGTGGGGACGAGAAGGCCTTCGCAGGTCAGGAGGAGGTGAAGGCGATGCTCACCGACGCCGGCGTCTCCTCCCAGGCCGCCACCTGGGACGCGACGTGGTCGGCGCAGGAGTTGTCCGACGCGGCGGCCGAGCTGTTCGCCGCCGGCGACGACATCAACTTCGCCACCTTCGAGACCGGCACCGTGGTCTCCGCGAACGGTTCGGCCGGCTCGGGCGGGACGGGCAGCAGCGAGCACATGGCGTCCTTCCAGCCGGCCTACGAGATCGGGCCCCTGCGCGACTGGCTGTTCCAGCAGAGCGCGACCTGACGCGCCGCCGGCCACTGGTGCCCGGGACCCGGTCAGGCGCCGGAGCCACGTCCTGCCAGCCCGGCGGGGCCGAGCCGGCGCGGAGCTCGCGCGCCAGCGAGCCCTCGCCCGGAGAAGCACTCGCACCAGGCCACGTCGTCGGTGTGCACCACCCCGGCCGCCCCGCTGCCGGAGGGGCCGGTCCTGCGGCACCGCTGAGCGCACGCGCACGAGTTCCGGCGCGGGGTCAGTAGGTTGTCCGGATGCCTCACCTGCTGCACCTGGACTCCTCCGCCGACCTGGCACGGTCCCGTTCCCGGGCGATCACCGCGGCGTTCGCCGAGGCGTGGCGCGCTCGTGGCCCGGAGTTCACGGCCACCCACCGCGACCTGCACCGCGACCCGCTGCCGCACCTGCCGGACCCGGAGCTGCACTGGCCGGACGCGGCCCGCCGCCCGGACGCGAACCCGCCCGCGGCGGAGGACGCCCTGCAGCGGGAGGTCCTGGCCGAACTGCTCGCCGCGGACGTCCTGCTGGTGGGTGCGCCGCTGTACAACTACACGGTCCCCTCGACGCTGAAGGTGTGGATCGACCAGGTCCACGTTCCGGGGATCACCACCGGCGAGGGTGCGCAGCCGCTGGCCGGGCGACCCGCGGTCGTCGTCAGCAGCCGCGGCGGCGTCTACGACGCGGGCACCCCGACGGAGTCGTGGGACCACGGTGTGCCGGTGCTGCGGATCGTCCTGGGGAACGCGCTGGGCATGGACGTGCACGTGGTGCAGACCAGCGCCACCCTCGCCGACCGCGTGCCGGAGCTGGCGGGCCTGCGCGAGCGCGCCGACGCGGAGTTCGCCGCGGCCGTGCGCACCGCCGAGGAGCTCGCCGCGACCCTCTGACGACCCCGGCGAGGACGGCCCGCGGGTCATGACGGTCTCGTGACATCGGGACCGCCCGGGGTTGGGCACGCGCGGTGACCGGGTAGCGGGATCGCAGAGGCCCATCCCGCTACCCGGAGGTACCCCCGATGTCTGAACCGCACGACAACGGCGCACACGCGGCCGAGGAGAAGAAGGGCAGCCGCTGGTGGCTGTGGCTGCTCCTCGCGCTGATCGCCCTCGCGCTCATCGTCTGGGCGGTCCTCGCCTTCACCGGTGACGACGAGGACGACGTCGACGCGGTGGACCCGCAGACCACCGCGAGCGCGCCGGTCACCCCCACGGACGACGGGACCACCCCCTCGGCGACCCCCTCCACGAGCACCACCGCGAGCGGCGACCCGACGGCGACCGCCACCGCGACGTCGGACCCCACCGCGACGGCCGTGGCCGGCGCCGTCCTGGTCGGCGGTGTCGACGTCCTCACCGACGGCACGGACCTGACCACCTTGGTGGGGCAGCAGGTCCAGGCCACCGAGGTGGAGGTCACCGAGGTCGTGGCCGACGAGGCGTTCTACGTCGGCCCGCAGGCCGGCCAGACGGTCCTGGTGCGCCTGCCGGAGTTCGCCGGTGCGGACGCCGCCGAGTCGCCGTTCACCGTCGAGCAGGGCGACGTGGTGAGCTTCACCGGCTCCCTGGCCGAGGTGGACGACGCGCTGCTGTCGGAGCTGCGCAACTACGACCCGGCTCCCGACCTGCAGGTCGGCTCGGTGTACGTGCAGGCCGAGCAGATCTCCGGCGTGAGCTGACCGCTCGCGGACGGCCGGTCGAGGACCGGCACCGCACCGAACGCGGCAGGAGCCGCCCGGCGNTCGCCGGGCGGCTCCTGCCGCGTCGTCACGTCGGGGGTTCAGCCCCGACGGCCCTCCCCACCGCGGACCTCCACCGTCAGCGCTCCTCGCGGAAGTCGACGTGCTCGCGCGCGACCGGGTCGTACTTGCGCACGACGAGGCGGTCGGGGTCGTTGCGGCGGTTCTTGCGGGTCACGTAGGTGTACCCGGTGCCGGCGGTGGACCGGAGCTTCACGACCGGGCGGACGTCGGCGTGCTTGGCCATCTGGTGCGCTCCCCTCGAGCTCGGACCCCCGGTGCGGCACCGGCGGTCACCTGCTCCAACCCGTTGCGACCGACAACCATTCCCTTTCCCGGCTTCGATCCCCACCCCGCGGTGGTCGAGGAGTCACGGGCGGGGTTCGGCGGCCACGGCGGAGGGCGGGACGTCCCCGCACGTGGTGCCGTGCGCGCCGGTGACGGCGGGGTCGTCCGCGCCGACGCCGCGGACGACCGTGGTCGTCTCCCCGTCGCGGGCGCGCACGCGGTTCGCGTCGACGACGACCTCCGTGCGCGTCACCGTCCACGAGCCGCTCCCCTCGCGGGCGTCCACCCCGTGCAGGTGCAGCCCGTCACCGGCCGGCTCGCACGTCAGCCCGGTGCCGCACGGGGTGAAGCCGAGGCTGAAGGAGCACTGCTCGCCGTCCTCACCGGGCAGGGGCACCAGGGCGGCGGCCGTCGACGTCGGCGAGCGGCGGTGCGGCGGTGCGCGGTGCGCGGTGCGCGGTGGTGCTCACGGTTCTCCCGTCCGAAGAAGTTCGATGTGGCAACTCCCCGTGTGACGCGCCAGGGAGTCGTCGCGTCGCGCCTCTCAACGCGCGACGATGGGTCCGTGCCCCCCGACGCCCCTCCCGACGCGACCACCGGCGCGGTCTCCACCCGCACCCGCCGGCTGCTGCTGGCGCCGCCGCGCCTGGCGGACCTGGAGGACGTCTTCGCCCTCTACTCCGACCCCGCGGTGTGGGAGCACCTGCCCTCCGGCCGGCACACCGACCGCACCCGCACGGCGCTGCTGCTGGAGCGGGTGCGCGAGAGCTGGGACCTGGCGGGTCTGGGCAGCTGGGTGGCCCGGCTCGCCGAGGGCCCGGAAGCCGGCCGGCTCGTCGGCACCGGTGGCTGCGACCTGCGCCTGGGCGTGGCGTGGAACCTCAGCTACCGGCTGCACCGGCGCGACTGGGGCCACGGGTACGCCGGCGAGCTGGCCGCGGCGGCGATCGCCGCGGCGCGGCGGGTGCACCCCGACGTGCCCGTCACCGCGTACCTGCTGGAGCGCAACGAGCGCTCGGCGGCGGCCGCCGAGCGCGCCGGGCTGCACCTGCAGTGGCGCGGCCCCGACGCGGGCAACCCCGACCCGGACGCGGTGCGGCTGCTGTACGCGGACCGCCCGCTCTCCCGCCTGGTGGTGGAACTGCTCGCCACGACCTGAGCGGCCCCGGCCTCAGCCCTTCCGGGGCCGGGCGCGCACGTGCATGCGCTCCCCCTGCGGCCCGAACACGCTGAGCAGCTCGACCGGCACCCGTCCGGGGTTGCTCATCGCGTGCGGCAGGTGGGTGTCGAACTCCGCCGCCTCCCCCGCGGGCAGCCGCAGGTCCTGCGCCCCCAGCCGCAGCCGCAGCACGCCGGACATCACGTACAGCCACTCGTAGCCCTCGTGGTGCTGCGGCTCGACCTCCTCGCCGCAGCCGGGGGCGAGGACCAGCTTGTAGGCGCGCAGCCCCCCGGGCGCCCGGGTCAGCGGGTACGACGTCATGCCCCGGCGGGAGCGGGCCGTGCGCCGACGCGGCGGCCGCTCCGGCGCGACGAGCTCGTCGAGGCTGACCTCGTAGTGCGCCACGAGCGGCAGCAGCAGCTCCAGGGTGGCGCGCCGGCCACCGGACTCCAGGCGCGACAGGGTGCTGGCGGAGGTGCCGGTGGCGGCGGAGACCTGCGCGAGGGTGAGACCGCGCGCGGTGCGCAGCCGGCGCAGCCGGGGACCGACGGCGTCCAGGGCGGCGGCGGTGTCGGCGGCCGTCGTGGTGGCTGCGGCGGCCCGGTCCGGTGCGCTCACCCGACCATCGAACACGACGGCCGCGACGACGACCCCGGGACCGCTCAGGTGCGGGCCCGCTACGGTCGACGGACCCCTGGAGGGGTGACGGCGCACGGCCGTGGGCACGGGCGTCGAGGGCACGGGCGAGGGCACCCGGGGAGGAGCGGGGCGGTGGGACGGCGAGCAGCGGCGGCGGTGGCGGTGACGCTGGCCCTCGTGGCCGGCGGCGCCCTGACGGCGATGCCGGAACCCTCCGAGGCGGTGCCCGCTCCGGCGCTGCTCAGCGACGCCTCCTGGCGCGACGAGCTGGGCGTCGCGGTCACCACGCCGGAGGAGGACGCCGCCTGGCTGGCCGCCGGCACCGTGCCCGGCGCCGGGGGGCCGTGGGAGCCGCTGGTGCGCCAGGCGCTGCTGGACCTGCGCTCCCTGACCGCCGCGAACGGCGCGGTCACCGCGGGCCCCGTGGACAGGTGGGCGTACACGTGGCCGCGGGACTCGGCGTTCGTCGCGGTGGCGCTGTCCGCCACCGGGCACCGCGACCAGGCGCTGCGGGCGCTCGACTTCCTGGCGGACGTGCAGCTCGAGGACGGCGGTTTCGAGGCCCGCTACCTGGTGGACGGCAGCGGCACCCCGGACGGGCGCGACCGCCAGGCCGACGGCGCCGGCTGGGCGCTGTGGGCGCTGGGCGAGGTGCTGTCCGACGCCCCGACGCGGGCGCAGGCGCTGCAGGAGCTGCAGGAGCTGGAGGGGCTGCTGACCGGTGCGACGCGGTTCGCGATGGAGGCCACCGACGACGGTACCGAGCTGCCGGAGCCGTCCCCGGACTACTGGGAGCGCGACGAGGCGGAGCTGACCCTGGGCACGGTCGCGCCGCTGCTGGCGGGGTTGCGCGCGAGCGCACGGCTGCAGCCGCTGCTGGGCGAGCACGCCGCGGCGGACCGGCTGGAGGCGGCCGCGGACTCCCTGGAGGGGCTGCTGCACGAGGAGTTCGGTCCCACCGGGTACCTGCGCTACGCCGATCCGGGCGTGGAGACCGGTGGGGTGGACGCGGCGGTGGCGTTCCTGCTGCCGCCGTTCGCGCCGCGGGTGCCGTCGGCGGCGGTGCTGGACGCGTTCGACGCCTACCAGGTCGAGGCGCTGCGACCGGCGGGCGGCCTGGCGCCGGGCGCGGGCTGGAAGCGGGACGGGACCTCGTGGACGCCGGAGGTCGCGCTGGTGGCGCTGGCGGCGGCGTCGTCGGGGCGGGCGGAGCAGGCCGTGCGCTGGCTGGACTGGCTGGCCGCGCACCGCGCGCCGTGGGGCAGCCTGCCGGAAAAGGTGGCGGCCGACGGCAGCCCGGCGGGGCCGGCGCCGCTGGGGTGGACGGCGGCGAGCGTGGTGCTGGCGGTGGGTGCGCTCGACGCGGGCGGACCCGCCGCCGCCCGGTGATCCCGCGGCCCGCGGTGCCGGTCTGACGAACGGGTGCAGAAGTGTTGCGCGGGGTCGCAGGTGTCGTGTTAGCTACTGATCGGCTGCAGTTGGAGCAGCTCCTCGATCGTTCTGAACGCCCGCGGAGTGTGTTGCGACCGTCACCCGGGCCCCCGGGCCCGGAGGGCGTTCCCACTCAGCCCGGGACCGGCACGAGCGCAGGTCCCGCACCGACTGGAACGTGTTGGAGTAGGTATGGCCCAGGGCACCGTCAAGTGGTTCAACGCTGAGAAGGGGTACGGCTTCATCGAGCAGGACGGCGGCGGCCCCGACGTCTTCGTGCACTACTCGGCCATCAGCGGCAACGGCTACCGCTCGCTGGAGGAGAACCAGCGCGTGGAGTTCGAGGTGACCCAGGGCCAGAAGGGCCCGCAGGCGGACGACGTCCGCGCTCTCTGAGCCACCCCGCCCGAACGACGGAGGGCCCCCGTCCTCGCGGACG
>NZ_JALBVB010000054.1:16570-26511 GCF_022669155.1 Kineococcus sp. TRM81007 | reverse complement strand
GTGCACGATCACCGCGGGGTGGATGCGGGGGCGGGGCGGGTGCGCACCCCCCGGCCCAGCAGGCGGGTGATCACCACCACCGCGATCGTCTCGGCCGCGATGAGCCCCACGAGGACGAGCAGCTGCACCCGCGCCGCCTCCAGCGGGCTCGCCCCGCCCAGCAGCAGCCCGACGAAGGCGCCGGGCAGCGTGACGAGCCCGACGTTGCGGGTCTGGTCCAGGGCGGGTGCGAGGGCGCGGGCGGCGGCGGTGCGCCCCAGCTCCGCCACCGCCCGGGCGGGGGCGGCGCCCAGCGCCAGCCAGCCCTCCACGAGGTCCCACCGCTCGGTGACGTCGTCGAGCATCCGGCGGCCGGCGAGCGTGGTGGCACCCATGGCGCCGCCGATGAGCTGGGCGGTGAAGGGCACCACGTCCAGCGCGCGCAGCGGCAGGGCCCCGGTGGCGACCACGACCGAGGCCGCCGGGAGGGCGCCGGCGCCGACGGCCAGGGCCGTGCCGGGCCAGGTGCGCAACGAGCCGAGGCGCCGGGCGGACGTCCAGGACGCCACGGCCAGGGCGAGCGCGAGGTACAGGGGCGCGAGGGCCGGGGTGCGCAGGACGGCGCCGAGGACGAGGCCGATCGCGGCGATCTGCACGGTGGCGCGCGCGCACACCACGGCGACCTCGCGGCCCTGCCGCAGGCCGCCGACCCGCCCGGCGGCCACGGCGAGCGCCGCCAGCAGCACGACGGCGAGCGCCAGGCTCGCCGTGGCCCCGGCGGGCGGGTTCACGAGCGCGCGGCGACGGCCAGCACCTCGGGAGCGCGGCGGTCGAGCAGGGCACCGCCGCGGGTCAGGCCCAGCCACACCCACAGGACGCCCAGCCCGGCGCCGACGAGCAGGCCGATCCACCCGGCCCACGGCGCCCACAGCAGCGCCACGAGCAGCGCCGCGAGGGCGGGCAGTGCCAGCGCGGTGACCGCGAGGGTGGTGACGAGCTGGGCGAGGAGGGTGGCGGTGGCGGCGCCGCGGGGGCTGGAGAACGGGTTCCCGCCGGGCGGGGCCACCGGGTAGGGGGCCAGCGCGCTCGCGACGCTGGAGACGCCGTACCCCGCGCCGAGGAGGGCCGCGGAGGCGCCGGCGAGGGCGGGCAGCAGGTCGCCGCGCCCGGCGACGAGGGCCCCGGCGACGGTGGCGACGAGCACGAGGGGCACCTGCCAGAGCGCGGCGGCGAGGACGCGGCCGGCGCGGTCGTCGCGCCCGCGCACGCCCGCGGTGACGTGCAGGGTGAACGCGGAGTGGTCGTAGGCGACGTCGTCGTGCAGGGACCAGCCGGTGACGAAGGCGACGAGCGGGCCGGCGGCGAGGAACCAGCGGCCGCTGTCGTCGCCGGCGGACAGCGGCAGCACGAGCAGCAGCAGCGGCACCACCGCGACGGAGGCGGCGGAGACGAGGTAGCGCGGGTCGCGGCGCCAGTACAGGAGGCAGCGGCGGGCCACGGCACCGGCGGGGGTGTCGGGCAGGCGGTCCAGGAGGCCGCCGCCGCGGGTCGCGGTGCGGGTGGAGCCGCTGCCGCCGCCCGCGGCGGGCCCGGTGCCGGAGCGGCCCAGGGCGAGCGCCCACACGCCCAGCACGGCGGCGAGCACGAGCAGGGCGAGCGCCAGGCGCAGCAGCGCGGTGCCCCAGCGGCCGGCGGCGGCGTCGGCGGCGGCGGCCCACGCGAAGCCGGGCGGGGTCCAGCCGGCCACGGCGGCGGCGTCGCGGCCGAGGGCGGCGAGGTCGCCCAGGCCGTCCTCGACGCGCTGGGCGAGCAGGTTGACGCCCGGGGCGAGGAGGACGATGAGGACACCGCCGACGAGGACGGCGACGTCGCGGGTGCGGCGGGCGCGCAGCAGCGCGGCGGCGGCCGTGGTGGTGGCGCGGGAGGCGGCTACGGCGGTGAGGGTGCCGACGACGGCGGCCACGACGGCCACGGCGGTGGCGGCGGCCGAGCGGGACAGGGCGGCGGCGCCGGCCAGGGACAGCAGCAGGGTGACGGCGCCGGGCAGGCCGACGAGCCCGGCGAGCAGCAGCCCGGGCACGAGCTGGGTGCGGGGCACGGCGAAGGTGGCGAACCGGGAGGGGTCGACGGTCTCGTCGACGCCGAAGGCGACGAGCGGGATCAGCGCCCAGCCGAGCACGGCGAGGGTCCCGGTGCCGACGACGACGGGGCCGGCGACGTCCAGGGCGGCGAAGCGCAGGGCGACGAGCCCGGCGCCGACGGTGGCGACGAGGAACAGCGCGTAGAGGACGCCGAGGACGAACGCGACGATCTGCCAGGGGCTGCGGCGCAGCCCGTTGCGCAGCAGGGTCAGCTTGAGGCGGAGCAGGGTGGCGACCATCAGCGCAGCCAGTCCAGGGAGCCGGTGAGGTCGCGGCCGCCGCCGACGAGGTCGACGAAGCGCTCCTCCAGGGTGCCACCGCCGCGCACGGTGTCGAGGTCACCGGTGGCCAGGACGCGCCCGGCGGAGATGACGGCGACGTGGTCGCACATCCGCTCCACGAGGTCCATGACGTGGCTGGAGAGCACGACGGTGCCGCCGCCGGCGACGTAGGAGGTGAGCAGGGAGCGGATCGTGGCGCCGCTGACGGGGTCGACGGCCTCGAACGGCTCGTCGAGGACGAGCAGGCGGGGGGCGTGCACGAGCGCGCAGGCGAGCGCGACCTTCTTGGTCATGCCGGCGGAGTAGTCGACGACGAGGGTGCCGGCGGCGTCGGCGAGGCCGAGGGCGTCGAGGAGCTCGGGGGCGCGCTGCTCCACGACGTCGCGGGGCACCCCGCGCAGCAGGCCGGAGTAGCGGACGAGTTCGAGGCCGGTGAGCCGGTCGAACAGGCGCACCCCGTCGGGCAGGACGCCGAGGCGGCGCTTGCCGGCGATCGGGTCGGCCCACAGGTCGGCGCCGAGGACGAACGCGCGCCCGGCGTCGGGGCGCAGCAGCCCGGTGGCCATGGACAGGGTGGTGGTCTTGCCGGCGCCGTTGGGGCCGACGACGCCGAAGAAGGAGCCGGCGGGCACGTCGAGGTCGAGGGCGTCGACGGCGAGCTTGTCGCCGAACCGCTTGGTGAGCCCGCGCAGCGCGAGGGCGGGCGCGGGTGGTCCTGCGGGTGGCTGGGTCTGGTGCTGCACGGTCTCCCCCTGGTCGTCCACGGCGGGCATCCTCCCAGCCGGTGCCGGGTGCGGAGCGTGCGGCGCAGGTGCTCGGCGCGCGACCGCGGACGTCGGGGAGGACCGGCCGCGACCTCACGTCCAGTGACCTCCCGTCACCCGACACCCTTCGGGGGGCACGGCTCGCCCCCCGCGCGCGGATCACGTGCCCGGTCCGTGAGACCTTCAGGCATGGTCGAACGCACCACCGAGCAGCTCGAGCCGGACTTCCTGGACGTCCGGCGGCAGGCACCGGTCACCGCCGACACCGTCCGCCGTCAGGTCGCCGAGCCGGACTCGCCCGTCCTGGTCGACTTCGACCACACGCTCTTCGCGTCCAACAGCACCGAGCTCTTCATCTCGCGCTGCCGGCCGTCCCTGGTGGTCGCCGTCATCGACTTCCTGGTGCGGGGGTGCGTGCCGTGGCGGCTGGTGCCCGGCGGCCGCGGCTACCGCGTGCGCGACTACCTCTGCGTCGTCCTGATCGTCGTCCTGACGCCCTGGAACCTGCTCCTGTGGCGCAGGGCGGCACCGGCCCTCTTCGAGCAGCACCGCGCCACCGGGGTCTCCGGCCTCCTCGCCGACGTCGACCGTTCGCGGCTCACGATCATCTCCTTCGGCATGGCCTTCGTGATCCGGAGCCTGCTGCGGGGGAGCGAGTACCAGTCGGCAGCGCTGGTGGCGACGCCGCTGCTCCCCCGGCCGTCCTGGTTCGCCGGGGGCAAGACGACGACGGCGGTCGGGGCCGTCGGCGAGGGCGGGGTGGCCCGGGCCGTCTTCGTCTCCGACTCGCTCGACGACGCCGACCTGCTCGGGGCGTGCCGCTCGGGTCTGCTCGTCCCGCCGCAGGGCCGGCGGGTGTCCGCCCGCGAGCGGCTCTACATCCCGATGCGCTACACGGCCCAGGTCAAGTACTCGCGCTGGTACACGCTGGACCAGTTCCTCCTGGTGGACGCCCTCATCACCGCCATCGCCGTCGCCTACGACCTGACGAGCCTGCTGCACTTCGTGGTGATCACGCCGCTGCTGCTGCTGTCGGTGATGTCGGTCTACGAGATCGGCTACTTCGAGAACGACATGCACGCCTCGAAGTTCGAGGAGCGCCCGGTCCTCGACCCCGGCGTGTCGCGGTTCCGGGACTACCCGATCCGGGTCCAGGCCTGGGTCTGGGCCCTCGCCTCCGCGGCGGCCGGTCTGGGCACGGCCGTCCTCCTCGACGAGCTCGGCACCGACGAGCTCCTCGCGACCGGCACCTCGTGGCTGCTGCTGCTGGTGGTGCTGCGTGCGGTGTTCTTCCTCTACAACCGGGTGGGCACCGAGGCGCGGATGTTCGTCTACCCCGTGCTGCAGGCGCTGAAGTACGGCGCCGTCTTCCTGGTCTTCGTCCCGACCGTCCTCGGGGTGGTCCTGGTGATGAGCCAGATCACGGCGATGTGGGTGACCTACGTCGTGTACCGGCTCGACGGGCGCAAGGAGGCCCTGGACCGGAACCTCTTCGGTGCTGCGGCGTTCCTGGTCGTCGCCGGCCTGCTGGTCACGGCGAGCGCCGTGCACGGCGGGTTGCTCGAGGAGGGCGACGGCCGCGAGTCGGCGAACCTGGTCTGCTTCGTCGCCGCCCTGCTGTGGTCGCTGGCCAGGGCCGGCAAGGCCCCGGTGCTGCGCCGGGTCAGGGCCGGGTTCGCGCCCCGGTCCTGACCGCCGCAGCCGGTGGGGGCCGGAGCGACCCCTCGTGGACCCGGTGCCGGGTCCCGGGGGACGGTCGGCTCAGGAACCGGCGGGCACCGCACCGACGCGGAACCGCTCCGGCGGTGCGGCGGCGCCGGTGGCGACGTCGGCGGCGACCTCCCCCAGCAGGGGCGCGAACTTCGCCCCGTGCCCGGAGCAGGGCGAGACGACCGTGATGCCGTCGGTGCCGTCGATCACGAAGTCCTCCGTGGGGGTGTTCGTGAACAGGCACGTGGTCTCCGCGTACGGCTCGGGCACCAGGCCCGGCAGGTGACGGCGCACGTAGTCGACGACACGTTCGCGGTTGGCGGGATCGACCGCGCCGGACCGGCGGGAGGCGGAGCCGATGGAGCGCCCGCCGTTGTACTCGGCGACCTTCTGGCCGCGGAACGCGGCGTCGCGGCCGCCGGGCAGCGCGTACACCTGGATCTCGGGGATCGTGTGGATGAGGGTGGGCCAGGTGCCGTGCGGGTGCTCGTCGCGGTACGGGAAGTGGAACGCGTTCTCCTCGCGCACGTCCAGCGCCGGGAACGCCTCCAGGAAGCCCCGCGGCAGCGGCAGGCCGCCGAGCAGGTCGGGCAGCCAGCCGCCGGCGCAGACGACGACGTGCCCGGCGTCGATCGAGCGTCCCCGCGTGGAGCGGGCGGTGAAACCGGTGGCGGTGCGCTCCAGCCCCACCAGCGGCCAGCCGGTGAGCACCCGCGCACCCCTCGCCCGCGCGAGGGCGACCATGGCGCGCACGGTGCTCTCGGCGTCGATCACCGCGCCGCCGGGCTGGTGCAGCACCTCGCCGTCGACGGCGAGCTGCGGCCAGCGCGCCCGGGCCGCCTCGGCGCTGAGCAGCTCGTGCTCCACGCCGACGGACCCCAGCACCCGCGCCAGCGCCCGCGCGTCCCGGCCGGGGCCGTGGTCGAGCGCACCGGTGGGGGTCAGCAGGGGGGCGCCGTGCAGGCGCTCCAGCTCCCGGAAGCCGGCGGCGGCGCGCACCACCATCTCGACGTAGTCGCGCTCTGCGTAGGCGTAGCGGAAGATGCGCGCCGACCCGTGGGAGCTGCCGTCGCGGGCGGCGGGCTCGGTGCGCTCCACGAGGGTGACCTCGTGGCCGCGCTCGGCCAGCTGCCACGCGGTGGCCGCCCCGGCCAGGCCGGCGCCGACGACCAGGTGCCGCGAACCGCTCACGAACCCCTCCCGTCCCCGGCCCCACCGTCCGCGGTCGCGCCGGCCCCCAGCACCGTGCCGCGGCACCGCGCCGGCCCCCCGCACCGGGTCCGGCGGCCCCACCTTCTCACCGCTCACCGCGACGACCGCGCGGTGGTCAGCTCCCCGAGCCGGCCTCGACGAGCAGGACCCCGCCGACGATCAGGAGGATCCCCAGGACGGTGGTGCGGTTGAGCACCTCGCCGAAGAGGACCCTGCTGAGCACGGCGGTCAGCGCGACCCCGGCGGCGGCCCAGACGCCGTAGGCGACGCCCAGGCCGATGCCGCTGGACAGGGTCAGGGACAGGCAGGTGAAGGCGGCCAGGTACCCGGTCACGACGGCGGCGTACCAGCGCCGGCGCCCGTGGGTGGCGGCGCGCAGCGACAGGGTCGCGCTCACCTCGCACACGACGGCCAGGGCCAGGAAGAGGTACCCCCTCACGGTTCCTCCCGCTCCCGCCCGCGCTGCGAACCCAGCTCGACGGCGAGGACGCCGGCGACGATGAGCACGATGCCCGCGAGCGCCACCGGGCCGAGGGCCTCGCCGAACACGACGGCGCTCAGGGTCGCGGTCAGGGCCACGCCCGCCGCGGACCAGGTGCCGTAGGCCACCCCGAGGGGCATCCCGGCGCGCAGCACCCTGCCCAGGAGGGCGAAGGCCCCCGCGTAGCCGGCGACGACCACGACGTACCAGCCCGGGTGCCCGAGCGCGGCCTTCAGGGACAGCGAGGCGGACACCTCGCTGAGGACGGCGCACGCGAGCAGCACCCACCTGTTCACGGACCCCTCCTCACGCGTCGTGCGGTGCCCCGGTGGCTCGCGGCATCAGCGGGCCCCCAGGCGCCCGAGCAGGCCGCTGCGCACCGCGGGCCACTCGGAACCGGTGACGGAGAACACGACCGTGTCGCGGTAGCTGCCGTCGTGCCACAGCACGTGGTTGCGCAGCACGCCGTCCTGCTTGGCGCCCAGCCGGGCGATCGCGGCGCGGGACTGCTGGTTGTGCCAGTGGGTGCGGAACTCCACCGCCGCGCAGCCCAGCACCTCGAACGCACGCGTCAGCAGCAGCAGCTTCGCCTCCGCGTTGATCCCCGTCCCCTGCGCGGACTTCGCCAGGAACGTCGAGCCGATCTCCAGCCGCCGGTTCACCGGGTCGAGGTTCAGGTACGTCGTCGCCCCGCACACCTCGCCGGTGTCCAGGCGCCGCACCGCCCACGGCACCACCAGGCCGGCGCGCTGCTTCGCCAGGCGCTGCTCGACGTCCGCGGCGACGGCGCCGGGCGCGGGGACGTGCGTGTACCAGGTGCGGTGCAGGTCGCCCTCGGCGACGACGCGGCGCAACCCCTCCACGTGACCGGCCGCCGGGTCCGCGGACAGCGGTTCCAGCGCGACGCGCGCACCGGCCAGCGGGACCGGCCGCGAGAACTCCGCGGTCAGCTCATCCACTTGCGCAGCTTCTTCCGGTTCGCGGCGTCCCACGCCCCGTCGAGGTCGTGGCGGGCCACCGCCGAGCGGACCTCCTCCAGGGCGTGCACGCGGCCGAGCACGAACGCCCCCTGGCCGGCGGCGGGCACGAGCTCCTCCAGCACGGCGCGGGCCGCGACGGCCTGCTCGTGCTCGACGAGGACAGCGGTGAGCTCCTTCAGCGCGTCGGCGTACTCCTCCACGTCGTCGCCGCGCAGCGGCACGAGCGCGCCGGCCGCGGCGCGGGCGTCCTCGGCGGCGCGGCGCAGGCGCACCAGCGGGTCGGCGGCCGGGTCGCCGGCCGGCACGTCGGCGTCCTCGCCGTCGGGGTCCACGTCGCGCTGGGCGTCCTTCACGGCGCGGTGCGCGTCGGCGGCCAGCGGCAGCAGCGCCTTGCGCGCGGAGCGGGACGCCTCCCGGGTCAGCGGCGGGGCGGCGACGAACGCCTCCAGGGCCGCCACGAGCGAGCGGTACCGCTCGGAGTCCAGGGCGGCGACGACCTCGGCCTGGGCGGCGCCGTGCCGCTCGCCCATCAGCGCCCGGACGCTCTCGGCGACGGCGGCCGGGTCGCCGAGGCCGGAGCCGGCGACGTGACCGGTGGCCTCCTCGTCGAGGTCGGCCAGCAGGCGCTCGGTGAGGACCTCGGCGTCGCGGGCGGCGGCCAGCACGCCGGTCAGCCACTCCAGCTCACCCAGCAGCGCCTCGCGCGGCTCGTCGGCGAACAGGGGGGCGAAGGAGCGCAGGACACCGGTGAGGCGGCGGGACGCACCGCGCAGGGCGTGCACGGCGCCGGGGGCGTCGATGCGGGCCAGGGGGTCCTGCGCCAGCAGGCGGGAGACGTCGTGGGCGAGCTGGCCCAGGACGGGGGCTCCGGCGGAGCGGTCGTCCAGGCCGGCACCGTCGCCGTCCTCGGTCTCCTCCTGACCGTCCAGGACGGTGCGCAGCTGCTCGGTGCGGTCGGACTCCTCGGCACCGCGCTGCTCCCACGCGGCGGTGACGGCGTCCAGCAGGTCGCGGCGGCCGTCGACCACCTCGACCTGCCACTCCGCCCACGCCTGCACCGCGGAGTCCTCCGGGACCAGCGGGCGCGCCTGCACCCGGCGGGTCGTCAGGCGCGCCACGACGGCGCCGTCGGCGTCGAGCAGGTCGCGCTGGGTGGCGTCGGCGGTCAGCTGCAGCACCGGCCCGAGGGTCCGCCCGCGCGCCGCCGCCCACGTGAGCCGCTGCAGCGCAGCGGGTGCGGTGCGCACCGCGCGCCCCAGGGCGTGGCGGACCTGGTGGGTGCGCGGGCCCCGCCCGGGCAGTTCCAGCACCCAGCCGCGCGGCGCGTCGCCGGTCTGCCGGCGCACCGACGCGCCGGCGGCGGCGAGCGCGAGGTCCGCGGTGTCGTAGTGCGTCTCCTCCCCGCGCACCTCGCGGGGCGGGGAGACGTCGGCGACGCCGGGCAGTTCACCGCCGCCGGGCGCCTCGTCGGCCGACGGGGCCAGGTAGGTGCGGGTCAGTGCGAGGCGCGGGGACTGCATGGTCAAGAGAAGTACCACGAAGCGGGAGGGGGACGTCCCCACCGGGCCGGACGGGCACGCCGCGGCCCCGGGACGTTCACCGCACCGTCAGGCGCCCGGGCGGCGCAGGTGGAGCAGCCCGTCGTCGATGGTGGCGCGCTGCCCGTCCGGGCCGGTCACCTCGCGCGGCAGCAGCTCCTCGCGGACCACCTCCCAGCCCGCGGTGGCGGGCGCGAGGGTGTCGCGGTCCTCGCGCGGGGTGGGCAGGTGCACCCGGTGGTGCTCGTCGTGGTCGTCGTGGTCGCCGTGGTCGCCGTGGTCGCCGTGGTCGCCCCACGGCGGGGTGCTGGAGTGCGCCACGACGACGAGGGAGCCGCCGGGTGCGACGAGGCCGGCGGCGCGGCGCAGCACGTCGTCGCGGTCGAGGTGCGCGACGGAGTGCAGGAAGGAGGCGGTGACCAGGTCGAACTCGCCGGCGGGCAGCGAGGCGCCCAGGTCGTGCTCCTCGAACCGGGCGCGGTCGCCGAGACCGGCCTCGGCGGCGTGCGCGGCGGCGCGCGCCAGCGCGGTGGGTGAGACGTCGGCGCCGGTGGCGCGCCAGCCGAGGGAGGCCAGCCACACGACGTCACCACCCTCCCCGCAACCGAGGTCGAGCGCGGTGCCGGGGGTCAGGTCCTGCACGGCGCGCACGAGCGCGGCGTTGGGCCGCCCGCTCCAGCGCTCGCCGGCGGTGTACATGCCCTCCCAGAGGGCGCGGGCGTCGGGAGCGTCGGGGTCGAAGTCGTTCACCCCGGCATCGTCGGCCGCGCTCCCCGCCCGGTCGAGCCCTCGTGCCGTTCCGGCAACCCCTCCCCTCGCCCCTCCCTCCCCCACCCCTCGGTGATCTTGCGCGCG
>NZ_JALBVB010000054.1:2637-16520 GCF_022669155.1 Kineococcus sp. TRM81007 | reverse complement strand
AGCAGCACCACCAGGGCCACCACCCCGGCCCACCACAGCACCGGCGTGCCCAGCGAGGTGATCTTGCGCGCGTGAACCCTCAACCGCGCAAGATCACGGCGAGGTGGGGAGGGGCCGGTGGGCGGCGGGGGCTCCGGCGGTCCAGGGTGGGGGCGTGGAGACGTTCAGCAGGGACGGGCTCGTGTTCGACGTGCGCGACCACCGTCCGGCGGGGGGCGGCGGGACGGACGTGGTCGTCTGCCTGCACGGGTTCCCGCAGGACTCCCGGGCCTTCGACGCGGTCGCGCAGCGGCTGACGGGCCGGGGTCTGCGGGTCCTGGCGCCGGACCAGCGCGGGTACTCCCCCGGCGCGCGCCCGCCGGGCCGGGCCGCGTACCTGCTGCCCGAACTGGTGGGCGACGTCCTCGCGCTCGCCGACGACGCCGGGGCCGAGCGCGTGCACGTGGTGGGCCACGACTGGGGCGGGGTGGTGGCGTGGGCGCTGGCCGCCGACCACCCGGACCGGGTGCGCTCGGCGACGGTGCTGTCCACGCCGCACCCGGCGGCGATGAGGGCGGCGGTGCTGCGCGGGACGCAGGCGCTGCGCTCGACGTACGTGGCGGGTTTCCAGCTGCCCGCGCTGCCCGAGCGGCTGCTGCTGGCGCGTTCCGGCGCCGTCCTGCGGACGCTGCTGGTGCGCGGCGGGCTGCCGGCGGAGCGGGCCGCCGGCTACGCGCGCCGGATGGCGGAACCGGGCGCGCTGAGCGCTGCGCTGGGCTGGTACCGGGCGCTGCCGCTGCAGCGCGGCCGCACCGGCCCCGCGAGGGTGCCGGTGACGTTCCTGCACGGCGAGCGGGACCCCTTCTTCTCCCCCACCGCCGTGCGCGCGACGGCGGCGCACGCGCTCGGGGGTTTCACCGCCGCGGGGCTGCCGACCGGCCACTGGGTCCCGGAGCGGGAACCGGTGGCCGTCGCGGACGCCGTGCTCGCCGCGGTGCGCCGCGGCGCCTGAGCGCGCCGGCACCGCAGGGGCGGGCGGGCACCGCAGCCCCTCCCCCGGCGGTTCAGCCGGGCGCCGGGACGCCCAGGCGGGCTGCGCCGACGGCGGCGACCGGTGCCCCCGGCGGCAGCAGCGAGATCCGGTCCTCCACGGCCAGCCCGCGCAGGAAGGCGGACCCGGTGGCCTGCGCCCGCAGCGCTGCGGCCACCGCCTCCCGCAGCGGGGCGCCGACGGCCGCGACGCCCCCGCCGAGGACGACGCGCTCGGGGTCGCACGTCAGCGCCAGGGTCCGCACGGCCAGCGCGACCGCGGCGGCCCACTCGTCGCGCACCGCGACGGCTGCGGGGTCGCCGGCGCCGGCGGCGGCGAACAGGTGCTCCGCCGAGCGCCCCTCGTCGCCGTGCGGCCACGCCCGGCGCAGTGCCGCCCCGGAGGCCACCGTCTCCAGGCAGCCGCGCTGCCCGCACGGGCACGCCCGCCCCCGCGGGTCGATCGCGAGGTGGCCGATCTCCCCGGCGGCGCCGCGCGCGCCGCGCAGGAGGACCCCGCCGACGACGACGCCGGCGGCCAGGCCGGTGCCCAGCGACAGCAGCGCCAGGTCGCCGCCGGGGGCGAGCAGCTCCCGCGCGCCGAGGGCGCTGACGTTGACGTCGTTCTCCACGAGCACGGGCACGCCGCCCAGGCGCTCGGACAGGGCCCGGCCGAACGGGACGCGGGCGGTGCCGAAACCCAGGTTCACGGCGTCGCCGACGGTCCCGGCGACGGGGTCGACGAGACCGGGGATGCCGACGCCCACGGCGGTGGGCGGGCGGCCCGGACCCGTCGGCGCACCCGTCCCGGGCGGTTCCCGGGTGAGGTCGGCGACGACGGCGGCGGCGGCGTCCACCACGGCGCGCACCCCCTCGGGGGAGGGTGCGCGGCGGTGCGCCAGGACCGTGCCGTCGGGCGCGAGGGCCACCCCCTCGATCTTGGTGCCGCCGATGTCGAGGCCGACGCGCACCCCGTCCCGCCCGCCGGCGGCGGTGGGTCCGCGGCCGGTCAGCAGGGTCGTCACCGCTCAGCCCGCGCGGGTCTGCGCGTGCACGAGGTCGCGGCGCAGGGCGGTGAAGCGGGCGGTGCTGTCGTCCAGGCCCCCGGGCCGCGAGCGCAGCAGCCAGCAGGCGCGCTGCTCCTGCACGAGCGCGTCCAGCTCCGCCAGCAGCACCCGGGCGGTGGCGGGGTCCGGGCCGCCGGCGCCCTCGGCGCGCGGCAGCAGGTAGCGGGCGGCGAGCTCAGCCAGCCGGACCGCCTGCGTGACCTCGCGGACGACGACGTCGCCGTCGGCGCAGGCCGGTTCGGCGGTGCGCAGCTCCTCGCGGCAGCCGGCCAGCGCGCCGAGCGCCGCGCGCAGCCGCCCGGCGTCGGGCACGGCCCAGCCGGGCAGGTCGCCGGCCTCCAGCAGGGCGCGGTGCAGCGGGGAGGCGTTGAGCACCGGCACCCCCAGCTCGGCGCACACGCGCCCGGCGCGCACGAGGACGCGGCCGGTGGTGCCGGTGGGGTCGCCCAGGGCGTGCTCGTCGAGGACGGCGGCGACGTCGAGGTCTCGGTTGGTCTCCAGGCACCAGCTGACGGCGCCGCCGAACAGGGCGGGGCCGAACGCCACGGACGGCGGGTCCCAGTGGCCGTTGTCGCCCCAGGAGGTGTTCAGGTACCCCTGGGCGGAGTTCTCCAGGCCGACCTGGGCGGCGTCGACCATGTTCTCCAGGGCGTTGTCGAGGCGGCCGATCAGGGAGTTCCAGTTGCTCGCGCCGGGCGCCACCCAGAACGGCACCCCGGCCTCCAGCAGCAGCTTGGCACGGTCGCGGAACCCGTTGCGCAGGGCGGCGACGTCCACACCAGCGTCGCGCCACTGCTGCAGCTGCTCGGGGGACGCGGAGTCGATGACGGCGGCGGTCAGCGACGGCGAGTCGTACTGCCACACGACGGGCACGGCACCGGCCGGCACCCGGCCCATCAGCTCGGGGTGGTCGCCGAAGACGTCGGCCCAGAACTCGACGGTGTACCCGCGATCCAGCCACGGCTGCACGACGCGGGTGAGGTGGTCGAAGTAGACGGTGCCCAGCCCCTGCTCGCGGGCTCGGTCGGCGCTCTTGCCGGTACCCAGTTCGAAGGGCTCGTCGGCGCCGACGTTGACGCGGCGGGTGCGGAAGAGGGGCACGACCTCCTCCAGCAGCCCGGTGACGAACTCCGCGTTCTCGGCGGTCGGCTCGACGGTGCCCGGGGGGCGGTGCTTCCCCCAGGCGGTGAAGCCATCCTCGTTCTCGGCGCGCTCGGCGTGCGCCTCGTGCTTCAGCCACCGCTCCATGTGCCCGAACGTGTTCTGGTTGCAGACGAGGTCGATGCCGTGGGCGGCGCACAGGCCGTCGAGCCAGCGCACGTCGTCGGCGGTCATCGGGGACGCGTCCCGCCACACCTCCTCGTGGCCGCTGAACGCGAAGGTGTGCTCGGTGTACAGCTCGAGGGTGTTCACCCGCGCCAGGGCGAGGAGCTGCACCCAGCGGGCGAGGGTGCGGCGGGTGGGCACGCGGTCGCGGCTGACGTCGAGCATGAACCCGCGCACGGGGAAGTCGGGGTGGTCCTCCACGTGGTAGACGACCTCGCCGAAGTCGGCCCCGGCGCGCAGCTGGTCGAGGGTGGCCAGCGCGTAGCGCAGCCCGGCGGCGTCGGCGTGGGCGACGGCGACGCCGTCCGCGCCGGTGTCGAGGCGGAAGCCCTGGGCGGGCAGGGAGGGGTCCAGCACCACGGTGACGGGTGCACCGGGGGCGGGTCCGTCGCCGGGGGCGGCGGTGAGGGTGCGGGGGCGGGGGAAGGGGGTGACGGGCACGTCGGCTCCGATGCGCGGTCGGTCGGGTTCGTGGCGGGGTGGCGGGGCGGTGCGGGGCTCAGCCCTTGACGGCGCCGGCCACCATCCCCTTGGTCATGGCGTTCTGGACGAGCAGGAACAGGACGATGACGGGGACGGCGATGAGGCTGGAGCCGGCCATGACGCCGGACCAGTCGGTCTCCTGCACGTTCGAGGAGAAGGTCTGCAGCCACACCGGCAGGGTGAGGCGGTCGCCGGAGGCGAGCATGACGAACGCGAGGGTGTACTCGTTCCAGGCGACGAGGAAACCGAAGACGCCGGTGGCGACCAGGCCGGGACCCAGCAGCGGGAACGTGACGCGGAAGAAGGCGCCGATGCGCGAGCAGCCGTCCACCATGGCCGCCTCCTCCAGCCCCACGGGGACGCCGTCGACGAAGCCCTTGAGCATCCAGACGGTGAACGGCAGCACGAGACCGACGTACAGCAGGGACAGGCCGGGCACGGAGTTCAGCAGGCCCCAGCCGTCGAGCATGCGGTACTGGGAGATGAACAGCGCCTCGGCGGGGATCATCTGGATGACGAGGACCGCGACGATCGCGGCGCGCCGGCCGCCGAAGCGGAACCGGCTGAGCGTCACGGCGGCCAGGGTGGCACCGACGACGGACACGAGGACCGCCAGCAGGGTGACGGCCGCGCTGAACCCCAGGGAGGTCCAGAACACCCGGTCGGACAGGATGCCGGCGAAGGAGTCCAGCGTGGGGTGCAGCGGCGCCAGCAGGGGCGGGTTCTGCCGCAGGCGCTCCGCCGGCATGAGGGCGGAGTTCAGCATCCAGTAGACGGGGAACGCCCACAGCGCGGCGAACAGCAGCGCCACGACGTTCCACAGGCGCCGGTGCCGGTTCCGGGCCGTGGTGACCGGGCGCCGGGCGGCCGGGGTGGGGGCCTCGCTGGTCGTCGTCATCACAGGTCCCCCTGCTTCATCAGCGTGCGCAGGTAGCGCCAGGTCATCAGCAGGACGAGGACGAGCATGACGGTGGCGAGCGCGGACGCCATCCCGTAGTCGCCACCGCCGATGCCGGTCTCGTACACGTAGGTGCCCAGCAGGTTGGTGCGCTCGTTGTTGCCGGCCCCGGCCTGCAGCACCTTGATCTGGGTGAAGACCTTCATGTCCCAGATGATCTGCAGCATCAGCAGCAGGAGGACCACGGGCCGCACGATCGGCAGCACCACGTGGCGCAGGCGCTGGAAGCCGCCGGCCCCGTCGAGCTGCGCGGCCTCCACGACCTCCTCGTCGACCTGCGTGAGGGCCGCGTACGTGGACAGCGTCACCAGCGGCACCGACGTCCAGATGACGGTGACGGAGGCGACGAGGAAGAACGTCCACGCGCTGGCCGCGAGCCAGGCGTAGCCGTCGAAGGACTGCAGCCCGAGGGAGGTGAGCAGCCAGTTCACGAACCCGTACCGGGGCTCGACCAGCCAGGTGTAGACGGTGAGGGCGGCGATGGGCGGCATGGCCCAGGCGAGCACGAGGGCGGACTGCAGGAGGATGCGCGGCAGCCGGGAGACGTGCTGCATGAGCACGGCGAACCCGACGCCGAACAGCATCGTCACGGCGGCCGACACCGCGCAGAACGCGATGGAGCGGCCGACGACGACCCAGAAGTAGGGGTCGGTGACGACGTCGGCGTAGTTGCGCAGGCCGACGAACTCCGGCGGCCGGCCGAACTGCTGGGCGAGCCCGAACTCCTGGAACGACATGACGACCTGCCGCACCATCGGGTACCCCAGGGCCAGGCACACCAGCAGCACCGGCAGGCCCAGCAGGAGGTAGGGGGCCAGGCGCTGGCCGGTGCTGCGCCGGCGGGGTCTGGCCCCGGCGGCGGGGGCGCCGCCCGGCGCGAGCGCGCCGGGCGCGACCTGCGCGCCGAGTCGTTCGGGGGTGAGCTGTTCGGGCACCTCGTCTCCTTCCTGCCGGCCGCCGGTCCCGTCAGCCGTTCAACTGCTCCTCGAGGGTGGCGTCGGTCTCGGCGGCGACGGTGGTGACGTCCTCGCCGCGGGCGATGCGGACCCAGAAGTCGCGCGGGACGTTGTTGCCGTCGACGACGCCCCACTGGGGGCTGTTGGGGGTGAGCTCGGAGTTCTGGATGACGTCCTGGGAGATGTCCGCCGTGGGGCCGGTGAGCGCGGACGCGTAGGCGGTGTTGCCGGGGATCCAGCCTGCGCCGGAGGCCAGTTCGCTCTGGAACTCCTCGGAGTACATCAACTTCAGGGCAGCCTCGGACAGCTCCTGGTTGTGGTTGTTGGCGGAGATGCCGATGCTGGACCCGCCGGAGAACGTCTTGCCGAGGCTGCCGGGCTCGAGGCCGGGCAGCGGCATGACGCCGACCTTCCCGGCGTCCCACAGCGCCTGGTCGATCTTGCCGACGGCGTAGTTCAGGGAGCTGTAGATGCCGACCTTGCCCTGGTTGAACAGCTCGTAGGCGACCTGGGCGTTCTCGTTGGAGTCCAGGGCGTACTTCGTCGCGTTCTGGTAGAGGTCCTGCACCTCGCGCAGGGCGGCCAGCGACTCGGGGGTCGACAGCCGCCCCACCCACTGGTCGCCCTCCTGCTCGGCGTACTGCCCGCCGTAGGTGAACAGCCACCCCTCGTTGGTGTGCGGGTCCGCTCCTGCCAGGTACATGCCGGAGAAGTCGGGCACGCCCTCGGGGTTGGCGGCCTGCAGCGCCTTCGCGGCCTCGCCGAGCTCCTCGATGGTCCGCGGCACGGCGATGCCGGCCTGCTCGAACAGGTCGGTGCGGTAGAAGATCACGCGCGCGCCGGCGTAGAAGGGCGCCGCGTACAGCTCACCGTCCCAGGAGCCGGCGTCGATGAAGCTCTGGATGAGGTCCTCGCCGCCCAGCTCCTCCTCGAGATCGCCGATGGGTGCGAAGGCGCCGACGGAGGAGAAGGTGGCGACCTGCGTGTTGCCGACCTCGACGATGTCGGGGCTCTCGTCCTCGCTGGCGAGGCTGGTCTGCAGCTTCTGGACGATGCCGTTCCACTGCTGGACCTCGACGGTCATGTCGGAGCCGGGGTTCTGCGCCTCGAACTCCTCCTCGAGCCAGGTGGCGGCGGACTCGGGCACCGAGTCCTTCATGAACCAGACGCGGACGTCCTGGCTGGTGGCCTCGGCGTCGGCCGACGAGGACTCGCCGGCGCACGCGGCGAGGGAGAGGGTGAGGGTCGCGCCGAGCGCGAGGACCTTGGTGAACCTGCTGACCGGGAACGTCACGACGAGTCCTTCCGTGGTGTGCCGCGGGGCCGGGACGGCGATGCGGCGGCGGGACGGGGGTCTGGCGCGGAACGGGGTCGGGGGCTCAGCTGAAGCCGAGTTCCCCGGAGAGCACGAGGGCCGCGGCGCCCCTGAGCACCGCGGAGTCCTCCAGCGAAGCCGTGCGCACCCTCGGGACGTCGGTGGCCGTGGGCAGGCAGGCTTCCCGCACGCTGCGGCGCGCGGCGTCGAGGAGCGGTCCGGCGAGCAGGTCGCGCGGGCCGCTGAGCAGGACCTCGTCGAGGTCCAGGGCGGCGACGACCGGGGCGAGCGCGGCGCCGAGGCGCCGGCCGGCGGCCGTCAGGACGGCGCGGCGGCGGGCGGGCGGTCTGCCCTCCAGCGCCGCGGTGAGGCGGGGCACGGACAGGTACGTCTCCAGGCACCCGCGCCGGCCGCACTCGCAGGGCGGGCCGGCGGGGTCGACGGTGAGGTGGCCGATCTCGCCGGCGGCCATGCGGCCGCCGCGCACGAGGTGCCCGTCGAGGACGATGCCCGCGCCGAGCCCCTCGCCGACCATCACCGTCATGGACCCGGAGGGCGAGGAGCCGCCGTAGGTGAACTCGGCGAGCGCCCCGGCGTTCGCGTCGTTGACGACGTGCACCCCAGCGCCGAGGGCGTCGGTGAGCAGCTGCGCCAGCGGCACGTCGCTCCAGCCGAGGTTGGCGGCCTCGACGACGGTGCCGTGCTCGTCGACGACACCGGGGGTGCCGATGCCGACGCCGAGGACGGACGCCCGGGCGGTGGAGCGGGCCGACTCGAGGACGCCGCGGCAGAGCTCCTCCACCGCCGCCAGGGCCGCGGGACCCCGCAGCCCGTGCAGGTCCACGGTGGTCTCGCTGACGACCCGGCCGGTGAGGTCGAGGACGGCGCCGCGGGCACCGGACAGCCGGGTGAGGTCCACGGCGACGACGAGGTTGTCCTCCCCGCGCAGGCCGACGGGCGTGGCGGGTTTGCCGACGCGCCCGCCGGGGCGGGTCTCCAGCTCCGCGACGAGGTCGTCGGCGACGAGCCCGGCGACGATCTCGGAGACGGTGACGCGGGTCAGGCCGGTGGCGCGCGCCAGGTCGGCGCGCGAGAGCGGTCCGGAGTGGAACAGGACCCCGAGCACGACGGCCCGGTTGTGCGCGCGGGCCTGGGCGGGGAGGACCTTGGCGCTGGGGCGCAGGCCACCGCCGGGCGCGGGCCGCGGCGCGGTGCGCGGCCGGGGTGCGCCGGGGGCGGTGGACGTCGTCACCCGGGTTAGTTTCGACTCCTGACAAATGGTTGGCAAGGGGGTGGCCGGGGTTTAACGAGACCGTTACGCCGCGGCGTCCACCCCTGCCCCCCGCGGCGACCGAGGGAGCGTCGACCTCCCCGCTCACCGCGGGGGATGACAAGTCAGCTTGACACGGCGAGCCCCGAGGGAGCAGGCTTCCCACCATGACAAGCAAACTTGACACCGCGGGGCGCAGTCGCGGCGACCGCGCCCGGACGCACGCCTACCTGCGCGAGTTCCTCCCCGCGATCGCCGCGTACGTCCTCGTCCTGGTCGCCGTCCTCACCTGGGGCGACGTCGACGGCGACAGCCCGTGGCGGTTCGTGTGGGCGCTGCTGCCCCTCCTGCCCGTGCTCGCGGTGACGCGGGCCGTGGTGCGGGCGCTGCGGCGCTCCGACGAGTACGCCCAGCTGCTGCAGCTGCGGGCCCTCGCGGTCGGTTTCGCGGCCGCGATGCTCGCCTGCGCCGTCCTCGGCCTGCTGGGCGTCGCCGGCCTGGTGCTGCCGGCCGCGCCCTGGCTGGTCTTCGGCGTCGGGATGCTGTCCTGGGGCGCCGCCGCCGGTGTCGTGCACCGCTGACGGCCCGCACCCCGTGAGGAACCGCATCCGTGAGCTGCGCACCGCGCGCGGCTGGACCCAGGCCGCCCTGGCCGACCTGCTGGACGTCTCCCGCCAGACCGTCAACGCCCTGGAGACCGGCCGGTACGACCCGAGCCTGCCGCTGGCGTTCCGCCTGGCGCGCCTGCTCGGTGAACCCCTCGAGGCGATCTTCGACCCCGACGAGCAGGACGCGGCCGCACCCACCCGCTGAGGCGCCCGCTGCCGACGGTCGCGCGCGCGCGTGCGCCGCGCACGGCGTCGCGCCCGCCCGGCCGGCACCCGGCGGTGGTTCAGCGGCGGGACGCCGGGTCGAGGGCGAACCGCTGGACGGGGTCCGCCAGCACCCGCTGCCAGCGCGGGATCACCGGGTCGCGGTGCACGCGCAGCCGCCCGGGGGGCCGCGGTCCCCGGCGCCCTCCGGCGTACCAGGCGTCCAGGGCGGCGGCGCTGCGGCGCAACGCCTCCACGGCCCCGTCGGGATCGAGGAGGTCGGCGTCCTGCGCGTCGCCGCGCGGGCCCGGCCGGTCGAGGTGCTCGCGCAGGAGCTGCAGGCGCAGGTCGCGCGCGAAGCGGCGCGCACCGTCGCCCAGCCCGGCCGGGTCGGCGGGCTCGCGCCGGTCGCGGGTCTCGTCCAGCACGGCGACGGACAGCTCGGAGTCGTGCGTCCAGGAGCGGCGGTTGAGGTTGTCGCTGCGCACGCACGCCCACACGTCGTCGACGACGGTGACCTTGGAGTGCACGTACACCGGCTCGCCGGCGTGGTTCTCCAGGTCGAAGACGTGCACCCGGTCCCCGCCGGCCGCCCGCAGCAGCCGCAGCGCGCGCAACTGCCCCAGCAGCAGCGGCGGGGCCGCGATCCCGCCGCGCTTGGGTTCGCGGGGGACGAGCACGACCAGCTGCAACCCCGGCGCGGCGCGCAGGGCGTCGGCGAAGACCCGCACCACCTGCTGCGACCAGAGGAACTGCTCCTCCACGTAGACCAGCCGGCGCGCCCGGCGCAGCGCCTTGGCGTGGGCGGCGGCGATGCTGAACTCCCCGTCGGGGGCGAAGGGGTAGCGGGGCCGGCGCGGCGGGTAGGTCCGCAGCAGCTGCACCGCGCAGGAACCGTCCGCCCCCGGCACCGGCGGGGGCGCCGGCCGCTGCGGGGGCAGCGGCGCGGACCGGTGCCGCAGCCGGCGCCCCGTGCGACGCAGCAGGTCGGGCAACGCCTGCCAGGGCAGCACCGACAGCGGCGCGCGGTCCTCCCACCGCTCCCGGAACACGGTCTCCACGTCCGCCACGGCGGGACCGCGGACCTCGGTGTGGATGTCGTGCCAGGAGGGGTGGCTGCCGTACGCCTCCCCGAAGTCCAGCGGCTGCGGGTCCCCGGCGTGGGTGGCGTCGTCGCGGCGGCTGTGGGCCGGGTCCAGGCTGCCGACGAAGGCGACGTCGTCGTCCGGCCGCGCGGCGTGGCGGACCACGACGAACTTCTGGTGGTGGCTGCCCGAGTTGCGCACCCGCTGGTCCAGGACGACCTGCGCACCACCCCGCACGCGCTGGGCGAGGTGGCGGCGGCGGGTGGGCGACAGGCGCTGCCACTCCCGCGGCGAGCGCCACACCAGCCCCTTCACCACCGCCCCGCGGCGGGCGGCACCGGTGAGGGCCTGCGCGATCGTGGGGCCGTCCTCGGTGAGCCGCTGGTCCGGGTCGCCCTGCCAGTCGGCGAGGAGGACGAGGTCCCCCTCGCCGGTGGCCGCCAGGGCCGACGCCAGCACGGGGAAGTACGTCGCGCCGTCGACGAGCGGACGCACCCGGTTGCCCCGGCTCCACACCGGCAGGCGAGTGGCGTCGTTGCCGCGTTCAGCGGCGGTGAGGAACCAGTCGTGGGGGAACCCGTCGTCGCGCACCGGGCCATCCTGCCCGCGCGGTGGGACCGGGCGCGCGGCCCGGTCCCACGCACGGGCCCCACCGCCCTCCGCGTCGGGGAGGGCGGTGGGGCCGGCCCGGCGCTACTGGGCGGTGGCCGCCACCTGCTGGGCGTCCAGCCGCAGCGCCGGGGCGCTGAGCAGCCGGGCGCCGCCGGTCGGGTCGGCGGGACGGCGCAGGTGGAACTCGGTGATCGCCTGGTGGGCGGCGGCCACCTCGAGCAACCGGTCCTCCTCGTACGGCTGGCCACCGAGGATCACCCCCGTGGGCGCCACCGGCCCGCCGTCGTGGGCGGGTGCCTCACCGACCGGGAAGGCGATCTCCGGGAGCCCGAGGATGTCGAACGGCACCGGGGAGGTCTGCAGCACGACGTCGCAGCTCTCGAACAGCCCCGCGTACAGCTCCTGCAGCAGCCACGTCTTGGCGCGCTGGCCGGTGATCCACTCGTCGCCGGACAGCATCAACCCCTGCAGCCAGCTGAGGGAGCTCACGCCGAACAGCGTCAGGTCCTTCCGCAACCAGTGCCGGAACGGCTCGGTGCGCTCGGACAGCCGGACGGCGTTGAACGCCCCGGTGAGCAGTTCCCAGTCGGCGGGGTACGTGACGTCGACGATCGTGACGCCGCGCAGGGCACCCATCCGGTCCAGGAACCCCTGCCGCGCCGCGGCGACCTCCGGGCCCACGCCCTCGAACCAGTCCGCCGGGACGCCGATGCGGGTGTCCCGGCGAACCCGGACGCCGCGGCCGTCGCGCACGGGCGTCGCCGCCGTCACCAGGTCGGGGACGTCGGGCAGGCCCAGGGTCCGCGGGTCCGCGGGGTCCGGCCCGGCCATGACGGACGTCAGGATCGCGGCGTCCATCGCGTCGCGGGCCAGCGGGCCGGAGTGGTCGCGCGTGAACGTCAGCGGGATGATCCCCGCGATGGACGTGCGGCCCATCGTGGGTTTGAGGCCGGTGAGGTTCTGCTGCAGCGACGGGTTCGTGATGCTGCCGCCGGTCTGGGTGCCGATGGAGGACGCCGCCATCCGCGCGGCGACCGCCGTGGCGGGGCCGGTGGACGAACCGCCCGGGTCCACGGACGGGTCGTCCGGCGTCCACGCGTTGACGGTGGTGACCTCGCCCGCCGGGGTGGTGGCGCGCGTCGTCGCCAGCGGACCCATCTGCCCCTTGCCCAGCACGATGCCGCCGGCGGCGGTGAGCCGGGCCACCGCGGTGGCGTCGGAGTCCGGCACGAAGTCCGCGAAGACGGTGGAGTTCGCCGTGGTGGGCACCCCGGCGGTCCAGTAGTTGTCCTTGATGCACAGGGGGATGCCCGACAGGGCCCGCCGCACGTCCCGGCGGGCGTCCACCTCGGCGGCGGCCGCCAGCGCCGAACCGGCGGTGACGGTGTTGTACGCCTTGTAGACGCCGTCGAAGCGCTCGATGCGGTCCAGGTGCGCCTGCACCAGGTCGGTGGCGCTGAGCTTGCCGCGGCGCAGCAGCGTCAGGGCCTCGGCGACCGTCGCCTCCGTGGGGTCGTCCGCGGCGGCCGAGCGCACCTCGACGTCGGGGGCCGCGGCGGCCGCCGAGCGCACCGAGGTGGCGGCCGAGTACGCGACGGCACCCGTCCCCGCCGCGGCGGCGAGGAACGTGCGGCGGTTGAGGGCGCGGTCCGCGGCCGCGCTCACAGCGCCTCCTCCCAGCCCGGCGCCCACGCCGTGGCGACGGAGGGGTACTCCAGCGGCGCGGCGGCCTGCTGGGCGGCGGCGGCCTGGGCGGTGGTCACGTCGCCGCCGGTGAACCGCGGCTGCCAGCGGTTGATCGCCTCGACGGTCCCGCCGGTGCGGACGCCGTCCACGAGGGGGCCGGCGAGGAACGTGCGCAGGGACTCCATCGCGGCCTCGCGCGTGGGGACCCCGGTGGCCGGGTCGGCCACCTCGGGCAACTGGTGCAGGTCGACGCCGGCGAGCGACAGCCGGGTCGTGATGAAGGCGTCGAGAGCCTCGTCGGGCAGGTTCGCCACGGGTCCTCCGGGAACTGGTGGGGCGGTGTGGGCGCACTCAACCACCCTCGTGTTTCGGCAGTGTGACGCGAGGGGCGCCCGCGGACCCGTCGCCTCCCCGCAGGCCGACCTCCTACCGTGGGGACGTGACCACCCACCCCCACGCCGGCGAGGAGGCCCGCCGCATCGCCGAGGCCGGGACGGTCCTGCGCACCCGGGTGGGCAGCGGCGTCCACGGCACCGCGCTGTCCGGGCAGGACGACCGCGACGAGGTGGGCCTGTGCCTGGAACCCCGGCGGTTCGTCACCGGCCTCGCCGGGGTCCGCACCCCGGGCGGCCGGCTGGTCCCGTTCGAGCAGTACGAGTTCCACACCGCGTGGGAACGCCCGCGCGGGCTGCGGGAACCCTCCGGCCCCGGCGACCTCGACGTCGTCGTGTACGGGGCGCGGAAGTGGGCCCGGCTGGCGCTCGCCGGGAACCCCGCGGTCCTGCTGCCGCTGTGGGTCCCGGGGACCGAGGTGGTGCGGGTGACGGAGGCCGGGGAGGAACTGCGCCGCGAGTCCTGGCGGTTCGCCAGCCGCGCGGCGGGCCGGGGGTTCCTGGGCCACCTGCGCGCGCAGCGGCAGGCCCTCACGGGTGAGCGGCGACCCGGCGCGGCGCGGCGGGCGCGCAGCACATCCCCCACCGACCACGCCCCGAAACCCGCCACCCACGCGCTGCGGCTGGGCCTGCAGGGGCTGGAACTGCTGCGCACCGGCCGGGTCACGCTGCCCGTCCCGGAACCGGACCTGACGGAGCTGCGCGCCGTGCGGCGCGGGGAACGGTCCCTGGCGCAGGTGCTGGCGCGGCTGGACGACCTCGAGGCCGACCTCGGACGGGAGTCGCGCACCGCGGACCTGCCGGAGGGCGCCGACCGGGCGTGGGTGGACGGCTGGCTGCACCGCTCCCACGAGGAGTTCTGGGCGCGCACGGACGCCGCCTGACGCCCCACCCCCACCGCCCGGCCCCGACG
>NZ_JALBVB010000054.1:0-2630 GCF_022669155.1 Kineococcus sp. TRM81007 | reverse complement strand
GGCGGCGGGGGTGGTCCCGGACGTGCGTTCAGACGGCGGTGCCGCTGCTGGTGCTGCCGCTCGTGGTGCTGCCGCTCGTGGTGCTGCCGCCGGTGGCGGTGTCGTCCCCGGTGCCGGGGCGTCCTCCACCGCGGCCGCCGCCGGGACCGCCGCGGAACTCCGCGTCGATCGCCGCGGCGACCTGCTCGGGCAGTTCCGCGATCCGCTCGTCGGCCTGCTCCTGGGTCAGCCGCCCGTCGGTGACGGCCTGCTGCAGCCGCTCCTCCCCAGCCGCCACGAGGGCGTCGACGAGCGTCTGCTCCTCGACGCCCTCGTCGGCGGCGACGCTCGCCAGCGTGGCGCCGTCGGCCTGCAGCGCGGTGCGCAGCTCGTCGGCGCTCAGCCCCACCGCCTCCGCGGCGGCGTCGAGGTCCAGCGCGCGCCCCCCGCCGCCGTGCCCGCCGGGCCCGCCCGGACCGCGCAGGGCGTCGGAGGAGCCCAGCGTCTCGGCGACCGCGTCGGCCTGCTCCTGGGTGATGGTGCCGTCGCTGACGAGCCCCGACAGCGCGTCGGCGATGGCCTGGAGCCGGTCACCGATCCCGGTGCTCGAGCTCGTGGACGAGTCGGTGGTGGCTGCCGAGGCGACGGGTGCGCCGAGCAGCACCAGCCCGAGCCCGCCGGCGGCGACGGCGCCCGCGGTGCTGGCGGCGACGGCCCTCTTGGTGATCCTCATGGTGTTCCTCACTCCGGTGGCACCGGGTCCTTCCCGGCTCCCCCCTGTGTCGGGCGTGGAGCTGTGGTGGGCCTGTGCACCACCCCGCCGGGGCCTGGGACTGCGTCGGCCGCGGCCGGCACCTCAGCGACCGTCGAGTCGCCGCGCGACGGCGCCGGCGTCCTCCCGGGGCAGTTCGGGGACGTCGCGCAGCAGCGGCAGCAGCTGCGGCTCCGTCGTCAGCGCGGCGAACGCCGTGGCCACCGTCACCCCGTGCGCGGGGACGTCGTGCACCTCGATCCGCGCACCGGCGACCAGGTCCCCCGGGACCAGCACCCGCAGGTACGCCCCCGGCACGCGGGCCCGGGTGAAGCGCGGCACCCACCGCCGCTCCCCCAGCCACACCGCGAACGTCACGCACGGGATGCGCGGGCAGGAGACCTGCAGCACCACGTCACCGACGGCCCACCGCTCACCGATGACCGCCCGGTTCACCGCCAGCCCCCCGGTCGTCAGGTTCTCCCCGAAGCTGCCGTTGCCCAGCGGCCGGCCCAGCTCGGCCTCCCACGCGTCGAGGTCCTCGCGGGCGTAGGCGTACACGGCCTGGTCGTCGCCGCCGTGGTTCGCGGTGTCGCTGATGTGGTCGCCCAGCAGCCCACTGCCCCCCTCGCCCTTCGGGCCCGGCGCGCGGACGGGCACCGGGCCGGCGACGGGGCGCTTGTCGATGCCGCTGGTGCCCGACTTCGCCGCCACAGGCCGCCGCCGCCCGACGTTGACGCTGAGGACCCTGGGCACCCGGTCACCCTAGGGAGCAGCGCACCACCCGGGCAGGTGCTCTTCCCGGGCGCACCGGCGGACCGGCCCGCTCAGACGAGGGCGGCGGCCTCCTGCTCCAGGGCCGCCAGGTCCACCAGGAGGCTCGCCGCGCCGTGCAGCCGGTCGCTGAGGGCGTCCACGCCCGGGGAGAGGATCGTCAGCTCCCCGCGCTCGGCGAGGTCGGCGAAGATGCCGTCGTTGCTGACGACGAGGAACTCCGCCGGGTCGGGGACCTCCGCGGCGGCCGCCAGCAGCACGTGGTCCGCCACGTCGGGCCCGGCGGCCACCGCCTTCGCGCGCGGTGCGAACTCCGCCAGCCACGGGCGGGAGCGCGCGACCGCACCCACCTGCCCGGCGAGGGTGACGTGGTCGGCCTGCCGAGCCAGCTCCACCACCACGCTCAGCCGGGCGCGCAGCCGCCCCTTCACGGCGCGCAGGTTGTCCAGGTCCACCAGGAGCACCCGGGCGGCACCCTCGGTCCCGGACCACACCGGGTAGTCCCGCGCGAGGAGGCGCAGCGCCTCGCCGAACGGGTCGGGGCCGGCCTCGTCCTCCTCCGGCGGCACGTCCGCCAGGCAGAACCACTCGTACTCGTCCCACTCGCTCGGTCCGCCGCCCAGTCCCACGCCCCGATGTTGCCAGGTCCGCGTGCTCGCGAACGCGTCGACCCGATGGCGGCGACTCCACCCCGGGAGCACCACGACGCCCCGCCGGCTCGGGAGAGGCCGGTGGGGCGTCGCGCACCGCGCTCGGTCAGGCGTGCGGCAGCACGAACCGGGAGACGAGCTGGTCGAGGTCGGAGGCGGCGCGGGAGACCTCGCCGGCCGTGGCCGCGGCCTGCCCCGCCCCGGCCGTGGTCTGCTCCACGGCCGCGGCGATGCCGGAGATGTTGGTGGCGATCTCCTGGCTGCCGGTGGACACCTCCGAGACGTTGCGGACCATCTCGGAGGTGGTGGCCGACTGCTCCTCCACCGCCGCCGCGATCGTCGACTGCAAGGCGTCGATGCGGGCGATGACCTCGGTGATGCCACCGATCGCACCCGCCGCCGCCGAGGCGTCCGCCTGCGTGGCGCCCACCCGCCCGGTGATCTCCTCCGTCGCCCGCGCCGTCTGCTGCGCCAGC
>NZ_JALBVB010000053.1:218494-320414 GCF_022669155.1 Kineococcus sp. TRM81007 | reverse complement strand
GCGGAGACGACCTGCGACTGCGAACCGGACTGCGTGGCACCGCTGGACAGCTGGGTCGCCACGGCGCTCAGCTCCTCGCTGGAGCCGGCCAGCGTCCGCGACGAGTCGATGATGGCGCGGACCATCGTCGTGAGCTTGTCCATGGTCAGGTCCACCGCCGCCACCAGGCGCCCGATCTCGTCATCGCCCACGTGACCGACGCGCTGGTCCAGGCGTGCCTGGGAGAGGCCCTGCACCACTTCGAGGGTGCGCGTCACCGGGCGGACGATCGAGCGCGAGACCGCGACGGCCACCACCACGGCGACCGCGGCGGCCGCGGCCCCGATGAGGAGCAGTGCCACCACCGCGGTGCGGAAGTCACGATCCCCCCTCTGCGCCAGCTTGGCGGCACCCTCCACCTCGGTCGACGAGAGGTCGTCGAGGAGCTCGGTCCTCTCGACGGCGATCGGGGCGACCGCCTCGTCGCGGATGGAGATGTAGGCGTCGATGTCGCCGGCCTCCGGGGCGACGGCCAGGTCCACGACGCCCAGGCGCAGTCCGCTGCACGCGGTGCGGAAGTCCCCGATGGCCTGCACCGTCGCCAGGCCCGAGGAGCTCAGGCGTTCCAGGTCGGCCTGCGCGGCGCGCTGGCGGGTGATGCCGACCGCGGCGAGCGCGGCGACGAGCAGGGCGATCACGCCGAAACCGGTGAACAGCTTCGTGGCGACGCGCAGGTCGTGGAGCGAGGAGATCACACCGGGTGCATCGACCGGCACCCCGGACGCGTCGATGGGACGCGGGTCCCCTCGACGCGGCGCTGGTCACACCAGCCGGTGCATCCAGCCGTGCGGGTCCTCCGCGCGGCCGTACTGCACGTCCAGGAGCCGCTGCCGGATGCCGGTGGTGACCTCGCCGGGGCCGCCGGTGCCGTGCACGAGCTCGCCGTCGCGCGAGACGAGCCGGCCGACGGGGGTGACGACGGCCGCGGTGCCGCAGGCGAACACCTCGGTGATGCGTCCGGACTCCACGCCCCCGCGCCACTCCTCGATGCTCACGCGCCGCTCGCTCACCTCGTGGCCGGCGTCCTTCGCGAGCTCCAGGATGGAGGCGCGCGTGATGCCCTCGAGGATGGTGCCGGTCAGCTCGGGGGTGACGATCGAGCCGTCGTCGTGGACGAAGTAGAGGTTCATACCGCCGAGCTCCTCGACGTACTTGCGCTCGCCGGCGTCGAGGAAGCACACCTGGTCGCAGCCGTTGGCGTGCGCCTCCTCCTGCGCGACGAGGCTGGCGGCGTAGTTCCCGCCGCACTTGGCCGAGCCGGTGCCCCCGAACGCCGCCCGGGTGTAGTCCTGGGACAGCCAGATGGAGACGGGCTTCACGCCGCCGCTGAAGTAGCTGCCGGCCGGGGAGGCGATGACGAGGAACTTCACCTCGTGCGCCGAGCGCACCCCGAGGAACGCCTCGGTGGCGACCATGAAGGGGCGCAGGTACAGCGAGGACTCCCCGCCGCTGGGCACCCACGCCTCGTCGGTCCGCACGAGCTGGCTGACGGCCTCGAGGAACATCTGCTCGGGGACCTCGGGCAGCGCCAGCCGTCGCGCGGAGCGGGCCAGGCGGGCGGCGTTGGCCTCGGGGCGGAACGACCACACGCTGCCGTCGGCGTGCCGGTAGGCCTTCATGCCCTCGAAGACCTCCTGCGCGTAGTGCAGGACGGCCGCGGCCGGGTCCAGCTGGAGGGGGCCGTAGGGCACCACGGCGGCGTCGTGCCAGCCGGCGTCCCGCGTCCAGGTGGCGATCGCCATGTGGTCGGTGAAGTACCTGCCGAACCCGGGGTCGCTGAGGATCTCCGCGCGCCGCTCGGCGCTCACCGGTACGGCCGAGGCGTGAACGGGGAAGCTCATCGGGGTCTCGGTCGCGCTGGTGCTCACGCGGGGTCTCCTCACAGGGGTGGGTCGGTGCTGACGACGGTAGCCCCCGGCACGGGGGCCGGGGACGCGGGGAGTGCGGGTGGGCCGGGCGGCTCAGCCGGCGGCGAGCGCCGCGAGGGCGTCACCGGTGGCGGCGGTGCTGCGCGGGGCCGCGACCTCGCCGGAGGCGCGGCGGGCCAGGTCCGCGGTGACGGCGGCGTCCACGCGGGCGGCGGCGCCGGCCAGGCCGAGGTGCTCGAGCATCAGCGCGACGCTGAGCACGGCGGCAGTGGGGTCGGCCAGCTGCTTGCCGGCGATGTCGGGGGCGGAACCGTGCACGGGCTCGAACATGCTGGGAGCGGTGCGGTCCGGGTTGACGTTGCCGGAGGCGGCCAGGCCGATGCCCCCGGTGACCGCCGCGGCGAGGTCGGTGAGGATGTCGCCGAAGAGGTTGTCGGTGACGACCACGTCGAAGCGCGCCGGGTCGGTGACCAGGAAGATCGTGGCGGCGTCGACGTGCAGGTAGTCCACGGCGACGTCGGGGAACTCCGCGCCCACGGACTCCACGGTGCGACGCCACAGGTGCCCGGCGTGCACGAGGACGTTGTGCTTGTGCACGAGGGTGAGCTTCCGCCGCGGGCGGGCGGCGGCGCGGGCGAAGGCGTCGCGCACGACGCGCTCGACGCCGAAAGCCGTGTTCACGCTGACCTCGGTGGCGATCTCGTGGGGGGTGCCCACGCGCAGGGCACCGCCGTTGCCGACGTAGGGGCCCTCGGTGCCCTCGCGCACGACGACGAAGTCGACCTCACCGGGCGCGGCGAGCGGGGTGGGAACGCCCGGGTACAGCTTGGAGGGGCGCAGGTTCACGTAGTGGTCCAGCGCGAAGCGCAGCTTCAGCAGCAGGCCGCGCTCGAGCACGCCGCTGGGCACGCCCGGGTCGCCGACGGCGCCGAGGAGGATCGCGTCGTGGCCGCGGACCTCCTCGAGCACGGAGTCCGGCAGCGTCTCGCCGGTGCGGTGGTAGAGGCGCGCGCCGAGGTCGTACTCGGTGGTCTCGACCGTCGCGCCGGAGCCGTCGAGGACGGCCCCGAGGACCTTCAGCGCCTCGGCCGTCACCTCCTGGCCGATGCCGTCGCCGGGGATGACCGCGATCCGCAGGGTGTCCGCCATGCCGGCGAGGCTAGTGGAGGTGCCGCACACCCCGTCCACCATCCGGGATCGGCGTCTCACGTGTCGGACGCCCCTCTCCACCCGCGGGGGGACGCGGCGGGTGCTCCCCCGGGCTGACGACCGGCGCGCCGCGCCCCGCCTACCCTCGTGCGGTGCCGCAGGAGAACGTGTTCGACCGGATCGTGGCCTGGCCGCGCGACCACGTGCTGCTCGTGGACGCGCTCGGTGCGCTGGCCCTGACGTTCGTGTGCACCGCGACCGCCACGGCCACCGGCGGCGCCGCCGTCCTCGTCAGCGCGGTGATGTGCCTGCCGCTGGCGCTGCGGCGCGTGCGCCCGGAGCTCAGCGGCGGGCTCGTGGCCGTCGGCGGGCTGGCGCAGCCGGTGCTCGCGGCCGACCCGCAGGTGGCCAACGTCGCGGTGCTGATCGCCCTGTACTCGCTGGCCGCCTACGCCGCGCCGTGGGCCTCGCGCGGTGGCCTGCTCCTGGGCCTGTTCGGCGCGCTGGTGGCGCCGGTCCGCTACGTGCTCCCCTCGGCGGACCTGGTCAACACGGTCGCCGCCGCGATGTTCATCGCCGTCCTGGTCGTGGCGACCTGGCTGACGGGCCGCTTGCGGCGCGCGTCCCGGCAGAACGAGCTGGCCCTGCTGGAGCGGGCGCGCCTGCTGGAGGTGGAGCGGGAGAACGAGTCCCGCCTGGCCGCCACCGCCGAGCGCCAGCGCATCGCC
Source organism: Kineococcus sp. TRM81007 (assembly GCF_022669155.1). Lineage (GTDB taxonomy): Bacteria > Actinomycetota > Actinomycetes > Actinomycetales > Kineococcaceae > Kineococcus. The sequence continues at coordinate 316,630 of NZ_JALBVB010000053.1, read as the reverse complement.
CGCGAGATGCACGACGTCGTGGCGCACTCCCTGTCGGTGATCATCGCGCAGGCCGACGGCGGCCGGTACGCCGCCGCGGCGAACCCGGCCGCGGCCGCGGAGGTGCTGGGGACGATCTCGGCGACGGGACGGCAGGCGCTGGCGGACATGCGCAACCTGCTGGGGGTGCTGCGGCAGGGCCCGGGCGACGAGCGCGCGCCGCAACCGGACGCGGCGCAGGTGGTGGACCTGGTGGCGCAGGTGCGCGCCAGCGGGCTCGACGTCGCGCTGGAGGTCCTGGGGGAACCGCGCCCCGTGCCGCCGGCGGTGGGGCTGACGGCCTACCGGATCGTGCAGGAGTCGCTGACGAACGTGCTCAAGCACGCCGGTCCGGCCGCCCGGACGCGCGTGCAGGTGCGCTGGGACCCGGACGCGCTGCGCCTGGGGGTCGACGACGACGGCCGCGGCGCCGCCGCCCTGGTGCCGGACCCGGGCGCCGGCGGCCAGGGGCTGCTGGGGATGGCCGAGCGGGCCCGCCTGCACGGCGGGTCCGCCACCGCCGGCCCGCGCGCGGGCGGCGGGTTCCGGGTGCGTGCGACGCTGCCCTACGCGCCCCCGTCCTGACGGGGGCGGCCCGCCCGCACCCGATCCCGATCCCGGAGGTCCCAGCACCGTGCCCGCCGTCCGCGTCGTCCTCGTCGACGACCAGCAGCTCGTCCGCGCGGGTTTCCGCATGGTCATCGACTCCCAGCCCGACCTGGAGGTGGTCGGCGAGGCCTCCGACGGGCTGGCCGCGCTGCGCCTGGTGGAGAGCACCCCGTGCGACGTCGTCCTCATGGACGTCCGCATGCCCGGGGTCGACGGCATCGAGGCGACCCGCCGCATCACCTCCGCCCCCCGGCCGGAGGGCGCCGAGCCGCCGAGGGTGGTGGTGCTGACCACCTTCGACCTCGACGAGTACGTGGTGGCCGCCATCGGCGCCGGCGCGAGCGGTTTCCTGCTCAAGGACGCCCCGCCGGAGGAGATGCTCGCCGCGGTGCGCACCGTGCACGCCGGGGACGCCGTCATCGCGGCGAGCTCCACGCGCCGGCTGCTGCAGCACGTCGGCCCGATGCTGCGCCAGGGCGCCGCGACCCCCGCCGCGCCCAAGGGCCTCCCGGCGGACCTCACCCCCCGCGAGCGGGAGGTGCTGGAGTGCATGGCGCACGGGCTGACGAACTCCGAGATCGCCGCCCGGTTCTTCGTCTCGGAGGCGACCGTGAAGACGCACGTGGGGCGGGTGCTGGCCAAGACGGGATCGCGCGACCGCGTGCAGGCCGTGGTGCTGGCCTACACCGCCGGGATGGTGCAACCCGGCGACGTGCTGCGCGACGCCCGCTGAACCCCGCGCCTCCACCCGGGGTATGACGCGCGCCCCGCGCGTCCACCACCGGTCCGACGCGCGGGGCGCCCCGGGGTCGTCTCCGCGCCCGACGCGGTGCGGGGGCCGGGGTCCCTACGTTCGAGGGGTTCGACGCCGGCGGCGCCGGCGGACCCCGAAGAGCGAGGAGAGACCCCGTGCCCACACCGCACTCCACCCGGTACGCGGACGTGCTGCAGGCCGCGGAACCGGCGGTGCGCGCCGTCGGCCTGCGCAAGACCTACGGCCGCGGTGACGCCGTGGTGCACGCCCTGGCCGGCGTGGACGTGGAGTTCCCCCGGGGGGAGTTCACGGCCATCATGGGGCCTTCGGGTTCCGGCAAGTCCACCCTCATGCACTGCCTGGCGGGCCTGGACAGCGCCACCTCCGGGCAGGTGTTCCTCGGGGAGACCGAGCTGACCGCGCTGCGCGACGCGGAACTGACGCGCCTGCGCCGCGACCGGGTCGGGTTCGTGTTCCAGTCGTTCAACCTGCTGCCGGTCCTGACGGCCGGTGAGAACCTCGTCCTGCCGATGCAGCTGGCGGGCCGCTCCCCCGACCGGGCGTGGCACGACGAGGTCGTGGACCGGCTCGGGCTGGCGAACAGGCTGCGCCACAAGCCGTCGGAACTGTCCGGCGGTCAGCAGCAGCGCGTCGCCGTGGGGCGGGCGCTGCTGCCGCGCCCCGACGTCGTGTTCGCCGACGAGCCCACCGGGAACCTCGACTCGCGCACCGGCGCGGAGGTGCTGGGGCTGCTGCGCTCCAGCGTCCGCGAGTTCGGCCAGACCGTCGTCATGGTCACCCACGACCCGGTGGCCGCCAGCTACGCCGACCGCGTCGTGCTGCTGGCCGACGGGCACCTGGCGGGCGGTCTGGCCGCCCCCACGCCCGACGACGTCCTCGACGCCCTGCGCACCCTGGGGGCCTGAGCCGTGCTGCGGACCACCCTGGCGCAGTTGCGCGCCCACGCCGGGCGGGTGCTCGCCTCCTGCCTGGCCGTCGTCATCGCCGTCGCGTTCGTCGTGGCGACCCTCGTGCTGAACTCCTCCGCGAGCGCCAGCCTGCTCAAGGCCGTCGGCGCCCCGTTCGTCGCCTCCGCCGCGGTCGTGACCGCAGCGGAGGCCGCCGGCCCGGACACCGCGGGCGCGGCGCTGCGCGAGGCTGCGGAGCGGGTGCGGACCCTGCCGGGCGTCGGGCAGGTGGCCGCCGACCGCGAGGCCAGCGTGCAGGCGCGCCTGCCCGGGTACGCCGGCAGCACCTACGCGCAGGCCGACGCCGTCACCGCGCGGGGGCCGCTGCGCTGGGAGCGGGCGAGCTCCGGGCGGCTGCCGCAGGCCCCGGGCGAGGTCGCCGTGAGCGAGGGCACGGGCGTGGGTGTGGGCGAGGAGCTGGGGATCACCGTCCCACCGCTGGAGGAGGGGGCCGAGGACGTCACCGAGCAGGTGCGCGTGGTCGGCGTCGTGGACATGGGCGGCGACCCCACGGCCGGCCTGCTGGACCGCGTCTTCGCCGTCGACGCCGACCTGCAGCGCTGGGGCGCGGACGCCCCCTCCCGGCTGCGGGTGGCGGCCGCAGCCGGTGCGGACGCCGGGGAGCTGACCGCTCTCGTGGAGGGGGCCGTCGACGGCACCCTCGTGGTGCGCACCGGCGAGGAGGCCGCCGAGGACGCGGCCGCGGCGTTCACCGGGGACGCGGCCGCGATCACGAGCGTGCTGCTGGTGTTCGCGGCGGTCGCCGTCCTGGTGGCCGGCCTCGTCATCGCGAACACGTTCGCGGTGCTGCTGGCGCAGCGCACCCGCGACCTGGCGCTGCTGCGCTGCGTGGGCGCGACCCGCGCCCAGACGGCGCGCTCGGTGCTGCTGGAGGCCGCCGTCGTGGGGGTGCTGGCCTCGCTGGCCGGCGCGGCCGCCGGCGTGGGGCTGGCCGCGGTCGTCTCGCGGATCGCCGCGGACGCCGACTCCCCGATCCCGCTGGACACGCTGGAGGTCCCCGCCCACGCCCTCGTGGTCGGCGTGGTGCTCGGCACGCTCGTGACCGTGCTGGCGGCGCTGGCGCCGGCCCGGGCCTCCACCCGGGTCGCCCCGCTGGCGGCGCTGCGTCCCCTGGCGCCGGCGCCGGTGCGCTCGCGCGGCGGCCTGCTGCGCCTGGTCGCCGGCCTGGTGCTGACGGTGCCCTCCGCGGTGGCGCTGGTCTGGTTCGCCGCGCGCGGCGTGCTCGAGCCGGCGGTCCTGGCGGGAGCGGTGAGCTTCGTCGGCGTCGTGCTGCTCAGCCAGCGGGCGGTCCCCGTGGTCGTGGGGCTGGCCGGGCGGCTGGTGCGCGGCGCCGGCACCCCGGCCCGGCTGGCGGCCGGCAACGCGGTGCGCAACCCGCGCCGCACGGCGGCCACCGCGACCGCCCTGCTCATCGGCGTCACGCTGACCACGGCGATGGTGGTGGGCGCCTCGTCCACGCGCGCCACGGCCGGGGGACTGCTGGCGGCCGAGTTCCCCGCCGACGTCACGGTCTCCGCGGACGTGCCGCTGGGGGCGGGCGTGCTGGCGGAGCTGGAGGGGCTCGAGCAGGTGGCGGCCCTGGCGCCCGTGCTCGACGGCCTCGCGAGCGGCCCCGGCGGCGACACCGTGGAGGTCGTGGGCGTCGACCCGGCGCAGGCGGCCGGGGTGCTGCGCTCCGAGCAGCGGCTGCCGCTGCCCGTCCCGGGGCAGCTCGTGGTCTCGACCGACGGGGCGCGCTGGCTGGGCGTGCGCGACGGGGGCACGGCCACCCTGCTGCGCCCGGACGGGACGGAGGCGGTGCCGCTGCAGGTGGTGCTCGACCCGCAGTCGCAGCAGCCCGCCGTCGCCACGGCCGCCGACGTGCGGCGCGCGGACCCGCAGGTGGCGGCCGCGGCCGCGTGGCTGCGCCTGGCGGACGACCTGGACGCCGGCGAGCAGGGGGCCGCGGTCGACGCCGTCACCGAGGTGGCCGCCGAGGCCCTGCCCACCAGCAGGGTCGACGGGATCGTCGCCGTGCGTGAGGCGTTCGACCAGGTCCTGACGACGATGCTGCTCGTCGTCACCGGCCTGCTGGGCGTGGCGGTCGTCATCGCCCTCATCGGCGTGGGCAACACGCTGGCGCTGTCGGTGGTGGAGCGCCGGCAGGAGTCCGGCCTGCTGCGCGCCCTGGGCCTGACCCGCGGGCAGCTGCGGGCGCTGCTGGCCTGGGAGGCCCTGCTCGTGGCGGGGGTCGCCGGGGTGCTGGGGGTGGCGCTGGGCACCGGGTACGGGCTGGCGGGCACCGCGTCGGTGCTGGCGGCGGAGGGCCCGGTGGTCCTCGACGTGCCGTGGACCTCGATCGCCGGGATCGTGGTGGTCGCCGCGCTGGCCGGGGTGCTCGCCTCGGTGCTGCCGGCGCGGCGCGCCGCGCGCACGCCCCCCGTGGCGGCGATCGCGGGCTGAGGGCGCGGTGCGGCCGGGGGGCGGAGGGGACCCGCCCGGCCGCCGCGTCCCGCGCGGTGGCCGCGTGGCAGGCTGGCGGCATGGCTGTCGTGAAGATCAACGCGATCGAGGTCCCCGAGGGCGGCGGGCCGGAGCTGGAGCGCCGCTTCGCGCACCGCATGGGCGCGGTCGAGGGCACCGAGGGCTTCCTGGGCTTCGAGCTGCTGCGCCCGGTGGCCGGCGAGACCCGCTACTTCGTCTACACGAGGTGGGAGACCGAGGAGGCGTTCCAGGCGTGGGCGAACGGGGGCGCGAAGGCCGCGCACGCCGGCGAGCGCGCGAAGCCGGTCGCCACCGGCGCGAGCCTGCTGGAGTTCGAGGTCGTGCTGGGCGCCGACCCCGCCTGAGCCCTCGACGCCCCGCGGGGCGGCGGCTACGGTGAGGACGCCGGGTGCTTGCCCGCTCAACGACCCAGGAGGAGCCACCGTGAGCGTGAAGCTCGCCATCGTGTACTACTCGGCCACCGGCACCGTGCGGGGCATGGCCCAGCGCGCCGCCGAGGCCGGAGAGCGCGCCGGGGCCGAGGTGCGGCTGCGGCAGGTCGCGCGCCAGACCACCGGCGGGGAGCGCGCCACCAGCGAGGCGCAGGCCGAGCACAGCGCGAACGCCACCGAGCCGGCCGCCACGGCCGACGACGTCGTGTGGGCCGACGCGGTCCTGTTCGGCTCCCCCACCCGCTACGGCAACATCGCCGGGCAGCTGAAGACGTTCATCGACTCCCTCGGCCCGCAGTGGGGCCAGGGCCTGCTGGCGGACAAGGTCTACGCCGGCTTCACCGCCAGCCAGACCGCCCACGGCGGGCAGGAGTCCACCCTGCTGGCGCTGTACAACACGATCCACCACTTCGGCGGCATCGTCGTGGCCCCGGGGTACACCGACCCGCTGAAGTTCGTCGACGGCAACCCCTACGGCGTCAGCCACGTCACCGGCGGGAACAACGACATCCCGCTGGGTGAGGCCGAGCTGGCCGCCCTGGACCACCTCGCCACCCGCGTCGTCACGACCGCCGGGCGCCTCAAGGGCGAGTGAGCCGCCCGCGCCGCTGACGGCCGGCACGACCCCGGCCGTCAGCGGCGCAGCTCGACCAGGTCCCAGGTGCGGGCCTGCTGCGCGGTGCCGGCCGAGCACGTCAGCCGGTGCGCCGGCGCGCGGCCCTCGGCCAGGTCCACCTCCAGCGGGCCGTGCGCGTCGAAGCGGACCCGCCAGCGCACCCGCCCGTCCGGCCCCTCGGGCAGGCGGGCGGCGTGCAGCGGCGTGAAGGCGTCGAGGTGGTCCTCGCCCAGCAGCAGGCGCGCGTGCCCCTCGGCGGCCTGCACGACCCCCGCGTCGCCGCAGCGACCGCGCAGCCGGTCCGGCAGCACGCGGCCGGCGCGCACCGCGGCCAGCAGCGCGGGGGCGTCGCCGGGCCCGAGGTGGCCGTGCACCGCTCCGCCGGGCAGCGACAGCACCGTCGCGGCGAAGCGGTCCCCGCCCAGGTGGGAGCACTCCCACACCGCGTCGGCGTCCAGCGCGGCCAGCGCGGTGACCACGGGCCGCCCGCGCACGGCGCAGCACCAGTCCTTGCGCCCGTGCGTGCACACCAGCAGCAGGGGCCCGGTCACCTCCTCCCACCCCTCCTCCGAGGCGGCGGCCGCCGGCAGGTCCTGCGGCGGCGCGAGGCGCGTGCGCAACCGGGTGACCCCACGGCGGCAGTCGGCCACGAACAGCCGCCGCGGCCCGTCCGGGTCGCGGCCGGCGGCGTCCGGGCGGCGCACCAGCAGCGGCTTCACGCCGCGCGCCGCGGCCACCTCGCGCAACCGGGCCGTGGTGGACTCGCCCAGCCGGGAGGCCGGCACCGCGCCCGGGCCCCACGGGCCGGGTTCCTCCACCAGCAGGTAGCCGCGCACCGGCGTGGCGGTGCCCAGCAGCTGGTCGCGGTCCTCCTGCGCCCGGGCGGCGCAGGAGAACCGCTCGCCGAGGGCGGGACCAGCGCTCAGGCCGGCCCCGCGGGCAGCAGGACGTTCTCGCGCAGCAGGCGCCGCAGCACCACGACCGCGTCGTCCTCGTCCACCCCGGTCCCCGCGGACGCGAGCTCACCGGCCGACGTGCTCGCCGAGGCCAGCACGTGCTCCAGGGCCGGGCGCACCCAGCCGGGGAAGGCCACGCGCCGGTCGGGCAGGACCAGCTCGACGCGGTCCCCGGCCTCGGCCAGGCGCGTGACGAGCCCGCGACGCGGCCGCAGCCGGGTCCGGGGGTCCAGGGACCGGGCGGTGGCGTCCTGCGCCAGCGCACCCACCGGCTCGGCGGGCACGGCGCGGTCGCGGCGGCGCTGCACGAGCCGGCGCACGGCCGCCTCGTCCAGCTGCTCCAGCCAGCGCGCCGCCGCCGCCCGGAACCCCTCCACGTCGAGGTCCTCGCCGGGCAGCGGCAGCGCCCGGCGCAGCGCGACGTCGTCGCGGCCCGCCCCGGCGACGGCGTCAGCGAGGACATCGGCCCACGTGGTCGCCAGCAGCCCCACCGTCAGGTGCACCGAGCGCTCCTCGGTGGTGCGCGCGGAGTGCAGCCAGCCGCGGGGCAGGTAGAGGGCGTCACCGGGTTCCAGCACGGTGTCGACGACGGGCTCGCGGCCGCCGACCGGGTCCGGGCCCAGGGCCTTCGACGGCTGCGACTTCAGCGGCAGCTCCACCGCCGGCGGGTGAATCGTCCAGTGCTTGCGCCCGTCGACCTGCAGCACGACGACGTCGTGCGTGTCGTGGTGCGGCGTGAAGCCCTGCGCCCCGGGCGGGGTGACGTACACGTTGACCTGGCACTGGTGCCCCAGCTCGGCGGCCAGGTCGGCGCAGAACGTCGCCAGCGGCGGCCAGGTGCGGTGCAGGGCCTGCAGCACGATCGTGGCGCCGTCGGCGAAGGAGCGGGCCACGCCGTCGCTGTCGGCGAGGTCGCTCAGCTGCTGGTTGCCCGCGACGGCGCTGCGGGTGAAGGCGCTGCGCGGCAGGCCGGCACCGTCCTTGACCATGGTGAAGAACGGGGTGCGCAGCGCGCGCGGGCCCAGCAGCTCGTCGACGTCCGCGGTGGACAGCAGGTCGTCGAAGTCGGCGCGGCCGCCCTGCGCGGAGCGCTCGGCGGCCCGCACCAGCAGCGGGCGGGAGTTCCAGTGCTCGGTGGCGATCGAGGCGGCCGCCGCGCCGAAGCAGCGCGTCAGCGCCGACGCGCCCGGCGCCGCCCCCGAGGTGGGGACGGCGCCGGGACGGGTGGGAGCCAGCGTCACGTCAGCTCCCGGCGGAGTCGGAACCGGCCGGGTCCGAGCCGGAGGGGTCGACCTGGGTGGAGTCGCTGTCACCGGAGTCGGCGTCGCCGCCCTCGCCACCGGCGGGGTCCACGCCCGCCGCGTCCGAGCCGGAGGGGTCGACCTGCGTGGCGTCGCTGTCGCCCGAGTCGGCGTCGCCGCCGCCCCCGGCGCCGAGCGGGGTGGTGGTGATGTCGTCGTCGCTGAGGTTGCTCATGCGCGCGAGCCTCCCACCGGCCCGGGCGCCCCGCACGCCGGCGTCGCCGCCTCCCGCGCCATCCTGGGCCGGTGCCCGAGACACCCTCCCCCGCTCCCGTCCTCACCGTCGTGACGACCGGCGGGACGATCGCCAGCACCCGCGACGAGGACGGGGTGAGCACGCCCTCCCTCGGGCCGGCCGAGCTGCTCGCGGGCGCCGTACGGGGTGCGCGGGTGCGAGTCGTCGAGGCGCTCCGCGCGGACTCCTCCAGCCTGACCCTCGCCGACGCCGCCCGGGTGCGGGCAGCCGTCGCGGGCGCCCTGGCCGACGCGGACGTCGAGGCGGTGGTGGTGCTGCACGGCACGGACTCGATGGAGGAGACCGCCTACCTGCTGGACCTGCACCACGACGACGAGCGCGCCGTGGTGCTCACCGGCGCGCAGCGCACCGCCGACGACCCCGCGCCGGACGGACCCGGCAACGTGGCCCTCGCCGCGCGGACGGCGCTGGAGCCGGCCGCGCGGGGGCGGGGCGTGCTGGTCGCGTTCGGCGGGCGTGTGCACCCGGCGGCGGGGCTGTCCAAGCGGCACACGCAGGACCTCGACGCGTTCTCCTCGCCCTCGCCGCCGCTGCCGCGCGCCGAACCGCTGCCCTGGCGGGACGCGCCGTGGCCGCGGGTGGACGTGGTGGCCGTCTCCCCCGGCGACGACGGGGTCCTGCTGGACGCCGCGCGCGCCGCCGGTGCGCGCGGCGTCGTGCTGCAGGCGCTGGGTTCGGGCAACGCCAGCGGGGACGTGGTGGAGGCGGTGCGCCGCTGCACCCGCGCGGGCGTCGCCGTGGTGGTGACGACCCGCGTGCCCGGCGGCCCGGTGAGCGCGGGGTACGGCGGCGGGGGCGGCGGGCACGACCTCGCCGCCGCTGGCGCGGTGGCGTCGGGGTGGTTGCGGGCCGGGCAGGCGAGGGTGCTGCTGGCGTCGCTGCTGCGCACCGGTGCGGACGCCGACGAGGTGCGCGAGCGGTTCGGCCGGCGCAGCGGCGGCGCGCTCCCCCACTAACCTCCGGGTACCGACTGCGATGGAGGACCGTTGACCGACGCCCCGCCCACCCCCGACCCGCTCGTGGAGCAACGAGCCGACCCGTTCATCACCCCGCCGCTGGACGGGACGTACTACTTCACCGGTTCGGTGCCGGAGTACGACCGCGTCGTGGTCCGCGGGGCGCCCACGATCGCCGGGCTGCGCACCGCGACCGAGTCGGTCGTGTGGCGCCGGCCCGCGAGCGGGCGGATGGGCGGGCACGTGTGGGCACCGGAGCTGCACCGCGTGGACGGCCGCTGGTACGTCTACTTCGCGGCCGGCGACTCCGACGACGTCTTCGCCATCCGGATGTACGTCATCGAGTCGTCGCTGGCCGACCCGCGCGACCCCGCCGGCTGGGGGGAGCCGCAGGAGGTCACCACCCCGTTCGGCTCGTTCAAGCTCGACGCCACGACGTTCGAGCACCGCGGGCAGCGCTACTACCTGTGGGCGCAGCGCGAACCGGGCATCGACGTGAACTCCAGCCTGTACATCGCCCCGATGGCCTCCCCGACCGCCCTGGGCGGCGAACCGGTGCGGATCGCGACGCCGACCCTGCCGTGGGAGGTGCAGGGGTTCGCGGTCAACGAGGGCCCGGCGGTGCTGGTGCGCAACGGCCGCGTCTTCGTGGCGTTCTCCGCCAGCGCCACCGACGAGCGGTACTGCGTGGGTCTGCTGACCGCCGACGAGGACGCCGACCTGCTCGACGCCGCCTCGTGGCGCAAGCACCCCGAACCGGTGTTCGCCACGCGGGCGGACGTGAACCGGTACGGCCCGGGCCACAACTCCTTCACGGTGGCCGAGGACGGGGTGACCGACCTGTTCGTCTACCACGCGCGCGACTACCCGGGTTTCCACGGCGAGGACCCGCTGTACGACCCGAACCGGCACGCCCGCGTGCAGCGGTTGGGCTGGAACGCGGACGGCACGCCGGCGTTCGAGGTGTCGTCGGCCTGACTGCGAGCCGGTGGTGCGCTTGTCGCCCACCGACGCGCCGGGGACGCCGGGCCCGAAGCCCTCACCCGACCCGTGCGCCGCGCGCNCGGGATTCCCCCCCGGTCGCAGTAGCGCGCGGCCGCCAGCGAGCCTCGAGGGCTGCGGCGGGCTCGGGGCGGCCGATGTGGAACCCCTGCGCGGAATCGCAACCGATCTCGGCGAGCATCGCCAGCTCCTCGGCTCGCTCCACCCCTTCCGCGACGCAGGTCATCCCGAACTCCTGCGCGAGACCGCACACGGCAGCGACGAGAGCGACGTCGCGCGAACCCGGCACCGCCCCGCTGACGAAGGAGCGGTCCACCTTCAGCTGCTGGACGGGGAGGTAGCGGAGGTAGGCGAGGGAGGAGTAACCGGTTCCGAAGTCGTCGATGGACAGGCCGACGCCGAGGGAGCTCAGGGCCTCGACCGCCTCGCTCATGGTCGAGCGCTCCGACATCAGCGTCGTCTCGGTCATCTCCAGGCTCACCTCCGACGGGGCGACGCCGTTCCGCTCGACGGCTCGCTGGACCACGGCGACGAAGGTCGGACTGCCGAGCTGCTGCGGGGAGAGGTTGACCGCCATGCGGAAACCGGGTGGCAGGTGGCCCTGGCTCTTCCAGGTACGCAGCTGCCCCAGGGCCTCGTCGAGGACCCACTCGCCCAGCGGCACGATGAAGCCGGTGTCCTCGGCCAGCGGGATGAACCGGTCCGGCGGGACCTGCCCGACGCCGGGCCGGTTCCAGCGCAGCAGCGCCTCGACACCGCGCAGCTCACCGGTGGGGACGTCGACGATCGGCTGGTAGTGCAGCTCCAGCTCTCCCCGTCCCAGCCCGCGGCGCAGCGCCTGCTCGGTGTCCAGGTGGCGCAGGGCCTGGTACCGCAGCCCCGCCTCGAACCGCGAGGCCCGGTTGCGGCCCTCCTTCTTCGCCAGGTACATCGCGGTGTCCGCCTCGCGGAGCAGGTCCGCCGGGCGGTGGTGCTCCTGGGCGGTGGTCACCCCGATGGAGGCGGTGATGCGCAGTTCCCGTCCCTCCATCTCGACCGGCTCCTGGAAGGCGTCGACGATGCGCTGGGCGAGGGCGCCGACGGCCACGGCGTCGGTGTCCTCGCACAGGACCATGAACTCGTCCCCGCCCAGCCGGGCGACGGTGTCGCTGGCCCGGGCGGCGTGCTTGATGCGGTGCGCCGCGTGCAGCAGCAGGGCGTCCCCCACGTCGTGGCCGAAGGAGTCGTTGACGAGCTTGAACCGGTCGAGGTCGATGAACAGCAGCGCCACGGCCGAGCCCCGGCCGTGGCGGTCCAGGGCGTGCCCGAGCCTGTCCATGAGCAGGCGCCGGTTGGGCAGGCCCGTCAGGGCGTCGTGCAGCCCCAGGTGGGCCAGCCGGCTCTCGGCACGTCGCAGCAGGACCGCGTCGATGTCGCGGCGCAGTTCGCAGGCCTCGGAGACCTCCACCGGGTCCCAGGGCAGGCAGCGACCGGAGACGCTCTGACGCCACGAGGAGAAGGAGTTGCGCGGCGACAACGGCGTGTCCCGGTTCTGCGCCGACTGGTCGCCCAGCCAGTCCAGCGTCTGCACCACTTCGCGGCGGAACCAGATGAGGTAGTCGCGATCGCCCCCGAAGGGCACGAACACCACCCCGGCCGTCGACGGCAGCAGTTCCGCGAGGTCGGGGCGCTCCAGGGCCAGCGCGTCGCTGACGAGGGGGAGGTTCCCCTCCTCGGTGCTCCGCAGCCGCTCCACCACCGCCAGCACGTCGGCCGGGGGCGGCGTCGCGCCGACCTGGACGAGCACCTCGTCCAGCGAGACGACGGCACCGTGCGCGGGGACGAGGTCTAGCAGGGTGACCTCCCCGCGGGTCAGGCCGTCGGAGACGTCCTCCGCTCCGGCCATCTGCTCCACCAGGCGCGTTCGGACCTGCTGGACCTCCAGGCGCTTGCTCAGCTGCCGGGTCTCGTACAGCGAGGTGAGCCGGGAGGTGAGCTGCCGGGCGAGGACCTCGCAGGCCTGGCGCAGGGCGTGGGGCAGGTGCCGGGCCCGCCGGTCCCCGCAGGAGACCATCCCGACGAGCTCGCCGTCGTGGACCAGGGGCAGCGACATGCTGGCGCCGATCCCCATGTTGCGCATGAACTGCGCGTGGTGCGGCGACACGGCACGCAGGTGGGCGCGGCTCAGGTCCAGGGGCGTCGTGTCGTCGCCTCCAGCACCCCCGCCCAGGCGCAGCAGGGGGTTCGGGCCCTCCGCGTCGAGGACGATGTGCCTCGACGGCTGCAGCACGTACAGGCGGCGCGCCTGGGCGGGGATGTCGGAGGCCGGGTAGTGCAGGCCCAGGTACGGCTCGACCTCCTCGACGCGGTCCTCGGCCACCACCTCGCCATGCCCGTCGGGGTGGAAGTGGTACACCATCACCCGGTCGAAGCCGGTGAGGCGGCGGATCTCCTGCGCCGTCGCCGTGCGCACCTCCTCGACCGTCCTGCTGCGGGAGAGGCGCTCCGCGGCGGCGTGCAGGCCGGCGAGGATCCGGGCCGGGGAAGCGTCACCCGCGGGCTCGACCTCGACGACGAGGAGGGGCCCCGAACCGTGAGCGCTCACGTCGACGGGGGTGCCGTCGACCTCGGCGCGCAGCGCCGGCACCGCACCGTCGTCCGCGGCGGCGAGGGCGGTGCGCAACCGCCGTGAGCACCCCGGCCCGACGGCGGCCTCGAGCGGGTGCCCCAGGACCGCCTGCACCTCGACACCGAGCAGCCGCCTGCAACCGTCGCTGACCTGGACGACCTCGAAGGTGGTCGGATCGACGGCCAGCAGCACGCCGTGCGGTTGAACCGCTCCGGGGACGTGGATCGGCTCGCGGGCGCACTCGGCCAGTCGTTCCTGCTCGTCCGCGGGCAGCAGGTCCTCGGCCCTCGTCACGTCGTGCACGTCAGGCGGCCCGCCACCACCACGTCCACCCCCCTCCGCGCCCGATACCCGACCGTGTCCAGAGACACTACTGAACGTGGCGGAGCGGTGCCTCGGCGAAACGGGGGCCGTCGGCCCCGCCGGCACCCGGCGCCGGACGACGAGCTCTGCCGGAGACCGTGCCCCCGCGTCCCGGGGGACGCGGGGGCACGGTCGTGCGGGTCAGCGGGCGGCGGAACCCTCGACGTAGTCGGAGTCGTCCGACTTCACCCACGCCATGAGCTTGCGCAGCTCACGGCCGGTGGCCTCGATCGGGTGCTGCTCGGCCTCGGCGCGCAGGCGCTTGAACTCCGGGGCGCCGGCGTCCTGGTCGTCGATGAAGCGCTGGGCGAAGGTGCCGTCCTGGATGTCCTTCAGGACCTCCTTCATGCGCTCCTTCACCGAGGCGTCGATGACGCGCGGGCCGGAGACGTAGTCGCCCCACTCGGCGGTGTCCGACACGCTCCAGCGCTGCTTGGCGATGCCGCCCTCGTACATGAGGTCGACGATCAGCTTCAGCTCGTGCAGGCACTCGAAGTAGGCGACCTCCGGCTGGTAGCCGGCCTCGGTGAGGACCTCGAAACCGGTCTGCACGAGCGCCGAGGCGCCGCCGCACAGCACGGCCTGCTCGCCGAACAGGTCGGTCTCGGTCTCCTCGGTGAAGGTGGTCTTGATGCCGCCGGCGCGCAGGCCGCCGATGGCCTTGGCGTAGGCCAGCGCCAGGTCCCAGGCACCGCCGGTGGCGTCCTGCTCCACCGCGACGATGACCGGCACGCCGCGGCCGTCGACGTACTCGCGGCGCACGAGGTGGCCGGGGCCCTTGGGGGCGACCATGACGACGTCGACGTCCGCCGGGGGCTTGATGTAGCCGAAGCGGATGTTGAAGCCGTGGCTGAAGAAGAGCGCCTTGCCGGCGCTCAGGTTCGGCTCGATCGCCTCGGCGTACAGGCCGCGCTGCAGGTGGTCCGGCACCAGGACCATGATGACGTCGGCGGCCTTGGACGCCTCGAACGGGGTGAGGACCTGCAGGCCCTGCTCCTCGGCCTTGGCGCGGCTCTTGGAGCCCTCCTTCAGGCCGACGACGACGTCGACGCCCGAGTCGCGCAGCGACAGGGCGTGGGCGTGGCCCTGGCTGCCGAAGCCCAGGACCGCCACCTTCTTACCGGTGATCTTGGACAGGTCGGCGTCGTCGTCGTAGAACATCTCGGCCACGTGGGGTTCTCTCCTCGGGTTTCGTTCGGGTCGGTGGTACGGATCAGGCCGAGCGCAGGGCGCGGTCGGAGATGGCCCGGCCGCCGCGCGCCAGCGCGACGGAACCGGACTGGACGAGCTCGCGGATGCCGAACGGTTCCAGCACCCGCAGCAGCGCGGCCAGCTTGCCGGGGCTGCCCGTGGCCTCGACGGTGACCGCGTCCGGGGAGACGTCGACGACGTGCGCGCGGAACAGCGCCACGGTGTCGACGACCTCGCCGCGGACGGAGGCGTCGGCGCGGACCTTCACGAGCAGCAGCTCGCGCTGGACCGAGGCGTCGTCCTCCAGCTCGACGATCTTCAAGACGTTGATCAGCTTGTTGAGCTGCTTCGTCACCTGCTCCAGGGGCTGCGACTCCACGTCGACGACGATGGTCATCCGGGAGATCTCGCTGCGCTCGGTCGGTCCGACCGTGAGGGAGTGGATGTTGAAGTTCCTGCGCGCGAACAGCGAGGTGATGCGCATCAGGACACCCGGCCGGTTCTCGACCAGGACGGAGAGGGTGTGGCGGCTCATCAGGAGATCACCTTCTGCGCGGCGGGGTCGTCGCTGGACACGCCGTCGCTGTCGGCCTCGCGGTCCCACTCCGGGGACAGCCCGCGGGCGTACTGGATCTGGTCGTTGCTGACGCCGGCGGCGACCATCGGCCAGACCATGGCGTCGCGGTGGACGCGGAAGTCGATCACCACGGGCACGTCGTTGATCGCCATCGCCTTCTCGATGGTGGCGTCGACGTCCTCGGGACGCTCGCAGCGCAGGCCCACGCAGCCGTAGGCGTCGGCGAGCTTGACGAAGTCCGGGACCGGCGCGGAGTGCGTCGAGTGGTCGCCGGAGTGCAGGTCGGTGTTGGAGTAGCGCTCGGAGTAGAAGAGCGTCTGCCACTGCCGGACCATGCCCAGGCTGGAGTTGTTGATGACGGCCACCTTCACGGGGATCCCGTTCAGGGTGCAGGTGGCCAGCTCCTGGTTGGTCATCTGGAAGCAGCCGTCGCCGTCGATGGCCCACACGACGGTGTCGGGGCGGCCGACCTTGGCGCCCATGGCCGCCGGCACCGCGTAGCCCATGGTCCCCAGGCCCCCGGAGTTCAGCCAGGTACGCGGGTTCTCGTACTTGACGAACTGCGCGGACCACATCTGGTGCTGCCCCACGCCGGAGACGTAGACCGCCTCCGGGCCGGCGATGGCGCCGATGCGCTCGATGACGTGCTGCGGGGAGAGGGTGCCGTCGTCCGGCGCGGTGTAGCCCAGGGGGTAGGTCGAGCGCCACGCGTCGGTCTGAGCGGTCCACGCGCCGATGTCGGCGCGGCCGTTCGCCTCGAACTCCGCGACCACCGCGGTGGCCAGCTCCGCCAGGACGAGCTTGGCGTCGCCGACGATCGGCACGTCCACCGCCCGGTTCTTGCCGATCTCGGCGGGGTCGATGTCGGCGTGGATGACCTTGGCGCCGGGCGCGAAGCTGGACAGCTCGCCGGTGACGCGGTCGTCGAAGCGCGCCCCCAGGGTGATGAGCAGGTCGGACTTCTGCAGCGCCGCCACCGCAGCGACGGTGCCGTGCATGCCCGGCATGCCCAGGTTGGAGGGGTGCGAGTCGGGCAGCGCGCCGCGGGCCATGAGGGTCGTCACGGCGGGGATGCCGGTCAGGTCGGCCAGGGCGCGCAGCTCGGGGGCGGCGTCGGCCTTGACCACGCCGCCGCCGACGTAGAGCACCGGTCGCTTCGCGGCCGCGATGAGGCGCGCGGCCTCCTTCACCTGCTTGCCGTGCGGGCGGACCACGGGGCGGTAGCCGGGCAGGTCCACCGAGGTGGGCCACTCGAAGGAGGTGCGCGCCTGCAGCGCGGACTTGGCGACGTCCACGAGCACGGGGCCGGGGCGGCCGGTGGCGGCGAGGTGGAACGCCTCGGCGATCACGCGCGGGATCTCCGCGGGGTCGGTCACGAGGTAGTTGTGCTTGGTGATCGGGATGGTGATCCCGGCGATGTCGGCTTCCTGGAAGGCGTCCGTGCCGATCGCCGCCGCGGCCACCTGACCGGTGATCGCCACCATCGGGACGGAGTCCATGTTGGCGTCGGCGATCGGGGTGACGAGGTTCGTCGCGCCGGGGCCGGAGGTCGCCATGCAGACGCCGACCTTGCCGGTGGCCACCGCGTACCCCTCGGCCGCGTGGCCGGCGCCCTGCTCGTGGCGCACGAGGATGTGGCGCACGTGCGGGGAGTCCATCAGCGGGTCGTACGCGGGCAGGATCGCGCCGCCGGGGATGCCGAAGACGACCTCGACACCTACCGCCTCGAGGGAGCGGATGAGGCTCTGCGCGCCGGTGAGCGACGCGACGGGGAGCGTGGGGTCCAGCGGCAGGCCGTCGCGGCTCTGCTCACCGGCCGGCTGGGTGCTGATCGGCGGGGCGCTGATCGGCTCGTGGGCCATCTCGGTGTCCTCCTCGGCGGTGCGGCTCGGGTCCTGCAGTCGTCGGACGCGGCCGGCCGCTCGGTGCGCCGGACGCGAAAAGACCCCTGCGCCGCGAGGTGGGCGAGGGGTCGCGCGCTCGGCGGGTCGATCGTCGTCGACCTCAGCGGGCGCGCTGTCCGATGGCTACGAGGAACCGCATGCCCAGCACGGTAGTCGCACCTCCGGGCGATGTCAGCCGAGGGCACCTCGTGTCTCACATCGTGGACAACGAGTCCACCTGCTGGACAGGGTGTGCCCTCGGCCGACCCGGCCGTCAGGAGCAGACGGCCCCCACGGAGGCGGACTGCACCTGCTTGGCGTACTTGGCCAGCACGCCGCGGGTGAACACCGGGGGCAGCGGCTCCCACCCCTCGCGCCGCGCCGCCAGCTCGGCGTCGTCGACGAGCACCTCCAGCGTCTTGCCCGCCACGTCCAGGCGGATCCGGTCGCCGTCGCGCACGAGCGCGATCGGCCCGCCGTCGACGGCCTCCGGCGCGACGTGCCCCACGCACAGGCCCGTGGTGCCGCCGGAGAAGCGCCCGTCGGTCAGCAGCAGCACGTCCTTGCCCAGCCCGGCGCCCTTGATCGCCCCCGTGATGGCGAGCATCTCGCGCATGCCCGGGCCGCCCTTGGGGCCCTCGTAGCGGATGACCACGACGTCGCCGGCGCCGATCGTGCCGTCCTCCAGCGCGTCCAGCGCAGCGCGCTCGCGCTCGAACACCCGCGCGGTGCCCTCGAAGACCTCCGAGTCGAACCCGGCGCTCTTGACGACCGCACCACCCGGGGCCAGGTTGCCCGAGAGGACCGTGATGCCGCCGGTGCGGTGGATCGGGTCGTCCAGCGCCCGCAGCACCACGCCGTCGACGTCCGGCGGGGAGATCTCCGCGAGGTTCTCCGCCATCGTCCTCCCCGTCACCGTCAGGGTGTCCCCGTGCAGCAGGCCCGCGTCCAGCAGCGCGCGCATGACGACGGGGATGCCGCCGATGCGGTCCACGTCGACCATGACGTGCCGGCCGAAGGGCTTCAGGTCGCCCAGGTGCGGCACCTTCCCCGCGATGCGGTCGAAGTCCGCCAGCGTCAGGTCCACCTCGGCCTCGTAGGCGATGGCCAGCAGGTGCAGCACCGCGTTGGTGGAGCCGCCCAGCGCCATGACCACGGCGATGGCGTTCTCGAACGCCTCCTTGGTCATGACCTGCCGGGCGGTGATCCCGTGGGCGAGGAGGTTCACCACGGCCTGGCCGGAGCGGCGGGCGAACCCGTCGCGGCGGCGGTCCGTGGCCGGCGGGGCCGCGCTGCCCGGCAGCGACATGCCCAGCGCCTCCGCGGCAGCGGCCATGGTGTTCGCGGTGTACATGCCGCCACAGGCGCCCTCGCCCGGGCAGATGGCGCGCTCGATGGTGTCGACGTCCTCGCGGGACATCAGCCCGCGCGCGCAGGCCCCCACCGCCTCGAAGGCGTCGATGAGGGTGACCTCGTGCTCGCTGCCGTCGGACAGCTTCGCGCGCCCGGGCAGGATCGTGCCCGCGTAGAGGAACACGCTGGCCAGGTCCAGGCGGGCGGCGGCCATGAGCATCCCCGGCAGCGACTTGTCGCACCCGGCGAGCAGCACCGAGCCGTCCAGGCGCTCGGCGCTGACCACCGTCTCCACGGAGTCGGCGATGACCTCGCGGCTGACCAGGGAGTAGTGCATGCCCTGGTGGCCCATGGAGATGCCGTCGGAGACGGAGATCGTGCCGAACTCCAGCGGGAACCCCTTCGCGGCGTGCACGCCGTCCTTCACGGACTTCGCCAGGCGGTCCAGGGACAGGTTGCAGGGGGTGATCTCGTTCCAGCTGGAGGCCACGCCGATCTGCGGCTTGACCCAGTCCTCGTCGCCCATGCCGACCGCGCGGAGCATCCCGCGCGAGGCCGTCGCCTCCAGCCCGTCGGTGACCTGGCGGCTGCGGGGCTTGATGTCGACGCCGGGGACCGCGCGGGGGCCGTCGCCGTCCGCCTGCGCCGCCGGGGCGTTCGAGGGGGTGTCCTGGATCACGCGCCGAGTCTAGGCGCCGGGCCGCGAACCCGCCGGGTGCCGCGGGGGGCTCCGGGACACGGCTCGGGGCGTTGACCCGCCGCGCGGGGCGTTGACCCGCCGCGCGGGGCGTCCCTAGGCTCCACGGGCCGCCGTGGACGATCACGGCGCTCCCCCCACGATCGCGAAGGAGCGTCCCGTGACGCCCCCTGCTCCCCTGCGCTGGGCCGTCCTCGGCCCCGGCGCCATCGCCCGCCGCTTCGCCTCGCAGCTGCCCGCCTCCGGGGCGGGTGCCGTCGTGGCCGTCGGCAGCTCCGCCGCCGAGCGCGCGCGGGCGTTCGCCGACGAGGTCGCCCCGGGCGCGCGCACCGGCACCCACGACGAGGTGATCGCCGACCCGGACGTCGACGCCGTCTACGTCGCCACCGTGCACACCGTCCACGCCCCCCTGGCGATCGCCGCGCTGCGCGCGGGCAAGCACGTGCTGTGCGAGAAGCCGCTGGCGCCGAACCACGGCAGCGTCATGGCCGTCGTGGACGCCGCGCGCACCAGCGGCCGCGTCCTGGTCGAGGCGTACATGTACGCCTTCCACCCGCAGCAGCGCGCCCTGCTGGACCTGGTGCGCTCCGGCGCCGTCGGCCGGGTGCTGCACGTCGACGCGAGCTTCTCCTTCGCCGCCGGCTCCCCCACCGGCCGCCTGTTCGACGCGGACCTGGCCGGCGGCGGGATCCTCGACGTGGGCGGGTACCCGGTGACGATGGCGCGCGCCGTCGCGGCCGCCGCGCTGGGCCGGCCGGCGGTGCTGACGTCTCTGCGCGGCGGCGGGACCGTCGGCGGCACCGGCGTGGACGAGTGGGCGGTGGCCGCCCTGGAGTTCGACGGCGGTGTCACCGCCACCGTGCGCACCGGCGTGCGGCTGGCCGAGCCGCCGGCGGTGGCGGTGCACGGCACGACCGGTTCGATCCACCTGGCCGACCCGTGGGCGATCGGGGCCGGCACCGGCATCGTGGTGCGCCGCGCCGGCGAGGCCGATCGGGTCCTGACCTTCGGCCCCGAGACCGAGGGGCACCTGCCCTACGCCGCCGAGGCCGCCGCGGTGGCCCGCCTGGCGGAGGCGGCCGGGCGGGGCGAGGACGTCTCCACCGGGGCCCCGGAGCACTCCCTGGACGACGCGCTGGCCACGTCCGCGGTGCTGGACCGCTGGCGCGCGGCGGTCGGCGTGCGCTACCCGTTCGAGCGCGACACCGCGGCGATCCCCACCGTCTCCGGCCTGCCGCTGCGGGTCGGCACCCCGAACCCCATGCGCTACGGGAAGGTGGACGGGCTGACGAAGCCGTTGTCCCGCATCGTGATGGGTGTCGACAACCAGCCAGACCTCGCGCACGCCTCCGCGTTGTTCGACGCGTTCTGGGAGGCGGGTGGCACGACGTTCGACACCTCGTGGTGGTACGGGCAGGGCCGCTACGAGAAGCTGCTGGGGCAGTGGCTGACGAACCGCGGCCTGCACTCCGAGGCGGTGGTCGTCGCCAAGGGCGGGCACACCCCCGAGTGCACCCCGCAGGGCATGACGTGGCAGCTGCTGGAGTCGCTGGAGAACCACCAGCGCGAGAGCGCCGAGATGTACCTGCTGCACCGCGACAACCCCGACGTGCCGGTCGGCGAGTTCGTCGACGTGCTCAACGAGCACGCGGACGCCGGCCGCATCGGCGTGTTCGGTGTCTCCAACTGGTCGAGGGAGCGGTTCGACGAGGCGAACGCCTGGGCGGCCGCGAACGGCAGGCGGGGGCTGTCGGTCCTGAGCAACCACTTCGGTCTGGCGGAGGCGCTCGACGTGCCCTGGACGGGGTGCGAGCACGTCACCGACGCCGGCTCCAAGCGCTGGCTGACCGAACGGCAGGTCCCGCTGCTGCCGTGGTCCTCGCAGGCCCGGGGCTTCTTCGCCCGCGCCGACCCGGCCGACCGCCGCGACGCCGAGCTGGTGCGCTGCTACTACAGCGACGCCAACTTCGAGCGCAAGCGCCGCGCGGAGGAGCTGGCCGCGGACCTGGGGGTGCCGGCGACCGCGGTGGCGCTGGCGTTCGTGCTGGCCCAGCCGTTCCCCACGTTCCCGATCGTGGGGCCGCGCAGCGTCGAGGAGCTGCGCTCCTCGATCGCCGGGCTCGGCGTGGAGCTGGACGAGGCGCAGGTGGCCCGGCTGGACCTGCGCGAGGGCTGAGGCGCAGGGCGCCCCCGCACGAGGAGGGTCCCGGCGCACCGCGCGCCGGGGCACTCCTCCCGCCTCCCGTCAGCGCCGCGTCAGCCCCAGCTCGCGCAGCGGCTCGCGGACCTCCTCGGCGCGCCACCCCAGGCGGCCGTCGGTCCACGTCGGCGACGGCAGCAGCCGGCGGCCGACGAGCTGGTGCAGGGTCGCGACGTCCACGTCGTAGCGGTTGCTGACCTGCAGCAGGGTGAGCTTGTCCATCGGTGCCTCTCCTCGCCCCGGTGCGTACCCGCCCGGGCGTGCGTGCCCGCGGGCCGGGCGGCCGGCGGGTCTGGGTGGCCTGGCGCGGGTGGCGGGACAGGCACCACGATGGTAACGGGTCGATCACGTGCTGCCCGGCCCCCGCCGAGCGCAGGTGCGCGGGCGCCCGCCCAGGGGGCTCTCAACGGCGGCGCACCGCTGAGAGGACGAGGCAGCGGCGGCGTGACGGCCGGGAAACGAGCCTGAAACACGGATCGGCTGTCCTGGGCGCATGGCGCCCGAGACCCCCACCGACCCTGCCCGGCGGACGGTGCGCACGTCCTGCTCCTACTGCGGCGTCGGCTGCGGGATCGTCCTGCAGGTCGAGACCGACCCGACCACCGGCAGGCGGGTCGTGGCGGGCGTCACCGGCGACAAGGAGCACCCGGCCAACGCGGGGCGGCTGTGCACCAAGGGCGCCACCAGCGCGCGCTTCACGCTGGCCGGCGGCCGCCTGGAGCGCGCGCACGTGCGCGCCGAGCGCGGCACCGAGCCGGTCCCGGCCGAGCTCGGTGAAGCGGTCCGCAGCACCGCGGCACGGCTGCGCGCGATCGTCGACGAGCACGGCCCGGACGCCGTGGCGCTGTACGTGTCCGGGCAGATGTCCCTGGAGGCGCAGTACCTGGCGACCAAGCTGGCCAAGGGCTACCTGCGCACTCGCCACCTGGAGTCGAACTCGCGGCTGTGCATGGCCAGCGCCGGGGCCGGCTACAAGTCCTCCCTGGGCGCCGACGGCCCCCCGGGCTCCTACGACGACTTCGACCACGCCGACGTCTTCCTCGTCACCGGTTCCAACATGGCCGACTGCCACCCGATCCTCTTCCTGCGCATGGCCGACCGGCTCAAGGCGGGCGCGAAGCTCATCGTGGTGGACCCGCGCCGCACCGCCACCGCCGAGCGCGCCGACCTGTTCCTGCAGATCCGGCCGGGGACCGACCTGGCGCTGCTGAACGGGTTGCTGCACCTGCTCGTCGAGGACGGCCACGTCGACCGGGGTTTCATCGAGCGGTGGACCGACGGGTGGGACGCCGTCGAGGCGATGCTCGCCGACTACTCCCCCGCCGCCGTCAGCGAGGTCACCGGTGTGGCCGAGGAGGACCTGCGCACCGCCGCCCGCTGGATCGGTGAGGCCGGCAACTGGATGTCGTGCTGGACGATGGGGCTGAACCAGAGCACCCACGGCACGTGGAACACCAACGCCCTGTGCAACCTGCACCTGGCCACCGGCGCGATCGGCAGGCGCGGCAGCGGCCCGTTCTCCCTGACCGGCCAGCCGAACGCGATGGGCGGCCGCGAGATGGGGTACATGGGCCCGGGCCTGCCGGGGCAGCGCTCCGTGCTCGCCGAGGAGGACCGGGCCTTCACGGAGGACGTGTGGGGCCTGCCGGGCGGGACGATCCGCCCCGACGTGGGCGCCGGCACGATCGACGTGTTCGAGCGCATGGCGGCCGGTGAGGTCAAGGCGTGCTGGATCGTCTGCACCAACCCCGTCGCCTCGGTCGCCAACCGCCGCACCGTCATCGAGGGGCTCGAGGCCGCCGAGCTGGTGATCTGCCAGGACGTGTTCGCCGACACCGAGACGGCGCAGTACGCCGACGTGCTGCTGCCGGCGGCGCTGTGGGCGGAGTCCACCTACGTCACCGTGAACTCCGAGCGCACCCTGACGCTGCTGCCGCAGGCCGTCGACGCACCCGGCGACGCGGTCCCGGACTGGCGGCTCATCGCGATGGTCGCCACCGAGCTGGGGTACGGCGAGGCGTTCTCGTTCTCCTCCTCCGAGGAGGTCTTCGACGAGCTGCGCCGCTTCGCGAACCCCGCCACCGGCTACGACCTGCGCGGCATCGACTACGCCAAGCTGCGCGGCGGCCCGGCGCAGTGGCCCAGCCCGCCCGGCGCCGAGGGCCGGCGCAACCCGATCCGCTACCGCGACGGCGACGGGTTCCGCTTCGCGACCCCGGACGGGCGGGCGCGGTTCCACGCCCGCCCGCACCTGGACCCCGCCGAGCTGCCCGACGACGAGCACCCGTTCCTGCTGACCACCGGCCGGCTGCCGCACCAGTGGCACACCATGACCAAGACGGGCAGGGTCCCCGAACTCACGAAGCTGAACCCCGAACCGTTCCTGGAGCTGCACCCCGACGACGCCGGCTCGCTGGGCGCCGCCGAGGGCGACCTCGTCGAGCTCGCGTCCCGGCGCGGCCGCGCCGTCCTCCCGGCCCGCGTCAGCGACCGCGTGCGCCCCGGCACGTGCTTCGCGCCGTTCCACTGGAACGACTCCCACGGGGAGTACCTGGCCGTCAACGCCGTGACGAACGACGCGGTGGACCCCGTCTCGTTCCAGCCGGAGTTCAAGGCCTGCGCGGTGCGCCTGACCCGGGTCGCTCCCCGCCCGGACGCGCCGGCGGCGCAGCGGGCCACCGGACCCGCCCTGACCACGGCACCCGGCGCACCCCCGCCGCTGGACGACGTGCAGCGCACCTACCTCGACGGCCTGCTGTGGGGGCGGCGCCAGGACGGCGTCACGGGCGTGCCGGTGCTCCCGCCGTCCGCGCCGTTCGACACCCGCACCCGCGCGTGGGTGGACGGCCTGCTCGCGGGGATGTTCTCGCGCGCGCCGGAGCGCGTCGCCGACGGGCCCGGCCCACAGCCCGTGACGGTGCTGTGGGCCTCGCAGACGGGCGGCGCCGAGCAGCGCGCCGCGGTCTTCGCCGATCAGCTGCGCGCCGGCGGGTACGCCGTGGACCTGCGCGGGATGGACGCCGTCGACCCGGCGGCCGTGGCGGGGACGGGAACCGTCCTGGTGGTGACCAGCACCTTCGGTGACGGCGACGCCCCCGACAACGGCACGGCCCTCTGGTCGGCGCTGAACGCGCCGGACGCACCCCGGCTGGAGGCCACCCGCTTCGCCGTCCTGGCGATGGGCGACTCCAGCTACGACGACTTCTGCGGGCACGGTCGCCGGCTCGACGCGCGCCTGGCCGAGCTGGGCGCGGCCCGCCTCGCCGAGCGCGCCGACTGCGAACCGGGCGAGGACGACAAGGCCGAACGCTGGTTCCGCGCGGTCCTGGAACGCCTGGGGCCGCCCACGACCGCCGCGCCGGACCGCCCCGCCGTCCCCGCCCCGCGAGTGGGCACCGACCCCGTGGCAGTGCGCGCGCCGGCGCGCGGCGGCAACCGGAACGCCCCGGTGCCCGCGCCGCTGGTGCGCAACGAGCGCCTGACCGCCCCCTCCTCCGACAAGGAGGTGCGCCGCTTCGCCTTCGCCCTGCCCGAGGACGTCACCTACCGCGCCGGTGACGCGCTGGGCGTGTGGGCCGTCAACGACGAGACGGAGGTGGACGAGTTCCTGCGCGTCACCGGCCTGCCCGCCGACGCCGCGGTGCACCTGGAGGGCGTCGGGGAGACGAGCTGGCGGGAGGCCGCCACCCGGCACCTGGACCTGCGGCGGGCCGGCCCCGAGCTGCTCGGGCTGGTGGCGGCGCGCTCGCGCGGCGGCGAGCTGGGCGGCCTGCTCAGCCCCGAGAGGGCCGGCGAGCTGCGCACCTGGCTGCGGGGGCGCTCCGTGGCCGACCTCCTGGCCCGCTTCCCCGCGCGCGCCGAGGCCGACGAGTGGACGGGGGTCCTGAAGCGGCTGCAGCCGCGCCAGTACTCCATCTCCTCCTCGCCGCTGGTGGACCCGCGCGAGGTCCAGCTGACGGTGGGCGTGGTGCGCCACGAGGTGGACGGCCGTGCGCGGGGCGGGCTGTGCTCGACGTTCCTCGCGGACCGCTGCCGCGAGGGCGAGCGGGTGCCGGTCTTCGTGCAGCCGGCCACCTCCTTCCGCCCGCCGTCCGACCCCGACGCTCCGATGGTCATGGTGGGTCCGGGCACGGGCGTGGCGCCGTTCCGGGCCTTCCTGCACGAGCGGCGCGCCCTGGGGCACACCGGCCGCAACTGGCTCTTCTTCGGCGAACGGCGCTCCGCGAGCGACTACTACTACCGCGAGGAGCTGGAGGGCATGCGCGAGGACGGCTTCCTCACCCGGCTGACGCTGGCGTTCTCGCGCGACCAGGACGAGAAGGTCTACGTGCAGGACCGCATGCTCCAGCACGGTGAGCAGCTGTGGGCGTGGCTGCAGGAGGGCGCCTCGCTCTACGTGTGCGGCGACGCGACCCGGATGGCCAAGGACGTCGACGCCGCGCTGCGGCGGATCGCGGAGGTGCACGGGGGCATGGACGACCAGGAGGCCGCCAACCACGTCAAGGAGCTCGCCGCGGACAAGCGGTACCTGCGGGACGTCTACTGACGGGACGTCCGCTGAGGCGTCGTCCGCCGCGCGGCCTCACAGCAACGGGCCCGGGGGGTGAGGACAACGTGTCGCCCGCGAAACACGGGTGAACGAGACCGGTAACACGCCCTGCCTACCGTCGGTGCCACGACCCGACCCCAGCGAGGAGTCAGCACATGGCCGTCACCGAGGAGCGCGACCCGGCGCTCGGCACGATCCCGCGGCCCCGTCCCGGCCGGTGGATCGACCACTACGACCCCGAGGACCGCGCCCAGTGGGAGTCCACGGGCCGTCCCGCCGCCCGGCGCAACCTGCGGCTGTCCATCTTCGCCGAGTTCCTCGGCTTCTCCGTCTGGCAGCTGTGGACGATCGTCACGCCGTCGCTGAACGGCGCGGGCTTCTCGCTGACCGCCGACCAGATGTTCTGGCTGATCGCCGTCCCCAACCTGGTGGGCGCCACGCTGCGCTTCCCGTACACGTTCGCCGTGCCGCGCTTCGGCGGGCGCAACTGGACGATCGTGTCGGCACTGCTGCTGATCGTGCCCTGCGCCGGCCTGGTGGTCGTCGTGCAGAACCCGCAGACACCGTTCTGGGTCATGGTGCTCGTGGCCGCGACCGCCGGCGTCGGCGGCGGCAACTTCGCCAGCAGCATGGCGAACATCTCCTTCTTCTTCCCCGAGCGGGAGAAGGGCGCCGCCCTCGGCCTCAACGCGGCGGGCGGGAACCTCGGCGTCGCCGTGGTCCAGCTCGCCGTGCCGATCATCGTCGTCATCGGCGGCGGGCTGGCCCTGGAGCGCGCCGGGCTGGTGATCATCCCCCTGGCGGTGCTCGCCGCGGTGCTGGCGTGGCGGTCCATGGACAACCTGTCCGCCGCGAAGGCCGACTTCGCCGGTTACGCGGCCGCCGTGCGCAACAAGCACACGTGGATCATCTCCTTCCTGTACATCGGCACCTTCGGCTCGTTCATCGGCTACGCCGGGGTGTTCCCCACGCTCATCCAGCGCGAGTTCCCCGAGGTCTCCTTCGACTGGGGCTTCATCGGCCTGCCGGCCGTGCCGCTGACCCTGGCGTTCATCGGCGCCCTCGTCGGATCGCTCGCCCGCCCGTACGGGGGCCGCCTGTCCGACAGGGTGTCCGGCGCCGCCGTCAGCATCGGCGCCTACGCCGTCATGGCCGCCGGGGCGATCGGCGTCGTCGCGGCGCTGAGCATCGGCAGCTTCGCGCTGTTCTTCGGCTCGTTCCTCGTGCTGTTCGTCGCCAGCGGCATGGGCAACGGCTCGGTCTACCGGATGATCCCCGCGGTGTTCCGCGCCGGGATCACCCCGGGCGACACCGCGGCGCTGACTCTGGCCAAGCGCGAGGCTGCGGCGTGCATCGGCATCGCCGCCGGCATCGGCGCCTACGGCGGGTTCATCATCCCGCGCGTGTTCGCCACCTCCATCACGAACACCGGCTCGCTGGCCCCCGCCCTCGTCGGCTTCATCGCCTTCTACGCCGTCTGCGGCGTCGTCACCGCGGTCGTCTACGTGCACGGCCGCGCCACCCGCTTCGCCGGCAGCAGCATCTGACGTCCCGCCCGGCCAGGACCCCGACCGGACCACCAGGAGGACCCCCGTGAGCTCCACCCCCCGATTCCTGCAGGGCGCGCACCCCTTCACCGGCGCAGGGCTGGAGAAGCCCAGCGCGCTGGAGGGCGCACCCTCCTACACGGTGCCGGACGGCGTGCGCGCGCAGCCCGTGTACCTGCGCGCGGGCAACTCGTGCGACGAGCTGATCAGCGTGGTCCTGCTGCGCGACGGGGTGGCCATGCGCTGGTTCCCCGTGGGAGCGAGGTCGTCCGTGCACGTCCCGCTGCGCATCGTGGAGGACGTCGAGGCGCCCGCCACCCTGGAACTGCGTGTCGCGGCGCCGGAGGGCGTCAGCGGCACCGTCGTCGTCGACTTCGGACTCGTGGAGGTCTGATCCCCGTGACCGCGACCACCACCCGCACCTCGGCCCTGCCGCAGCAGCGCGACCACAAGCGCCGCCTCGTCGTCGTCGGCAACGGCATGGCCGGCGTTCGCGCCGTCGAGGAGGTCCTCGAGCGCGGCGGCGCGCAGCAGTTCGACGTGACGGTCTTCGGTGCCGAGCCGTACGGCAACTACAACCGGATCATGCTCTCCCACGTGCTGACCGGCCAGGAGCAGGAGGACTCGATCTTCCTGAACTCCCTGCCCTGGTACACGGAGAACGGCATCGACCTGCGTGCCGGTGTCGCCGTCACCCGCGTGGACACCTTCGCCAAGGTCGTCCACGACGCCGAGGGCGGCACCACGCCCTACGACGTGCTGGTCATCGCCACCGGCTCCTCGCCGTTCTTCCCGACCATGGAGGGGCTGCGCCGCGAGGACGGCTCGATGCTGGACGGGGTGTTC
This sequence comes from Kineococcus sp. TRM81007, assembly GCF_022669155.1. GTDB lineage: Bacteria > Actinomycetota > Actinomycetes > Actinomycetales > Kineococcaceae > Kineococcus. Next base: position 288,444 of record NZ_JALBVB010000053.1, on the reverse strand, counting down.
GGGTTCCGCACCCTCGACGACACGCGGGCGCTGCTCGCCGCGGCGCGCGAGCACCGCCGGGCTGTCGTCATCGGCGGTGGCCTGCTCGGCCTGGAGGCGGCCCACGGCCTGGCCACCCACGGCCTGCAGGTCGACCTCGTGCACTCGCCGAAGCACCTGATGAACCAGCAGCTCGGCCCCGAGGCCGGGCGGGTGCTGCGCCGGGTCGTCGAGGGGCTCGGCATCACGGTGCACACCGGGGTGCGCACCAAGGGCGTGCACGGCACCGACCGGGTGACGGGTGTCGAACTGCCGGACGGGCGCGTCCTGGACGCCGACCTGGTCGTGGTCGCCGCGGGCATCCGCCCCAACACCACCGTGGCGCTGGCCTCGGGCCTGGACGTCGAGCGCGGCATCGTCGTGGACGACCGGATGCGCTGCGAGGGCGGGGCCGGCGACGTGTACGCCGTCGGCGAGTGCGTGCAGCACCGCGGCCAGACCTACGGCCTCGTCGCCCCCCTGTGGGAGCAGGCGAGCGTCCTGGCCGACCACCTCACCGGCGCCGACCCGACGGCGGAGTACCACGGCTCGCGCACCGCCACGAAGCTGAAGGTCGCCGGCGTCGACCTGGTGCAGATGGGCCTGCCGGGCCCGGAGAACGACGACGACGAGTTCGTCGTGTTCTCCGAACCGCACCGCGGCGTCTACCTGAACGTCGTCGTCCGCGACGACCGCCTCGTGGGCGCCACCCTGCTGGGTGACGTGCGCAAGACGACCTTCCTGCAGCAGGCGTTCGACCAGGGGCTGCCGCTGCCGGAGGAGCGGATGTCGCTGCTGTTCGACCTCGGCACACCGGGCGAGGAGGTGGGCGTCGCCGAGCTCGCCGACGACGCGCAGGTCTGCAACTGCAACGGGGTCACCAAGGGGGCGATCGTCCAGGCCGTCGAGGGCGGTGCGACGTCGCTCAACGCCGTCATGGGCGCGACGAAGGCCGCCAAGGGCTGCGGCTCCTGCAAGTCCGTCGTCGAGCAGATCACGCAGTGGGCGGCCGGCGGGAACCTGACCGTCGACGAGTCCGCGAACTGGTACGTGCCCGGCGTCCCGATGGCCAAGCCGGAACTGATGACCGCGATCCGCGAGCGGGGCCTGAAGTCCGTCTCGGCCGTCTTCCGCGAACTGGCGCCCGGAGGTGCCGAGGACGCCAAGTCGAAGATGGGGCTGACCTCGCTGCTGCGGATGATGTGGCCCGAGGGCATCGAGGAGGAGCGCGACGGGCGGTTCATCAACGACCGCGTGCACGCCAACATCCAGCGCGACGGCACCTTCTCCGTCGTGCCGCAGATGAAGGGCGGGGTCACCACCCCCGAGCAGCTGCGCACGATCGCCGACGTGGCGGACAAGTACGACGTCGGCATGGTGAAGGTCACCGGCGGGCAGCGCATCGACCTGCTCGGGGTGAAGAAGGAGGACCTGCCGAGGATGTGGAAGGACCTCGGCATGCCGTCCGGGTACGCCTACGGCAAGAGCGTCCGCACCGTGAAGACGTGCGTGGGCACCGACTTCTGCCGCTTCGGACTGGGCGACTCCACCAAGCTCGGCATCGACCTGGAGACCCGCTTCCAGGGCATCGAGACCCCCGCCAAGCTCAAGCTCGGCGTGGTCGGCTGCCCGCGCAACTGCGCCGAGGCCTACGTGAAGGACATCGGCGTCGTCGCCGTCGGGAACGGCAAGTGGGAGGTGCACGTCGGCGGTGCTGCGGGCGCCTCGGTGCGCAAGGCCGACCTGCTGGCGACCGTGGACTCCCCGGAGGAGGTCATCACCCTGGCGGGCCGGTTCATCCAGTTCTACCGCGAGTGGGGCAACTGGCTGGAGCGCACCTACGAGTTCGTGCCGCGCCTGGGCATCGAGCGGGTCCGCGCCGTCCTCGTCGACGACAGCGACGGGCTCGCCGCGGGCCTGGACGAGCGGATGCAGGTCACCGTGGACAACTACCGCGACCCGTGGCTGGAGGGCCAGGAGCCCGTCACCCCTGGGCAGTTCCGCACCTCCCTGCCCCTGGTGGACCTGCCGCTGGTGCCGCGACGCCCGGCCGGCGCCCCGGGTGGCCTGGTCCCCGAGGTGCACTCGAACTCGAACGCCACCCCCTCGACCGCGGAGGTCTCCCGATGAGCGTCCCCACCCAGCGCGCGACCCGCCACGACGTGTGCCCCCTGGACGACCTGCCCGTCGGCGAGGGCCGCGCCTACGTCGTCGGCGGCGAGCAGGTCGCGCTCTTCCGCCGCCGCAGCGGGAAGGTCAGCGCCGTGCAGGCCACCTGCCCGCACGCCGGCGGCCCGCTGGCCGACGGGCAGATCGACGAGCGCGTCGTCGTGTGCCCTCTGCACCAGAACGCCTTCGACCTGGACACCGGCGAGTCCACCACCGGCCAGCCGCCGATCGCCGTGCACCCCTGCTCGGTGGACCCCGACGGCCGTGTCACGGTGGAGCTGTGACGGACGCGGCACGGGTCCCGTACCCGCTGCACCTCGACCTCGCCGGCCGCCGGGTCCTCGTGGCCGGCGGCGGGCCCGTGGCCGCGCGCCGGGCCGCGGACCTGGTGGCGGCCGGCGCCGACGTGCACGTCGTCGCCCCGGCGCTCTGCGAGGACCTTCGCGATCTGCTGGCGCAGCTGACGTGGCACGAGCGCGAGGCCGTCGCCGGCGACGTCGAGGGCACCTGGCTGGTGCACACCGCCACCGGGGACCCCGCCACCGACGGGGCGCTGGCCGCCGCGGCGGAGGAGCGGCGCACCTGGTGCGTGCGCGCCGACGACGCGACCGCGTCGGCCGCCTGGACCCCCGCGGTGGTGCACCGCGACGGTCCCGCGGGCCCCGTGACCGTCTCCGTCTCCGCCGGTCGCGACCCGCGCCGCGCGCGGGGGCTGAAGGAGGCCCTCGCCCGGTGGCTGGACGCGGGCGGGGCGCCGCTGCGCCGCGAGCGCGTCCCCGGCCACCCCGGGCGCGTCACGCTCGTGGGCGGCGGCCCCGGCGAGGTGGACCTGATGACCCTGCGCGGCCGGCGGCGCCTGGCCGAGGCCGACCTCGTCGTCGTCGACCGCCTCGCCCCCACCGGTGTCCTCGGCGAGCTCGGCGAGGGCGTGGAGGTCGTCGACGTCGGCAAGACGCCCGGGCACCACCCGGTGCCGCAGGAGGAGATCAACCGCCTGCTCGTCGAGGCGGCCCGCACCGGCCGGCACGTCGTGCGGCTCAAGGGCGGCGACGGCTACGTGCTGGGTCGCGGCGGCGAGGAGGTCCTCGCCTGCCGCGCGGCCGGCGTGGAGGTGGAGGTCGTGCCCGGCGTGACGAGCGCGTTCGCGGTGCCGGCGGCGGCGGGCATCCCCGTCACCCACCGCGGCGTCTCGCGCTCGGTCACCGTCGTCGACGGTCACGGCGACCTGGACGGGGCCGCGCTGGCCCGCCTGGGCGGCACGCTCGTCGTGCTCATGGGCGTGTCCACGCTGCCGGCGATCGCGGAGGCGCTGCTCGCGAACGGCAAGGACCCGGCCACGCCCGTCGCGCTCGTGGAGGCTGGGTGGACGCCGCAGCAGCGCACGACCACGGCCCCGCTGTCGGAGGTGGTGCGGGTGGCCCGCGACGCGGGGGTGCGGGCCCCGGCCGTGGTCGTCGTGGGGGGCGTCGTCGACCTGGCCGGCGCCCTGACCGGCGCGGTGCCGGCGGCGGACCGGGAGCGGGGTCGTCGTCGGCGCGGGCCTGCTCGGTGGGCGCCGACGGTCGCGTGAGCGTGGACCTGTGAGCACCGGTGCGCGGGCCGGTGCGGGCGCGTTCGTGACGCCCCCCGCCCGCGTCGCCTACTGTTCGGGAGGGTGAACGACATGCTGGCAGCGGACGACGCGTCGCCCACCACGCCGACCGGGCCACCGGCACCCCGGACCGCGCCCGGCGAGCAACTCCTCGGGGTGACGATCGGCATCACCAGCGACCGCCGCTCCGAGGACATGGTCGCCACGTTCACGCGCAAGGGGGCCCGCGTCGTGCACGCCCCCACCATGCGGATCGTCCCGCTCGCCGAGGACGAGCAGCTGGTGGCCGACACCCGCGACGTCGTCGCCGACCCGCCCGACGACGTGCTCGTCACCACCGGCATCGGGCTGCGCGGCTGGGTGGAGGCCGCCGACGCCGCCGGCCTCGCCGACGACCTCCTCGCCACCCTCGGCCGGGCGCGCATCCTGGCGCGCGGGCCGAAGGCCACCGGTGCGGTGCGCGCCAACGGCCTGCGGGAGGCGTGGTCGGCGGCCTCGGAGCAGACGGCCGAGGCGGTGCAGCACATGGTCGACGAGGGCGTGGCGGGCCGCTCGGTCGTCGTGCAGCTGCACGGCGCCGCCGACGAGCACCAGCTGGAGCCCCTCGTCGCCGCCGGCGCCCGGGTGCGCGGGGTAGCGGTCTACCGCTGGTTGCCGCCGGCGGACCCGGACGCGGTGCAGCGCCTGGTGGAGCTGGTCTGCGCCGGCCGGCTGGACGCGGTGACGTTCACCAGCGCCCCGGGCGCCGTCGCGCTGCTGGACGCCGCTGAACGGGCGGGCCGCCGTGAGGACGCCGTGCGGGCCTTCGGCAGCGGTGTCGTGGCCTGCGCGGTCGGCGACGTCACCGCCGAACCGCTGCGCGCCGCGGGCGTCGAGCCGCTCGTGCCGGAGCGCTGGCGGCTCGGTGCGCTGCTGCGCACCCTGACCGAGCACCTGGCGGCGAACCCGCTGGACCGCGTCCCCACCGCGCACGGGGAACTGGTGCTGCGCGCGCAGGCGGCCGTGCTGGACGGCCGGGTCCTCGACCTGGCCCCCGGGCCGCTGGCGGTCCTGCGGCGGCTGGCCCGCGCCCGCGGGGCCGTCGTCACCCGCGAGGAGCTGCTCGCGGAACTGCCCGGCGCGCAGGACGCGCACGCGGTGGAGGTGACCGTGGCGCGGTTGCGCGCCGGGCTGCCCAGCGGCGAGCTGGTGCGCACGCTCGTCAAGCGCGGCTACCGCCTGGACGTCCTGGAGACCTCGTGACCAGCCCCGTGACCAGCCCCGCTCCCACCGCCGCTCCCGCGGCGGCCAGGCCCGTCCTCGTGGCCTGCTCGCACGGCACCCGCTCCGAGACCGGCCGCCGCACGGTGGACGCGCTGCGCTCCGCCGTGGCCGCGGCCCGCCCCGACCTGGACGTGCGCGCCGCGCACGTCGACGTCCACGGCCCGGAGCTGCCCGACGTGGTCGGCGAGCTCAGCGCCGCCGGGCGCCGCGGCGTCGTGGTGCCGCTGCTGCTGTCCAGCGGGTACCACGTGCGCGTCGACATCGCCGACGCCGTCGGCGCCAGCGGCGGGCTGTCCGTGGCGGCCGCCGCCCTCGGGCCCGGGCCGGAGGTCACCGACGTGGTGCTGCAACGGCTCGGCGAGGCGCTCGGGGAGGACCCGGCGACCTTCGACGGGGCCGTCGTGCTGGCCGCGGCGGGTTCCTCCGACGCCGTCGCGCAGGCGGACGTGCGCACCGCCGCCGGCCTGCTGGCCGCACGGTTGCGCGCCCCGGTGACCTGCGGGTTCCTGTCCGCGCAGGAACCCGCCGTCGCGGACGCGGTGGCCGCCGCCCGCGCGGCCGGGGCGCGGCGGGTGGCGGTGGCGAGCTACCTGCTCGCGCCCGGGGTGTTCTCGCGGCGGCTGGCCGACGCCGGCGCCGACGCGGTGGCCGAGCCGATGGGACCGCACCCGCTGCTGGCGGACCTCGTCGTGCGCCGGTACGAGGCGGCCGCGCCGGTGACGGCCCCCTGAGCGGCGGGTCGCCGCCCACCGCCCGAACGCGGTGGGCGACCGCCTCGCGCGTCTGGCACGCCGCCGTGGCCCTGGCCGTGGGGACGGCCCTGCTCGTGCAGGTCGTGCTGACGCTCAGCGCGAGCGGGGCCACGGGGCTGCTGCGGTGGTCCAGCTACTTCACCGTCCAGAGCAACCTGCTGGTCCTGGGCGCCTGCGCGACGCTGGCCGTCCGCCCGGACCGCGACGGTCCCGCCTGGCGGGTGCTGCGCCTGGACGCGCTGCTGGGCATCACGATCACCGGCGTGGTCTACGCGACCCTGCTCGCGCCGGACGTGCAGCTGCAGGGGGTCGACCGGTGGATCGACGCCGTCGAGCACTACGGCGCCCCCGCCGCGACGCTGGCCGGGTGGCTGCTGTTCGGCCCGCGGCCCCGGCTGGACCGGCGCACGCTGCTGCTGGCGTTCGCGTGGCCGCTGGCGTGGGTGGTGTGGACGTTCGCGCACGGCGCGCTCACCGGCTGGTACCCGTACCCGTTCCTCGACGCGGCCGCGATCGGGTACCCGGCCGCGCTGGCCGCCACCGGGACGGTCCTCGTCGCCGGTGTCCTGCTGGCCGCGCTGCTGCGCGCGGTGGAACCCCGCCTGCCGCGGCGCTGACAGCGGCACCGCGCCCGGACCTCACCCGGACCGCGCGGAGCGTGGTCGTCACCCCTCCACCGGCTGGAACAGGGCGGTCCGCAGGTCGTCGGGGTCGGCGTCCGGGGACGGCTCGGTGAGGTACACCTCCCAGAACACCGGCCCGCGGGTCAGCCCCTGTCGGGTCACCCACCCCTGCAGCCGCTCCCACGTCGAGCCCAGGCCGTCGTAGGCGCCCTCGTGCACGAGCGTGGCCGCGCGGCCGCCCGGCAGCTGCCCGGGACCGACGCCCGCGGCGCGCTGAACGGAGCGGTCGACGGGGAGACCGACCTCCACCTCCCAGCGGGGCCCGGACACGCTGCGGTAGAGGGCGTGAGCCGCGCCGGTCGGCACGACGCCCTGCGCGCGCAGCTCCGCCGCCAGCGCCGCGAAGGAGCCGTCGAAGAACGTCGCCAGCTCCTCGGGCGCGACGGCGCCGCGCACGACCGCGGTGCTCACCGGAGGCACGGTGGTCAGGTGGGGTCCCTGCACGTCCACGATCCTGCTCCTCTGCTCGGGGCGGGACCGCGCTGCGCGGCCCCGTCGCGGTGTGGACCTCCCGGCGCGCGGGAACTCACCGGTCGCCGGGGACGGCCCGCCCGCCGAGCGAGCGCAAGCCGGCGACGAGGACGTCCAGCAGCGTCTCCACGCTGCGGTCGGGGTCGTCGGGCAGCCGGAAACCCCCCTGCGCCTGCAGCACCACGAACCCGTGGACGGCGGCACGCACGGTCCGCACGGCGTCCACCCGCAGGCCTCGGGGCAGGGCGAAGTCCTCCAGGACGCCGGTGAACAGGCCCACGAGCTCGCTCGCCGCCGCGGCCAGCTCGGGAGTCCCCCCGCCCGCCGCGTCGACCTGGGCCGCGGCGTACAGCCCGGGCCGCTCGGCGGCGAACGCCCGCACGGCGTGCGCCAGGGCTCGCAACCCGTCCTCCCCCGCCCGCCCGCCGGCGGCCACCGTGCACGCGGACGTCAGTTCCCGCACGGCCACCAGAGCCACCTCGGCACGCAGGTCCGCCAGCGAACCGACGTGCTTGTAGAGACCCGGGGTGGTCACCCCCGCCCGGGCGGCGACGGCCGCCAGGGACAGCTCCGCCGGCCCGGCCCACGACCCGGCCACCAGGTCGACGGCCAGGGCGACCACCGCGTCCCGCGACAACCCCGCCCTAGGCACCGGTGGAACCCACCGGGGTGGCGTCGGGGGATCCAGCGGTGGCGGTTCCGGCGGCGGGGGTTCCGGCGACGGGGGTTCCGGCGACGGGGTGCACCCGGTGCAGGAACTCCACGACGCGGGGTGCCACGAGGTCGGCGCGCTGCGCGTGCGGGTAGTGGCCCGCGTCCGGGACGAGGAACGTCTCGGACGGCAGCTGCCGCGCCATCCACGACAGTTCCGCCGCGGGGTCGGGGTAGTCGGGGTCCAGCTCACCGACCACCAGCAGAGCCGGGGCGCTGACGCCCGGCAGGACGGGCGGGACGACGGAGTGGTCCAGCGACACCGCCAGCCGGCGGAACTGGCCCAGCCTCGCGGGGTCCCTGAACGAGGCGCGCAGCTCACCCAGGTGCGCCGGCAACCACGGCGCGGTGCGCCCCCGGTTCAGCCGGGCGTAGAACGCCGTCCAGGCGCGCGCGCCCCACGGTCGGGCGAGGAGGACGCGGAAGGCGGTGCGCAGCAACGGGTCAGCCCACCGCGGGCCCGTGGGCCGCAGGAACGGGCAGATCAGCACCAGGCCGGCGACGAGGTCGGGGCGCCGGGCGGCGGCGAGGACGGCGGCCGAGGCGCTCATCGAGTTCCCCACGAGGACCCCGGGCTCCCCCGCGCTCTCCAGCAGCGCGACGAGGTCACCGGCGGTGGCCTCGTCGCCGTGCTCGCGGAACGTGGTGTCCGAGGCGCCGTGGCCGCGCAGGTCGGCGAGGACGAGCCGGTACCCCGCCTCCACGACCGGGCCGGCCAGGTCGCGGTAGGAACCGGTGAGGTCGCCCATGCCGGGCACGGCGACGACGAGCGGACCGGCGCCGGAACTCCTGAGGGCGACCCGGCCGCCGGGGCGGTGGAGGAAGTCGGTGGTGGTCACGGCATCGAAGTTAATGCCATTAACTTCGGGTGTCCAGGGGTGTCCGTGGACTCGCGGGGTCGGGTCGGCCGCCGGGAGGTGGGGCGTCCCGGGCGACGGGCTCTGCGCCCGCTGCCCGGAACACCCCACCACCCTCCAGCGTCACCGGCGGTGGAGCACCGGCACGACGACACCCGGGGAAACCGATCGACCCGGGAGCACGGCACCTCGCGACCGCGACGGAACGGGAGCCGAGGAGGACGGGGCGGGTGCGGAGGCCGGCGTCCGGAGCCCGCCCCGCGCGGACGGGTGACCCGGTGCACCGAGCAGCGGGCGGAGAGCCGGCCGCAGCACCCGCCCCGGCCGCACCACGGCGACCACGCGCCCGCGACCACGCGCCCGCGACCACGCGCCCGCGACCACGCGCCCGCGACCACGCGGGCACCCGGGAACATCGGCCGTCACCGCACGGCGTTCAGCCACCCCTCCCCCGCGAGCCGCCGGCGCACCTGCTCGCGCAGCAGCCGCACCATGCGCGGCCGGAAGGCCGTGGTGTTCCCGCCGACGTGCGGGGTGACGAGCACGCCGGGGGTCCGCCAGAGCTCGTGGTCGGCCGGGAGGGGTTCGGGGTCGGTGACGTCGAGCGCGGCGGTGATCCGTCCGGTGCGCGCCTCCGCGAGCAGGGCGGCGGTGTCGACGACGGGGCCGCGCGCGACGTTGACGAGCAGCGCGCCGTCGGGCATCGCGGCGAGGAACCGCGCGTCCACCAGGCCCCGGGTCACCTCGGTGAGCGGACAGGCCAGCACCACCACGTCGTGCCCGGGCAGCAGGGCGGGCAGGTCGGCGGCGGCGTGCACCGGCACGCCGTCCTGCACGCGGGCGCGGGAGGCCACGGCGGTGACCTCCACCTCGAACGGCGCGAGCCGGGCGGCCACGGCGCGGCCCACGCCGCCGAACCCGACGACGAGGACGCGACGGTCCGCCAGGGCGCTGCGGCGCGAGGGGGCCCAGCGCCCCTCGCCCATGGCGCGCGCGTCGTCGTCGACGCCCCGGAGCCGGGAGATCGCGAGCGCCACGGCGAGCTCGGCGGTGGAGGCCTCGTGCACGCCCGCCGCGTTGAGCAGCGCGATCCGCTCCGGCAGCTGCCCCGGCACCCCGTCGAAGCCGATGGTCATCAGCTGCACCGCCTCCACCGCCGGGCAGGACGCCACGGCGGTCAGGTCGGGGGTGGCGACGTACGGGGGCACGACGAGCGCGGGGGCGGGGTCGGGCGGGGTGCCGGTGCCGTCCCAGACGAGCAGGTGCGCGCCGTCCACCGGGCCGACGGCGCGGACCCAGGACTCCGAGGGGACGCTGACGAGGAGGGGCTCGGGGGCGCTCACGCGGGCACGCTACCGACGGGGCCGTGCGCGCCGGTGCGCCGCGGGTGACGATGGGGACATGCGCCCGACGACGCACCGCCCGGCCCCGCGCGGGGCCGGGGTCCTGTCCGTCCTGCTGCTGGCCGCGGCGTGCGGCGGGACGGGCGGGGGCGAGCGGACCCCTCCCACCGGTCCGGCGGGGACGCTGAGCAGCCCGGCTGCGAGCACCCCCGCGGCGAGCACCCCCGCGGCGAGCACCACGGGCAGCACGCCCGCCCCGTCCGCGGCCGGGGGCGTGCCGGGGACGCCGGTGGACGTGACCACGGGCCTGGACGTGCCGTGGGGGCTGGCGGTCCTGCCCGACGGCACGGCGCTGGTGACGCTGCGGGACGAGGCCCGCGTGGTGCGCACCGGCCCCGGCGTGCTGTCGAGGGTGGCCGCCACGGGCGAGGACGGCCGGGTGGACGGGGTCGTCCCCGGTGGGGAGGGTGGCCTGCTCGGCATCGCGCTGTCGCCGGGGTTCGCGCAGGACGGGCAGGTGTACCTGTTCTTCACCGCCCGCGACGACAACCGGGTGGTCCGGTTCACGTACGCGCAGGACCGGCTCAGCGACCCGCGGCCGGTCCTGACGGGGATCCCGAAGAACTCCACCCACAACGGCGGACGGATCGCGTTCGGGCCGGACGGGATGCTGTACGTGGGCACCGGTGACGCGCAGGACCGCGCGGCCGCGCAGGACCCGCGCTCGCTGGCCGGGAAGGTCCTGCGCGTCACGACCGACGGGGCGGTCCCGGCGGACAACCCGTTCGAGGGGTCACCGACGTGGTCGTACGGGCACCGCAACCCGCAGGGTTTCGACTGGGACTCGACGGGCCGGTTGATCGCCTCGGAGTTCGGGCAGGACGCCTACGACGAGCTGAACGTCATCCGTCCGGGCGGGAACTACGGCTGGCCGGTGGTGGAGGGGCCCGGCGACGGTGGCGGCCGGTTCGTCGCCCCGGTGCAGACGTGGTCGACGGCGGAGGCGTCCCCCAGCGGGGTGGCGGTGACGTCCGACGCGGTCCTCGTGGCCGGGTTGCGCGGCGAGCGGTTGTGGCGGGTGCCGCTGACCCCGGAGGGCCCCACCGGGACCCCGGAGGCGTACCTGCAGGGGACCCTCGGGCGGCTGCGCAGCGTCGAGGTGGGGCCGGACGGCTCGCTGTGGCTGCTGACGTCGAACACCTTCCGCGGCGAGCCGCGGGCGGGCGACGACCGCCTCGTCAGCGTGCCGCTGACCTGACGGGCGGGCGCCGGGCGCCGGGCGCCGGCCGGCGCACCCGGCCGTAGCGTTCGGGCACCGAGACCCGACGCGGAGGACCGACGTGGACCTGACCCCCGAGCTGCTCGACCTGCTGCGAGCGCCGAGCACCTGCCACCTGGCCACGACGATGCCGGACGGGTCGCCGCAGCTGACGCAGACGTGGGTGGACACCGACGGCGAGCACGTCGTCGTCAACACCGTGCAGGGCTTCCAGAAGACGCGGAACGTCGAGCGCGACCCGCGCGTGGCCCTGACCGTGTCCGACCCGGCGAACCCGACCCGCTACGTCGCCGTGCGCGGCCGGGTGGTGGGCAGCACGACCGAGGGCGGCGCCGAGCACGTCGAGGAGCTGTCGCGGAAGTACACCGGCGGCCCCTACCCCTGGTACGGGGGGCGCGACCAGGTGCGCGTGGTGCTGCGCATCGCCGTGGACCGGGTCCACGCGATGGGGTGAGGCGGGCGCGCCCCGGCGGCGCCCCTGTTCCGCAAGACTTCTTGTGCAAGGTTCCTCGCAAGACCTAGGGTCGTCGCGTGGCTCCTCCGCGCACCGTGCAGCTGACCGACCCCGCGGCCATGCGGGTGCTCGCGCACCCCACCCGGCTGCGGCTGCTCGCCGAGCTGCGCACGTCCGGACCCGCCAGCGTGGGTGCGCTGGCGCGCGTCGTCGACGAGGCGCCCGGCTCGGTCAGCTACCACCTCGGCCGTCTGGCGGAGGTCGGGTTCGTCGAGGAGGCGGCCGAGCACGCCCGGGACCGGCGCGAGCGCTGGTGGCGCGCCACCGCCGAGCTGACGCACCTGGACCCGGCCGCCGACCGCGCCGACCCGGAGCGGACGGCGGCCTCGACGGCGCTGCGGCAGCAGATCGCCCGGAGCCTGGCGCAGGAGGTGCAGGCGTACCTGGCGGCCGAGCACGCGCTGCCCGCGCAGTGGGTCGACGCCGGCACGCAGGGCGACTGGATGTGGCACCTGACCGCCGCCGAGCTGGCGGAGTTCACCGCGCAGCTGGAGGCGCTGTGCACCGCGTGGCAGCAGCGCTCCGACCCCCACCGCGAGGACGCGCGACCGGTCCGCGCGATCTGCTCGGTGTTCCCCCACCCGCCGGCGCCGTGAGGCCCCGCGCCCGGCTGGGGTGCGTCCTGGCGGCGCACACGACCAGCTCGGCCGGCAACACCGCCACGGCGATCGCGGTGCCGCTGCACGTGCTGCAGACGACCGGCAGCACCGCCCTGGTGGGTGTGGCCGCCGCCGTGGCGCTGGTGCCGGTGGTGCTCGGCGGGGTGTTCGGCGGGGTGCTGGTGGACCGTGCCGGGTACCGGCGCACCAGCATCGCCAGCGACCTCGTCGGCGCGGTGACGATCGGGCTGGTGCCGCTGCTGGACGCCACCGCCGGCCTGCCGTTCGGGGTGCTGCTGGCGCTCCTCTTCGCCACGGGGCTGCTGGACACCCCGGGGCAGGCGGCGCGGCACGCGGTGCTGCCGGAACTGGCCGCGGAGTCGGGGCTCGCGCTGGACCGGGTGACGGGGTGGATGGACGCCGCCGAGCGGCTGGCGCGCCTGCTGGGCGCCCCCCTCGCCGGGGTGCTGGTGGGCCTGACCGGTGCGCTCACGGTGCTCGCGCTGGACGCGGTGACGTTCCTGGTGTCCGCGCTGCTCGTCGCGGTGGGCGCCCCCGCGGTCGCCCGCGCCGCCCGGGTGCGCACGGGGTACTGGCGGGAGATGGCCGAGGGCCTGGCGTTCGTGCGCGGCGACCGCCTGCTGCGCGCGGTGGTGCTCCTGGTGGCGTGCACGAACGCCTTCGACGCGGCGTTCAGCTCCGTGGTGCTGCCGGTGGTGGCGCGCGAGCGCTTCGGCGGCGGCCCCGCGCTGGGGCTGCTCGTGGGGGCGTTCGGCGCCGGGGCGGTGCTGGGGGCGCTGACCTACGGCGCCGTGGGCACCCGGTTCCCCCGGCGCACCGTGTTCGCGGTGGCGTTCCTGCTGGTGGGTGCACCGCGCTTCCTCGTGCTGGCCGCCGACCCCGGCCTGGTCGCGGCGGTGGTGACGATGGTCCTCACCGGGGTGGCCGCGGGGGCGATCAACCCGATCCTCGGCGCGGCCGAGCTCGAGCGGGTGCCGCCGCACGCGCGCGCCCGCGTGGCCGGCGTCGTGGGGGCCGGCGCCTGGGCGGCGATGCCGATCGGCCAGCTCGGCACCGGCGTGGCGCTGGAGCACGCCGCCCTGCCGGTCGTGCTGCTCGCGCTGGGCGGGGCGTACCTGGTGGTGACGCTGTGGCCGTTCGGCTCGGCGACCTGGGCGGAGCTGGACCGCGTCCCCTCCCCCACCTCCCCGTGACCCCGCGCGCGTGAACGCTGACCCGTGCGAGATCACGGAGGGGGTGGGGGAGGTCGGGTGAGGAACCCGTGGGACGGGGCGCTCGCCGCGAGGGGTGCGCGGCAGCCGTGGCACGGTGGGCCGGGCGGCCGTCGGCGCCGCGGGCGGGGGGACGGGTGTTCGAGCACGTCGGGGAACTGGTCGCGGAGCACGCCGGGGCCCGGTGGGTCCTGCTGGCCGTGCTCACCCTGTCGGCCCTGGACGCGTTCGTCCCCCCGCTGCCCAGCGAGTCCGTCGTCATCGCCCTGGCCGCGGTCTCCGCCGACACCGGCGCTCCGCACCCGGTGCTGCTGGGCCTGTGCGCGGTGGTCGGGGCGTTCTGCGGCGACAACCTCACCTACACCCTGGGGCGGCACTCCCCGCTGCGGCGCTGGATCGCGGGGCACCCGCGGCTCGAGCGCGCCTTCGCCCGGGCCGAGCGCGAACTGGACCGCCGCGGCGCGTTCGCGGTCCTGGCCGCCCGGTACGTGCCGGTGGGCCGCACCGCCGTGAACCTCACCGCCGGCGCCGCCCGGTTCCCCCGGCGGCGGTTCGTGGGCCTGTCGGCGCTGGCGGCGCTGACGTGGGCTGCGTACTCCGTGCTCATCGGCACCCTCGCCGGGCGGTGGGTGGAGTCGACCCCGCTGGCCGGCGCGCTCGTCGGCATCGCGATCGCCCTGGTGCTGGGCTTCGCCGTGGACACCGTGCTGCAGAAGGTGCTGCGCCCGCGCCCCCGGGTCTGAACCGGGGAGCGCGGGTCAGCGGGTCAGCGGGTCACCAGGACGTCTCCCCCGGCGGCAGCACCGCGAGCTCCGGCACCACGCTGTCCGGCCAGGTCGCGAACACCGTCATCAGCGCCCGCGCCACCGTGGCGGGCTGCTGCAGCTTCGTCAGGTCCGCGTCGGGGAAGCGGTCGGTGACGAACGGCGTGGCCATCCCGCCGGGGATCAGGCCGCTGACCCCCACGCCGATCGAGCCGTGCCGCTGCTTGCAGTCGCGCTGCGCCTCCTTGAACAGGGCGGCGGTGTAGGCGCGCAGGCCGTGCTTGCTGGCCGCGTACGCCGACGCCTCCGTCCACACGCGCCGCGCTGCGGTCGAGAGGGTGTTCACCACGTAGCCGTGGTTGCGCTCCAGCATCGCCGGGTAGGTGTTGGCCACCAGGTACATCGGGCCCAGCAGGTTCGTGGCCACCACGCGCTGCGCCTGTTCGGGGGTCTGGTGCTCGATCGGTGTGCACACGTCGAAACCGGCGTTGTTGACCAGCACGCCCACCGGTCCGTCCTGGTCGCGCACCGACGCGACGGCCGCCTGCACCGCGACCGGGTCGCCGACGTCCAGCACCAGGGGCGCCGCGGAGCCGCCGGCGTCGGCGATCTCGGCAACGGTGCCGTCGGCGCCCTCCTGCCGCACGTCGCTGACCCAGACCTTCGCGCCGGCCGCCGCCAGCTCCTTCGCGATCGCCGCGCCGAGCCCGCTCCCCGCACCGGTGACCAGCGCCACCTCACCCTTCAGATCCATGCTCCCGAACCTAGGGGGACGCCCCCGGACGGGCGAACGCGGCCGTCCGCGGCGCCCGTCGGCCGGCCCGGGCTCGTTAACCTGCCCCGCGACCGACGCACCACCGGGAGGACCCGTGGCACCCGTGAGCCCGCCGCGCTCCCGCCCCGGCGCGCACCCGCGCCGCTGGTGGGCGGCCGCGGGCGTGCGCACGCGCTCCAGCGTGGCGGCCGTGCTGGTCCTGGCGCTGCTCACCGCCACCGCGGGCACCGCCGGGCTGCTGGTGCTGCGCCGTTCCCTGCTGGACACGGTGGCGACCTCGGCGGTCGTGCAGGCCCGGCTCGTGCGGGCGGCGGTCAGCCCGGGAGCGCTCGACGGGAGCGACCCGGCGGCCCGCGAGCGCCTGGACGCGCTGGTGGGCGCCGGCGACGACCGGGGCACGCACGTGCAGGTGGTCGTCGACGGGCAGGTCGTCACCGCCAGCCGGGCCCTGGCCGGGCTGGCGCCGCTCTCCCCCGTCGTCCCGGAGGTGGCGCGGACGCGGGTGCGGGAGCGGTCCCTGCCGCAGCTGGGCGACGACGGGCGCTGGCTGGTGGCCGTGGTGGGCGCGGACGCGGACGGGCAGCGGTACACCGTCGTGGTCGCCGAGAGCACCGGGGGCGCGCAGCGGACCCTGCGCACCGCGGTCCTGCTGGTCGCCGTGGGCGGGGCGCTGCTGCTCGTGGCGGTCGGGGTCGCCACGCGGGTGTTCGTGGGCCGCTCGCTGCGCCCGGTGGAGGCGATCCGCCGCACGGTCGACGGCACCACCTCCGCGGACCTGGCCGCCCGGGTCCCCGTCCCGCCGGGCGACGACGAGGTGTCCCGGCTGGCGCGGACGATGAACGCGATGCTGGGGCGGTTGCAGGCCGCGCAGCGGGCGCAGCGGCGGTTCGTCGCCGACGCCAGCCACGAGCTGCGCAGCCCCGTGGCGACGCTGCGGGCGGCCGCCGAGGTGCAGCGCCTGCACCCGGGTTCGACCGGGCCGGCGGAGTTCGCCGCCCTGGTGGGCGGCGAGGCGGTCCGCCTGGAGCGCCTGGTCGCCGACCTGCTGCTGCTGGCCCGCGCCGACGAGGGTGCGGCGGTGCCGGTGCGCGCGGAGGTGGACCTGGACGAGCTGCTGGAGTCGGAGGCCGCGCGGCTGCGCGCCAGCACGGCGCTGGACGTGGTGGTGCGCACCGCACCGGCCCGCGTCCTGGGCGATGCCGGGCAGCTCGGCCGCGCGGTGCGCAACCTCACCGACAACGCCGCCCGGCACGCGCGCGGCCGGGTGGAGCTGGGGCTGCGCGCCGACGGGCCGGACGCCGTGGTGACGGTCGTCGACGACGGTCCCGGCGTGCCGGAGGGCGAGCGCGAGCGGGTGTTCGACCGGTTCGTCCGGTTGCAGGACAGTCGCGACCGCGCCTCCGGCGGCACCGGCCTGGGCCTGGCGATCGTCGCCGGCACCGTCACCGCGCACGGCGGCTCGGTGCGCTGCACCGCGCCGGCCGGCGGGAGCGGGGCGCTGTTCGAGGTGCGTCTGCCGCTGACCCCGCAGGCCGGGGACGTGCCGGGGGCGCCTCAGCCGCCGTCGGCCGCGAGCCGGTAACCGGCGCCGCGCACCGTCTGGATCGCCGCCCGCCCGAAGGGGACGTCGATCTTGCGGCGCAGGTACCGCACGTACACCTCCACGACGTTCGGGTCGGTGCACGCCAGGGGGTCCCACACGTCGTCGAGGATGCGCGCCTTGCTGACGACCTCGTCGCGGTGGCGCATCAGGTGGTGCAGGAGCGCGAACTCCCGCGCGGTCAGCTCGATCGGGACGTCGCCGCGGTGCACGCGCCGACTGGTGGGGTCCAGGCGCAGGTCGCCGGCGGCCAGCTCCACGGGGCGCTCCGGGGCGCCGCGGCGCACCAGCGCGTGCAGGTGCGCCACCAGCACGGGGAAGGAGAACGGCTTGGTGAGGAAGTCGTCCGCGCCGAGGTCCAGGGCGTCGACCTCGTCGTACTCGCCGTCCTTGGCGGTCAGCACGAGCACGGGGGTCCACACCCCGGCCGCGCGCAGGTCGCGGCACACCTCGTAGCCGTTGCGCAGCGGCAGCATCAGGTCCAGCACGAGCACGTCGTAGCCGAGCTCGGACGCCCGCCAGAACCCCTCGCGCCCGTCGTGGGCGACGTCCACCGAGAAACCCTCCGCGGTCAGGCCCCGGCGCAACGTCTCGGCGAGGACGGTCTCGTCCTCGACCACCAGGACCCTCACGGCACCCGCCCCGCACCCACGGCGGCAGCGTAGGCGGCCGGGCCGGCACGCGGGTGGCGCCGGCACCCGGACGGGTGCACGGCGCCACCGGTCAGGCCCACCGGTCAGGCCAGCGCGAGCCCGGCACCGACGGTGAGCGCGGTGGTCAGCGCGCCGAGGACGAGGCCGCGGCGGGGCGAGGCCGCCACCAGCGGCGAGAAGCGCAGCGGCCGCTCCACGAGGCGCGCGGTCAGCAGCGCGGGCACCACCGCCAGCAGCTCCACCGCCAGCAGCACCCGCCAGGAGGTGGTGCCGAGCACCTCGGTGGCGAAGACCACCGCGGGCACGTGCCACAGGTACCAGACGTACGACAGCCGCCCGCAGGCACGCACCGGCCGCAGGGACAGCACCCGCGCCACCGACCCGCGCGCCGCGCCGCAGGTGCCGGAGGCGATGAGCGCGACGGTGGCCAGGGTGGGCAGCAGGGCGATGCCGCCCGGGTACGGCAGGCGGGTGACGGTCACGGCGCTGACGGCGAGCACCAGGGCACCGGCCCAGCCGGCGGCGCGCAGCACCACCGCGCCGGTACCGGCTCCGGCGCACCGGGCCGCGACCAGGGGGGCGGCCAGGGCCAGCAACCCCCCGGCGCCGAACTGCCACGCCCGCGTGAGCGTGCTCAGGTACCCGAACAGCTCCAGGCGCGCGGTGAGGACGACGCAGGCCGCCAGCGACAGCGCGCTCAGCACCGCCAGGGCGAGCGCCAGGTCCCGGCGCAGCCGGCCGGGACGGGCGCGGCGCGCGACCAGCAGCACCAGCAGCGGCCAGACGAGGTAGAACTGCTCCTCCACCGCCAGCGACCAGTAGTGCTTCAGCGGGCTGTGCGCGACCTCCTCGCCCAGCTCGTGCGAGCCGAACGACAGCAGCCACCAGTTCGCGACCTGCGCGCCCGCGGCGACCGCGTCCCGGGCGATCGCGGGCAGGCGCTCGGGCAGCAGCACCAGCGCACCCAGCAGGGTCGCCAGGACCACCACGGCGGCGCTGGGCAGGATGCGCCGCGCGCGGCGCGCGTAGAAGTCGCGCAGCGACACGCCCCCGGTGNGCTCGGCCTCGCGCACCAGCAGCCCGGTGATGAGGAAACCGGAGACGACGAAGAACACGTCGACGCCGACCAGGCCGGAGCCGAAGAACGGCACGCCCGCCTGGAAGAGCAGGACCACCCCCAGGGCCACCGCGCGCAGCCCCTCCACGTCCGGGCGGAACCCGCCGCCCGCGGGCTCGGCGCTCCCCCGCGCCCGCACGTCCCTGCTGCCGTCCACGACCGTCACGCCGGCCCCCTCCCACCCCGCGGCTCGTTGCGGGAGGGAGGGTGCCACGGCGTCGCTGAGAGGACGCTGACGAAGCCGTGCCCGGGTGCGGCCGCGGCGCGCTCAGAGGACCGTCAGGCCCCGGTCCCGGAAGGCGTCGCGGGCCCGCTCGGTCTGCTCCACCGTCGGCGCGGGGGTGTCCGGCAAGGGGTACGGCAGTCCCAGCCGCTCGTACTTGGACCGGCCCGTGCTGTGGTGCGGCAGGACCTCCACGCGCTCGACCGCCGGCCCCAGGGACGCCGCGATGCGCGCCACGCCGTCGACGTCGTCCTGCGCGTCGGTCAGCCCCGGCACCAGCACGAACCGGATCCACATCCGGTCGCCGCGCCCGGCCAGGCGCTCGGCGAAGCGCAGCGTCGGCGCCAGCGGGCGGGCGGTGACGCGCCGGTAGGTCGCCGGGTCCGAGCTCTTGACGTCCAGGAGCACGAGGTCGACGTCGTCGAGCAGCTCGTCGCTCGCCCGCGCACCCAGGCAGCCGGAGGTGTCCAGCGCCGTGTGCAGGTCCAGCTCCTTGGCCCGGCGCAGGAACGCCGCCGTGAACGCCGGCTGCACCAGCGGTTCCCCGCCCGAGATCGTCACCCCGCGGCCGGAGGCACGCAGGAACGAGCGGTAGCGCACCAGGCGGCCGGCGTGCTCACCCACCGTGGTGGGGGTGCCGTTGCGCACGTCCCGGGTGTCGGGGTTGTGGCAGTGCCGGCAGCGCAGGGAGCACCCCGTCACCCACGTCACCAGGCGGGTCCCGGGACCGTCCAGGGCGGTGACGAGCTCCCACGAGTGCAGCCTGCCCTCGACGGCGTCGATGTCGACGCCGTCGAGGGTGCCGCCCGGCAGGGGCTGGACCACGGTGCGCTCCGGGCGCACCGCGGGCGGGAGCCCCGGGTCGACCGGTGTGCTGGTCACTCGAACCTCACAGGGAGCCGTGGAAGGTGCGGTTGATGACGTCCAGCTGCTGCTCGCGGGTCAGGCGGACGAAGTTGACGGCGTACCCGGACACCCGGATCGTCAGCTGGCCGTACTGCTCGGGGTGCTCCATGGCGTCCAGCAGCGTGGCGCGGTCCAGGACGTCGACGTTCACGTGGAACCCGCCGGAGGCCACGTACCCGTCGAGGACGCCGACGAGGTTGCCCACCCGCTCCTGCGCGGTGCGCCCCAGGCCGTCGGGGGTGACCGACGTGGTCAGGGAGGTGCCGTCCAGGGCGTCCTCGTAGGGGATCTTCGCCACCGACAGCGCCGCGGCGACCATGCCGTGCCGGCCGCGGCCGTTCATGGGGTTGGCGCCCGGGGCGAACGGGGCACCGGCGCGGCGGCCGTCGGGGGTGTTGCCGGTGTTCTTGCCGTAGGCGGGGTACACGCCCTCGACCACGTAGTCGACGACGAGGCCGGTCTCGTCGCGCACCGGGCGCACCGTGGCGTGCTTGATCGCCGACAGGGAGTCCACCGCGACGGAGAGGCCGGCGATGCCGCACGCCAGGGTGCGGTCGACGACCAGGTCGTGCAGCGCCATCTCGATCCGCTCGTAGGCGTACTCGTCGCGCATGTGGTGGATGACGTTCAGGGCGCTGACGTACGTCTCGGCCAGCCAGGCGATCATCGGCTCCAGCTCGGCCACGACGTCGTCGCAGTCCAGCACGTCGCCGGTGACCGGCTCCGCGGCCGGGGCCACCTGCACGCCGCTGACCTCGTCGCGCCCGCCGTTGATCGCGTACAGCAGCGTCTTGGCGAGGTTCACCCGGGCGCCGGGCCGAGGTTGCAGAGGGTCTGCAGGTAGCGGAACGACGTGCGGGTCACCAGCGGGCGGCCGTCCTCGCCGAGACCGCCGATGGACTCCGTGACCCAGGTGGGGTCGCCGGAGAACAGCTCGTCGTACGCGGGGGTCCGCAGGAACCGCACGATGCGCAGCTTGACGACGAAGTCGTCCACGAGCTCCTGCGCGTCCTGCTCGGTCAACCGGCCCTCGGCGATGTCGCGCTGGAGGAACACGTCGACGAACGTGGCGGTGCGGCCCAGGGACATCGCCGCGCCGTTCTGCTCCTTCACCGCGGCCAGGTAGGCGAAGTACAGCCACTGGATCGCCTCGCGGCCGGTGCGGGCGGGGCCGCTGACGTCGTACCCGTAGGAGGCGGCCATCCGCTCCAGCTCACCCAGGGCTCGCACCTGCTCCGAGTTCTCCTCGCGCAGCTGCACGACCTCGGCGGTGCTGCGGCGGGCGTCGAGCAGGGCGCGCTCGGCCTTCTTGCCCTCGATGAGGCGCGCGGTGCCGTACAGGGCCGGGCGGCGGTAGTCGCCGATGGTGCGGCCGCGGCCGTAGGCGTCCGGCAGGCCGGTGATGACGTGCGAGCGGCGGGCGGCGCGGATGGCCGGGGTGTAGGCGTCGAACACGCCCTGGTTGTGGGTCTTGCGGTACGTGGTGAAGATCTCCGCGACGCGCTCGGGGAGCTCGTAGCCGTAGGCGGCCAGGCCGTCCTGCACCGTCTTCAGCCCGCCGTTGGGCATGATCGCCCGACGCAGCGGGGCGTCGGTCTGCAGGCCGACGATGAGGTCCAGCTCGGGGTCCACGTACCCGGGGGCGTGGCTGGTGATGGTCGAGGGGGTGTCCACGTCGACGTCGTGCACGCCCTCGGCGCGCTCGGCCGGGAACATCGCGGTGAGCTTCGCCCACACGGCGCGGGTGCGGTCGGTGGCGGTGTGGCCGGGCACCAGCACCAGGGGAGCCGGGGGCTCCACCCCGTCGCAGTCCTCCGCAGCGTCCGTGCCGCGACCGCGGGGGTGGGCACCGGCACGGGGCCGGGGCGCGACGGCCCGGGCCCCGTGCCGGTGCGGGGGTCAGCCGCCCACGCGCTCCACGACGAGCTCGCGCACGCGCGCGGCGTCGGCCTTGCCGCGCATCTCCTTCATGACGGCGCCGATGAGGGCGCCGGCGGCCTGCGCCTTGCCGCCGCGGATCTTCTCCACCACGCCGGGGTTCGCGGCGATCGCCGCGTCCACGGCCGCCACCAGCGCGGACTCGTCGGAGACGACGGCCAGGCCGCGGGACTCGACGACCTCGGCCGCCGAGCCCTCCCCGGCGAGCATGCCGTCGAGGGCCTCGCGGGCCAGGCGGTCGGTGAGGGTGCCGGCCTCCACGAGCGCCTGCAGCTCGGCCACGTCGGCCGGGCCCACCCGCAGCGCGGACAGCTCCACGCCCTCGGCGTTCGCGCGGCGGGAGAGCTCACCGGTCCACCACTTGCGGGCGCCGGCCGGGGAGGCCCCGGCGGCGACGGTCGCCTCCACGAGGTCGACCGCGCCGGCGTTGGCGGTGTCGCGCATCTCCAGGTCGGAGAAGCCCCACTCGGCCTGCAGCCGCTTGCGGCGCTGCGCCGGGGGCTCGGGCAGCGCGGCGCGCAGCTCCTCCACCCACGCCGGGTCGGGCGTGATCGGCACCAGGTCCGGCTCGGGGAAGTAGCGGTAGTCCTCCGCGTCGGACTTCTCCCGCCCGGAGGTGGTCAGCCCGGTGTCCTCGTGCCAGTGGCGGGTCTCCTGCACCACCCGCTCCCCGGCGCGCAGGACGGCGGCGTGCCGGCTGACCTCGTAGCGCACGGCCCGCTCGACCGAGCGCAGCGAGTTGACGTTCTTCGTCTCCGAGCGGGTGCCCAGCGGGGAGTCGGGCGTGGGGCGCAGCGAGAGGTTCACGTCGCAGCGCAGCGAGCCCTGCTCCATCTTCACGTCCGAGACGTCCAGGGAACGCAGCACGTCGCGCAGCGCCGCCACGTAGGCGCGGGCCACGTCGGGAGCGCGGTCACCGGTGCCCTCGAGCGGGCGGGTGACGATCTCGATGAGCGGGATGCCCGCGCGGTTGTAGTCCACCAGGGAGTACTCCGCGCCGTGGATGCGCCCGGTGGAGCCGCCCACGTGCAGGGACTTGCCGGTGTCCTCCTCCATGTGCGCGCGCTCGATGAGCACCCGGTACGTGAACGCCGGCTTGGAGCCGTCCTCGCTGGCGGGGACGTCGACGTCCAGCCACCCGTCGTACGCGATCGGCTCGTCGTACTGGGAGGTCTGGAAGTTCTTCGGCATGTCCGGGTAGAAGTAGTTCTTCCGGGCGAAGCGGCAGTACGACGCGATCGTGCAGTTCAGCGCCAGGCCGATGCGGACCGCGGACTCCAGCGCCTTGGCGTTCAGCACCGGCAGCGCCCCGGGCAGGCCCAGGGACGTCGGGTCCACCTGGGTGTTCGGCGCGGCACCGAACTCGGTGGGCGCCGCGGAGAACATCTTCGTCACGGTCGACAGCTCGACGTGGACCTCCAGGCCCAGCACCGGGTCGAACTCCGCGACGGCCTCGTCGTAGTCGACGAGCTCCACGTCGGTGGTGCTCATGCGGACAACCCCTTCCACTCCGGGACCTGCGCCAGCAGCGGGCCGCCCCACGTCGCCGTCAGCCGCGCCTCCAGCGCGGCACCCACCCGGTACAGCCGGTCGTCGGCCTGCTGCGGCGCGAGGACCTGCAGCCCCACCGGCAGCCCGTCGGACAACCCGACCGGCAGGGACATGCCGGGGATGCCGGCGAGGTTCGCCGGGATGGTCGCCACGTCGCCGGCGTACATGGCCAGCGGGTCGTCCAGCTTCTCCCCCAGCCGGTACGCCGTGGTCGGCGCCGTCGGGGACACCAGCACGTCCACCTGCCCGAAGGCGGCGGCGAAGTCGCGCTGCACGAGGGTGCGGACCTTCTGCGCGCTGCCGTAGTAGGCGTCGTAGTAGCCCGCCGACAGCGCGTAGGTGCCCAGGATGATGCGGCGCTTGGCCTCGTCGCCGAAACCGGCGGCGCGGGTGGCGCGCATGACCTGCTCGGCGGTGACGCCGTCGCCGGCGGGGGTGACCCGCAGGCCGTAGCGCATGCCGTCGTACTTGGCGAGGTTGCTGGACGCCTCGCTGGGCAGGATCAGGTAGTACGCGGCCAGGGCGTGCACGATGTTCGGCAGGCTCAGCTCGACGACCTCGGCCCCGGCGGCGCGCAGCTCGTCGAGGGCCTCGGTGAACCGGGCGAGGACGCCCGGCTCGTACCCCTCGCCGGACAGCTCGCGCACCACGCCGACCTTCACGCCGGTCAGGTCGCCGCCGGCGCCGAGCCGCGCGGCGCCCACGACGTCCGGCACGGCCTCGGGGATGGAGGTGGAGTCGTACGGGTCGTGCCCGGCGATCACGGCGTGCAGCAGCGCGGTGTCCAGCACGGTGCGCCCGCACGGGCCCGCCTGGTCCAGGGAGCTGGCCAGCGCCACCAGCCCGTAGCGCGAGACCCCGCCGTAGGTGGGCTTGACGCCGACGGTGCCGGTGACGGCGGCGGGCTGGCGGATGGAACCGCCGGTGTCCGAGCCGATCGTCAGGGGCGCCTCGAACGCGGCCAGCGCCGCGGCGGAACCGCCGCCGGAACCGCCGGGGATGCGGGTGGGGTCCCACGGGTTGCGGGTGGGGCCGAACGCGGAGTGCTCGGTGGTCGAGCCCATCGCGAACTCGTCCATGTTCGTCTTGCCGAGCACGACCAGACCCGCACCGTGCAGCTCGCGCACCACGGTCGCGTCGTACGGGGGCACCCAGCCCTCGAGCATCCGGGAGCCGCACGTGGTGGGCATGCCCCGCGTCGTCAGGACGTCCTTGACGCCGATCGGCACCCCGGCCAGCGGGCCGAGCACCGCACCGGCGGCGCGGTCGGCGTCGATCCGGCGGGCGCGGGCCAGCGCCCCCTCGGCGTCGACGTGCAGGAAGGCGTGCACCCCGTCGGGGTTCTCCCCGGAGGTGGGGCCGTCGACGGCCTCGATGCGCTCCAGGTGGGCCTGGACGACCTCCTCGGAGGAGACGACCTTCGCGCGCAGGCCCTCGGCCAGGCGGGCGGCGTCCCAGCGGACGAGTTCGGAGACGCCGCTCACGCGTCCTCCTCCAGGATCTGCGGGACGCGGAAGCGCCCGTCCTCGGCCTCGGGGGCGGCGGCGAGCGCGTCCTCGGCGCTCAGGCCGGGGCGCACCACGTCGGGGCGGGTGACGTTGGTCAGGGGCACGGGGTGCGAGGTGGCGGGCACGTCGTCGGACACGACGGAGGCGACCTGCTGGACCGCGTCGAGGACCGCTCCGAGCTGGCCGGCCATCCGGTCCAGCTCCTCGTCGGTCATGTCGATGCGCGCCAGGCGCGCGAGGTGCTCGACCTCGGGACGGGAGATGGTGGACACGACGGGTGAGTCTAGGACGGGCCCACCAGCAGCTGCGTGGCGGCGAGCTCCCGGTACAGCGGGGAGCGCTCCAGCAGCTGCGCGTGCGTGCCGGCGGCGGTGGTGCGCCCGTCCTCCAGGACGACGATCTGGTCGGAGTCGACGACGGTGGACAACCGGTGGGCGACGACGACGAGGGTGCGGCGGTCGGCGGCGGCGGCCAGCGCCTCGCGCAGCAGGGCCTCGTTGCGGGCGTCGAGGCTGGCGGTGGGCTCGTCCAGCAGCAGCAGCTCCCCCGGCCCCAGCAGGGCCCGGGCGATGGCCAGGCGCTGGCGCTGCCCGCCCGAGAGGAGCACGCCGCGCTCGCCGACCTCCGCGGCCAGCCCCGGGCCGCGCTCGGCGAG
The DNA here is from genome assembly GCF_022669155.1 of Kineococcus sp. TRM81007. GTDB lineage: Bacteria > Actinomycetota > Actinomycetes > Actinomycetales > Kineococcaceae > Kineococcus. Next base: position 263,272 of record NZ_JALBVB010000053.1, on the reverse strand, counting down.
CTCGCGCAGGCCGACGGCGTCCAGGGCGGCGAGGACCTCCTCGTCGGTGGCGTCCGGTGCGGCGAGCACGAGGTTCTCGCGCAGGGTGCCGGCCAGGACGGGGGCGTCCTGCTCCACGTAGCCGAGGCGGGCGCGCAGCGCGGCGCGCGGCAGGTCGCGCACGTCCACCCCGTCCACGCGCACGCTGCCGGCACCGGCGTCGTGGAAGCGCTCGACGAGGGAGAGCAGCGTGGACTTGCCGGCCCCCGAGGGGCCCACGAGGGCGGTGCGGGTGCCGCGCGGCACGGCGAAGCTCGCCCCGCGCAGCGCGGGGGTGCCGTCGGGGTAGGCGAAGGCGACGTCGTCGAACTCCAGCAGGGGCACCTCCCCGGCCCGCTGCGCCGGCACGGCGGCGGCGGGACGGGGTTCGCGACGGGGCTCGTGACGGGGCTCGTCCTGCTCCACCGGCAGCGCCAGCACCTCCTGCACGCGGGTCAGGGCGGCCGCACCGGCCTGCACGACCGTCCAGGTCTGCACGAGCTGGCCCAGCGGGGCGACGAGGGTGAACAGCAGCAGCACGAACCCGACGAGCTCGGCGACGCTCGTGGCGCCCGAGGCCACGCGGGCCCCGCCCACGCCGAGGACGGCGACGAAGGCACCCTGCACGGACACCTGCATCGCCGGGCCCAGCAGCGCCCGCACGCGCGAGGCGCGCACGGCGGCGTCGCGGGCGCGGCGGGCGGCGGCGACCACGCCGTCCAGCTCGCGGTCGGTGGCACCGCTGGCGCGCAGGGTGCGCAGCGCCCCCAGGACCCGGCCGACGGCGGAGCTCATCGCGCCCACCTCGGTCTGGGTGGCGAGGGTGAGCCGGCCCAGCCGGCTGGAGGCGATCGCGATGGCGGTGCCGGCCACGGCGATCGCGACGAGCGTCACCGCCAGCAGCACCGGGTCCAGGACGGCCATGAGCACGACGGCGCCCAGGAACGTCAGGACGGTGGCGAGCAGGTCGAACAGCCCGGAGGTGACGACGGCGGCCAGGGCCGTGGTGTCGCCGGACACGCGCGAGAGCAGGTCCCCGGAGGCGCGCGCGTCGCGGGCGGCGACGGTCAGCCGGGCCAGCCGGGTGACCAGGGAGGTGCGCACGCCCAGCACGACGCCGGCGCCGGCGCGCTCCAGCAGGAACTGCCGGGCGCCGTCGGTCACCGCGCCGAGCAGCACCACGGCCACCAGCAGCGCGGCCACGGGGGCGAGGGGCGAGCCGTCCTGCACGACCCGCACGACGGCGGCCACGGCCAGCGGCTGGGCCAGCGCGGTGGCCGCACCCACCAGGGACAGCAGCACCGCGACGGCGATGGCGGTGCGGTGCGGGCGCAGGTGCGGCAGCAGCGACCGGCCGGCCTCGCGCAGCGGGAGGACCTCGGGGGTCTCGGGAACGCTCACGGGCGCAGTGTGGGCGGACCGGCCGGTGGTGCGCGTCCACCGCTCGTCGTCGCCCGCCTCCGGCGAACGGGTGCGTGTCCAGTTCGTGATCGGGGACACGCGCGCAGCACCGGCGCCCGTGGGTCATCATGGGCGCACGCCCGGTGCGGCGAGGAAGCTGCACCTGAGAGGAGAACACCGATGACCGTCCTCACCCGCGCTCGCCGCCTGGCGCTGCTGGCCGGTGGCCTCGGGCTGGCGCTCGCCGCGAGCGGCTGCGCCACCGCCGAGGAGGCCGGTGTCGACGAAGGCACCGGCGCCGGCACCGGCACCGACGTCACCGGGGCCGAGATCGACTGCTCGCAGTTCGACCAGTTCGGCGACAGCCTCGACGGGACCGAGGTGGAGGTCTACACCTCCATCGTCACCCCCGAGGACCAGCCGTTCAAGGACACGTTCGAGCCGTTCACCGAGTGCACCGGCATCACGGTGAACTACAACGGCACCAAGCAGTTCGAGGCTCAACTGCCCGTGCGCGTGCAGTCCGGCAACGCCCCGGACATCGCCTTCCTGCCGCAGCCGGGCCTGCTGGAGCAGATGGTCTCCACCGGCGAGGTCGCCGCCGCCCCGGAGGCGGTGGCGCAGAACGTCGAGGAGCACTTCAGCGAGGACTGGCGCGACTACGGCTCCGTCGACGGCACGCTGTACGCCGCCCCGCTGGGCGCGAACGTGAAGTCCTTCGTGTGGTACTCCCCCTCGGCGTTCGAGGAGGCCGGCTACGAGGTCCCGCAGACGTGGGACGAGCTCATCGCCCTGACCGACCAGATCGTCCAGGACAACCCCGACACCAAGCCGTGGTGCGCCGGCATCGGCTCCGGCGAGGCCACCGGCTGGCCGGCCACCGACTGGCTGGAGGACGTCGTCCTGCACGAGCTCGGCCCCGAGGTCTACGACCAGTGGATCGCGCACGAGATCCCGTTCAACGACCCGAGGATCGTCGCCGCGCTGGACCGCGTCGGCTCGATCCTGCGCAACCCCGACTACGTCAACGGCGGCTTCGGCGACGTGGCGTCCATCGCGACGACGACCTTCCAGGACGCCGGCATCCCCATCACCCAGGGGAACTGCTGGCTGCACCGGCAGGCGTCCTTCTACCAGGCCAACTGGCCCGAGGGCACCGAGGTCGCCGAGGACGGCGACGTCTTCGCCTTCCCGTTCCCGCAGATCGGCGAGTCGGCCGGCAAGACGGTCGTCGGCGGCGGTGAGTTCGTCGCCGCGTTCGCCGACCGGCCCGAGGTGCAGGCGCTGCAGTACTACCTGTCCACCCCGGAGTGGGCGAACCTCAAGGCGCAGGCCACCGGTCCCGGCTGGCTGAGCGCCAACACGGGCCTGGAGCTGGACAACCTCACCAGCCCGATCGACCAGCTCGCGGCCGAGCAGCTGCAGGACGAGTCGGTCACGTTCCGCTTCGACGCCTCCGACCTCATGCCCGCCGCCGTCGGCGCGGCGGCCGAGTGGCGCGAGCTGACCGCGTGGATCGCGGCCGGACAGGACACGCAGACGACCCTCGACAACATCGAGGCCGCCTGGCCCGCCAGCTGACGGGCACCCCGAGGGGCCGGGCACCGCACCTGGTGCCCGGCCCCTCTCCCGCCGTCCGCACACCTCCGTCCGCTCACCTCACCGAGGAGGTCCTCCGGTGGATTGGCTGCTCGACGCCGACAGCACCGCCCACAAGCTCGCCCTCATGGTCGTCGCCGTCCTCGCCTTCGTGGTGGTGATGGGCGTCATCCTGTTCGCCGTCGACAAGCCCAAGCGGGTCCCCACCTGGCTCGTCGTCGCCGGCTTCGTCGGCCCCGCCCTGCTGCTCGTGACGATCGGCCTGGTGTACCCGGCCCTGAACACGCTGTGGCTGTCGCTGAAGTCGCCCGACGGCAGCAGCTTCGTCGGCCTGGACAACTACCAGCAGGTCTTCACCAGCGACAACCTGCAGCTCGTGCTGCGCAACACGGTCCTCTGGGTGGTCCTGGTACCGCTCATCTCCACCGCGTTCGGCCTGATCTACGCGTACCTGGTGGACCGCACCCGCTTCGAGTCCCTGGCCAAGGCGCTCATCTTCCTGCCCATGGCCATCTCCGGCGTGGCCGCCGGCCTGATCTGGCGGTTCGTCTACGAGTACCGCCCCGACCAGCCGGGCATCGAGCAGATCGGCCTGCTCAACCAGCTCCTGGTCTGGCTGGGGCTGGAGCCCTACCAGTTCCTGCTGCACCAGCCGTGGAACACGTTCTTCCTCATCGTCGTGATGATCTGGATCAACGCGGGCTTCGCCATGACGGTGCTGTCGGCCTCGATCAAGGCGATCTCCGACGACATCGTCGAGGCCGCCAGGCTGGACGGCGCCAGCTCCTTCCAGATGTTCCGCTCGGTCACCGTGCCGAGCATCCGCCCGGCGCTGGTCGTGGTCCTCACGACCGTCGCCATCAGCACGCTGAAGGTCTTCGACATCGTGTACGTGATGACCGGCGGCCAGTTCGGCACGTCCGTGGTGGCCAGCGAGTTCTACTCGCAGTCCTTCCGGCAGTTCAACCAGGGCCTGGGCGCGGCGCTGGCCGTCCTGCTGTTCGTGCTGGTCATCCCGATCATCGTCTACAACGTCCGGCAGATGCGCCTGGCGGAGGAGGTCCGGTGAGCGGGCAGACCGACACCAGCAGGGTCGTCACGAACCCCACCGGGGAGATCGAGTCCCGGCCCCGCAAGCTCAGCCGGGCCGAGAAGCGGGCCATCGCGGCGAAGAACCGGCTCAGCTCCCCCGCGGCCTCCGTGATCGCCCTGCTCATCGCGGCGCTGTGGACGGTCCCCACGCTGGGTCTGCTCATCACCAGCTTCCGGGTGGAGAGCGACATCCAGACCGACGGGTGGTGGAACGCCTTCGCCCGCCCGCTGTTCACCGGGTACAACTACGTCTCGGCGCTCGAGACCGGCCTGGGCGACAACTTCGTCAACACCCTGGTCATCACGATCCCGGCCGTGGTCATCCCCATCACGCTGGCCCTGCTGGCGGCGTACGCGTTCGCGTGGATCCCCTTCCGGGGGCGCGAACTGCTCTTCGTCGCCGTCTTCGCGCTGCAGGTCGTGCCGCTGCAGGTCACGCTCATCCCGCTGCTGAGCCTGTACGTCGACCTCGGCATCGACGGCTCGTTCTGGACCGTGTGGCTCTCGCACACCATGTTCGGCCTGCCCCTGGCGATCTTCCTGCTGCACAACTTCATGAAGGACGTGCCCGCCTCGCTGGTGGAGGCGGCGCGCATGGACGGTGCCGGGCACGTGACCGTCTTCTTCAAGGTGCTGCTGCCGCTGCTGGTGCCGGCCATCGCGGCCTTCGGCGTCTTCCAGTTCCTGTGGGTGTGGAACGACCTGCTCATCGCCCTGACGTTCGCCGGGGGTGACGCGACACCGCTGACCTCGGCGATCGCCGACCTCGCAGGCACCCGGAACAACGCCTGGTACCTGCTGGCGCCGGGCGCGTTCCTGGCGATGGCGGTGCCGCTGGCGGTGTTCCTGGGCCTGCAGCGGTTCTTCGTCCGCGGCCTGCTGGCCGGGTCCGTCAAGGGCTGAGGCTCCTCAGGACCGCCCGGCGCCGTCCGGGCGCGGGCGGTCCTCGGGGTGGGCCCGCAGCGCCACGACGGCCACGTCGTCACCGGGCTCGGGCACGGCCCGCTCCAGCAGCGCGTCGACGAACTCCTCCAGCGGCAGGTGGGCCAGGTCGGCGACGGCCTCCAGCAGCCGGTCGAGCCCGGTGTCGAGGGACTCGTCGCGCCGCTCGACGAGGCCGTCGGTGTAGAGCAGGACGGTCGCGCCCGGCACCAGCGGCGCCTGGTGGTCACCACGGTCCAGCTCGGGCGCCAGACCCAGCAGCAGGTCGGCGGGGGCCTCCAGGAGGCGGGGTGCGCGTCCGGGCTCCACGAGCAGCGGCGGCGGGTGCCCGGCGTTGGACCAGCGCAGCGTGCGCGTCCCCGAGGCCCGCTGGGCCGGCGTCTGCTCCACGCGCGCCAGGACGGCCGTGGCCAGGGTGCTCACCCCCAGCCGGTGCAGCGCCCGGTCGAAGACCGCCATGATCTTCCCCGGCGGGTCGGTCACCGCCTGGGCGACGCCCCGCAGGACCCCGCGCAGCTGGCCCATCTCGGCGGCGGCCACCTTGTCGTGGCCGGTGACGTCGCCGATGACGATGGTGGTCGAGCCGTCCCGGGTGAGGAAGGCGTCGTACCAGTCACCGCCGATCTGCGCCTCCTGCGCCGCCGGCAGGTAGCGCACCGCGATCTGCAGGTGGTCGGGCTGCGGCGGCTCGGTCAGCAGCGAGCGCTGCAGCGCCTCGGCGAGCGTGCGGGTGGCGTGCGCCCGGCGGCGCTCGTCCTGCAGCCGCCGCACGCGCTCCAGGGCTTGCGCGCACTGGGCGGCGAACGCCTCCAGCAGCCGCACCTCGTCACCCTCCAGCGGCCGCGGCTCGGCCCAGCCCACCGCCACGGACCCCAGCGGCTCACCGCCACCGGTGGACAGCGGCATCGCCGCCCACGCGGGCAGCTCCCCGGCGCCGGGCAGCGGCACGCTCGTGGCCCAGCGGCAGCCCTCACCGGCCGCCACCGGCCGGCCGCGGGCGGCGAGGGCCACCGGTGCGTCGGAGGTGAGCGGGATCCGGGCGGTCGGTGCGGTCGCCGCAGGCCCCTCTCCGCCGAGGAACGTCAGCGCCAGCTCGGCCCCCTCGCGCAGCGCCACCACCACGGCCTCGGCACCGGTGGCGGCGCGCCCGTGCTGGGCGAGGTGCTCCAGCACCCCGGGCACGGTCTCCGCGGTCGCGAGCGCGGAGGCCGCGGCGGCCAGACCCGCCAGGCGGCGCGCGGTGCGCCGTTCGCGCTCCCCGGAGCGGCGCAGCTCGGCGTTGAGCTCCTCCAGCTCGCGGGTGCGCTCGAAGAGGTCCCCCTCGACCTGCTGCACGCGCTCGGACCACTGCTGCCCGTCGGCCACCGCACGGCGGGCGGCCTCGCGGTCGCGGACGTAGTCGGTGATGTCGTCCGAGCGGTGCAGCAGCAGGACCACGTCGCCGCGCTCGTCGAGGACCGGCACGTTGCGCGGGCTCCAGAACCGCTCCTCGAAGCCGCCACCGGGTACGGGGATGTCGTACTTCTGCAGCGCCATGGTCTGCGGGCACCGGGTGTCGCGGGCCAGCTCCAGGGAAGCGCGCAGGTTGCGCAGGCCGTCGGCGGACGGGTCGTCGGGGTTCGCGGGGAACACCTCGAAGAGGTGCCTGCCCACCTGCTGCTCCAGCGTGGTGGCCGTCGCCTCCAGCCGCGCCCGGTTGGCGTGGACGATGACGAGGTCGGGGGTGAGCAGCAGGAACGGTGCCGGCGCCTGGTCGAAGACCATCGCGAAGTCGGGCACGGGCGGGTGCACGGCCTCGCCCCGCTCCGCTGGACGGTCCCCGACGGCCACGCGTCCTCCTGCTCCTCACCGGTCCCCCCGCAGCTCCCAGCCGATCACCCCGGGCTCCACCGCGCCACCGCAGCGGCCCCGCGTGGCGGGCGGCGGAGGCGGCTCGTAGCGTCGGCGGCGTGACGACGACGTCTGCCACCGCCCCCACGGCGCGCACCGCCCACCCGCGGCGCTTCCTGATGTGCGCGCCGGAGCACTTCACGGTCTCGTACGAGATCAACCCGTGGATGGACGCCGCCGCGCCGGTCGACGCCGCGCGGGCGCTGGCGCAGTGGCACCTGCTGCGCACCACGTTCGAGCGGCTGGGCCACGAGGTCGAGGTGGTGCCCTCCGCGCCGGGCCTGCCGGACATGGTGTACGCCGCCAACGGCGCGCTGGTGACCCCGCAGGGCTCGGTGGGGGTGCGCTTCGCCCACCCCGAGCGCGCCGGCGAGGCGGAGGCCTACGCTCGCTGGTTGGAGGAGCACGGGCTGGGCCCGGTGCACCGCCCGGTGCACGTCAACGAGGGCGAGGGCGACCTGCTCGTGGTGGGTGAGCACCTGCTGGCCGGGCACGGCTTCCGCACCGACCTGGCCGCGCACCGGGAGGTCGAGGAGGTCCTGGGCCGGCCGGTGACGTCGCTGCGGCTGGTGGACCCGCGCTTCTACCACCTGGACACCGCCCTGACGGTGCTCGACGACGACCCGCGCCACCCGGACGTCGCCTACTTCCCCGGCGCGTTCGACGAGGCGTCGCAGCGCACGCTGCGGGAGCTGTTCCCGCACGCGCTGCGCACCGACGCCGCCACGGCCGAGGTGCTGGGCATGAACGCCGTCAGCGACGGGAAGCACGTGGTGCTCTCACCCCGGGCGCAGCGCTACGCCGAGCAGCTCACCGAGCGCGGGTACGTGCCCGTGCCCGTGGACCTGTCGGAGCTGCTGCGCGGCGGCGGCGGCGCGAAGTGCTGCACGCTCGTGCTGCGGGACTGAGCGCTACTCCCCCGCGCCGTCCCCGGGCTCCCCGGGCTCCCCGGCCCCCTCGGGTTCCTCGGGCTCGGCGACGGCCTCGGGCCCGCCGTCCAGCAGCGCGCGGAAGGCGTCCTCGTCGAGGATCCGCACGCCCAGCTGCTCGGCCTTGTCCGCCTTGGACCCGGGCGCGTCGCCGACGACGACGAAGCTCGTCCTCTTCGACACGCTCGCGGACGCCTTGCCGCCGCGGGCGAGGATCGCCTCCTTCGCCTCGTCGCGGGTGAAACCCGTGAGCGAGCCGGTGACCACGACCGTGAGGCCCTCCAGGGTGCGGGGCGTGGACTCGTCGCGCTCGTCCTCCGTGCGCACCCCGGCGCGGCGCCACTTGTCCACGACGGCGCGGTGCCAGTCGACCTCCAGCCACTCGCGCACGGCCTCGGCGATCGTGGGACCGACGCCCTCGGTGGCGGCGAGCTCCTCCAGCGAGGCGTCCTCGATCGCCTGGAGGGAACCGAACCGCCCCGCCAGCGCGCGCGCCGCGGTGGGCCCCACGTGCCGGATGGACAACCCCACGAGCACCCGCCACAGCGGCTGCGACTTCGCCGCCTCCAGGTTCGCCAGCAGCCGGCGGCCGTTCGCCGACAGGGTGCCGTTCTTGTTGGTGAACAGCGGGACGCGCAGCAGGTCGTCCTCGGTGAGGTCGAACAGGTCGCCCTCGTCGGTGACGACACCGGCCTGCGGCAGCGCGGTGGCCGCCTCGTACCCGAGGGCCTCGACGTCGAAGGAACCCCGGCCGGCGACGTGGAAGATGCGCTCGCGCACCTGCGCCGGGCAGCTGCGCGCGTTGGGGCAGCGGATGTCGACGTCGTCGGCGCGCATCCGGCGCAGCGGCGTGCCGCACTCGGGGCAGTCGGTGGGGAAGACGAACTCGCGCTCGTCGCCGGTGCGCAGGTCCACCACGGGGCCGACGACCTCGGGGATGACGTCGCCGGCCTTGCGCACCACGACGGTGTCGCCGATGAGGACGCCCTTGCGCTTCACCTCGTCGGAGTTGTGCAGCGTCGACAGCTGCACCGTGGACCCGGCGACCTTCACGGGCTCCAGGTGCGCGAAAGGGGTGACCCGGCCGGTGCGGCCCACGTTGACGCGGATGTCCAGCAGCTTCGTGGTCACCTCCTCGGGCGGGTACTTGTAGGCGATCGCCCAGCGGGGGGCGCGCGAGGTGGCGCCCAGCCGGCGCTGCAGCGGCACCTGGTCGACCTTGACGACGACCCCGTCGATCTCGTGCTCGACGTCGTGGCGGTGCTCGCCGTAGTACCGGACGTACTCGGCGACCTCGGGCAGGGTGTCGACGACCTTCGCGCGCGGGGAGGTCGGCAGACCCCAGGCGGCGAGCCTGGCGTACGCCTCGGACTGGGTGGCGTTCTCCATGCCGCGCCGGGCACCGATGCCGTGCACCAGCGCCCGCAGCGGCCGGGTGGCGGTGACGCGGGGGTCCTTCTGCCGCAGCGACCCGGCGGCGGCGTTGCGGGGGTTCGCGAACGGCGGCTTCCCGGCGTCCATGATGCGGGCGTTGAGCTCCTCGAAGGCCGCGACGTGGAAGAACACCTCCCCGCGCACCTCCAGGAACTCCGGCAGGTCCTCACCCGTGAGCTGCTGGGGGACGTCGGCGATGGTGCGCACGTTCAGGGTGACGTCCTCGCCGGTGCGGCCGTCGCCGCGGGTGACACCGCGCACGAGACGGCCGTCCTGGTAGACGAGGTCGATCGCCAGGCCGTCGATCTTCGGCTCGCACAGGTACCGCGCCCCCTCACCCACCTCCTTCTCCACGCGCGCCGCCCAGGCGGACAGCTCGTCGGTGGAGAAGGCGTTGTCCAGGCTGAGCATGCGCTCGGGGTGGTTCACGGCGGTGAACTCGGTGGAGAACGTGCCGCCCACCGTCTGCGTCGGGGAGTCCGGGGTGCGCAGCGCCGGGTGCTCCTCCTCCAGCGCCCGCAGCTCGCGCTCCAGGCCGTCGTACTCCGCGTCGCTCAGGAACGAGGCGTTGCGCACGTAGTAGGCGAACCGGGCGGCCTCGATCCGCTGGACCAGCTCCTCCCAGCGGTGCCGCGCCGCGGCGGGGACCTCCCCGTGCAGCGGGTCCGGGGCGGTGCTCTCGGCGCTCTGGCTCACGGTGGACATCCTGCCGCGCCGCTCCGACACGTGCCGGGCGAGGGCCCGGGCGAGGGCACCGAGCGAGCACCGAGCAGGCACCCAGCGTTCACCCGGGCGATGCCCGGCGTCCCTCCGGGGGTCCGGCGCGCTGCCCTAGCGTCCCCGCCCGTGACCCCCCGCCCGCGGCGCAGCGCCGCCCTCCCCCTCGTCCTGTCCGGCGCCGTGCTCGCCGGCACCCTCGCCGGGACCACGGCGGCCTCCGCGCGCGAGGACCGCTTCGACGCGGACTTCCCTGCCCAGTCCGCCCGCCTCGTGGGCCACCACGTCCTGCCCGCCGCCACCTTCGGCGAGCCCGTGCCGAGCGGCTCGGCGATCGAGGGCGCCAACGGCGTGGCCGTGCCGTTCGACGCCCAGCCCGTGCAGGGCTTCTCCGGCAACCTCGTCCAGCCCGACGGCAGCTGGCTGGTGCTGTCCGACAACGGCTACGGCGCCAAGGCCAACAGCGCGGACTTCCTGCTGGCCGTGCACCGCCTGCAGCCCGCTGAGGACGGCTCCGTCGAGCTCGTGCCCGGCGGGTTCACCCTCTCCGACCCGTACCGGCACGTGAGCTGGGAGCTGACCCGCGAGGACCGCCGCCTGACCGGCGCCGACTTCGACGTGGAGTCCTTCCGGCAGGCCCCCGACGGCACGTTCTGGTTCGGCGAGGAGTTCGGGCCGTACCTGCTGCACACCGACGCCGCCGGCCGGCTCGTCGAGGCCCCCGTGCCGCTGCCTGGTGTGAGCTCCCCCGACGACCCCGCCCTGGGCGACGCCGAGCCGAACCTCGGCGGCAGCAAGGGCTTCGAGGGCATGGCGATCTCCTCCGACGGGCGCTACCTGTTCCCGATGCTCGAGGGCCCGGTGGCCGGCGACGACCCGCAGGACCTGCGGGTGCTGCGCTACGACACGCAGCAGAACCGCTACCGCGGCGAGGAGTTCACGTACCGGCTGGAGTCGCCGAAGAACGCCATCGGCGACTTCACCCGCGTCGACGACCACCGCTTCCTGGTGCTGGAGCGCGACAACGGCCAGGGCGCCACCGCGGTGTTCAAGGCGGTGTTCCTCGTCGACACCAGCCGCACCGACGCGGCCGGGCACCCGCTGAAGACCCAGCTGGTGAACCTCATGGCCGTGCCGGACCCGGACGGCGTCGCGCCGCAGCTCAGCGCGGAGTCGGGCTACGTGACGTTCCCGTTCCAGACGATCGAGAGCGTCGACGTGGTGGACGAGCACACCATCGTCGTCGGCAACGACAACAACTTCCCGTTCTCCGCCGGCCGCACCGAGGGTGCACCGGACGACAACGAGTTCCTCACCATCGAGGTGCAGGCCGACCTCGGCTGAGGCCCCGCCTCAGGCTGCGCCGGGCGGTCCACCGGTCGCCCGGCGCAGCACCAGGAACTCCAGGTCGTCGCGCTTCGGCACCCCGAAGCGCTCGTCGCCGTACGGGAACGGCCGGCGGTGACCCGTGGCGGAGAAACCCCGCCGCTCGTACCAGGCGATGAGGTCGGCGCGCTGGGCGATGACCGTCATCTCCAGCGCCGCCGAACCCCAGCGCCGCACCGCCTCGGCGTCGGCGCGCGCCAGCAGCGAAGCGCCGATGCCGCCGCCCTGCAGCACCGGGCGCACCGCGAAGGTGCCGAAGTAGGCCGTCTCCCCCGTCCGGCGGAGCTCGCAGCACCCGAGCAGGCGCGCGCCGGCCGGCCCGCCCGCGGGGTGCTCGGCCAGCAGCAGGACCGCGTCGGGGTCCGCCACGATCGAGGCGATGCCCTCCTCGTCGGTGCGCCGGCCGTCGAGCAGGTCCGCCTCCGTGGTCCACCCCGCCCGGCTGGACGCACCGCGGTAGGCGGACTCCACCAGCGCCACCACCGCGGGCACGTCCGCGAGCGCCGCCTCGCGGAACACCGGCCCCGCCTCAGTCACCGGAGGCCTCCGCGAGCGCCGCACCCGCCTCGCGCAGCCGGCGCAGCACACCGCGCAGCGAGTCCGGCGGCAAGTCCTGCAGGCCCTCGGTGCCGGTGAGGACCACTTCGGCCAGACCGGCCGGGGCCAGCCCCACGCGTCGCCACGGCCCCTGGACCGCGTCGACGAGCGCTGCGACCGCCGGCGGAGGGGCCACGGCGGGCAGGGCCCCCGCCCACAGGCGCACGCCGCCCTCGACGGTCGCCGCCAGCGACTCCCACCCGTGCGCGCCCAGGCGCGTCACGTCGAGCGCGACACCGGCCGCGCCCGCCTCGCGCACCAGCGCCAGCGGCGGCTCGTCCGGGGCCAGGCGCACGACGGGCTCGCCGCCGGCGGCGCGCACCGCGTCGACCACGGCGCGCAGGCCGGTGCGCACCTCGGCGCGGTCCACGGCGCGCAGGCTGCCGTAGCCGGACCGCGTGGGCAGCCGCCCGGCGAGCACGGCGGGCAGCGAGGGTTCCTCCACCTGCACCACCGGCCGGGCCCCGGGCACCAGCCGCCGCAGGTCGGCGACGTGGGCGGCGATCCCCTCGGCGAGGGAGGCGACGACGTCGCGCCGGGCGCCGGGGTCGGAGGCGCTGCGCTCCCCGCGGGGCAGCTCGACGGCGGCGGCCAGCGACCAGGGGCCCAGCACCGCCAGCACCAGCGGCCCGCCCCAGCCGTCGGCGGCCTCGGCCAGCTCGTCCAGGTCGGCGCGCAGGTACGCGTGCGCGCGCTCCTGGTCGCGGCCGGGTGCGTCGGTGAACCGCCAGCCGGACGGCTGCAGGTCCACCGGCAGGTCCACCAGGAGCGCGGCGGCGCGCCCGACCGGGTCCGCGCCCGGGCCGCGGGCGGGCAGCTGGGGCAGGTGCGGGGCGTGCGGGGGCTCGCCGAGCTCGCCGAACACGGTGCGGGCGGCCTCGCGCGGGTCGGTGCCCGGCAGGGCGACCGGTGCGCTCACGGCACCGGGGGCGGTGGCGCGGGCGGCGGGCGGCGTGGCGTCGGGCACGTCCGCGCACGCTACCGGCGCGGCGGGTGCGACGAACGACGGACCCGATCCGAGCCGGTCGTCCCTGGACGGCGACCGCGCCGGTGCGGGTGGATGGCCCACAGCCGCCTCACGGACGGGGGCGGCCGTCCCGCCAGCCCCACCGGAGAGGCCGCCCATGCACCAGCAGCCGGCACCGCGCCGCACCGCACGCCCCACCCCGAACCCCCCTGCCCGGCGGTCGCCGACGCTGGCGGCGGTCGGCGCCGTCGCCCTCGGCGCCACCCTGCTCACCGGCGGCACCGCGGCGGCGGTGAGCGCGCCCACCACCACGGCCCCCACCGCGTCGCTGCCGGGCGACGCCCCGCTGTCGGCGCTGGCCACCGCGCGGCCGACGACCCTCGAGCAGGCGCAGCGGCAGTTCACCGAGCGCTACCCGGCCTTCTACCGCGACCAGGAGCCGGCGTGGGCGCCGTGCACCGCAGAGGCCGTGGACTCCGCGCAGCTGGCCCCCCTGCTGGAGTGCGCGGAGGTGCTCGTGCCGCGCGACCACCTCGACCCGGCCGCCGGTGAGCCGCTGCGCATCGCGATCAGCCGGCTGCCGCAGCAGGGCGAGCGCCCCGCCCGCACGGTGATCACCAACCCCGGCGGCCCCGGAGGGGCCGGCCTGTCCCTGGCCACGCTCGGGATGCAGCCCGCGCTGGCCGGCACCGAGGTGGTCGGGCTGGACGTGCGCGGCACGGGCGCCAGCTCGGTCCTGACGTGCGGCGCGGAGGCGAACGCGGCGATGCTCCAGGCGCCCGACCCGCGCGACCGCTCCCCCGAGGCGCTGGCGGCCACCGCCGAGGCGATGCGGGCCACCGCGGCCGCCTGCGAGGACGACCCGCTGGTCGACGTGGTGAACACCGAGCAGACCATCGCCGACATCGACCTGGTCCGGCACGCGCTGGACCGCGAGACGATCGACTGGGTGGGCTACTCCGGCGGCACCTGGCTGGGGGCGCAGTACGCCACGTACTTCCCCGCGCGCGTGGGCCGGTTCGTGCTGGACTCCAGCGTCGAGGCGACCGCCGCCTTCCAGGAGGTGTTCAGCGAGAACCAGCCGCCGGCGTTCCAGCGGCGCTTCGAGGCCGACTTCGCCACCTGGGCCGCGAGCTACGACTGGCTGTTCGGCCTGGGCCCGACCGCCGGCGCGGTCGAGGGCACCTACGAGCGGGTCCGCGCCGAGCTGGCCGCCCGCCCCCTGCAGCTGTCGGGCGTCACGCTGGTGGACGGCAGCGTGGTCGACGTCCTCGTCGCGCAGGCCATGTACTCCAAGACCCAGTTCGAGTCCCTGGCGTGGATCCTGCGGAGCCTGGACGTGGTGACGGGCCTGCGCGCCGCGGCGGGTGCGGACGCAGCGGCCGGGGCCGCCGCGGACGCGGCGGCCGGCGACCTGGCCCGGCGCGTGCAGGAGCTGCTGCCCGAGCGCCTGGCCGAGGAGCGACCCACCCACGCGGACTCGTTCGCCGCGACGTTCCTGGCCACCACGTGCAACGACACCGCGTGGTCGCGCGGGGAGGAGTTCTGGAACGACCTGGGGCAGATCCAGGGCTCGCAGTACCCGCTGCGCGGCTGGGCCGTGACCCAGCAGCCGTGCGGCTACTGGGACCGCGCCCCGCTGAGCCTGCCGCGCCCGGACGGTCGCGACCTGCCGCCGCTGCTGATCGTGCAGTCGCGCCACGACCCGGCGACCTCCTACGAGGGCGCGCTCGCCACGCACGAGGCGCTGGGCTCGTCGGTGCTGATCACCGTCGAGGACGAGGGCGACCACGCCCTGTACGCCTCCGCGGGCAACCCGTGCGTGGACGCGGTCGTCGACGAGTTCCTCACCACGGGCGTCGCCCCGGAGCAGGACGTGACCTGCGCCGGGACCGGCGTGCCCGCGCCGGGCTCGCAGCTGCTCAGCTCGGTGCAGCAGGCGGTGCGCTCCGCGGTCACCCCGTGAGCTGAGGGCGGGGCGGTCGTGGTGGCGGCGGGCGGCGGCGTGAGGACCGGCAGCGCGTGGGCCGGCCGTGCGTGGGCGAGGATGGCGCGGTGAGCAGCACCACGCACCCCGCGCCGCGCACCCCCGCCCCGCCCGCCGCCCCCGGTCTGCCCGGCGACGGCGAGGGGGACGCCGAGCGCCGCAGCGGGCTGCGGCGCATGCGGCTGGTCGCCACGAGCCTGCTGGTGGTGGCCGCGGTCGTGTACGCCGCCACGCTGGGCCGCGACGGGGCCTGGGGCTTCGTCAACGCCGGCGCGGAGGCCGCGATGGTCGGCGCGGTGGCGGACTGGTTCGCCGTCACCGCGCTGTTCCGGCACCCGCTGCGGCTGCCCATCCCGCACACGGCCCTCATCCCCCGGCGCAAGGAGGCCCTGGGCAAGAGCCTGGAGCAGTTCGTCGCCGAGAACTTCCTGGCCGAGGACGTCGTGCGCGACAAGGTCCAGCGCGCCGGGGTCCCCGCCCGGGTCGGCTCCTGGCTGCACGGGCGCGGCGGCGCCGCCCGGGTGGTCGACGAGGCCGCCACGGTGCTGACGGGCGCGCTGGGGATCCTGCGCGACGAGGAGGTCACCGGCGTCCTGGACCAGGTGGTGGTGCGCCGGCTGGCGGCCGAGCCGTGGAGCCCGGTGCTGGGCCGCCTGCTGGCCGAGGTGGTGCGCGACGGCACCCACCGCCCGGTGGTGGACCTCACCCTCGCGGAGGCGCAGCGCTGGCTGCGGGCCAACGAGCACACGGTGCGCCGCCTCGTGGAGGAGCGGGCGCCGCTGTGGGCACCGGACTGGCTCAACGAGCGCCTCGGCAAGCGGGTCCACACCGAGGCGCAGCGGTGGGTGGACGACGTCACCGCCGACCGCGAGCACCCGGGCCGCAAGGCCATCGACGACCTGCTGGCCCGCTACGCCGACGCCCTGCAGAACGACCCGGACACCCGGGCGAAGGCCGACGAGTTCCAGCGGCGGCTGCTGAGCTCCCCGGGTCTGGCCGACACCCTGGCCGGGTTGTGGACGAGCGTGCGCGGCTACCTCAACGACGCCCTGGCCGACCCGTCCTCCTCGCTGCGCACCCGCAGCGAGGAGGCGCTGGTGGACCTGGGCCACCGCCTGGTGGACGACGCCGCGTTCGCCGCGCGCGTGGAGCGCCACCTCACCGATGCCGCCGGGCACGTGGTGCGCCGCTTCGCCCCGGAGCTGGCGACGGTCATCTCCGACACCGTGGCGCGCTGGGACGGCGACGACGCCGCGAACCGCATCGAGCTGTTCGTCGGGCGCGACCTGCAGTTCATCCGGATCAACGGCACGGTCGTGGGTGCGCTGGTGGGCCTGCTCATCCACGCGGTGACGGTGCTGGTGAGCTGACCGGGCGCACGGCCGCACCACCCAGGACGGGCGGCGGCGTGGGGTCCTCGCGCCGCGGACGGACGGGGCCGAGGACCCTGTCGGCGTAGGCGGCGGCGGGCAGCGGCCGGGAGAACAGGTACCCCTGGCCCTGCTGCACGCCGAGCTCGACCAGCCGGGCGCGCTGCTCCGGGGTCTCGATCCCCTCGGCCAGCACCCGCAGACCGAGCGCGCCCGCCATGGCCAGCACCCCGGCGACGAGCTGCCCGTCCCCCTCGACGACCCCCACCACCACGGAGCGGTCCACCTTGATCACCTGCACCGGGAAGCGGCGCAGGTAGTCCAGGGCGGTGTACCCGGTGCCGTAGTCGTCCAGGTGGACCTCGACGCCGGCGGCGTGCAGGCGGGTGAGCGTGCGGGCTGCGGGGCTGTCCAGGGGCAGCTGCTCGTGCTCGGTGATCTCCAGGTGCAGCAGGTGCGCCGGCACGTCGGCGGCGGCCAGCAGGGTCAGGACGCGGCCGGCCAGGTCCGGGTCGTCGAGGCTGGTGCGGGTCAGGTTCACGGCCACCGGCAGGGCGCGCCGGCCCTGG
Source organism: Kineococcus sp. TRM81007 (assembly GCF_022669155.1). Lineage (GTDB taxonomy): Bacteria > Actinomycetota > Actinomycetes > Actinomycetales > Kineococcaceae > Kineococcus. The sequence continues at coordinate 246,374 of NZ_JALBVB010000053.1, read as the reverse complement.
TCGCGCCAGCGGGCCAGCTGCTGCACCACCCCCTCCAGCACGGCGGTGTCCAGCTGGGCGTCCAGGTCGTTGCTGCGGACCAGCGCGAGGAAGTCGGCGGGGGCCAGCAGGCCGTGCTCCGGGTGGAACCAGCGCACCAGCGCCTCGGCGCCGGTGGCCCGGCCCGAGGCCAGGTCGACGAGGGGCTGGTAGTGCACCTCCAGGTGCCCGACCCCCGCAGCGCGCCCGGACAGCAGCCGGCGCAGCTGGCCGCTGAGCGTGTAGCGCCGGGCGACCTCCTCGCGCATGGCGGGGTGGTACGACACGGCCCTGGAGCCGCCGCCGGACTTCGCGGCGTACATCGCCACGTCGGCGCGGGTGATCAGCTCGGCCAGCGGCACCGGCCCGGAGGTCTCCTCGTGGGCGATGCCGACGCTGGCCCCGGTCCGCAACCGCAGGTCCTCGACCGGGACGGGAGCCGCGAGCGCGCGCAGGAGGTGGTCGGCGACGGCGGCGGCGCACGCGGTGGGGACCAGCACGGTGAACTCGTCACCGCCCAGGCGCGCGACGGCGCCGGCGGCGCCGGCGACCTCGCGGGTGGCCGCCACCAGCCGGTCGCGCACCTGCAGCAGCAGGGCGTCGCCCACGTCGTGGCCGTGCGTGTCGTTGACCTGCTTGAAGTCGTCGAGGTCCAGGAGCAGCAGGCTGCGGCCGCCGGCCGGGGCTCGCTCGCCGTGGGCCCGGGCCAGCCCGCGCCGGTTGGCCAGGTCGGTGAGGGGGTCGTGCTCGGCCAGGTGCTCGCTGGCGCGCAGGGCCGCCCGGGCGCGCAGCAGGCACAGCGCGGCGACGATCGCCCCGGTCACCGGGATCGTCCAGTCCGGCAGGCCCGGGGCGCCGCGGGTCCGCGCCACCCACCACAGCGCGGCCGGCACCGCCACCAGCGGCAGCAGCCCCAGCAGGGCCGCCGAGGGGGAGCGCCGGCGGGTGAAGGTGCGCGCCTCGAACGCCGACGTCATCGTCGGGTGCACGGCGGCGAGCCCGAACAGCCCCAGGGACAGCACCCCCAGGCTCTGCAGCGGTTCATCGGGCAGCGCCAGGCGGTGCCCGTGCAGCGCGCACGAGAGGTCGTAGGCGATGGTGAGCGCGGCGGCCACCAGCAGCAGCCAGGAGCTGACCGGCAGGGCGCGCCGCGAGGCGGTGAAGCGCAGCAGCACCGCCAGGACGGCGACGTCGACGGTGGCCACCACGACACCGGAGACGTCACCGCGCCCGTTCAGCAGCGCGGCCAGCACCTGGGCGCCGGCCAGGGCGAGGACCGCGACGGTGACGAGCAGGTCGAGGCGGCCGCCCGGGGAGGGTTCGCGGTCACCGGCCCGGCGGCGCGCCACGTGCACCACGATCCCGGCCGCGACGGCCTGGCCCGCCGAGACGGTGGCGTTCGCCGCGGCGGTGGCGTGCCCGTGGACCTGCACGAGCAGGGCCCCGCTCCCCCACAGCGCGAGCATCACCGCCACCAGCCACCACGCGGCCCCGCGCGGGCGGTGCAGCACCGCGCCCGCCACGACCAGCAGCACCGAGCCGGCCGAGGTCGCCACCACGGCCGCGGGGCGCCACCCCGGCACGACGAGCACGGCGCCGGCGGCGAGGAGGACGCCGGCGAGCAGCGACCACGTCAGGCGGGCGCTGCGGGCGGCGCGGTGCGAGGTCACGTCCCCCCCTCGGCCGCCGCGGGGGCGGGCTTGACCCCGGGTGCCCCGTCCGGGTGCGCCCGGGCGTGACGGGAGCGGGCGGGTTACGGTTCCGGGGTGAGCGAGCAGCGAGGCGGCGGTACGGGCTACGTGAACCCGAAGGGGTCCTTCGAGCGCGACCAGAACTACCTCACCACCCGCGTCACCGCCGACGGCCGCGACGGTTACCCCGTCGAGCCGGGGCGCTACCGCCTCGTGGTGGCGCGGGCGTGCCCGTGGGCGAACCGGGCGACGATCGTGCGCCGGCTGCTCGGCCTGGAGGCGGCGATCTCCCAGGGCATCTGCGGGCCCACCCACGACGAGCGCAGCTGGACCTTCGACCTGGACCCGGGCGGGAAGGACCCGGTGCTGGGCATCGAGCGGCTGCAGGAGGCGTACTTCGCGCGCGTGCCGGACTACCCGCGCGGCATCACGGTGCCGGCGCTCGTGGAGGTCTCCACCGGGCAGGTCGTGACGAACGACTTCGCGCAGATGACGCTCGACCTCTCCACCGAGTGGCGCGAGCACCACCGCCCCGGCGCCCCCGACCTCTACCCCGAGCACCTGCGCGACGAGATCGACGAGGTGAACGACGGCGTGTTCCGCGACGTCAACAACGGCGTCTACCGGGCCGGTTTCGCGGGCACGCAGGGCGCGTACGAACGGGCCTACGACCGGCTGTTCGCACGGCTGGACGAGCTGTCGGAGCGCCTGTCGCGGCAGCGCTTCCTCGTGGGGGACACGATCACCGAGGCGGACGTGCGGCTGTTCACGACGCTGGCCCGCTTCGACGCCGTCTACCACGGCCACTTCAAGTGCAACCGGAGCAAGCTCACCGAGATGCCGGTGCTGTGGGCGTACTTCCGCGACCTGTTCCAGACCCCCGGGTTCGGCGACACGACCGACCTGGTGCACATCAAGGCGCACTACTACGAGGTGCACCGCGACATCAACCCCACCGGGGTGGTGCCGAAGGGCCCGGACACCTCGGACTGGTGGGAACCGCACCACCGCGAAGAGCTGGGCGGGCGCCCGTTCGGCGACGGCACCCCGCCCCCGCCGCCGCTGCCGGAGGAGACCGTCCCGGCCGACCACCCGCCGCAGCGGGCCGCCTGACGGACCGCGCCGCCGGGTCCGGGTCCGGGTACTGGGGGTCTCAGCCCCGCGCGGGGGACGTCCCGGAGATCGTGGCCGACCCCAGCACCCGCGTGCCGGCGTAGAACGCCACCGTCTGCCCGGGCGCCACCCCGGTCAGCGGCGCGCGCAGCGCCACCCGCACCTCCTCGCCGGCCACCTCGGCGACGGCGGGCACGGCCTCGCCGTGGGCGCGCACCTGCACGTGGACCTCCACGGGACCGGACGGCTCCGGCGCGCTCCACACCGCCTCCACGGCACGCAGCTCCCCCACCGCGAGGCGCTCGGCGGGGCCGACGGTGACGGTGCGGCGCACCGGCTCGATGGACAGCACGTAGCGGGGACGGCCGTCGGGGGCGGGCCGGGTCAGTCCCAGCCCCTTGCGCTGGCCGACGGTGAACCCGTACGTGCCGGTGTGGGCGCCCAGCACGGCGCCGTCCTCGTCGACGACCTCACCGGGCTCCTCCCCCAGCTTCTCGGCGAGGAAGCTGCGGGTGTCGCCGTCGGGGATGAAGCAGATGTCGTGGCTGTCGGGCTTGCGGGCCACTGGCAGGCCGCGGCGCTCGGCCTCGGCGCGCACCCGCTCCTTGGTGGGGGCCTCGCCCAGCGGGAACATCGCGTGCGCGACCTGGTCGGCGTCCAGGACGGCCAGCACGTACGACTGGTCCTTGGCCGCGTCCGCGGCGCGGTGCAGCTCGGCGCCGCCGGGGCCGGGCAGCACGCGCGCGTAGTGGCCGGTGCAGACGGCGTCGAAGCCGAGGGCGATCCCCTTGTCCAGCAGGGCCGCGAACTTGATGCGCTCGTTGCAGCGCACGCACGGGTTGGGGGTGCGCCCGGCGGCGTACTCGGCGACGAAGTCCTCCACCACCTCCTCCAGGAACGACTCGGAGAGGTCCCACACGTAGAAGGGGATGCCCAGCAGGTCGGCGGCGCGGCGCGCGTCGAGCGCGTCCTCGATCGTGCAGCAGCCGCGCGAGCCGGTGCGCAGCGTGCCGGGGGCGCGGTTGAGGGCCATGTGCACGCCGACGACGTCGTGCCCGGCGTCCACCGCGCGCGCGGCGGCCACCGCGGAGTCCACGCCGCCGCTCATGGCGGCCAGCACCCGCATCAGGACGCCTCCGCCGCGGTGCCGGCGGACGGAGCGCCGGTGGCGGCCGCCGGGCGGCGCCGGCGCGCCCGGGAGGTGCGCGCCGAACCGGACGCGCGGCGAGCGCGCTCGACGGCGGGGCCGATCGCGGCGAGCGCGGCGTCGACGTCCGCGTCGGTGGAGCTCCACCCCAGGGAGAAGCGCAGCGCCCCGGCGGCCTCGCCCTCGTCCAGGCCCATCGCGAGCAGGACGTGGCTGGGCCGCGGCACGCCCGCCTGGCAGGCGGAGCCGGTGGAGCACTCCACCCCGGCGGCGTCGAGCAGGTACAGCAGCGAGTCGCCCTCGCAGCCGGCGACGGTCACGTGCGCGTTGCCGGGCAGGCGGTGCGCGGCGTCGAGGACGGGGTCGCCGCGCAGCACCAGGCCGGGCACGGCCGCGCGCAGGCCCGCCACGAGGCGCTCGCGCAGCGCAGCGGTGCGCTCCCCCTCACCGGGGTCGGCGAGCGCAGCGGCCAGGGCGGCGGCGGTGGCGCGCGCCGCGGGGGCGTCGAGCGTGCCGGAGCGGGCGCCGAGCTCCTGCCCGCCGCCGTGCTGCAGCGGCACGAGCGGGGTGCCGCGGCGCAGCAGGAGGGCCCCGGCACCGACGGGCCCGCCGAACTTGTGCGCCGACAGCGACAGGGCGTCCGCACCGCTGGCGGCGAAGTCCACGGGGAGGTGGCCGACGGCCTGCACGGCGTCGGTGTGCAGCGGCACCCCGGCGGCGTGGGCCAGTTCGGCGGCGGCGGAGACCGGCTGCACGGTGCCGACCTCGTTGTTCGCCCACATCAGCGACACGAGCGCGACCTCGCCGGCGCCGTCGGCCAGCTCGGCGCGCAGGGCGTCCAGGTCGGCGCGGCCGTCGGCGTCCACGGGCAGCAGCCGCACGTCGGCGCCCTCGTGCTCGGCGAGCCAGGCGGCGCAGTCCAGCACCGCGTGGTGCTCGGCGGCGCCGACGAGCACGCGGCGGCGGCGCGGGTCCGCGTCGCGGCGAGCCCAGTACAGGCCCTTCAGGGCGAGGTTGTCGGCCTCGGTGCCGCCGGAGGTCCACACCACCTCGGCGGGACGCGCCCCCACGGCGGCGGCCAGCGCCTCGCGCGACTCCTCCACGGCGGCGCGCGCACGGCGCCCGCTGGAGTGCAGTGACGACGGGTTGCCGGCCAGGGAGGCCGCGGCGGCGTACGCCTCGAGGGCCTCGGGCCGCAGGGGGGTCGTCGAGGCGTGGTCGAGGTACGCCGTCACCCCACCAGTGTAGGAGCGCGCGGTCGTGCCCCGGCCCCCTCGACCCGGCACGCGGCGCCCGCCTCGGGCAGACTGCGCCGGTGCCTGTTCCGACCACGCGCCGCGACGGACCGACCGCTCCCCGTGCCTCCCGGAGGACCTCCCCGCACCCCCTGGGCGTCACGCTGCGCCCGGAGGGCGAGGGCGGCGGCGCCGACGTCGCCGTCCTGGCCGCCCACGCCGACGCCGTGGAGGTGTGCGTGGTCGGCGACGACGGCCGCGAGGCGCGCACCGCCCTGCCGGACGTGGAGCTGGGCGTGTGGCACGGGCACGTGCCGGGCCTGCGGGAGGGCTCGCGGTACGGGCTGCGGGTGCACGGGCGCTGGGACCCGGAGCGGGGGCTGCGGCACAACCCCGCCAAGCTGCTGCTGGACCCGTGCGCGCGGGGGGTGGAGGGCGAGGTGGACCTCGTCCCGGAGGTCTTCGGGCACGCGGTCGGCGCCGACCTGCGCGGTGACCTCGCGGTGCCGGACGGGCGGGACAGCGCCGGGCACGTCCCGCTCGGCGTGGCGCTGGGGCCGATGCCCGAGCACCTGCGGGTGCGCCCCGGCGAGCAGCCGCGCACCCCGTGGTCGCGCACCGTCGTCTACGAGGCCCACGTGAAGGGCCTGACGAAGCGCCACCCGGACGTCCCGGAGGAGCTGCGCGGCACCTACGCCGCCCTGGCGCACCCGGCGGTGCTGGAGCACCTGACGTCCCTGGGCGTGACCGCGCTGGAGCTGCTGCCGGTGCACGCCAGCACCTCGGAGGTGCACCTGCGCCGGCGCGGCCTGGTCAACCACTGGGGGTACAACACCCTGGCCTTCAACGCCCCGCACCCGGGGTACGCGACGGCCGCGGCGCGCGCCGCCGGCGCCGCGGCGGTGCGCGAGGAGTTCCGGGGGACGGTGGCCGCGCTGCACGGGGCGGGCATCGAGGTGCTGCTGGACGTCGTCTACAACCACACGTGCGAGGAGGGCCCCGACGGCCCGCACCTGTCGCTGCGCGGGCTGGACGAGGCGACGTACTACCTGCGCGACGCGGGCGGGCGCCCCTTCGACGTCACCGGCTGCGGGAACTCCCTGGACTTCGGTGAGCGCCGCGTCGTGCAGTTCGCGCTGGACTCCCTGCGGCACTGGGTGAGCGAGTACGGGATCGACGGTTTCCGCTACGACCTGATGACGACGCTGGCGCGCGGCCGGGAGGGCTTCACCCCCGACCACCCGCTGCTGGTGGCGCTGACGAGCGACCCGGTGCTGGCGGGCGTCAAGCACGTCGCCGAGCCGTGGGACGTCGGCCCCTTCGGCTGGCGCACCGGCCAGTACCCGCCGCCGGTGCACGAGTGGAACGACCGGTTCCGCGACGGGGTGCGCCGGTTCTGGCTCACCGACGCCCGGGAGGTGGCGCTGGGCCACGGGGCGCCGGACGCGGCCGGGCGGGGACTGCGGGAGTTCGCCACGCGCTTCGCCGGCTCGGCGGACACGTTCGACGTCACCCGGGGACGGCTGACGAGCGTGAACTTCGTGACCGCGCACGACGGGTTCACGCTGGCCGACCTGGTCTCCTACGACCGCAAGCACAACGAGGCCAACGGCGAGGGCAACCGCGACGGCAGCGACTCGGACACCAGCTGGAACCACGGGGTGGAGGGCCCCACCGACGACCCGTCGGTGCTGGCGGCGCGACGGCGCAGCACCCGCAACCTGCTGGCGACGCTGCTGCTGTCCTCGGGCGTGCCGATGCTCACCGCGGGCGACGAGCTGGGCCGTTCGCAGGGCGGCAACAACAACGCCTACTGCCAGGACAACGAGATCTCGTGGGTGGACTGGGACCTGGCGGACTGGCAGCGCGACCTGCTGGCCGACACGCGTGAGCTGGTGGCGCTGCGCTCGCGCTACCCGGTGCTGCAGGACGCCGGGGTGCGGCGCGGGCACCCGGTGCGCGAGCAGCGCGAGGACCTGCTGTGGTTCGCCGAGGACGGCGCGGGCATGACGGTGGACCGCTGGCACGACGCGGGGCGGCGCATCCTGCAGGTGGTGGTCGACGGCCGCGACCGCGGCCTGGCGTCCGTGCTCGTCGTGGTGAACGCCGGCGAGCGCCAGCGCGACGTGGTGCTGCCGCGCGTGGAGGGGCTGGCGCGGTTCCACCCGCGCTGGAGCAGCACCCCCGACCGGCGGCGACGGGCGGCGGCGGCGGGCGAGCCGCTGCGGGTGCCGGCCTGGTCGGTGCGCGTGCTGGCGACCGCCTGAGCGGGCGGGCCCGGGCGGGCGCCGCCGCGGTGGTGCTGCTGCCGGGCACGGGTTGCCGCGCGGTGGAGCTCGCCGCGCAGGAGGCGGCGCTGGCCCGCTCGGGGCGGCGCGCGGTGCCGCTGGACCTGCCCGGCCACGGCGCGGAGCCGCCCGTGCCGGGCGCGGCGACGCTGGAGGCGGTGGCGGCGCGGGTCGGGGAGCGGGTGGCGGCGCTCGCCGGTCCGGGGCCGGTGGACCTCGTGGGCCACTCCACGGGCGGCGTGGTGGGTCTGCTGCTGGCCGCGCACCGGCCGGAGCTGCTGCGCCGGCTGGTGCTGGTGGACTCCAACGTGCCGGTGAGCGGCGAGGCGGTGGCCGCGAAGCGGGTCCGCGCGGCGGCGGTGCGCGCCGACGGCTGGCACGAGGTGCTGGTGACGTCCATGCGCGCGGCGTGGGGCGAGCGCCTGCCCCGGCTGCGCGAGGAGGTCGTCGCCCGCATCGCGGCCACGCCGGAGGCCGCTGTGCGCCGGTTGTGGGCGGACGTGCTGGAGCTGGACCCGCGTCCGGTGCTGCGGGCGGCGCGGGTGCCGCTGCTGCACGTGCGCAGCACCCGCGACGTGGACGCCGCCGGGTTGCGGGCGCTGAACCCGCGCGCCCGCTCCGCGGACCTGCGCCCGCTGGCCGCCGGGCACTGGCCGCACCTGGTCGAACCGGACCGGGTGAGCGCGCTGCTCCTGGAGTTCCTCGACGACGGCGGTGGCGGCGAGGACGGCGGTGGTGCGGGTGGCGGGGCGGACCCCGCCCCACCACCCGCGCCCTGAGCGGCGGCGCGCGTCAGGCGTTGGCGACGAGCCCCAGCTCGGCGGGCGTGGCCAGGCCGCCGTGCCGGGGCAGCACGCGCACGGTGTACCCGAACGGGCCGGTCTGCCGCAGCGCGACCTCACCCTCGTAGCGGTGCCGGCCGTCGCCGAAGTCCTCCGCGTGCCGCAGGGCCAGCACGCCGGAGGGGCTGAGCTGGTCGGACTCGCTGACGCGGCCGTGCACGACCTGCACCTCCACGTCGTCCGGGCGCAGCGAGCCCAGGGAGACGAAGCCGCGCACGTGGAGCACGTCGCCGACCTGGGCGGAGTCGCCCACGCCGGAGGACTCCACGTGGTCGACCCGCACGCCCGGCCACGCCCCGCGCACCTCGCCCTTCCAGCGCGCCAGGTCCTTCGCCGCGGCCGCGCCGGAGGCCGCGGCGGCCCGGCCCGCGACGGCGGCCGGCACGTACAGCTGCCGCACGTAGTCGCTGACCATGCGGCTGGCGAGGACCTTCGGCCCCAGCGAGGCCAGGGTGTGGCGCACCATCTCCAGCCAGCGCGCGGGCAGGCCGCGCTCGTCGCGGTCGTAGAACCGCGCGGCCACCGAGTTCTCGACGAGGTCGTACAGCGCCGCCGCCTCGAGGTCGTCGCGGCGGTCGGGGTCGTCGACGCCGTCGGCGGTGGGGATCGCCCACCCGTTGCCGCCGTCGTACCACTCGTCCCACCAGCCGTCGAGGATCGACAGGTTCAGCCCGCCGTTCAGGGCGGCCTTCATGCCCGAGGTGCCGCACGCCTCGAAGGGGCGCAGCGGGTTGTTCAGCCACACGTCGCACCCCGGGTACAGCGACAGCGCCATGGTGATGTCGTAGTTGGGCAGGAAGACGATGCGGTGGCGCACCTCGGGGTCGTCGGCGAAGCGCACCATCTGCTGGATGAGGCGCTTGCCGGTCTCGTCGGCCGGGTGGGACTTGCCGGCGATGACGAGCTGGACCGGCCGCTGCGGGTGCAGCAGCAGCGACTTCAGCCGCTCGGGGTCGCGCAGCATGAGCGTCAGGCGCTTGTACGTCGGCACGCGCCGGGCGAACCCGATGGTCAGCACGTCCGGGTCCAGGACCTCCCGGGTCCAGGCCAGCTCGGCCTCGCTGGCGCCGCGCTGCAGCCACGACAGCCGCAGCCGGCGGCGGGCGTCCTCCACCAGCCGGCCGCGCAGCACCCGGCGGGTGCGCCAGATCTCCTCGTCGGGGACCTGGTCGACCTTCTCGAACCCCTGGCCCTCGCGGACGAGTTCGGGGCCGATGTACTGCTCGCCCATGCGCAGCACCTCAGCGGCGACCCACGTGGGGGCGTGCACGCCGTTGGTGATGGACGCGATGGGCACCTCGGGCGCGTCGAACCCGGGCCACAACCCGTCGAACATGCCGCGGCTGACGGCGCCGTGCAGCTTCGAGACGCCGTTGGCGCGCTGCGCCAGGCGCAGCCCCATGACGGCCATGTTGAACACGCCGGGGTCGCCGCCGGGGTAGTCCTCGGCGCCCAGGGCGAGGACGCGCTCGACCGGCACGCCCGGCAGCGGGTTGCCGGGGCCGAAGTACAGCTCGATCTGGTCGCGGCCGAAGCGGTCGATGCCGGCGGGCACGGGCGTGTGCGTGGTGAACACGGTGGCGGCCCGGACGGCCTCCAGCGCCTCCTCGAACCCCAGGCCCCGCTCGACGTGCTCGCGGATGCGCTCCACGCCGAGGAACCCGGCGTGCCCCTCGTTGGTGTGGTAGACCTCCGGCTCCGGTGCACCGGTCAGCCGCGACCACGCCCGCAGCGCGCGCACCCCGCCGATGCCACACAGCAGTTCCTGCTGCAGGCGGTGCTCGCCGCCACCGCCGTAGAGCCGGTCGGTGACGGAGCGGGCCGCGTCGTCGTTCTCCTCCACGTCGGAGTCCATCAGCAGCAGCGGGACCCGCCCGACCTGCGCCTTCCACACCTGGGCCGTCAGGCGGCGACCGCCGGGCAGGTCCACGTGGACCTTCACCGGGGTGCCGTCCGCCTCGCGCAGCAGGGCCAGCGGCAGCCCGTCCGGGTCCAGGACCGGGTACGTCTCCTGCTGCCAGCCGTCGCGGGAGAGGGACTGCTTGAAGTAACCGGTGGCGTAGAACAGCCCGACGCCGACCACGGGCACGGCCAGGTCGCTGGCGGACTTCAGGTGGTCGCCGGCGAGGATGCCCAGGCCGCCGGAGTACTGCGGCAGGGCACCGGTGATGCCGAACTCCATGGAGAAGTACGCGATGGACCGCGGGGCGTCCGGCCCCAGGGAGGCGTACCAGCCGGGTCGCGCCAGGTAGGAGCGCAGGTCCGCCGCGGCGGCCTCGACGCGGCGCACGAAGCCCGCGTCGGTGGCGAGGGCCTCCAGCCGCTCCGTGCTCAGGGCGCCCAGCAGGGCGCCCGGTTCGCGGTGCACGGCTACCCAGGCGGCCGGGTCCATGGACTCGAACAGCTCGCGCGTGGGCTCGTGCCACGACCAGCGCAGGTTGCTGGCCAGCTCCCCCAGGGGGGCCAGCGGGGCGGGGAGCACGGTGCGGACGGTGAAGCGTCGGATGGCTCTCACGAACATCGACAGTAGCCGCGCGGGCACGCGCACGACAGGTGAGCGCTCCACCTCCGCGGCACCGCGCGCCCCGCCGCCGCCCGGCCCGCGCGAGCGGGAACGGCGGCCGCTCCCCCGCAACTTCCCCGCGACACCTCCGCCCGCCGTCGGTAGGTTGCCGCACGTGACGACGAAGGAGCAGCCGACGACGCGCGGGACCGCCGCCACCACGGCGCGACGCCCGGACACCCCCTCGGCGGGCGGCGTGCCGGCCGGGAGCAGCACCCGGCCGGTGGTCGGGCGCATCCCCGTCCTCGACGTCGCCCCCGCGGTGGACGCGGGGCGCTGGCCCTCCAAGGCGGTGGTCGGGGAACTCGTGCCGATCACGGCCACCGTGTTCCGCGAGGGCCACGACGCGGTCGCCGCCACGGCCGTGCTGGTGCGCCCGGACGGCACCGACGGCCCCAGCGCGCGCATGACCCTGACGAACGCCGGCACCGACCGCTACGCCGCCGTGCTCGTGCCGGACGGCGAGGGCGACTGGGGGGTGCGGGTGGACGGCTGGTCCGACCCGTACGGCACCTGGGACCACGACGCGACCATCAAGGTCGGCGCCGGGGTGGACGTGGCGCTCATGCTGGAGGAGGGCGCCCGGCTGCTGGAGCGCGCCGCGGACCTGCCGGGCCGCGACCGCGAGGGCGCGCAGGTGCTGCGCGACGCCGCCGGCCGGCTGCGCGACACCTCCCTGGGGGACGGCGAGCGGCTGGCCGCCGGGACGTCCGACGGCGTGCGCGCCGCCCTGGACCGGCTGCCGCTGCGCGAGATGGTCTCCCCCTCCCCCACCCACCCGCTGGTGGTGGAGCGACGGCTGGCCGCGTTCAGCAGCTGGTACGAGTTCTTCCCCCGGTCGGAGGGCGCGTACTTCGACGAGGCCGCCGGCCGGTGGGTCTCCGGCACCTTCCGCACGGCGGCAGAGCGGCTGCCCGCGATCGCCGACATGGGCTTCGACATCGCGTACCTCACCCCGATCCACCCCATCGGGCGCACCAACCGCAAGGGCCCGAACAACTCGCTGAACGCCGGCCCGCTGGACCCCGGCTCGCCGTACGCGATCGGCGCCGCCGAGGGCGGTCACGACGCCATCCACCCGGAGCTGGGCACCTTCGAGGACTTCGACTTCTTCGTGGCCCGGGCCAGGGAGCTGGGCCTGGAGGTGGCGCTGGACCTGGCGCTGCAGTGCGCACCGGACCACCCGTGGGTCACCGAGCACCCGGAGTGGTTCACCACGCGCGCCGACGGCACGATCGCCTACGCGGAGAACCCGCCGAAGAAGTACCAGGACATCTACCCGCTGAACTTCGACAACGACCCCGAGGGCATCTACGCCGAGGTCAAGCGCGTGGTGGACGTGTGGATCGAGCACGGCGTGACGTGCTTCCGCGTGGACAACCCGCACACCAAGCCGGTCGAGTTCTGGGAGTGGCTCATCGGCGAGGTGCGCCGCGAGCACCCCGAGGTGGTGTGGCTCTCGGAGGCGTTCACCCGCCCGGCGATGATGCACACCCTGGCCAAGGTGGGCTTCCAGCAGTCGTACTCCTACTTCGCGTGGCGCAACGCCGGCTGGGAGATCCGCGAGTACCTGGAGCAGCTCACCACGGAGTCGGCGCACTACATGCGGCCCAGCTTCTGGCCCACGACGCACGACATCCTCACCCCCACCATGCAGTACGGCGGCCCGCCGGTGTTCAAGCTGCGCGCCGTGCTGGCCGCGCTGCTGAGCCCGTCGTGGGGCATCTACTCCGGCTACGAGCTCGTCGAGCACGCCGCGCGCCCCGGCGCCGAGGAGCAGCTGGACAACGAGAAGTACCAGTTCCGTCCCCGCGACTGGGAGCGCGCGGAGCGCGAGGGCTGGAGCCTGGCGCCGTACCTGAAGCGCCTGAACGAGGTGCGCCGGGCGCACCCCGCGCTGCAGGAGCTGCGCGGCACGGCGTTCCACCCCTGCGACGACGAGAACGTCCTGGCGTTCTCCCGCCGCCGGGTGGCACCCGACGGGACCGAGGACCTCGTGATCGTGGTCGTCAACCTCGACCCGCACGCCACCCGCGAGACCACCGTGCACCTGGACATGGGCGCGCTGGGCCGGCAGTGGTGGGAGCGGTTCACCGTGCGCGACGAGCTGACCGGCGCGGTGCACGAGTGGGGCGAGCACGACTACGTGCGACTGGACCCGTACGTCGAGCCCGCGCACGTCTTCCACGTGCTGCCGCACGGGGCGGGAGGATGACCTTGGAGAACCTCCACATCGCCGGCCCCGGCCTGAAGAACGACCCGCAGTGGTACAAGACCGCCGTCTTCTACGAGGCCCTGGTCCGCGCGTTCTCCGACTCCAACGGCTCTGGCACCGGGGACTTCTCCGGCCTGACCGACCGCCTCGACTACCTCCAGTGGCTCGGCGTCGACTGCCTGTGGCTGCCGCCGTTCTTCGCGTCCCCGCTGCGCGACGGCGGGTACGACATCGCCGACTACAACGCGGTGCTGCCCGAGTTCGGCACCCTGCCGGACTTCCAGCGCCTCGTGCAGGAGGCCCACCAGCGCGGCATCCGCATCATCATCGACCTGGTGATGAACCACACCAGCGACCAGCACCCGTGGTTCCAGGCCAGCCGCTCCGACCCCGACGGCCCGTACGGCGACTTCTACGTCTGGAGCGACACCGACGAGAAGTACGCCGACGCACGCATCATCTTCGTCGACACCGAGACGTCGAACTGGACGTTCGACCCGGTGCGCCGGCAGTACTTCTGGCACCGCTTCTTCAGCCACCAGCCGGACCTCAACTTCGAGAACCCGGCCGTCGAGGAGGCGATGTTCGACACCGTCCGCTTCTGGATGGACATGGGCATCGACGGCTTCCGCCTCGACGCCGTCCCCTACCTCTACGAGGAGGAGGGGACCAACGGCGAGAACCTGCCCGCCACCCACCAGTTCCTCAAGCGGCTGCGGAAGATGGTCGACGACGAGTACCCCGGCCGGGTGCTGCTCGCCGAGGCCAACCAGTGGCCGTTCGACGTGGTGGAGTACTTCGGCACCGAGGAGGAGCCGGAGTGCCACATGTGCTTCCACTTCCCCGTCATGCCGCGGCTGTACTACGCGATGCGCGAGGGCAAGGCCACGCCGATCATCGACATCCTCTCGGCGACGCCGGAGATCCCCGTCTCCAGCGGCCAGTGGGGCACGTTCCTGCGCAACCACGACGAACTGACGCTGGAGATGGTCACCACCGAGGAGCGCGCCGCCATGTACGGCTGGTACGCGCCCGACCCGCGCATGCGCGCCAACATCGGCATCCGCCGGCGCCTCGCGCCGCTGCTGGACAACTCCCGACCCGAGATCGAGCTCATCCACGCGATGGTGCTGTCGCTGCCGGGCAGCCCGTGCCTGTACTACGGCGACGAGATCGGCATGGGCGACAACATCTGGCTCGACGACCGCGACGCGGTGCGCACGCCGATGCAGTGGACCCCGGACCGCAACGCCGGCTTCTCCTCCGCCGACCCCGGCAAGCTGTACCTGCCGACCATCCAGTCGCTGGTCTACAACTACCAGGCGGTCAACGTGGAGGCGCAGCTGGCGACGTCCAGCTCCCTGCTGCACTGGGTGCGCCACGTCCTCGCCGTGCGCCGGGCGCACCCCGCCTTCGGGCTGGGGCGCTACGTGCCGCTGACCCCGCGCCACCCGGAGAGCACCGAGGAGGGCCTCAGCCCCGCGGACGCCTCGCTGGAGGCCGCCGTCGGCGCCGCGCAGGTGCGCCCCGACGAGGGGTACTGCAGCAACGACTCCGTGCTGGCGTACCTGCGCGTGCTGGAGCCCACCCAGGAGCAGGAGGGCGAGACGGTGCTGTGCGTCAACAACCTCTCCGACCACGCGCAGTCGGCGGTGCTGCGGATGCCCGGTCAGGCGGGCGCGGGCGTGCGGGACCTCTTCGGCGGCGCCGCCTTCCCCGACGTGGACGCCGAGGGAGGCCTGACCGTCACCGTCGGCCCGCGAGGTTTCTACTGGCTGAAGCTCGGAGGTGGCTCGTGACCGGCCCCACCACCACGGACCCGGCCTCGGACGCGGCCCTCGCCGAGCTGCTGCTGCAGTGGGCGCCGCACCAGCGGTGGTTCGCCCACAAGGGCGCCTCGGTGCACCTGCAGCGCCTGGAGCGCACCCCCCTGGACGAGGGCGGCGTGGCGCAGCTCGTGGCCCTGACCGTGCGCACCGGCGCGGGCGAGGAGGCGACCAGCACCGTCTACGCGGTGCCGCTGACGGTGCGGCCGGCCCCCGACGACGACCTCGCCGGCGCGCTGGTGGGGCACCTGCCGGACGTCGACGGGGCGGAGGCCTGGGTGTACGACGGCCCCCACGACCCCACCTTCACCCGCGCCCTGCTGACCCTCGTCGCCGCCGAGGAGGGCGCCGGGTCGGCGGCCTTCGGCGTGCACGGCACGAGCGCCGACGGCGGCCTGCCGGTACCCACCGGCGCGAGCACGAAGGTGCTCGGCGGCGAGCAGTCGAACACCTCCATCGTCGTCACCCCGCCGCCCGGTTCGGACGCGGCACCGCTCATCGCGAAGGTGTTCCGCGTCCTCAGCGCCGGCGACAACCCCGACGTCGTCGTGCAGACCGCCCTGGCCGCGGCCGGTTGCGAGCGCGTGCCCCGCCCCGCGGGCTGGGTCGACGGGCAGTGGACCGCCCCGGACGGGCGCGTCGCGCACGGCCACCTCGCGCACCTGACGGAGTTCCTCGCCGGCTCGCAGGACGCCTGGCGGGTCGCCACCGCCGCGGTGGAGCAGGGGCGCGACTTCAGCGCCGAGGCGGGCGAGCTGGGTGCGGCCACGGCCGAGGTGCACGCCGTCCTGGCCCGGGAGCTGGCCACCGAGCCCGCCACGCCCGAGCGCCTCGCCGCGTTCGCCGACGGCCTGGCCGCCCGGGTGGCGTGGGCCTGCACCGCGGTCCCGGAGCTGCACGAGGTGGCGGAGGCGGCCACCGCCCGCGTCGACGCCGTGCGGCACGTCAGCGGTGCGCCGGACCTGCAGCGCGTGCACGGCGACTACCACCTGGGGCAGGTGCTGCGCTCCGAGCAGCGCGGCTGGGTGCTGCTGGACTTCGAGGGCGAACCGCTGCGACCGCTGGCCGAGCGCAGCGTGCCCGACCTCGCGCTGCGCGACGTGGCCGGGATGCTGCGCTCCTTCGACTACGCCGCCTCCAGCGGCGCCGGCCGGGTGGGCGAGGAGGCCGCCGGCCGCTGGGCCGCCGCCTGCCGCGAGGCCTTCCTCGCCGCGTACGCCGCGGGCACCGGTGTGGACCCGCGCGAACCCGGCTCGGCAGCCGCGACCCTGCTGGCGGCCCTCGAACTGGACAAGGCCCTGTACGAGGTCGTCTACGAGGTCCGCAACCGGCCGGACTGGGTAGGCATCCCGATGGGCGCCGTGCGACGCCTGACGTCGTGACCACCACGGCCTGACCGACCGACCGAGAACCCCGGTCCGTTCCGACGCGCGGGCGGGCCCTGCCGACCGGAGACTGGAGCCCATGTCGAGCGAAGCCGCCACCCCCCGCCCCGTGGACGCGGACGACCTGGCCAAGGTCGCCACCGGGTCCCACTGGTCGCCGCACTCCGTGCTGGGCGCGCACCCGCACGACGGTGCCGTGACCTACCGCGCCCTGAAGCCGTTCGCCTCCGCCGTCACCGTGCTCACCGAGGACGGCGGCCGCGTCGGCCTGGTCCACGAGCACGACGGCGTGTGGGCCGGGGTCCACCCCGGTGGGTCCGTCGGCGACTACCGCCTGGAGGTGACCTACCCCGACGGCGAGCCGCACGTCGTCGACGACCCCTACCGGTTCCTGCCCACCGTCGGCCAGGTCGACCTGCACCTCATCGGCGAGGGCCGCCACGAGCAGCTGTGGGACGTCCTGGGCGCGCACGTGCGGCACTGGGACGGCCCCCGGGGCCGTGTGGACGGCACCGCGTTCGCCGTGTGGGCCCCGAACGCGCAGGCCGTGCGCGTCGTGGGCGACCACAACCACTGGGACGGGCGCGCGCACGCGATGCGCTCGCTGGGTTCGTCCGGCGTGTGGGAGCTGTTCGTGCCCGGCGTGGGCGCCGGCAGCCGCTACAAGTTCGAGATCCTCGGCCCGGACGGGCACTGGCGGCAGAAGGCCGACCCGATGGCCCAGGCCACCGAGGTGGCGCCGGCGACCGCGTCCGTCGTGGCGGAGTCCGCCTACGAGTGGGGCGACGCCGACTGGCTGGCGAAGCGCGCGGCGACCGACCCGCACTCCGGGCCGGTGTCCGTCTACGAGGTGCACCTGGGCTCCTGGCGCCAGGGGCTCGGCTACCGCGAGCTGGCGGAGGAGCTGGTCTCCTACGTCAGCGAGGCCGGCTTCACCCACGTGGAGTTCCTGCCCGTCATGGAGCACCCGTTCGGCGGCTCCTGGGGCTACCAGGTGACGTCGTACTTCGCGCCCACCTCGCGGTGGGGTTCGCCCGACGAGCTGCGGCACCTCATCGACCGCCTCCACCAGGCCGGCATCGGCGTCATCATCGACTGGGTCCCCGGGCACTTCCCCAAGGACGAGTTCGCCCTGGCCCGCTTCGACGGGACGCCGCTCTACGAGCACCCCGACCCGCGCCGCGGCGAGCAGATGGACTGGGGCACGTACGTCTTCGACTTCGGGCGCAGCGAGGTGCGCAACTTCCTCGTCGCCTCGGGCCTGTACTGGCTGGAGGAGTTCCACGCCGACGGCCTGCGCGTCGACGCGGTCGCCTCGATGCTCTACCTGGACTACTCCCGCGAGGAGGGCCAGTGGCTGCCCAACCAGTACGGCGGCCGGGAGAACCTGGAGGCCATCAGCTTCCTGCAGGAGGCCAACGCCACCGCCTACAAGCGCACCCCCGGCATCATGATGATCGCCGAGGAGTCCACGGCGTTCCCCGGCGTCACCGCCCCCACCAGCGGCGGCGGCCTCGGCTTCGGCCTGAAGTGGAACATGGGCTGGATGCACGACTCGCTGCAGTACGTGTCCCAGGACCCGGTCTACCGCCAGTACCACCACGGCGAGCTGACGTTCAGCCTCGTCTACGCGTTCAGCGAGCAGTTCTGCCTGCCCATCTCCCACGACGAGGTGGTGCACGGCAAGGGCTCGCTGCTGCGCAAGATGCCCGGCGACCGCTGGCAGCAGCTGGCGAACGTGCGCGCCTACCTGGCGTACATGTGGTCCCACCCCGGCAAGCAGCTGCTGTTCATGGGTGCGGAGCTGGGTCAGGAGGCCGAGTGGTCCGAGGGCCGCTCGCTGGACTGGTGGCTGCTGGACACCCCCTGGCACAAGGGCCTGCACGACCTGGTCGCGGAGCTCAACGCCCTGTACAAGGCGCACCCGGAGCTGTGGTCCCAGGACTTCTCGCCCGAGGGGTTCGAGTGGATCGACGGCGGTGACAACCAGCGCAACCTCGTCTCGTACGTGCGCCGGGCCACCGACGGCAGGCAGCTGGCCGTCGTGGTGAACTTCTCGGCCAGCCCGTACGAGGACTTCCGCGTCGGCCTGCCGCGGCCGGGCCGCTGGAAGGAGCTCCTGAACACCGACGCCGAGCGCTTCGCCGGCTCGGGCGTGGTGAACGACGGCACGATCGTCGCCGACGGCCCGGCGTGGAACGGCCAGCCGCAGTCCGCGGCGCTGCGCGTGCCGCCGCTGGGCGCGATCTGGCTGGTGCCGGAGGACTGACCCGCAGCACCCACGACGGCGGCCNGGGTGACCGGCCGCCGTCGTCGCACGCGGGCGGGAGCGGGTCAGCTCTCGGCGGGCTCCACCGGGTTCGCCTCCAGGTAGTCGCCCACCACCTCCGAGACGGGCTCCTTGCCGACCTGCACCCGCGCCAGGTACTCCGTGAGCTTCTCGGTCGTCAGGGTCTCCGAGAAGGCGTTCAGCGCGTCGGCGATGCGGCTGTCGCTCCTCGCCGCGCTGATCAGCGGCACGACGTTCTCGGCCAGGAACAGGTCCTCCGGGTCCTCCAGCACGACGAGGTCGTTGGTCTCGATCGAGGAGTCGGTGGTGAAGAGGTTGGCGACCTGGACGTCGCCGTCCAGCAGCGCCTGGACCGTCAGCGGGCCGCCGACGTCCAGCGAGCGGTAGCCGGCGAACTCCACGCCGTAGACCTCCTCCAGCCCCACCAGGCCCTGGTACCGCTCGGCGAACTCCGGCGCACCGCCGGCCGTGAGCTGCCCCGCCACCGGTGCGAGGTCCGCGATGCTCGTCAGGCCGTACTGCTCGGCGGTGGCCCGGGTGACCGTCAGGCTGTCCTTGTTCTGGGCCTCGGCCTGCTCCAGCACCGTCAAGCCGTCCGGCAGCGCGTCCTGCAGCGCCTCGTACACCTCCTCGGGGGTGCTGACGTCCTCGGGGACGCCGCCCTCGGAGACCGCCGCGAGCAGGGCGCCGTTGTACTCGGGGATGAGGTGGATCGAGCCGTCCTGGAGGGCGCGCAGGTAGATCTCGCGGGAGCCGATGCCGAAGTTCCGGTCGACCTCGACGCCGGACTCCTCCAGCACCTGCGCGTACATCTCCGCCAGCAGCTCGTTCTCGGGGAAGTTCGCCGAGCCGATCACCAGCGCGGACGTCGCGGTCTGCCCGGTGCCGGGGTCCGCGGCCAGCGGGTCCTCCCCCGCCCCGCAGGCGGCCAGGCCGAGTGCGGTGCTCGCGGCCAGGGCGGTCGTCAGCAGGGTCCTGCGCTTCACGGGTGGATCCTTCCGTCGGTCCTCACGCCAGGTCGGCGTCGAGGCGGGACTGGGCCGGGGTGGGCGGGCGGCGCCCGCCGCGGGCGCGGCGCGGGCGGCGGCCGGTGAGCCCCCGGGAGACGACGGACCGCTGCGCCACGGCGAGCAGCAGGTCCAGGACGATCGCCAGCACGGCGACCACGACCGCGCCGGCGGCCACGCGACCGTAGTCGTTGACGGCCAGGCCGTCGATCAGCAGGCGCCCCAGGCCGCCCAGCCCCACCGCGGCGGCGACCGTCGCGGTGGCCACCACCTGCAGCGTCGCCGCGCGCAACCCGCTGAACAGCACGGGCAGCGCCATCGGCACCTCCACGCCGAACAGCACCTGCAGCGGGCGCATGCCCATGCCCCGCGCGGCGTCCACGGCGGCGCGGTCCACCGAGCGCAACCCGGCGTAGGTGGAGGTGAGGATCGGCGGGACGACGAGGACCACCAGGGCGATGAGGACCGGCAGCACGTTCAGGCCCATGAGCGTCACCAGCAGCATGAGCAGGCCCAGCGTCGGCAGGGCCCGCCCGGCGTTGCCCGCGTTGATCGCCAGGAGGGAGCCGCGGCCGGTGTGGCCGATGAACAGGCCCAGCGGGAAGGCGATGAGGACACCGGCCAGCAGGGCCAGGCCGGTGTACCCCAGGTGCGCCAGCACCAGCTGCGGGATGGAACCCGGCCCGCTCCAGTTCGCCGGGTCCAGCAGGTACGGGGTGTTCTCCACGGCGCTCAGCCCTTCCGTCCGGCGAGGCGGGTCCACGGCGTCGCCCAGCGCTGCAGCAGCACCAGCAGCAGGTCGGCGACCGCGGCGAGCAGCAGCGTCAGCACGATCCCGGTGACGATCGGCGCGGCGTAGTCGAGCTGGAACCCGCGGGTGAACAGCTCCCCCAGCCCACCGACCCCGATGAGCGCCCCGACGCTGACCAGGCTGATGTTGGAGACCGCCGCCACCCGCGCGCCGGCCAGCACCACGGGCAGCGCCAGCGGCAGCTCCACCTCCAGCAGCCGCCGCGTGCGCCGGTACCCCATGGCGGTCGCCGCCTCCGCCAGCGCCGGGTCCACCGAGCGCAGCCCGTCGGCGACCGTGCGGGCCATCAGCGCCAGCGTGTAGACGGCCAGCGCCACCACGATGTTCACCGGGGACAGGATGCGGGTGCCCAGCAGGTACGGCAGCGTCACGAACACCGCCAGGGACGGGATGGAGTACACGATCCCCGACAGCCCCATCAGCGGCTGGTACAGGCGGGGGAAGCGCACCCCCAGGTAGCCCACCGGCAGCGCCAGCAGCACGCCGATCAGGAGCGGCACGACGGCCAGGAGGACGTGCTGGGCGAGGGCGTCGAGGACGACGCCGGAACTGCCCCGCAGGTAGTCGATCACTGCGGCTCCGTGGTTGGACCGGGACGGGGACGGCCCCACAGTTCAGCACCCGGCGGCCGGCTCCGCGAACCGGGGGGCGTGTTCCGCGCGGGTAGCGGCCCGGGACGGCGCCCGGGGGCCGGCCGGGGAGCCGTTCAGGGGCGGGGTGCGCGCATCCGCGCCAGCGGGGGCGCGTGCAGCGGCTCGGTGCGCCAGGTGCCGCGGAAGGTGCCCGCGGCCACGTCCAGCTCCAGCACCAGGCGGTGCGGGGTCTCCACGAACACCACGTCCACGCGCAGCGAGCGCGGCCCCGTCCACGCCCAGCTCGTCGCCAGGGCGCCCGTGGTCCTCCAGCCGTCGCCCAGCGCGGCGGCCAGCCGGTCCTCACCGTCCTCCAGGACGAGCGACCAGCCGGCCGCGGCGCGCTCCAGGCGGACCCGCGCCAGCGTGGCCGGGGCGCTGCTGGGGGCGGCGGTGAGCAGCGCCGGCTCAGGCTCGCGCACCGGCCCCGAGGACGGCGGCACGTCCAGGCGCAGCCCGCGCAGGCGGGCGGCGAGCGCGGCGTCGTGCGCGGCGGCGTCCGGGGGCAGCGGCGGACCGGACAGGGCGGGCACCAGGTGCTCCCAGACCGCCTCCAGCAGCACCTGCGTGGGCACCGTCTGGCCGGTGATCGCCACGACGGCGTCCTGCTCGGGCAGCACGAGGGCGAACTGCCCGTAGGCCCCGTCGGCGCGGTAGCCGTGCCGGGAGGGCCAGAACTGGTACCCGTACCCGAGCTGCCAGTCCGGGTCCGGGTGGGCCGCGCAGGTGTCCACGTGGGAGCGGCCGACCTCGTCGACCCACTCCGCGGGCAGCAGCTGCTCCTCGCCCCAGCGCCCCCGGCCCAGGTGCAGCTGCCCCAGCTTCGCCAGCGCGTCCGTGGTGGCGTGCAACCCGGAGAAGCCGACCTCGCGACCGTGCGCGTCGGTGAGCCAGGCGGTCTCGCCGATGCCCAGCGGGTCCAGCACGCGCGGGCGCAGGTACCGCGTGAGGGTGCCGCCCGTGGCCCGCTGCACGACGGCGGCGATCGCGAACGTGCACGGCTGGTTGTAGGCGAAGACCGTGCCCGGCTCGCCCTCCGGCGGCAGGCGCAGGAAACCGCGCACCACGTCGCCGGTGGGGTCGGCGCTCGCCGCCCCGATCGTCTCGCCGCGGTGGCCGCTGGCCATGGCGGCCACGTGCCGCAGCGTGATCGAGCGGGAGCGCTCGTCGGTCACGTCGGCGTCGAGCTCGGGGAAGTGCGACAGGACGGTGGAGTCCAGGTCCACCAACCCCTCGGCCACCGCCAGGCCGAGCGCGGTGGCGGTGAAGCTCTTGCTCACCGAGTACAGCAGGTGCAGCCGGTCCGGGGCGTACGGCTCCCACCAGCCCTCCGCGACCACCGCCCCGCTGCGCAGCACGGCCAGGGAGTGCAGCTCGACACCGTCGGCGGCCTCGACCGCGTCGAGGAAGGCCGCCACGCCGCGGGCGTCGACGCCGAGGGCGGAGGGGGCGCTGCGGGGCAGCTCGCCGCCGGTGCCGGTCGCGGTGGTCGCGTCGGTGCTCACCCGCGTGATCCTAGGCGGCGCCGGGGGCGCCCCGCGGGAACGCGGCGGGCGCTCCCGCGAGGCGGGCGGGGATCAGAACAGCGCGCGCGAGAGCGCCGTGCGCGCTGTCGCCACGCGGGGGTCACCCGCGCCGACGACCGTGAACAGCTCCAACAGGTGGGCGCGGGCCGCGTCCCGGTCCTCGCCCGCGGCGCGCCGCACGATGCGCAGCAACCGCTCGAAGGCGTCCTCCACGTGGCCGCCGACGAGGTCGAGGTCGGCCACGACGATCTGCGCGGTGACGTCGTCGGGGGCGTCGGCCGCGGCGGCCCGGGCCGCACCGGCGTCCACCCCGCTCAGCCGGCGCAGGACCTCGACGCGCGCCAGGCCCTCGGTGGCCGCCGCGTCGCGCGGGTCGCTCGCCAGCACCTTCCGCCAGGCGGCCGCGGCGGCGTCGTAGTCGCCCGCCTCGGCCGCGGCCTGCGCCTCGGCGTGCAGCGGGGGCAGCGAGGGCTGCTCGGGCTCGGGGGTCTCGGCGGGCGCCTCACCGGCCACGCGGCCGGTCACGCCGTTGGCCTCGGCGACGCGCAGGACCTCCTCGAGCAGCGGGCGGGCCTCCTCCGCCGGGGGGTAGGCGCCGGTGAACAGCGGCAGCGGCTGGCCCTTGACGATCGCGGCGACCAGCGGCACCGAGCGCGCCTGCAGCGACTGCAGCAGCGACTGCGCCAGCGCGGGCTCGGCCTGCACGTCGATGCGGCCCAGCAGGAACCGCCCGGCGAACTCGCCGGCCAGCTGCGCGAGGACCTCCGAGCCGGTGTCGTACCCCTCGGCCCACAGGTCCAGCACGACGGGGAACTCCACCGAGCGCTGGACGACCTCGGCGAAGGACTCCTCGGTGACGTCCACGACGAACGGGGAGGCCTGCTGCGCGGAGTCGGGGTCGGCGGACGCGCGGCGGGCGACCTCCTCGCGGCGGGAGTTGCGGGCCGCCAGCGCACCGAGGTCCACCGCCCCGCGCAGGTTCAGCCCCGCACCGGGGGGAGTCGGCTGAGTCATGGCGATCAGCTTCTCACGCGGTCACCGCGGGCCGGCACCGGCCCGCGACGCCGGCGGGGTTCAGCGGTGGGGTTCAGGACGCCTCGACGGAGACCGGCCCGCTCTGCACGGCGACGGCGGAGACCTGCCCGTCGCCCGGCGGGACGGCGAAGACGACGACCTCCTCCAGCACCGTGGTCACGGAGGTGACGTCGCCGTCGCGGCCGGCCAGGGCCGCCGCGACGTCCTGCAGGGTGCCCGGCCGCCCGCCGGCCGGCCCGCGGGCCGTCACCGAGGACCGGTACCCCGCCACGACGAGGGCCCCGCCGTCGCGGGTGCGCACGGCCACGACGGAGTCGTCCAGCAGGTCGCGCTCCTGGGTCAGCGACCCGCCGGCGGCCTCCAGCGCGCCGGTCTGCTCCTGCGCGGAGGAGACCACGCTGCTCCGGTACGCGTCGGCGGTGAACCGGTCGGCGAACTCGCTGTCGTCCCCGTGCAGCAGCACGTCGGCGTAGCGCTCCGCCACGGCGCGCGGGCTCATCGGCAGGTTGGTGTCCTCGTCGGGCCCCACGACCGCGGCCCCGTCGGCGGGGGCGCCGGTGGTGGGCAGGCTGGCGCCGGGCAGCAGCGAGGGCGTGCCCCACACCCGGTACGGCTCGCGGGCCGAGGGCGAGCGCAGCACGACCACCGACGGCTTGCTGTCCTCGCCCGGCTCCGTGACGGTCAGGAACCAGCGCGGCCAGCCGTCCTGGCGCGGCAGCACGGAGGAGATGGCGTCCAGGTCGTCGGCCCCGGCGGCCGGCGGGGCCACGCCGGCGGCGGCGACGGTCGCGGCGGCCCGGCGCAGGTCCAGCTCGGGGCCGGTGACGCGCGCGGCGAGCGCGTCCAGGTCGGTGGCGGCGGGGTCGCCGGCGGCGCCGAGGGCGGCGGTGGCCGCCTCGGCGATGCGGGCGGCCTGGGCGGGCTGGACCACCAGGGCCGTCCGCTCCCCCGCGGCGGCCGCCGGGGCGGTGACCGCGGGCAGCTCCGCGCACGCCGGCAGCACCAGCACGGCGGCGCAGGCGGCGAGCGCGGCGGCCCGGGTCGTCGCGCGGGCCGCCGCAGGGGTCGTCGCGCGGGCCCTGGTGGTGCGGGGCGGTCGCATCAGCGGGTCTCCTGCCGGGCGGGGCGGGCGGGCGGGCGCGAGCCGCGCGCGGGGCGGCGGCGGTGCAGCAGCAGGCCCACCGCGCCGAGGACGGCCAGGACGGCGCCACCGGCCGCGAGGGGCACGGCGACGGGGTGCCGGGCGGCGTCGCCGGTGAGGCGCCAGGTCAGCTCGACCTGCTGCGGGGCGGCGGCGGTGCCGTCGGTGGTGACGACGGCGACCGCCCCGCCCGCGGCGTCGAGGGCCTCGTCGGAGGTGGTGTCCCAGGTCAGCTCGGCGCTGCCGGGACCGTCCGCGGAGGCGAGCCACACGTCCGCGGCCCGGGGGTCGGCGGCCGCGCCGGAACCCTGCGCACCGGTGCGGGCGAGGGGCTCGTCGAGGTCACCGGCCACGCCGGTGACCTCGGTGCGAGCGGCCTCCCCCAGCCACGCCCGCGCGTCGCGCGCGGTGGTGACGCCGACGAACACGTCCCGGCCGTCCTCGGCGGAGGCGCGGACGGTGGCGGCCGGCCCGGACAGCTCGAGCAGCCCGGGGGTGGTCACGACGGCCACCGAGCCGGCGGCGGGCCGCACCCCGGCGGTCAGGGTGCCCGGCGGGGCCAGGACCGTCAGCAGCAGGGCACCGGCGACGGCGCAGCCGACGCCGGCGAGCAGCAGCAGCCGGGCGATCGCGCGTCGCACGTGGTCCTCCGGTGTGGTGGGGGTCTCGCCCGGGTCGGTGGGCGTCGGGCCCGGTTCCACCACGGGCGACGGCGGCCGCGGACGGGGTGCCGGGTACGGGGGGACACCCTACGCACCCGCGGGCCGTGCCCGGGAACGCCGCGAGCGCTGAACCGCCCCCGGGGGCGGTCCCGTTGTCACCGGTGACGGACCCGTGGACCGGTCCCGCGCGGACGGTCCACGGGCCGTCGCACCGCGGCGGCCGGCCGCGGCACCCCGCGCCCGACCCAGGGCCCGCCCGGGCCACCCGACGAACGCGGAGGACCTCCACGATGACCGCTGCCCGATCGTCCACGACCGCGGCCCCGGCCGCGCCCACCGTCACCCGCGGCGCCGCGAGCGCCGCCCGCACCCCGGCAGCGACCAGCGCCGGGCTGCTGCTGCTGCGCCTGGTCACCGGCGCCCTGCTGCTCGTGCACGGCGTCCCCAAGCTGTCCGACCCCGCCGGTGCGACCGGGACGGCCGCCTCGGTCGGGGTGCCGGCTCCCGACCTCGCGGGCTGGCTGGTGATCCTCGGTGAGGTGGGCCTGGGCGCGCTGCTGCTGGTGGGGCTGCTCACCCGCGTGGCGGGCGGCCTGCTGGTGCTGCAGATGGCGGGGGTGTGGCTGCTCGTGCACGCCCCGCAGGGCTTCCTGGTGCAGGGTCAGGTCAACGGCGAGAACGCGCTGCTGCTCGGTGCGGCCGGCCTGGCGCTGCTGTTCACCGGTGCGGGCCGCTTCTCCCTGGACGCCGCCGCGCAGCGGGTCCTGCCCCGCTCGCGCGGCTGACGCCGGCGGGGCCGGCGGGGGTCACTGCCCCCGGCCGGCCTCGCCCTGCGCGCGCTCCACGGCGGCCTCCAGCCGCTCCAGCTTGCCCGTCAGCTCCCCGTCGCGACCGGGCCGGAGGTCCGCCTTGAGCACGAGGGAGACGCGGGGGCCGTGCCGGCCGACCGCCTCGCAGGCCCGGCGCACGACGTCCATGCACTCGTCCCACGAGCCCTCCACCGTGGTGAACATCGCGTCGGTGCGGTGCGGCAGCCCCGAGGAGCGCACGACGAGCACGGCGTCCGCGACCGCCGCGCTCACCGAGTCCGGCGCCCCCTCGGGCGCGGGACCACCGGACGGGGAGACGGAGAAGGCGACCAGCACGCGTCCACGCTAGGCGCCGCGCCCGGCCGTCGCCTGCCGGACGGTGCGCCACCGCGCGGCTACGCTGCTGGCAGCGGCCGCGCCGCGCCGGGGACCGCCGCGCGGCAGCCCCTCAGCCCGTCCCCGTCACGTCCCGGAGGTCCGCCGGTGTCCCACGAGTCCCCCGACGCCTTCAACGTCGTCGTGCGCGGTTACGACCGCGGTCAGGTCGAGGCCCGGCTGCAGCACCTCGAGGACGCGCTGCGCGAGGCGCGGGCCCGCGTGGAGGAGAGCGACGCGCGCGCCCTGCGCGTGGCCGCCGAGCTCAGCCAGGCCCAGAAGGAGCTGCGCGAGCACGACAAGCCCACCTACTCCGGGCTCGGGGCGCGCATGGAGAAGCTGCTGCGCCTGGCCGAGGACCAGTCCGGCGAGATCCTGCGTTCCGCCCGCCGCGACGCCGACCGGCTGCGCGAGGAGGCGCGCGCGGAGGCCCTGGAGACCCGCGCGCGCGCCGACGAGGACGCGCAGCGGCGCACCGGGGGCGCCGCCCGGGACGCGGAGGAGATCATCTCCCGCGCCCGCACCGAGGCGGAGGGCATCGTCGAGGCGGCGCGGCGCAGCGCGGCGGAGACCACCGCGGCCGCCGAGCGCCACGCGGCGAACCTGCGCGCGCAGGCCGAGCACGAGACCTCCGAGGCGATCGCCGCCGCCGAGCGGCACGCCGCCGAGCTGCGCGCGCAGGCGGAGCGGGAGTCGCTGGAGCTGCGCACCGGCACCGAGGCCGCCGTGCGCGAGCAGGAGCTGGCCCTGGCCGCCGCCCGCGAGCGCGCCGCCGAGGAGGACCGCCAGCGCCTGGAGGTCGCCGCCGCCCGCACCGCCGCCCGCATCGCCGAGGCCGAGCAGCGCGCCGCCGAGGCCGAGGAGCGCGCCCAGCAGGCCGCCGAGGCGGCCGAGTCCATCCGCGCCGAGGCGCTGGCCCAGGCGGCGCTGCGCGCCGAGACCGCCCGGCAGGAGGCCGACGGGCTGCTGACCGACGCGCGCACGCGCGCGCAGCAGATGATCGACACCGCGCGCGAGCAGGCCGAGCGCAGCCGCGCCTCGGCGCAGTCGGAGGTCGACGAGCTGATGCACCAGCGCGACGAGATCACCGAGCACCTCGACGACCTGCGGGGCCTGCTCGGGCTGACCCCGCCGGTGATCACCACCCCGGCGGGGACCGGCGAGCACGAGGAGGGGGCCGAGGTCGTCGACCTCAGCGAGCGCGCCCCGCGCGAGGACCGCGCCGGCGCGGTCGGCTGAGCCGTGCGCGGGGGGTCCCGGGCGGCCGGG
>NZ_JALBVB010000053.1:198111-218454 GCF_022669155.1 Kineococcus sp. TRM81007 | reverse complement strand
GGCGGCCAGGTCGTCGGCAGCGGTCCCCTCGCCGGGTTGACGCGGGCGACGACCTCGTCGAGCACGCGCCGCACCGACGGTTCGCCCACCCACAGGTGCTTGGCGCCCTCCACGGCGACGACCTCCGCCTGCGGCAGCGCGGCGAAGCGCTCGCGCGCCTCGGGCGGGCGCAGGAAGTCGTCGTGCTCCGGCACGAGCGCGGTCACCGGCCGGCCGAGCTCGCCCCAGGCGCGCAGGTCCTCCGGGGTGGACCAGCGCAGCGGCGGCGACAGCAGGATCAGCCCCTCCACCAGCGGGTCGCGCCCGTGCACCAGCGCCAGGTCGGTGCCGAACGACCACCCCAGCAGCCACACCCGCGGCAGCTCCCGGAACTCCACCAGCTCCAGCGCGGCGGCGACGTCGTGGCGCTCGGCGCCGCCGGCGTCGAAGGTGCCGCCGCTGGTGCCGCGCGGGCTGGAGGTGCCGCGGGTGTTGAAGCGCAGCACCGCCAGGTCCGCCAGCGCGGGCAGCCGGTAGGACGCCTTGCGCAGCACGTGGCTGTCCATGAACCCGCCGGCCGTCGGCAGCGGGTGCAGCGTCACCAGGGTCGCGACCGGGTCGCGCTCGGCGGGCAGCGCGAGCTCGCCGACCAGGGTGAGCCCGTCGGCGGTGTGCAGCTCCACGTCCTCGCGGCGGGCCGGCAGGACCAGGTCCGAGCGGATCTCCACGGGGCCGGCACCGGGCTCCGGGGCGCCGCTCACCGGTCCAGCTCCTCGCGAAGCACGCCCAGCAGCGCCGAGACGTCGGCGCCGGTGGTGTCGAAGGAGGTGACGAAGCGCGCCTCCACCTGCCCGGGGCCGTGGTGCGGGTCCCACACGAAGAACGGCACGCGCGCGGCGGCGCGCTCGGCGACGTCGGCGGGCATCGAGGCGAAGACGGCGTTGGCCCGCACTGGGTGCGTCAGGCGCACCCGGGAGCCCAGGTCCTGCGCACCGCGCGCCAGCAGGTCGGCGGCGGCGTTGGCGGCCGCGGCGTTGCGGACCCACAGGTCCCCCTCGAGCAGCGCCAGCAGCTGCGCGGAGGCGAAGCGCGCCTTGGACAGCAGCTGCAGCGACTGCTTGCGCAGCCGGGCCAGGCCGGGCGCCGCGGCCTGCTCGCGGACCACGACGACCTCCGCGATCCCCCCGCCGTTCTTCGTCCCGCCCAGGGAGACGGCGTCCACGCCCAGCCGCGTGGTCAGCTCCCCCAGCCCGGCGCCCAGGGCGACGGCGGCGTTGGCCAGCCTGGCGCCGTCCACGTGGACCCGCACGCCCAGGCCGTGGGCCACGTCCACCAGCTCGCGCACGTGCGTGGCCGAGTAGACCCCACCCAGCTCGGTGCTCTGCGTCAGCGTCAGCGCACCGACGGGCGCGGCCATCGGGCCCTGCGCGCGGCGCACCGCGCGCTCGAGGTCGGCCGGGTCGACCAGGCCGTCGGGGGCGGGCAGCGGGATCAGCTTCGTGCCGCCGACGTGCTCGAGCGCACCGCCCTCGTCGTGCAGGACGTGCGCCTGCTCCGAGCACAGCACCGACTCCCACCGGTGCGTCAGCGCCTGCAGCGCCACCACGTTCGCCCCGGTGCCGGTGAGGACGACCGCGGAGGCGGTGTCCGGGCCGAAGTGGCCGCGCAGCACCTCCTCCAGCGCGGCGGTGTAGGGGTCGGCGCCGTAGCTGGGGACGTGGCCGCCGTTGGCGGCCGCGAGCGCCGCGAGCACCTCGGGGTGCATGCCCGCGGCGTTGTCGCTGGCGAAGGAGCGGCGGCCGGGGTCGTGCCGGGCGATCGCCGGGGCGTGCTCTGCGGTGGGTGTTCCGGTCACCCGGCGACGGTAGTGCGGCGCGCCGAGCGGTCGCAGCGCGGGGCGGTGAGGGCGGGTGGGCGGAGGGGCGGGGATCAGCGCGGCCCGCGCCGCTCGCGCGCCCGGAAGCAGGACGCGTGCCAGTGCCGCCGCTCGCTCACCCCGTCGGCCGGGCTGAAGGTGCCTCGGGAGGGCCAGACCACCAGGTGCGCGGCGCCGGGCGGGATGTCCTGCGCGCAGCCGGGGCAGCGGTAGGTCTTGGTGGAGGTGTCCCCGCGCAGCGGGCGCACCACCCAGGAGCCGTCCGGGCCGGTGACGGTGCGGTCCACGCCCCGTCCCAGCACGCCGCGCGGCGGCGGGTCGGGGCGGCGGCGGT
Source organism: Kineococcus sp. TRM81007 (assembly GCF_022669155.1). Lineage (GTDB taxonomy): Bacteria > Actinomycetota > Actinomycetes > Actinomycetales > Kineococcaceae > Kineococcus. Next base: position 216,265 of record NZ_JALBVB010000053.1, on the reverse strand, counting down.
TGGCGCGGGGCACGGGTTCCATGGTGGCAGCCGGGACCGGGCGTCGCCGCGGCGGAGTCCCCTCCACACCACCGTGGCGCGCCCGGTCTCACCCCCTCCACCGCGCGGGGCGCGCTTTTCGTTACAGCCCCCTTCCGGGGGACGGCCCGCGGCGGCACGGGGTGCGGCGGTCGGGGCGGGCGGGGTCGGCGGGGCGGCGCGGGCACGGGGTGCTCAGGACGTAAGCTGCCCGACCGTGCGCCTGGTCATCGCCCGCTGCTCCGTCGACTACGCGGGGCGCCTGTCCGCGCACCTGCCGCTGGCCACGCGCCTGCTGCTGGTGAAGGCGGACGGCAGCGTGCTCGTGCACTCCGACGGCGGCTCGTACAAGCCGCTGAACTGGATGAGCCCGCCGGCCCGGCTGACGGTGGCGCCGGCCGGGGAGGACGCCGCCGAGGGCGTCGTGGAGACCTGGACGGTGCGCAACCTCAAGAGCGACGACCGGCTGGTGGTCTCCGTGCACGAGGTGCTGCACGACTCCAGCCACGAGCTCGGCGTGGACCCGGGCCTGGTCAAGGACGGCGTGGAGGCGCACCTGCAGGAGCTGCTGGCCGAGCACATCGGCACGCTCGGTGACGGCTACCGGCTGGTGCGGCGGGAGTACCCCACGGCGATCGGGCCGGTGGACATCCTGGCCCGCGACGGCGGCGGGGGCGCGATCGCGGTGGAGATCAAGCGCCGCGGCGACATCGACGGCGTGGAGCAGCTGACCCGCTACCTGGAGCTGCTGAACCGGGATCCGCAGCTGCGGCCGGTGGCCGGCGTGTTCGCCGCCCAGGAGATCAAGCCCCAGGCGCGCACGCTGGCCACCGACCGCGGCATCCGCTGCGTGACGCTGGACTACGACGCCCTGCGGGGCATGGACGACGTCTCCGCGCGCCTGTTCTGAGCCTCCCGGCCGCCGGCCGGCAGGCCCGCGGGCGCGTGCTGCACCTGCGGCGGTGCGCCCGCCGCGCGGACCCGCTCGTCGTCCACCCGCAGCACCCGGTGCAGGCGGGTGACGCGCACGAGCCGCAGGGCGGGCGGCGGCACGTCCCGCAGCACCATCTCGCGGCCGGCGCGCTGGGCGCGCCGGTGCGCCCCCACCAGCACCCCCAGGCCCGTGGCGTCGGCGACGACGACACCGTCGACGCTCACCACCAGGGGCCCGCTGCCGCGGTCCACGGCTGCGTGCAGCGCCGTGCGCACCTCCGGCACCGAGTGCACGTCGAGGCGGCCGGTGATCCGCACGAGCCTGCCGGGATCCTCCTCGACGACGGTGGCACCGCCCGGCGGTGCCGCCCGGGCGGCGCGGCGCGCCACCACGTCGTCCGCGGCGCTGGGCGCCGCTCTCCTTGCTGCGACCTGGATCGCCATGTGTTCCTCCCCCGAGGACGCCGGTCGTGGTCACCGGCTGAGACGCAGGGGCCCGTCGTGCGGTTGCACCGTGCACCCACCCATCCTGAGCACCCTGTGTGCTGACTCTGCCACCGTGTGCAGTCAGAGGGGAGGGGGGCGACACGGCGTTCACCGAACGGTGACCTCGCCGCGGCGCCCCGCTGGACAGGGTGGCCACACTGGGGGCGTGACGTTCAGCGGCTACTACTACGCGGTGGGCCCCGTGCTCGCGCTGCTGGTCGTGGGCGTCCTCGTCCTCCTGCTGCGCTGGACCTTCTCGTCCGGCCGCTCCCTGGTGGAGCGGCGCCCCCGCAGCGGCAGCAGCGGGGAGTACGGCCTGCTGGAGGTGGTCTCGGCGCCGTCGACCTTCGTGGAGGCGGAGGTGCAGCGGCGCACGCTCCTCGACGCCGGCATCCGCGCCACCCTGGCCCCCACCACGGAGGGACCGCGCGTCATGGTCTTCCCCGAGCACGCCGCCCTGGCCCGCCAGCTGCTCGCCGGCCGCGGCGAGCAGCCCTGAGCAGCACCGCCCCGCTCCCCCGCCCCGTCAGCGAAGGCCGCTGCGGGCCAGGCCCGCGACGAACTGCCGCTGCGCCAGGGCGAACAGCACCAGCACCGGCAGCGCCGAGACCAGCGCACCGGCCATCAGGGCCGGGTAGTCCGTCGTGTACTGGCTCTGCAGGAACGACAGCCCCACGGGCAGCGTGTAGAGCTCCGGCGCCCGCAGCGCCACCAGCGGCCAGGCGAACTCGTTCCAGCGCCACGTGAAGGTCATGACGACCAGCACCGCCACCAGCGGCCGGGCCAGCGGCAGCACCACCGACCACAGCGTGCGCAGCTGGCCCGCGCCGTCCAGCTGCGCCGCCTCCAGCAGCTCGTCGGGCAGCGACAGGAAGTACTGCCGGGCCAGGAACACCCCGAACGCCTCCGCGGAGCGCGGCACGATGACCGCCCAGTACGAGTTGATCCACCCCAGGTCGTTGACGAGGTCGAACTGCGGCACCAGCAGCGTCTGCACCGGGACCATGAGGGTCGCGACGATGCAGAAGAACACCACCGTGCGCCCGGGGAAGCGGTGCTTGGCCAGCACGTAGCCCGCCAGCACGTCCACCACGACGGTCAGCACCACCGCCACCACCGCGATCGCCGCGGAGTTGACCACCCACTGCAGCACCGGCAGGTCCACCAGCGCGCGACGGAACCCGCCCAGGTCGACGGAGGTGGGCACCAGCCCCACCCGGCCCGTCGCCAGGTCCGCGCGCGCCGACAGCGCCGTGACGACCATCCAGTACAGCGGGAAGACCCACACGAGCGCCAGGGCGGTGACCACCACCAGCCGGGGCCAGCGCACCGGGCGCCGCACCCGGCCCGGGCGCGGGCGCACCGTCAGCTCGCCCCGGCGCTCACGGACCGGGGCGCTCACGCGACCTCCTCGGAGTCGCGCTGCACCCACCAGGCGACCACGGTCGCCAGGAGGACCACGCTGAAGACGACCACCCCGATCGCCGAGCCGTAGCCCTCGGCGCGCGCCTGGAAGCCCTGCGCGTAGGCGTAGGTGACGAGGATCTCGGTGGCTCCGGCCGGGCCACCGCCCGTCATGACCCGCACCACGTCGAAGGTCTGGAAGACCTCCACCACCATGAGCACCACCACGAAGAACGTCGTGGGGCGCAGCAGCGGCCACGTGACGTACCGCACCCGCTGCCGGCGGGAGGCCCCGTCCAGCTCCGCGGCCTCCAGCACGTCGCGGTCCACGCCCTGCAGCGCGCTGAGGTAGAGGACGACCACCAGACCGGTGCGCGCCCAGAACAGCACGACGAACACCGACACCGCGGCCGCCGCACCGCTGGACTGCCAGTCCGGGGCGGGCAGCCCCAGCTGCGTCAGCGCGCGGTCGACCACGCCGACCTCCTGGTCGAAGATCCACCGGCCGGCCATGGCGACCACCACGCCGGACAGGACGTAGGGCGCCAGGAACAGCGCGCGGAACAGGCCCCGCGCGGGCAGCCGTTCGCGCAGCAGCAGCGCCAGGCCGAAACCGGTGGCGACGCTGGTGGGCACCGACACGAGCGCCAGCAGCACGGTGTTGCCGGCGGCCCGCCAGAAGACGGGGTCGCCCACCATGCGCGCGTAGTTGTCCAGCCCCGTGAAGCGGGCCTCGCCGATGCCGGTGGAGTCCGTCATCGAGATCCGCACGGCCTGCACGAGCGGGTACAGCACGAACAGGCCGAACAGCACGAGGGCGGGGGCCAGCAGCGCGTACGAGGTCAGCCAGCGGCGCACCGGCCGGCGGGTGGCCGTGCGGGGGGTGGTGCGCGGTACGCGCCGGGACGCCGGGGCCTCGGCACCCGGCGCTCTCACGCCCGGACCACCGACCGCACGCCCTCGGTGATGTCGCGCAGGGCCGCGCGGTCGTCCGCGGAGCCGAGGAACGCCTCGTCCAGGCGGTCGCGCAACTGGGTGTTGATCGCGCTGAAGCTCGGCACGACGACCTGCTCGACCAGCGGGGTGCGGATCGCCCGCGCCTGCTCCACGTACAGCTCCATGAGGTCCGGGCGCACGTTCCAGTCGAGCGCGGCGGCGTCGACGTCGCTGCGGGTGGGCAGCACCGTGGCGGCGGCGCAGAAGTCCCCCATCTGCTCGGCCTGCGCGCAGAAGGCGAGGAAGTCGAGCGCGGCGTCCCGCTTGTCGCTCGCCTCGACGGCCACCAGCGCGTTGCCGCCGAGGTCGGCGGAGGCGTTGACGTCGCGCGGCAGGAAGGTGGCGGAGTAGCCGAACCCGCCGCTGTCGATCTCGGCGAGCAGGAAGTCCCCGGCGAAGCACAGCGCGACGGTCTGGTTGAGGAAGAGGTCGCTGGCGGCCTGGCCGCGGGTGCTGGCGTTGGGCGGGGTCCAGCCCTGCCGGAAGAGGTCGCGCGTGAAGGACAGGGCCTTCAGCATCCCGGGGTCGTCCTCCACCACGCCGGTGAGGTCCTCGGTGAGGAGCCGGCCACCTGCCTGGTCGACCCAGTCCAGCCAGCGGAAGGCCCCGGCGTTCTGCCAGTTCACCGCGACCGGGTAGGTGTCGGCGCGGGTCGGCTGCACGCGGCGCAGCACGTCGGCGAACTCCTCCCACGTCCACGCCCGCTCCAGGGTGCCCGGCAGCGTCAGCCCGGCGGCGGCCACGGCCTCGTCGTTGACCAGGACCATGGAGGTGTCGGTGTGGTGCGGGACGCCGAAGGTGCCGCGCTCGTCGGTGACCGCGTTCCAGAAGGCGGGCAGGAACGACGGCTCCAGCTCCGCGGCACCGGGCAGGTCCGCGAGGACGCCCTGCGCCCGGTAGGCGGCCACGTCGGTGTAGCTGACCCGGAAGAGGTCCGGGGGGCTGTCGGTGCGCAGGGCGGTGTCCACCGCGGTGAGGACCTGCGAGTACGGCACGACCTGCAGCCGCACCCGCGGCCCCCCGGCCGCGGCGAAGTCGTCGGCGAGCTTCTCGAAGGCGGGCACCTCCGCCTCGCTGGCCCAGGTGATCATCGTCAGCTCGTCCGGGTCGCCGGACGTGCCGCCGGAGGCGTCGGTGGAGAAGCCGCTGCAGGCGCTGAGGCCGGCGGTGGCGGCCGTCCCGGCGCCCGCGCCCAGCACGGCGCGGCGGGTGGCCGACGCGCGAAGGGGTCCGGGGCGGGCGGCGGAGGGGGCGGTGCGGGGTGCGGTCACGTCAGCTCCTGGGGTAGCCACGGGCCGCGGTTCGACCCGCCGGGGGCTGCAGCGGGGGTGGGTGCGCACGACGCTAGCCGTTCGGGCCCGTCCCGGCCCGACTAATGTGACAGATCGTTCAAGCCACGTTGACGTTCTGTCCCGGCGGTGCCGATTCCAGCCAGGACGCGAAACCCGTGTAGGCGTCGGAGCTCATCGCCAGCTCCAGGGCTGCGCCACGGTGCCTGCACTCCACGACGATGGCACCGGGCTGCACCGCGAGGCGCTCCTGCCCGTCGGCGTCGCGCCGCCGCGTCACGTCGAGCGCCCCCCGTGCGAAGGAGCACGAGGGGCGCGGCGACAGGGAGAACGTGCGGTACCAGTCCAGGCGATCGGTCTCGTAGCGCGCCACCCCCAGCGCCCAGCGGCGGGAGGAGGGGTGGCGCACCGAGCAGTCGAACGTGCCCAGCCGCCCGGTGAGGCGGCGCCGGCGCACGAGGACCAGGACCAGGCCGAGCAGGACCACCAGGGCGCAGGCGCCTGCCACCTCCAGGGACAGCAGCAGCTCGCGCACGCCGGTCGGTCCTCCCCCGGTCAGTCCGTCAGCGGTCCTCGGCGGCCCGACCGGTGCCCTCGCGGACCGTCTCGGCCACGATGGTCACCGTGTCGGAGTCGACGGAGAAGAACCCCCCGTCCACGTGGACGGTGGTGCCGCCACCGGTCCCGGTGACGGACACCTCCCCCTCGGCGAGGACGGCCAGCAACGGCTCGTGGCCGGCCATGATGCCGATCTCGCCGTCGACGGTGCGGGCGCGCACCAACGTCGCCTCACCCGACCACACGGACCGGTCGGCGGCGACCAGCTCGACCTGCAACGGCACCCTGAGCTCCTTCGTCCTTCGTGACGGCTACCGGCCCGTGAGGGCTCAGTCGCCCTGCTTCTGGATCTCGGCCCACTTGCGCTCGACGTCCTCGAGGCCGCCGACGTTGAAGAACGCCTGCTCGGCGATGTGGTCCATCTCGCCGTCGGCGATCCTCGAGAAGCCCTCGATGGTCTCCTTCAGGGGGACCGTCGAGCCGGCGACGCCGGTGAACTTCTCCGCCATGTAGGTGTTCTGCGACAGGAACTGCTGGATGCGCCGCGCGCGGGAGACGATGAGCTTGTCCTCCTCGGACAGCTCGTCGACGCCCAGGATCGCGATGATGTCCTGGAGCTCCTTGTTGCGCTGGAGGATCTGCTTCACGCGCACCGCGGTGGAGTAGTGGTCCTTGGAGATGTACAGCGGGTCCAGGATCCGGGAGGTCGAGGCCAGCGGGTCCACCGCGGGGTACAGACCGCGCGAGGCGATCTCGCGGGAGAGCTCCGTGGTGGCGTCCAGGTGGGCGAACGTCGTGGCCGGTGCCGGGTCGGTGTAGTCGTCCGCGGGCACGTAGATCGCCTGCAGCGAGGTGATCGAGTGGCCGCGGGTGGAGGTGATGCGCTCCTGCAGCACACCCATCTCGTCGGCCAGCGTCGGCTGGTAGCCCACCGCGGAGGGCATGCGGCCCAGCAGGGTCGACACCTCGGAACCGGCCTGGGTGAACCGGAAGATGTTGTCGATGAACAGCAGCACGTCCTGCTTCTGCACGTCGCGGAAGTACTCCGCCATCGTCAGCGCGGACAGCGCCACGCGCAGGCGGGTGCCCGGCGGCTCGTCCATCTGACCGAAGACCAGGGCGGTCTTGTCGAAGACGCCGGCCTCGGCCATCTCGCCGATGAGGTCGTTGCCCTCGCGGGTGCGCTCCCCCACGCCGGCGAAGACCGACACACCGCCGTGGTTCTGGGCGACGCGCTGGATCATCTCCTGGATGAGGACCGTCTTGCCCACGCCCGCACCGCCGAACAGGCCGATCTTGCCGCCCTGGACGTACGGGGTGAGCAGGTCGATGACCTTGATGCCGGTCTCGAACATCGTGGTCTTCGACTCGAGCTGGTCGAAGCTGGGGGCCTTGCGGTGGATCGGCCAGCGCTCGGTGACCTCCAGGCGCTCGCCCTCCTCGAGGTTGAGGCAGTCGCCGATGGCGTTGAAGACGTGACCCAGGGTCACGTTGCCGACCGGGACGGAGATCGGGGCACCGGTGTCGACCACGGGAGCGCCGCGCACCATGCCGTCGGTGGGCTTCAGCGAGATGGCGCGGACCATGTTGTCGCCGAGGTGGGAGGCCACCTCGAGGGTCACGGTCTGGGTCTGCCCGCCCATGCTCACCTCGGTGGTGAGGGCGTTGTTCTGCTCGGGCATCGTGTCGGCCGAGAACTCGACGTCGACGACGGGGCCGATGACTCGGGCGATGCGGCCGGTCGCACCCTTGTTGGTGCCGGCGGCCGATTCGGTGACGGTGGCGGTCATGTCGCTCCTCGGGCTTCCTTCGTCGAGTCAGTTCTTGCTGAGTGCGGGGGGCTCAGGCGCGCGAGCCCGCGGAGGAGAGGGCGTCGGCGCCGCCGACGATCTCGGTGATCTCCTGGGTGATGTCCGCCTGCCGGGCGTTGTTCGCCAGCCGCGTGAGGCTCTTGATCAGCTCGTCGGCGTTGTCGGTGGCCGACTTCATCGCCCGCTGGCGGGCGGCGAGCTCGGAGGCCGCGGCCTGCAGCAGGCAGTTGTAGACGCGGCTGTTGACGTACTGCGGCAGCAGCGCGTCCAGCACCGCCTCGGGGCTGGGCTCGAAGCTGTACAGCGGCATCAGCTCGCCGTCCTGCTCCCCCGCGCCCTCGACGACCTCCAGCGGCAGCAGGCGGATCACGCGGGGCTCCTGCGTGACCATGCTGACGAAGTGGGTGTACACGACGTGGATCTCGTCGACACCGCCCTCGGCGGCCTCGCGCCCGAAGTCGGCCACGAGGCGCTCGCCGATCTCCTTGGCGTGCTCGTAGCGCGGCGAGTCGGTGAACCCGGCCCACTCGGCGGTGACGTCGCGCCGGCGGAAGCGGTAGAAGGACGCCGCCTTGCGGCCGACGAGGTAGGGGGAGACCTCCTTGCCCTCGGCGCGCAGGGCCGCCGTCAGGCGCTCCCCCTCCCGCAGCACGCTGGAGGAGTAGGCGCCGGCCAGGCCGCGGTCGGAGGACAGCAGCAGGACCGCCGCCCGCCGCACCTGCGGCTTCTCGGTGATCAGCGGGTGGTCGAGCGAGGCGTTGGACGCCGCGGCCGACACCGCACGGGTGAGCGCCCGGGCGTAGGGCGTCGACGCCCGGACGTTCGCCTGCGCCTTGATGATGCGCGACGCCGCGATCAGCTCCATCGCCCGCGTGATCTTCTTGGTCGCCTGGACCGAGCGGATCTGCCGCCGGTAGGCCCTCAGCTGGCCTGCCATGTCCTGCTCCTCTTCCCTGCTCCGCTCGGTCCCTGCCGTGACTGGTGCGCGTCCCGCGTCAGCGGGCCGCGGTCGCCCCGCCCCGGTTGGTGGTGATGCGCTCCTGCGAGACGTCGCCCGCGTCGGTGCGGCCCTCGTCGGTGTCCGCGGGCACCGGCGTGGTCTCCTCGGAGGAGGAGAACTGCGGCTTGAAGGCGTCCACGGCCTTCTTCAGCTCCTCCTTGGCCCCGTCGGAGAACTGCTTGGTCTCGCGGATCCCCTGCATCACGCCCGGGTGCTGGCGCTTGACGTACTCGAGGAACTCGCGCTCGAAGCGGCCGATGTCGGCGACCTCGACCGAGTCCAGCTGCCCGGTGGTACCGGCCCAGATGGAGACGACCTGCTCCTCGAGGGAGTACGGGGTGTACTGCGGCTGCTTGAGCAGCTCCACCAGGCGCGCACCGCGGGCCAGCTGGTTGCGCGACGCCTGGTCCAGGTCGGAGGCGAACATCGCGAACGCCTCCATGGCGCGGTACTGCGCCAGGTCCAGCTTCAGCGTGCCGGAGATCCCCTTGATCGCCTTCGTCTGCGCGGCACCGCCGACGCGCGACACCGAGATGCCGACGTCGATGGCGGGACGCTGGTTGGCGTTGAAGAGGTCGGACTGCAGGAAGATCTGCCCGTCCGTGATGGAGATGACGTTGGTGGGGATGTACGCCGAGACGTCGTTGCCCTTGGTCTCGATGAACGGCAGGCCGGTCATCGAGCCGCCGCCGAGCTCGTCGGACAGCTTCGCGCAGCGCTCCAGGAGGCGGGAGTGCAGGTAGAAGACGTCACCGGGGTACGCCTCGCGGCCCGGCGGGCGGCGCAGCAGCAGGGACACGGCGCGGTAGGCCTCGGCCTGCTTGGACAGGTCGTCGAAGACGACGAGGACGTGCTTGCCGCCGTACATCCAGTGCTGACCGATGGACGAGCCGGTGTACGGGGCCAGGTACTTGAAGCCGGCCGGGTCGGACGCCGGGGCGGCGACGATGGTCGTGTACTCCATGGCGCCCGCCTCCTCCAGCGAGCGACGCACGGAGGCGATCGTCGAGCCCTTCTGGCCGATGGCGACGTAGATGCAGCGGACCTGCTGCTTCGGGTCGCCGGACTCCCAGTTGGCCTTCTGGTTGATGATCGTGTCGATCGCGATGGCGGTCTTGCCGGTCTGGCGGTCGCCGATGATCAGCTGACGCTGGCCGCGACCGACCGGGATCATCGCGTCGATGGCCTTGATGCCGGTCTGCAGCGGCTCGCGGACCTCCTGGCGCTGCACGACCGAGGGGGCCTGCAGCTCCAGGGCACGGCGGGTCTCCGCCTCGATCGGCCCGAGGCCGTCGATCGGCGCGCCCAGCGGGTTCACGACGCGGCCCAGGAAGGCGTCGCCGACGGGCACGGAGAGGACCTCACCGGTGCGGTGGACCTCCTGGCCCTCCTCGATGCCGGAGTAGTCGCCCAGGACGACGACGCCGATCTCGCGCACGTCGAGGTTCTGAGCCAGGCCCAGGGTGCCGTCCTCGAAGCGGAGCAGCTCGTTCGCCATCACCGAGGGCAGGCCCTCGACGCGCGCGATGCCGTCGCCGGCCTCGCTGACGCGCCCGACCTCCTCGCGCGCGGCGGAACCGGGGTCGTACGACGCCACGAACGCGTCGAGAGCGTCCCGGATCTCCTCCGGGCGGATGGTCAGCTCGGCCATGGGATGCCCTGCTCTCCTTCTGGGGGTGCTGTCTGGGGTGCCGGCGGGTGCTGCCCGCGCCCGTGGCGGGTGCTCGGTCCCGGCGTCGCCGGACCGCCGAGCGGCGGTTCAGTGCGTGCTGCGACCCATTGTCCCCCCGTCGCGGGGGGCAGGTCGACCGAGCCGCCGCCCGTCGACCGCCGGCTCAGCCGGCGAGGCGGCGGCGGGCCTCGGCGAGCCGGGTGGACACGGCGCCGTCGATGACGTCGTCGCCGATGCTCACCCGCAGACCGCCGACCAGCTCGGGGTCGACGTCGACGTTGAGGCGCACCGGGCGCCCGTACTGGCGGCTCAGCAGCGCCGAGAGCCGGTCGTGGTGCTCCTGGCTCAGCGGCCGGGCGCTCACCACGTGGGCGACCATCTGCTCGCGCCGGCGAGCGACGACCGTGACGAACTCCTCCAGCAGCCGCTCGGCGCGCACGCCGCGCGGCGACGAGGCCGCCCGGCGGGCCAGCTGCACGGCCTCCGGGGTGGCCCTGCCCAGCAGCAGCCGGGACACGAGCGCCGCCCGGTTGGCGGCCGGCGCCGTGCGGTCGGCCAGCGCGTCGCGCAGCGCCGGGTCGCCGGCCACCGTGCGGGAGAAGCGGAACAGCTCGTCCTCGAGGGCGTCCAGGTGACCGGAGCGCTCCGCCTGCGCCGCCACCGCCGCCACCGCCAGCTGCTCGCAGGCGTCGGCGAGGTCGCGCGAGGCCCCCCACCGGCCGGTGGCCAGGGCGGCGACGGTCTCGACGGCGGCCGGCGAGACCTTGCCGCCCAGCACGGCACGCACGAAGGCGGCCTTGGCCGCCCCCTCGCGCGCCGGGTCGGTCAGCGCCCTGCGCAGCCCGATGGAGTCGTCGAGCAGCGAGGTGACCGCGAACAGGTCCTCGCCGGTGCGCCCGGCGTCGGCCCCCTCGGCGGCCAGCTGCGCCTCGAGCACCTCCTGGGCACGGGCCAGGCTGACCCGCGCCGTGCCGCTGTCGAGATCGGTCATCGGGCCGTCACGCCCTGCTCGGAGGTCTCGAGCTCGGCGAGGAAGCGGTCGACGACACCGCTCTGGCGCGCCGGCTCCTGCAGCGACTCGCCGACGATGCGGGAGGCGAGGTCGGTGGCCAGGCGGCCCACCTCGGCGCGCAGCTGCGCCGCGGCCTGCACGCGCTCGGCCTCGATCGTGGCGCGGGCGGACGTGGTGATCCGCTCGGCCTCGGCCTGGGCCTGCTCGCGCATCTCCGCGATGATCGCCGCACCCTGCTGGCGGGCCTCCTCGCGGAGGCGGTTGGCCTCGCCGCGGGCATCGGCGAGCTGCGCCTTGTACTGCTGCAGCGCGGCGTTGGCCTCGGCCTGCGCGCGCTCCGCCTTCTCGACACCGCCCTGGATCGCCTCGCGACGCTCCTCGAAGGCCTTCTCGAGCCGCGGCACGACGACCTTGGCGACGAGCAGGTAGAGCAGGGCGAGGAAGACGAGCCCGGCGATGAGCTCACCGGGGTGCGGCAGGACCGGGTAGGCCTCCTCCCAGAAGCCCCCCTCCTCCTCGGCCGCTGCGGCCATCACCCACGCGGGCATGTGCGCTCCTTAGCTGTCAGTGGTCTCGCCGACGACGGTGGTCGGTCACTCGCCGCCCGGGTTGATGAAGGCGAGGACGAAGCCCAGGATCGCGAGCGCCTCGGCGAGCGCGAAGCCCAGGATGGCGATGGGCTGCAGCATGCCGCGGGACTCCGGCTGGCGCGCCACGCCGTTGATGTAGGCGGCGAAGACGAGACCGACGGCGATGGCCGGGCCGATCGCGGCGAGGCCGTAACCGATGACATTGAGGCTTCCACCCATGGTGTGGATCGTTCCTTTCTCGGACCGGCGCCGGTGGCCCCGGGGACGTTGGGTCGTGCGGTGGGTCAGTGCTCGTCGGCGAGGGAGCCGGCGATGTACGTGGCGGTGAGCAGCACGAAGATGTACGCCTGCAGCACCTGGATCAGCAGCTCGAAGAACGACATCACCAGGCCGAACAGGTAGGAGACGACGCCCGCGGCGGGCAGCAGTCCCTCACCGTGCAGCAGCAGGTGTTCGCCGCCGAGGAACAGGACGAGGATCAGCATGTGACCCGCGAACATGTTCGCGAACAGTCGCACCGCCAGCGTCAGGGGGCGCGAGATGAAGTAGGTGAACAGCTCCAGCAGGTAGACGACCGGCACCAGGAAGATCGGCACGCCCGCCGGCATGAGCGACTTGAAGTACCCGCCCACGCCCTTCCGCTTCATGCCGATGAGGTGGTACAGCACGAAGACCACCAGCGTCAGCGCGATCGGGAAGCCGATGCGGCTCATCGTCGGGTACTGGATCGGCGGGATGACCCCGAAGACGTTGTTCACCAGGATCAGCGTGAACAGCGTGAACAGCAGCGGGACGTAGCGGAGGAACTCCTTGGACCCGATGATGTCCCGGGCGACGCCGTTGCGGACGAAGCCGTAGAGGGCCTCCACCGCGAACTGCTTCTTGTTCGCGGGCACGACGCTGAGCCGCTTGGTGGTCGCCAGCAGCACCGCGGCGATGATGACGAAGCTCAGCGCCATCAGCACCATCGGCCGGGTCAGGGCGAAAGCACCGTCCCCGATCAGCGGCTGCCAGAAGTCCGCGGGCGCGGGAGCCTCGAAGGACTCCCCGCCTGCGGTGGCGAGCGTGGACAGGCTCACAGCGTCTCCTCCGTACGAACGCCAGTGTGTGGACGGGGGGCCGGGGCGGTGCGCCAGGCACCCAGCCGCGCTGTGCGCGGGCTGAGCGTCACTTGCGCGAACCGTACCGGAACCACACGTAGTAGATGCTCAAGGCCATGCCGCCGAGGCTGCCGACGACCGCGAGGAACGAGGTGTCCAGCAACCGGTCGAGCAGCAGACCCAGCAGACCGAAGCCGACGATGCCCGAGATGAGGTACGACGCCGCGTTCCAGGCCACGCTGTCGTTCAGCCGGGCCTCCTCGCGCGCGTCCTCGTCCGGCCGCCTGTCCTCCTCGGGCATGGTGGAGCGAACGGTAGCAGTCACCCACGTCAGCTCCCCGCACCCGGACGGCCGTGGCCGAGCTCGAACACGGGAAGGCGCAGCCGTCGGAACGCGACGCACGCAGCGGCGCTCCACGCGACCGTGCACACCGCGGCGGAGACGGCCGCCGCGGCGCCGTCGAGGGCCGGCAGGTCGCGCAGCACGAGGACCGCGGTGGCGAGCACCGTGACCTTGAACAGGTAGACCATGAGGGCCAGCGCCAGGCTCAGACCCGGCTCGACGTGCTTGACCACCCGCAGCAGCAGGAAGGTCGACGCCAGGAAGACGGTGGCGAGGCCACCGCCCGCCAGGGCGCCGAACGCACCGTCCGCGCCGGAGGTGGCACCGATGCCGGTGCACCCGGCCCAGACGAGGACGACGGGGGGCAGCGCGCGCCGCGGAACGACGTTGAACACGTCGTCGGCACTCCTCGTCACAGCGGCTGCTCTCTGTCGTCGGCGGGTCGTCCGGGGTTCGGCTCGTCGGCGGGTCCGCGGCTCACCGGTGCGGGAGCCGGGCGGACTTCGTGAAAGCTATCACGAGACGAAGGGTCTCCTACGCACCGTCGTGGACCCCCTCGCGCGGGCGCGCGGACCGCTCCCGGGGCGGGGCCGTCCCGGCCGCGACGGCCTCGTCCGCCGTCCGGGTGGCGCGCCCGCGGGAGCGCCGCCAGAACAGCGGCCCGAAGGTGAAGGCGAGGACCACGCTGCCCGCCGCGAGGGCCACCGCGAGCGCCTGCACCAGCGGCAGGAAGGCGTACGACGCGGCACCGAAGCTGAGGAACGCGGCCCACGAGTACATGACGAGCACCGCCACCCGGTGCGAGTGCCCCATCTGGAGCAACCGGTGGTGCAGGTGCTTCTTGTCCGGGTGCCAGAACGCCTTGCCCGCCCGGGTGCGCCGCACCACGGCCAGCAGCATGTCCCCCAAGGGCACCAGCAGCACGGCCACCGGCAGCACGAGCGGGAAGAACGCCGGGACGATCTCCGCGTCGGCGACCGTCTCGGGGTCGACGGTGCTCGTGGCGGCGATGGTCGCCGTGGCCAGCAGCAGGCCCAGCAGCATCGAGCCGGAGTCGCCCATGAAGATGCGCGCCGGGTGCGAGTTGTGCGGCAGGAACCCCACGCAGCAGCCGACGGTGATGGCCGCGACGAGGGTCGCCAGCGAGGAGAAGTCGTCGGGGAACTGCCCGCGCTGCAGGGCGTACGAGTAGAGGAAGAACGCCACAGCGCCGATGCCGACGATGCCCGCGGCCAGGCCGTCGAGGCCGTCCACGAAGTTCACGGCGTTCACCGACACCAGGACCACGAGGATGGTGATCGCCATCATCGCCGGCGCCGACAGCAGCGTGACTCCGCCGATGGGCAGCTGCAGCAGGCTGATGCCCTGCCAGCCCATCACCCCCGCCGCCAGCACCTGCCCGGCGAGCTTGGTGACGGCGTCCAGCTGCACGATGTCGTCGGCCACCCCCACCGCGCAGACGATGGCCGCACCCGCCAGCACCCACTGCGGGCCCGGCGAGGCGTCGAACACCCGCGAGGTGAAGGGGATGCGGCTGGCCACGAGCAGCGCCGCCGCCAGGCCCAGCAGCATCGCCACCCCGCCCATGCGGGGAACCGGCACCGAGTGCACGTCCCGGTCGCGCAGCGGGGTGATGGCGCCGACGCGCTGCGCCAGCCGCCGCACCAGGGGCGTCGTCAGGTAGGTGACGGCCGCGGCGACGACGATGACCAGCAGGTAGACGCGCACCCCGGATCAGCCCTGCGGGGAGGCGTCGGCCCGCTCGCCCTCCGGGCCGTCGCCGGCGGTCGCGGCGCCCGGCTCGGGCACCGGTCCGGGGTCGGGTTCGGGTTCGTACCAGCCCTTCGGCACCGCGCGGCGCAGCTCCTCCTCGCTGAGCGCGCCGACCCGCAGCACCCGCAGCGGCCCGTCCGAGGCGTCCACGATGGTCGAGGGCGCGCCCTTCGGGCTGGGGCCGCCGTCGAGGTACACCCGCACGGACGAGCCGAGCTGGTCGACGGCCTCCTGCACGAGCGTGGCCGCGGGCCTGCCCGACAGGTTGGCGCTGGAGACGGCCATCGGTCCGGTGCGCTTGAGCAGCTCCAGCGCGACGGGGTGCAGCGGCATGCGCAGGGCGACCGTGCCGTGCGTGTCGCCCAGGTCCCACGTCAGGGACGGCTGCGCGCGGCACACGATCGTCAGCGCGCCGGGCCAGAAGGCGTCCATGAGCTCGCGCACGGCGAACGGCACGGCCGCGGCCAGCCCGTCCACGGTGCGCACCTCCGGCACGAGCACGGGCGGCGGCATGTCGCGCCCGCGCCCCTTGGCGTCCAGCAGCTTGCGCACCGCCGCCGGCGAGAACGCGTCCGCGCCGATGCCGTAGACGGTGTCGGTGGGCAGCACGACGACCTCGCCGCGCTTGACGGCGTTCTCGGCCGCGGCCAGGCCGCGCTCGCGGGTCACCGGGTCGGCGCAGTCGAAAGGGGGTCTCACACGGGCGAGTCTCCCACCGGTGCGCCCCGGTTCGGGGCGGCACCCGCCCGGCGGGTCCCCGCGACCGCGGTGGTGTCAGGTGCGGCGGGCGCTGGTGCAGCGGGGGCGCCCGGTCAGGTCCCGGTGACCCTCGACCTGCCGCCACGCGGGACCGGCCAGCAGCCGGCGGGCGCCGTCCTCCTGCACCTCGGCGTGCTCGACGACGACGAGGCCGCCGGGTCGCAGCAGGCGGGCCGCGGCCGCCACCACGCGGCGGGGCACCTGCAGGCCGTCCTCGCCGCCGCCGTAGAGCGCGAGCTCGGGGTCGTGGCGCGCCACCTCCACCTCCTGCGGCACCGCCCCCGGCGGCACGTACGGGGGGTTGCTGACGACGACGTCGACCTCGCCGTCGAGGTCGCCGAACGCGCTCGCCGCGTCCCCCAGCCGCAGGTCCAGCCCGGGCCCCAGGTCGTCGGCGTTGCGCCGCGCCCACGCGTGCGCCATCGGGTCCAGCTCCACCGCGTGCACCCGGGCCGCCGGGACCTCGACGGCCACGGCGAGGGCGATCGCCCCCGAGCCGGTGCACAGGTCCACCACGACGGGCCGCGCGCCGGACGCGGCGAGGCGCGCCGCCTCGTCGACGGCGAACTGCGCGACGAGCTCCGTCTCCGGCCGGGGGACGAACACGCCGGGCCCCACCGCCAGCTCCAGGGAGCGGAACGGGGCCCGCCCGGTCAGGTGCTGCAGGGGCACCCGTTGCGCGCGCTGGGCGACCAGGTCGGCGAACGGCCCGGGCTCCACCGGGGAGCCGAGGGCGGCCAGCACCCCGAGCCGGGAGCGCTCCACCCCCAGGGCGTGCGCCAGCAGCACCTCCGCGTCCACGCGCGGGCTCTGCACCCCCGCCGCGGCCAGCTCCGCCTCCGCCCGGCCGACCAGCTCGCGGACGGTGCGGCCGGACGCCGGTGCGTTCACGCCACCCCGCCCGCCGAGGCCAGCTGGGCCGCCTCGTCGGCGTCGACGGCGGACTGGATCACCGGGTCCAAGTCGCCGTCGAGGACGGTGTCGAGGTTGTACGCCTTGAAGCCGGTGCGGTGGTCGGCGATGCGGTTCTCACCGAAGTTGTACGTGCGGATGCGCTCCGAGCGGTCCACCGTGCGCACCTGGGAGCGGCGGGCGGCGGAAGCCTCGGCGTCGGCGGCCTCCTGCGCCGCGGCGTGCAGGCGCGCCCGCAGGATGCGCATCGCCTGCTCGCGGTTCTGCAGCTGCGACTTCTCGTTCTGGCAGCTGACGACGATGCCGGTGGGCAGGTGCGTGATGCGCACCGCCGAGTCCGTGGTGTTCACGCTCTGCCCGCCGGGCCCGGACGAGCGGAAGACGTCCACGCGCAGGTCGTTCGGGTCGACCTGCACCTCGACCTCCTCCGCCTCCGGCACCACCAGGACGCCCACGGCCGAGGTGTGCACGCGCCCGGCGGACTCGGTGACGGGCACGCGCTGCACCCGGTGCACCCCGCCCTCGTACTTCAGCCGGCTCCACACGCCCTCGGCCGCGGCGCCGCGGGTCTTCACCGCGACGGAGACGTCCTTGTACCCGCCCAGGTCGCTGGCGGTGGCGTCCAGCAGCTCCGTCGTCCAACCGCGCCGCTCGGCGTAGCGCAGGTACATGCGCAGCAGGTCCCCGGCGAACAGGGCCGACTCCTCGCCCCCCTCCCCCGCCTTGATCTCCAGGATCGCGTCCCGGGAGTCGTCGGGGTCCCGCGGCAGCAGCAGCCGGCGCAACCGCTCGGCGGCCTCGTCCGCGGCGCGCTCCAGGGCGGGCAGCTCCGCGGCGAAGGAGGGGTCCTCGGCAGCCAGCTCGCGCGCGGCGCCGGCGTCGTCCAGGGCCGTGCGCCAGGTGGTGTGCGCCTCCACGACCGCGCCCAGCTCCGCGTAGCGCCGCCCGAGCGAGCGGGCCAGCGCCGCGTCGGCGTGCACCGCGGGGTCGGCCAGCCGCCGCTCCAGCTCGGCGTGCTCGGCGAGCAGCGGCTGGACGGACTCGAACACGGCGGGGACCTCCGGGGGACGACGGGCGACGGGGCGGGAACGCGACAGCGCCGGCCCCGCCGCCCGGGAGGGCGGTGGGACCGGCGCTGCGAGGGTGCTACTGGGCGTTCTTCTTGCCGTAGCGCGCCTGGAAGCGAGCCACCCGGCCGCCGGTGTCCAGGATCTTCTGCTTGCCCGTGTAGAACGGGTGGCAGGCGCTGCACACGTCGGCGCGGAGCTCGCCGCTCGTCGAGGTGCTGCGGGTGGTGAACGTGTTGCCGCAGGTGCAGGTCACCTGGGTGTCCACGTACTCCGGGTGGATACCGGCCTTCATGGTGTTCTCCTCGTCGCGTCGAGCGGCACCGGGTCGCCCTCCCCCGAGGGGGTGGTGCGGGCGTGAGCCGGGGCCTGCGGTCGAGCCAGTGTCCCACAGCGGGCTGCAGGAGCGGCTCACCTGGTGGAACCGGCGG
>NZ_JALBVB010000053.1:112555-198097 GCF_022669155.1 Kineococcus sp. TRM81007 | reverse complement strand
GGCCGCCGGTGGTCGTGCTGGTCAGTCGTCGGAGTCCTTGTTGACCAGGGGCGTCGACTTCTGCACCTGGACGAGGAACTCGAGGTTGCTGCGGGTCTTCTTCAGGCGGTCCAGGAGCAGCTCGATGGAGGCCTGCGCGTCGAGCGCGGTGACCACGCGGCGGAGCTTCCAGACGGTCTGCAGCTCCTCGCGCGACATGAGGATCTCCTCGCGGCGGGTGCCGGAGGCCGGCACGTCGACCGCGGGGAAGATGCGCTTGTCGGCCAGCTGGCGCGACAGCCGCACCTCCATGTTCCCGGTGCCCTTGAACTCCTCGAAGATGACCTCGTCGGCCTTGGAGCCGGTCTCGACCAGCGCCGAGGCGAGGATCGTCAGGGAGCCGCCGTTCTCGACGTTGCGAGCCGCGCCGAAGAAGCGCTTCGGCGGGTACAGCGCCGACGCGTCGACACCACCGGACAGGATCCGACCGCTGGCCGGCGCCGAGATGTTGTAGGCGCGCGACAGGCGGGTCAGCGAGTCCAGCAGCACGACGACGTCGTTGCCGAGCTCCACGAGGCGCTTGGCCCGCTCGATGGCGAGCTCGGCGACCGCGGTGTGGTCGGCGGCGGGACGGTCGAAGGTGGAGGCGATGACCTCACCCTTGATCGTGCGCTGCATGTCGGTGACCTCTTCGGGCCGCTCGTCGACGAGGACGACCATGAGGTGGCACTCGGGGTTGTTGGTCGTGATCGCGTTGGCGATGGCCTGCATGACCATCGTCTTGCCCGCCTTCGGTGGAGCGACGATCAGGCCGCGCTGCCCCTTCCCGAGCGGCGACATCAGGTCGATGATGCGCGTCGTCAGGACGTTGGGCTCGGTCTCCAGGCGCAGCCGCTCCTGCGGGTACAGCGGCGTGAGCTTGGTGAAGTCCGGGCGGTTGCGGGCCTGCTCCGGCGGTGCGCCGTTGACGGTGTCCACGCGCACCAGCGCGTTGAACTTCGCGCGCTGCCCCTGCTGCTCGCCCTCGCGGGGCTGGCGGACCGCACCGGTCACCGCGTCACCGGGGCGCAGGTTGTTCTTCTTCACCTGGTTCAGCGAGACGTAGACGTCGTTCGCCCCGGCCAGGTACCCGGAGGTGCGGATGAACGCGTAGTTGTCGAGCACGTCGAGGATGCCGGCGACCGGAAGCAGGACGTCGTCCTCGCTGATCTCCGTGTCGACCTCGGGCACGCCGCCGTCGCGCCCGCCGCGGCGGCCCTTGCGGTCGCGGTAGCGGTTGCGGCGGCCGCGGCGGCCGCCGCGGTCGTCGTCGAAGTCGTCGGAGGGGCCGGTACCGCCCCCTGACGCGGCACGGGGCTCGCGGTCCTCCCGGGGAGCGCGCTGCTCACCGCGGTCCGTGCGCTGCTCGGCGCGGTCCGTGCGCTGCTCACCGCGGTCCGCACGCTGCTCACCGCGGTCCGTACGCTGCTCACCGCGGTCCGTACGCTGCTCACCGCGGTCCGCACGCTGCTCACCGCGGTCCGCACGCTGCTCACCGCGGTCCGCACGCTGCTCGGCGCGGTCGGTGCGCTGCTCACCGCCCTCGGCCTCGCGGCGCGGGAGCTGAGGCAGTTCCACCTGCTGGTCGGGCTCGCGCACGCGGTCGCGGCGGGCGCGCTCGCGGCGGGAGAGCCGCTCGGGACGCTCGGCCCGGGAGGTGAACTCCTCCAGCGTCGGCAGGCTCGGCGCGTCGGCGCCGTCCTCGCGACGGCCCTCGGCGCGCTGCGCGGGCCGGTCCTGGGGGCCGGCCTCGGGCGCGGTACCCGCAGCGGTGGACTGCTCGGGCTGCTCCCGGGGAGCCGGCGGGGCCCCGGCGGGAGCGCCGGCGCGGCGGGACCGGCGGCCGGTGGCCGGTGCGGTCGGCTCGGCCGCCGTGGTGGGTTCAGCAGCCGCAGCGGCGGGCTCGGCCGCGGGAGCTGCGGGCTCGGCCGCGGGAGCTGCGGGCTCGGCCGCAGGAGCGGCAGGAGCGGCAGGCGCGGCCGCCGGGGCCACGGGCGCGGCCAGCGCCTCGACCGCGTCGGCGGGGACGGCCTGCTCGGCGGAGCTCTCGGAGCGCTGCGGCACCGCAGCCTGGTGCTCGCGGATGGCGGCGAGCAGGTCCACCTTGCGCATGCGGCCGGTGCCGCTGATCCCGAGCTCCGCGGCCAGGGCCTGCAGCTGGGGCAGGCGCAGGGCGGAGAGGCTGCCGGTGCGGCGGGGCGCGGCTGCGCCGTCGGTGGCAGCGATGTCGGTGGTGTCGGTCACGAAGGTCCTTCCCCCTCGTCCAGAGCGACGGGCCGGCAGAAGAGGCACGGTCGCGATGACTGCCTGCAACAGGCAGGTACTGTCTCCACGGACGCGCAGAGAGCGCGAAGCGTCGTGGGTGCGCACCGTTCGACGAGGAGAGCATGCGCAGAAAAGAGGAACGCGACCCCGCCGGTGAGGTGCTGCCACGATCGTAACACCACGACACGGCGCCACGGTCCCGGTCCCCCGACCGGACGCGCCGGGCCGCCCCCGCCGGGGTTCAGCCGCCCGGGGGTCAGTCGCCCGGGCTCAGCCGCCCGGGGTCCAGGTGACGCCCTGCTGCGCGACCGGCACGGGCAGAACTCGCCAGCCGCCCTCGCGCGCTGCGACCCGCTGCACCTCCTGCACGCGCGCCGCCGGCACGAGCACCAGGGCGCTCGGGCCCGCACCGGACACGACCGCGGCCAGTCCCTCCTCGCGCAGGCGACCCAGCAGCTGCGCGGTGCGCGGCATGGCGGGGCCGCGCTGCTCCTGGTGCAGGCGGTCCACGGTGGCGTCCAGCAGCAGCTCCGGCGCGCTCGTCAGCGCGTGCACGAGGAGACCGGCGCGGCCGGCGGTGAGCGCGGCGTCGGCGTGCGCCACCGTGACCGGCAGCAGCGCCCGGGCACGGGAGGTCGCCAGCTGCTCGTCGGGCACGCACACCACCGCGCGCACGTCCGGGTGCACCTGCAGGCGCACCGCACGCACCGCCTCCGGGTGCGTGGGGTCGTCACCGCGGGTCCAGGCGATCGTGAACCCCCCGACGACGGCCGGTGCGGCGTTGTCCGGGTGACCCTCCCGGCGCCCCGCCTCCAGGAGCAGGCGCTCGCGCACCTCGCCCTCCGGCCCGGCGCCACGGCCGGCGGCCTGGAGGAGCCCGTGCGCCACGGCCAGGCCGGCCACGATCGCCGACGCCGACGAACCGAGACCACGCCCCTGCGGGATCACGTTGCGGCAGAACAGCTCCAGCCCCGGCGCGGTGCACCCCGCGGCAGCCAGCTCCTCCAGCGCCACGCGCGCCACGAGGTGCCGCGCGTCGGTGGGCAGCCGGTCGGCGCCCTCGCCGTCGACGTGCACGCGCACCCCGTCGCCGCCCACGCGGGCGCGCACCTCGTCGTGCAGCTCCAGGGCCAGGCCGAAGGCGTCGAAGCCGGGGCCGA
Organism: Kineococcus sp. TRM81007; assembly: GCF_022669155.1. GTDB lineage: Bacteria > Actinomycetota > Actinomycetes > Actinomycetales > Kineococcaceae > Kineococcus. The sequence continues at coordinate 194,654 of NZ_JALBVB010000053.1, read as the reverse complement.
GGTTCGCGCTGGTGGCCGGCACCCGCACGGTCGTCGCCGTGCCGGCGGGCAGCGCGGCCGGGACCCGGCCGGGCGCCGCGGGCGTGCCGCTCACGGGCAGCACCGCCCTCAGACGTCGAGGTCGAGGGCGCGGGCGATGGTCACCGCGTCGGGCTGCACCCGCACGGGTTCCACGGGACGCCGCCGCCCGTCGGCACCGGGGGCACCGGCCAGCTCCAGCGCCCACTGCGGGTCCTTCAGGCCGTGCCCGGTGACGGTGATCACGACGGTCAGCCCCTCCTCGACCTCACCCGCCTCGCTGGCGGCGAGCAGGCCGGCCACGCCCGCGGCCGAGGCGGGCTCGACGAAGACGCCCTCCTTGGAGGACAGCCAGCGGTGCGCGGCGAGGATCTGCTCGTCGGTGACGGCGTCGATGCGCCCACCGGAGTCGTCGCGCGCGGTCGTGGCACCGGTCCACGAGGCCGGGTGACCGATGCGGATGGCGGTGGCGACGGTCTCCGGCTCGTCGACCGGGTGCCCCTTGACCAGCGGGGCCGCCCCGGCCGCCTGGAAGCCCCACATCTTCGGGCGCTTCGTCGCCACACCGTCGGCCGCGTACTCGCAGTAGCCCTTCCAGTACGCGGTGATGTTCCCTGCGTTGCCCACGGGCAGGGCGTGGATGTCCGGCGCGTCGCCCAGGACGTCCACGACCTCGAACGCGCCGGTCTTCTGGCCCTCGATGCGGAACGGGTTCACGGAGTTCACCAGCTCGACCGGGTACGCCTCGGCCAGCTTGCGCGCCTGGGTGAGGCAGTCGTCGAAGTTGCCGTCCACCTGCAGCAGCGTGGCGCCGTGGGCGACGGCCTGCGACAGCTTGCCCATGGCGATCTTGCCGTCGGGCACGAGGACCGCGCAGCGGATGCCGGCGGCGGTGGCGTACGCGGCGGCGGAGGCGGAGGTGTTGCCGGTGGAGGCGCAGATGACGACCTCGGCACCGTTCTCCTTGGCCTTGCTCATCGCCATCGTCATGCCGCGGTCCTTGAAGGACGCGGTGGGGTTGCAGCCCTCCACCTTCAGGTACACCCGGCCGCGGATCCGCTCGGACAGGTGCCGGGCGTGCACCAGGGGTGTGCCGCCCTCGCCGAGCGTGACGACGGGGGTCGCCTCGCTGACCGGCAGGCGGTCGCGGTACTCCTCGATCAGGCCCCGCCACACGTGCGCCATCAGGCGACGCCCCCCTTCGCCTCAGCACGGGCCTCGTGGCCCTCCACGCGCATCACGCCCGCCACCGAGTCCACGATCTCCAGGTCCTCCAGCTCGTCCACCGTCGCCGCCAGCGCCGCGTCGGGGGCGCTGTGGGTCACCACCACCAGCACCGCACGCCCGCGCCCGCCCGGGCCGGCCGGTTCCTGCCGCTGCTGCACGGCCTCGATCGAGACGCCGTGGGCGGCGAACACGCCGGCGACCTGCGCCAGCACGCCCGGCTTGTCGGCCACGTCCAGGCGCACGTGGTAGCGGGTGACGGTGTCGTCCATGGGCAGCACCGGCAGGTCCGCGTACGCGGACTCCCCCGGCCCGCGGCCACCCGCGCGGCGGTGCCGGGCCGCGGCCACGACGTCGCCGAGCACGGCGCTGGCCGTGGGGCCCCCGCCAGCGCCGGGGCCGTAGAACATCAGCTCACCGGCCGCCTCCGCCTCGACGAAGACGGCGTTGAAGGCACCGCGCACCCCGGCGAGCTGGTGCTCGCGCGGCATCATCGCCGGGTGCACGCGCACCGAGACGGCGTCCTCGCCGCCGGGGCCGGTGCTGCGCTCGGCGATGGCGAGCAGCTTCACGACGCAGCCCTGCGCCTGGGCGGCGCGCACGTCCGCGGCGCTGACCTCCGAGATGCCCTCCCGGTGCACGTCGTCGAGCGAGACGCGGGTGTGGAAGGCCAGCGAGGCCAGGATGGCCGCCTTGGCCGCGGCGTCGAAGCCCTCCACGTCGGCGGTGGGGTCCGCCTCGGCGTAGCCGAGCGCCTGCGCCTGCTCCACGGCCTCGGCGTACCCCGTGCCGGTGGTGTCCATCTGGTCCAGCACGTAGTTGGTGGTGCCGTTGACGATGCCGAGCACGCGGGTGACGCGGTCGCCCACCAGGGACTCGCGCAGGGGCCGCAGCAGCGGGATCGCGCCGGCCACGGACGCCTCGTAGTACAGGTCCACGCCCCGCTCGGCGGCCGCCTCGTACAGGGTGGGGCCGTCTGCGGCCAGCAGCGCCTTGTTCGCGGTGACGACGGAGGCGCCGTGCTCGATCGCGCGCAGCATCAGCGAGCGCGCGGGCTCGATGCCGCCGATGACCTCCACCACCACGTCGGCGCGGGTGACGAGCTCCTCCGCGTCGGTGGTGAACAGCGCCGGGTCCACCTGCAGGCCGCGGTCGCGGCCGAGGCGGCGCACGGCGATGCCGGCCAGCTCCAGGGGCGCGCCCACCCGGGCGGCGAGCTCGTCGGCCTGCGTCGTCAGCAGCCGCGCCACCTCGGTGCCGACCACCCCGCACCCCAGCAACGCGACCTTCACCGGCTCCACCGCAGTCGTCCCTCCACCGTCCTGTTCCCACCGGCACCCCGACGGGGCCCCGGACACCCTCTCACCCCGCGTGACGCCCGTGCGCCCCCGCCCGTCACCCGGCGTCGAGCGCCAGCAGGTCCTCGGGCGTCTCGCGGCGCACCAGCACCGTGGAGACGCCGTCGCGCACCGACACCACGGCGGGCCGCGTGATCTGGTTGTAGTTGCTGGCCATGCTGCGGCAGTAGGCACCCGTGCCGGGGACCGCGAGCAGGTCGCCGGCACCGGCGTCGGCGGGCAGGAACTCGTCCTTGACGACGACGTCGCCGCTCTCGCAGTGCTTGCCCACCACGCGGGAGAGCACGCCCGGCGCGCCGGAGGCGCGCGAGGCCAGGGTGGCGGAGTAGTCCGCGTCGTACAGGGCGGTGCGGATGTTGTCGCTCATGCCGCCGTCGACGGAGACGTAGCGCCGGCGCACGCCGCCGTCCAGCTCGACGTCCTTGGTGGTGCCGACCTCGTAGAGGGTGAAGGTGCTGGGAGCGGCGATGGCCCGGCCCGGTTCCACGGAGATCCGCGGGACGGCGATGCCCTGCGCCAGGCACTCGCGCGAGACGATGTCGGCGAGGCGGCCGGCGATCTCCTCCGGTCCCAGCGGGTCGTGCTCGGACGTGTAGGCCACGCCGAAGCCGCCGCCCAGGTCCATCTCGGGCAGGGTCACCCCGTGCTCGCGCTCGACGGCCCGGTGCAGGCCCAGCAGGCGCCGGGCGGAGACCTCGAAACCGCCCATGTCGAAGATCTGGGAACCGATGTGGCTGTGCAGGCCCAGCAGCCGCAGCTCCGGCCTGGCCAGCACCTTCGCGACGGCCGCCTCCGCCACACCGGAGGCCAGCGACAGCCCGAACTTCTGGTCCTCGTGGGCGGTGGCGATGTAGGAGTGCGTGTGCGCCTCCACCCCGACGGTGATGCGCAGCATGACGGGTGCCACCACACCCAGCGAGGCCGCGACGTCGGCGACGACGTCGACCTCCTGCAGGGAGTCCACGACGACGCGGCCGACGCCCGCGCGCAGGGCCTTCTCGATCTCCGCGCGCGACTTGTTGTTGCCGTGCAGCGCGATCCGCTCCCCCGGGACCCCGCCGCGCAGGCCCAGCTCCAGCTCGCCGGAGGAGGAGGTGTCCAGGCTGAGGCCGTCCTCGGCGAGCCAGCGGGCCACGCCCGTGGCGACGAACGCCTTGGTGGCGTAGTAGACGTCCGCTCCCCCGCACAGGTCAGCGAAGGCGCCGGCGAAGGCGTCGCGGAACGCGGTGGCGCGCGAGCGGAAGTCGAGCTCGTCGACGACGTACAGCGGGGTGCCGTGCTCGGCGGCGAGCTGGGCGACGCCCACTCCGCCCACCCGCAGCGCGCCGTCGGCGCCGCGCTCGACGGTGCGCGCCCACAGCTTCGGCAGCAGCTCGTTGGCGTCCGCGGGCGGCGTGAGCCAGGCGGGCACGAAGGCGATGGCCGAGGACCCCGGCGCGTGCAGCTGGCCGGCCTCGTGGGTGCGGGCCACTACATGCGCTCCGGGGCGCTCACGCCCAGCAGCGCCAGGCCGTTGGCGAGCACCTGCCGGGTGGCGTCGTTGACCCACAGGCGGGTTCGGTGCACGTCGGTGACCTCCTCGCCGGCGCGGGGGGTGACCCGGCAGGCGTCGTAGAACTTGTGGAACCGGCCCGCGAGCTCCTCCAGGTAGCGCGCCAGGCGGTGCGGCTCGCGCAGCTCCCCGGCGCGCGCGACCACGGAGGGGAACTCCGCGAGCGCGGCCAGCAGGAGCGACTCGGTCTCGTCGGTCAGCAGCGCCGGGTCGAAGGCGTCCTCGCGGTGCACCCCGGCGGCCGCGGCGTTCACCGCGACGTTGGAGGTGCGGGCGTGCGCGTACTGCACGTAGTAGACCGGGTTGTCGTTGCTGCGCTTGACGAGCAGGTCCAGGTCGATGTCGATGGAGGTGTCCACCGAGGAGCGCACCAGGGAGTACCGGGCGGCGTCGACGCCGACCTGCTCGACGAGGTCCTCGAGCGTCACGACGGTGCCGGCGCGCTTGCTCATGCGGACGGGCACCCCGTCCTTGAGCAGGTTGACCATCTGCCCGATGAGGATCTCGAGGTTGGTGCCCGGCTCGTCGCCGAACGCCGCGCACATCGCCATCATCCGGCCGACGTAGCCGTGGTGGTCGGCGCCGAGCATCAGCACGCACCGGTCGAAACCGCGCTCGCGCTTGTCGAGGTAGTACGCCAGGTCCCCGGAGATGTAGGCCGGCTGCCCGTCGCTCTTGACGACGACGCGGTCCTTGTCGTCGCCGAAGTCGCTGGTGCGCAACCAGGTCGCACCGTCGGCCTCGTAGACGCGGCCCAGCTCGCGCAGGCGCGCCACGGCCCGCTCGACCGCGCCGGAGGTGTGCAGGGAGTCCTCGTGGAAGTAGACGTCGAACTCGACGCCGAAGTCGGCGAGGGTCTTCTTGATCTCGCCGAACATCAGCTCGACGCCCTCGCGGCGGAAGGCCTCCTGCTGCTGCTCGCGCGGCTGCTCCAGCAGGCCGGGCACCCGCGCGACGACCTGCTGGGCGATCTCACCGATGTACGCGCCGCCGTAGCCGTCCTCCGGGGTGGGCTCGCCGTGCGCGGCGGCCAGCAGCGAGCGGGCGAAGCGGTCGATCTGCGCGCCGTGGTCGTTGAAGTAGTACTCGCGGGTCACCTGCGCACCGGAAGCGGTGAGGATGCGCGCCAGGGAGTCGCCGACCGCGGCCCAGCGGGTCCCGCCCAGGTGGATGGGGCCGGTGGGGTTGGCGGAGACGAACTCCAGGTTCACCCTCTCGCCGGTGGGCTCGGCCGCGGTGCCGTAGGCCGTGCCGGCCTCGACGATCGCGCGGGCCAGCTCACCGGCCGCGGCGGCGTCCAGGGTGACGTTGAGGAACCCGGGGCCGGCGATGTCGACGGCCTTCACGCCGGGCACGCGCACGAGCCGCTCGCGCACCAGGGCGGCGACGTCGCGCGGCGGCCGGCCGGCCTTCTTGGCCAGCTGCAGGGCCACGCTGGTCGCCCAGTCGCCGTGGTCGCGGTTCTTGGGGCGCTCCACGCGGACCTCGGCCGGGACGTCGGCGGGGTCGAGGGACAGCTCGCCGGCCTGCACGGCCGACATCAGAGCGTCCCGCAGGGCGGTGGAGAGCTCGGCGGGGGTCACGGGCGCCAAGCCTACCGGTGGCCCCGCCCCGCCCCACCCCGCGCCGGTGCGCCGGACGGGGCGGGAGGTGGTCGGGGGCGGCGGCGGACGCTGGTACGGTTGTTCCTGCTGTCAGCCCCCGTAGCTCAGCGGATAGAGCATCGGCCTCCGGAGCCGTGTGCGCAGGTTCGAGTCCTGCCGGGGGCACCTGGATCGAGACGCCGAGAGCGGNGCGCCGCTCTCGGCGTCTCGTGGTCCCTCAGGCCGGTGGCAGCGGCGGGTCGAACGTCTCCGGCAGCCCGCGCAGCGCCCGGGCCATCGCCGCCTCCCCGTCGAACTGGAAGCCGAGCTGGGTGGCGTAGGCGGCGCAGGCGGCCACCTTGGCCTCCAGCTCCCCCTCCCACGGCCGGCGCGGTGCGCCCGCCGGTGCGTGGGCGCCCGCTCGCAGAACGTAGGGCGTGTCGGCCCAGCGGCTGAGGAGCAGCCCGCGGCGGTGCGCGAGCGCGTCCACCGCGTCGCGCACGTGCCGGTGGTCGACGTGGTCGCCCAGGGCCTGCGGGCCCAGCAGCAGGTCCACCTCACCGCCGAGCTCCCCGTCGAGGACCTCGCCGACGGCCTCCTCGACCGCCAGCGGGCACCCCTCGTCGCCCGCGACGACGGGGCCGAAGAGCGCGGCGGCGCCGGTGTACCCGCGGTGCGGGGCCTCCAGCAGCGGCAGGTGCCGCCCGCGCACGCCGAGAGCCGCCAGGGCGGCGTCGTCCTCGGCGCGGCGCAGCGCCATGTAGTCCACGTCGGCGGCCAGGCCCTTGTCGGTCTGGCACGCCAGGGCGAACCCGGTCGGGTGGGGCACGCTGCCGGTGAAGACGGTGACCACGAGGACGTCGACCCCCGCCGCGGCCAGGCCTGCCAGGAGAGCGCCCGCGGAGAACGCGGCGTCGTCCAGGTGCGGGGAGACGGCGAGCACGCGCGCCGCCCGGGGCAGCGCCGCGCCGTCGGGTGCGGGGCTCGCGGGTGCCGCGCTCACAGCAGGTGCGGGGCGGTGAGGAACCGGCAGGACGTGGCCGGTTCGACGGGCTCGACGCCGCGGCCGGCGCTGGTGTGCCGCGAACCCGGCTCCAGCGCGGTCCACGAGGTGTCGGGGGCGGTCCCCGCGAGGCGGTCGTAGACCTCCTCGATGCGCGCGGTCAGCGCCGGCCAGGACCACACCTCCCGCACCTCCGCCAGCGCCTGCCGCGCGAGCTTCGGGCCCAGGGCCGGGTCGTCGAGCAGGCGGCGCAGCGCGGCGGTCAGGCCGACGACGTCGCCGACGTCGTGCAGCAGGCCGTTCTCCCCGTCGCGCACGCAGTCCACGACGCCGACGGTGCGGGTGGTCACCACCGGCAGCCCGGCCGCCATCGCCTCCAGGATGGTGTTGGAGAACCCCTCCGACTGCGTCGGGGACACGAACACGTCGGCCTGGCGGTAGACGGCGGGAGCGGCGTCGTAGGGGACGTAGCCGCGCTGCTCGACGGCGTCGCCGAGACCCAGCTCGGCGACGAGGTCGGCGACGGCGGTGACGTCGGGGCCGATGCCGGAGACGAGCAGCCGCACGTCGCGGCCCTCGGCCCGCAGCGCGGCGAGGGCGTGCAGCAGGTCCAGCACGCCCTTGCGGCGGTCCACCCGGCCGTGGAAGAGCAGCGTCGCCGGGCGGCCGGCGGGCAGCTCGCCGACGGCGGCGTCGTCGGCCGGGGAGAACGCGGCGGTGTCGGTGGCACCGCCGACGAGGGTGAACCGGCCCGGGTCGGTGCCGTGGTGCTCGACGACCTCGTCGGCGAAGGTGCGCGAACCGATGAGGACGGCACCGGCGCGGTCCAGGACGGTGCGGATGCCCGCGGAGTGCTCCGGGCAGCACAGGCCCACCCAGTGCCCGTCGCCGCCCTGCACGCTGACGACCGAGGGCAGGCGGAGTTCCGCGGACGCCTGCAGGACGGCCTCGCCGGTGGGCCAGGCGTACTGGGCGTGCAGCAGGTCGAACGGCTCCTCGGCGTGCAGGCGCAGCACGGTGTCGCGCATCGTCGCCACGTCCGCGGCGAAGTCGGCGGGCAGGCCGTCGGCGACGCGCTGCTCGCCCAGCGCCTCCAGGCCGATCGCGCGCACCCCGGCGGGCACGCGGTCCGCCGGGGGCGGCCCACCGCCGTACACGGCGCTGCCGGCGGGGTCGCCGCGGAACTGCGAGACGAGGACGACCTCGTGCCCGCGCGCGGTCAGCTCGGTGAGCAGCTTCTCCGCGTACACGCTCATCCCGGAGACCGCCGGCCAGTACCGGCGGCTGACGAAGCAGATCCTCACGCGTCCCACCCCTTCGCGCGTGCCACGGCGGCGGCGTGCAGGGCGGGTTCGCGGTAGAGGGGGTACAGCCCCCCCAGGACGCGGTCGATCGCGGTGCGGTCCAGCCAGGCCGGACCACCCAGGCGCTCGCGCGCGGGGGCGGTCAGGTGCACGGGTGCGGCGGTGGCGGGCACGCCCGGCTCCCCCGGCGCACCCAGGCCGGCGATGCCGTGCAGGCCGGTGCGCCCGTCGCCGCGGGCGAGCAGGTCGGCCACCCCGCGCTCGCCGATGCGGCCGTAGCTCACGATCTCCACCTCCAGGCCGGGCACGACGACGCGCGCCACGGCGACGCCGTCGTCCGGGCGGGAGCAGTCCAGGACGAGGACGTCGAAACCCCGCTCGCGCAGCAGGCCGACGAGGTGCTCCGCCAGCGCCTCCTGCTCGTCGGCGCCCGCGGGCGCGGACCAGGTGGGCAGGGAGTCGAACCGGACCCGGGAGCGCTCGGCGAGCACGACGGGCTCCAGCAGCGCGCGCAGCTGGTCGGCGTCCATGCCCAGCCAGCGCAGCATGCCGCGCAGCGCCCGCTCCTCCTGGGTGGCGGGGTCCGCGGCGTAGCGGTCCAGGTACCCGGGCGGGCTGATCGCCGCCACGGCGTCCAGCGAACCGTGCGTGAAGGCCTTGCGGGAGCGCGCGGCGGCGAACTCCAGCACGGCCTTGCGCAGCGCAACCTCCCGGTCCGGGTGGGCGGCCTCGCCCGCGGCCGTCACCATCACCGGCTGCAGGGGGTCGTCGTCGGCGCCGACGACGGTGACGTTGACGATCCCCCACCAGTCGTTCGCCAGCTTGGGCACCACCCGGACGCCCCGGGCGCGCAGCCTCGCCAGCGCCTCGCGGGTGGCGGGGTCGCGCACCTGCTCGTCGCCCGGGCCGAGGTCGAGGACGACGCCGGTGTCCATCGCGCGGAACCGGGTGCCGTTGCCGTCGCGCTGGAGGAGCTCGCCGATGCCGTGGGCGACGGCGCGGTGCAGGGTGTCACCGGCACCGAGGCCGTTGCCGTGCCGGGTGACGAGGTGCGGCAGGTCGTCGACCATCCCGGGCGGCAGTTCGTCGGCGTCGCGCAGCACGACGTCGACGGGGGCCCACACGCGCTCGCCGGTGCCCCACCGCTGCAACGGCACCCAGTTCAGCACCGCGTCCGGGGCGTAGGGGGCACCGGCGTCCAGGCAGAGCGCCGGCGGGTCCACGACGGCGTCGGCGCCGAACTCCGCCACCAGCGCCGCGTACGGGGCACGCCGGTGCTCCAGGGTCGCGATCCGCTCTCGCAGCAGCCCCAGCTCGGCCGACTCGCCCCAGCTGGAGCGGCGGGCGTCGGCGTCGCTGATCCCGTAGCCGTGCCCGGCGGCGGCCGAGCCGCCCGGTCCCGCGGGGGCGATCGTCCACCAGGACGGGACCCCCACCGCGTCCAGCCGGTAGGTGGGGAACTCGTAGCGGCCCTCCGCGCCCAGCACGCCGCGGAAGCGGGTGGTGGCGGCGTGCTCGGCGGCTCCGTCGCCCGGGTGCTCGACGGGGTGGTCGGCGACGAGGGGACGGGAGGTGGGTGCGCTCACGCGATGACCGCCTTCACGGGTTCGAGGACGTCCATCGGCACGGGTGCCGCCGACGGGGGGTTCGCGAGCATGTGGTCCACCAGTGCCAGGACGTGCCGGGTGGTGACGCCGGTGGCGAACTCGAACGGGCTGAACACCGTCTCGAACTCCAGGGCGCCGACGATCTCGCGCATGCGCCGCAGCTCCGCGCGCGAGAGGGGGATCTGCGCGTGGAACGCCTTGTGGGCGCTGAGGGCCGCGGCGCTGCCGTCCGGGTTCAGGTCGATCTTCAGGGAGTCGCCGCAGAACAGCAGACCGCGGCCGGCGTCGTGCAGGACGCTGTGGCCGGGGAAGTGCCCGCCGGTGCGGTGCATCGCGATGCCCGGGGCGAGTTCCAGGTGGTCGTCCGCCGGGTACGTCACGCGGAACGCCTTGGTCCACACCAGGTCGTCCACGCCGACGGCCACCACCGGCGGGTCCAGCTCGTCCTGCAGCTGCCACAGGCCGCCGAAACCGTGCACGTGGCTGGAGGCCAGGACGCTCAGGCCCCCGCGCCGGCGCAGCTCGGCCAGCGCGGCCGCGGAGTACCAGGGCGCGGCCTCGAAACCCAGCAGGCCGTCGTCCGTCTGGAGCACCCAGCCGTGCGAGCCGAGGCCGACGACCGGGTCGCACCAGAACTCCGTGACACCGGGCACGGCCTGGCGCCAGGACGTCTCGACGAGCGCGTCCACCTCCCGCTCGGTGCGGAACGCGAAACCCTCCTCGGGCAGCTCGTTGCGCACGTCGGCGCACACCGGGCACAGCGACGGCGGGGTGTGCGCGAACCAGCGCTGCCAGTGCCCGCAGTTCGTGCAGGAGTACGCGCGGTGGGAGCGGTGGGCGCGGGTGGGCAGCGGCGCCAGTTCACCGGCGCGCACACCGCGCAGCTCGTGGGAGTCGTTCGGGCCGGTCACGTCAGGCCTCCTGCGCGGTGAGGACGGGGTCGGGCCGGGAGCCGGGCACACCGGCGCCCAGGGCGTCGTGGAGCAGGTGCAGCAGCCGCAGGTCCCGCGCCATCGGGAACGGCCAGCGCCCCGGGTCGGCCAGCGCCTCCTCGACCGCGCGCACCTGCGCGGCGAACGGTGACGTCGCGGTGTCGAACTCCACGGGCGAGGACTCCCCCGTGGTGGCGTCGATGAGTTCCAGCGTCCCGCCGGCGGTCTGCCCCATGGTGTTCGTCGCCACCAGCTGACCTCGGGTGCCGACGACCTCCAGCCGGCGGCGCGGCAGCGTCTCGACCGTGTTGAAGGAGTTCGCGATGGTGACGAGCACACCGGCCGAGGTGCTGCCGACGAGGACGGAACCGTCGTCGACGGCGTAGTCGTGCACGCGCCGCTGCACGTGCGTGGTGGCGATCTCGACGTCCTCGCCGAGCAGCGCCCCCACCAGGTCCAGCCCGTGCGGGGCGAGGTCGACGTACGCACCGCCACCGGCGCGCGCCGGATCGATCCGCCAGTTGTCGCCGGTGGTGCTTCCGGGCGGCGCCCAGCCCGGCGGCAACCAGCAGCCGTAGACGATCCGCACGCTCGTCACCGTGCCGAGCACCCCTTGCGCGAGGAGCTCCGCGAGGCGCCGGTGCGCCGGGTGGAACCTCTGGTCGAACGCGGTGGCCGCCAGCACCCCCGCCCGCTCGCAGGCGGCCACCAGCGCGGCGGCGTCGTCGAGGGAGGCGGCCAGGGGCTTCTCGCACAGCACCGCGAGCCCGGCGCCCGCGGCGGCGGCGGCGACCTCGCGGTGGGCGTGGTTCGGGGTGGCCACGTAGGCGGCCTGCGCACCGGGGGTGCGGAACGCGGTCGCGAGGTCGTCGTGGGCGACGGCACCGGGGAACCGCTGCGCGAGCGCGCGGGCGGCGCCCAGGTCCCGGTCGACGACCGCGACGACGCGGCTGGTCGGGGAGGCGGCGAGAGCGGGCGCCATGTGGTCGCGCGCCACCCAGCCGGCGCCCGCGATCACCCACCCGGTGCTCGCGGGGTCGTCCGGCTTCTGAGGGTCGGTCACCGTTTCTCCGTCGGTCTCGAGAGAAGGGACGTGGGGGTGGTTCAGCGCACGGCGATGCCGGCGTCGGCGAGCACGCGCAGCTGGAACTCCTGCACGGCGCCCGGGTGGACGATGTCCAGGTCGTCCAGCGCCTGCGCCGCGGTGAAGCCTGCGGCGCGCGCGTGGTGGTGGACCTGGAGGACGCGGTCCAGGACGTCGGCGGTGTTGAACACCCGGCCGACCGGGGTACCCGCCGTCTCCCGCTGCGGCAGCAGTTCGCGCAACCGGGCGGCGAGGGCGGTGGGCAGCTGCGCCAGGGAACGCTCCTCCAGCGCGGCGAGCACCGGCAGGTAGTGCTCGCCGAGCAGCACCTCGCCGCCGAAGCCGGCGTCCGGCAGGTCGCCGTTGGGCAGGTGGTGCGCCAGTGCGACGAGGAACGCCTCACCGCGCCCCACGCCGTACCTCGGCGCGATCAGCGCGGAGTAGACGGCGGTGGTGAAGCAGTGGTCGCCGTGGCTCTCGGGGGGTTCGACCACGATCCTCGGGCGCACCGGGTGGGTGGCGCCGGCGCGCGGCTGGTGCACCAGCGACCGCACGAAACCCGGTTCCGCCGGCAGCAGGTCCTCGTCCAGCGGTTCCGGGTCCAGCGCTTCCCGCAGGTCCGCGAGGTCACCGAGGCCGCCGTCGGCGGTGGAGGTCACCGCGTCGAACGCCCGGCGCAGGACGTCCAGGCGCTCGGGCCGCGTGAGCCCGGCCAGCGCCAGGACACCGGCGTCCACGCCGGCCAGGCGGGCGGCCGCCAGGGCGTGCGCCGTCTCGCGCCGGGCCAGTTCACCGACTGCACGTGGCGAGGGGTCGCGCAGGACGGTGCGCCAGGACCGAACGAACGCCCGGTCGGCGAGCGAACCCGGACCGCGCGCGTCGCGCAGGCGTTTGAGGTCGCCGAGTTCGCGGTACACCTGCAGCGAGGAGGGCGGGACGACGGGACCGTCCTGGGCTGTGGTCGTGGCCGTCACGGTCGGCCTCCGCGCGCAGCGCGCGCCGGTGGGAGCAGCACGTCGCCACCCTGCCCGTCCGGGCTGCCCCGCGCACCCCGAACCCGGCGTGAGCACCGTCACCCGACGGTGACGCAGAGCAACACGCTTCCGGGGAGCGCACCCGCCGGGTTCCTGCCAGTCTGCGAAACGGTCCGTTCCCAGGGCCCCGCGCCTGTCCCCCAGAGAACGAGGAGCCCCCAGGTGCACCCCAACCCCACCTCCCACCGCAGCGGATCGACCACACGGCTCGCCTACAACGCCAACGGCCTGCGATCGGTCCCCCTGGACGACGCCGTCCGCGTCCTGGCCGACACCGGTTACGACGGCATCGAACTGTCCCTGAACGCGCAGCACGTCGACCCGTGGGCGTTCTCGGCCGCAGACGCCGACCGCCTGCACCGGGTGCTCGAGCAGACCGGCCTGGTGGCGTGCAGCCTCGCCACCGGGGACCCGCACCTGCTCAGCGAACTACCCTTCGAGCCGGCCCTGGTCGACCCCGACCCCGCCGAGCGGGGCCGCCGCCTCGACCTGCTGCGCCGCGGCGTGCGCATCGGCGTGCGCACCGGTGTCCCCCTCGTGGTGTTCTCCACCGGGAGCAGGCACCCGGCCGTCGCCGCGGCCGACGCCGACCGCTGGCTGGACGAGGGGATCGCCGAACTGCTCGACGTGCTGCACGACGAGCTGGACGCCCAGGGCCTGCCGCGCGGCAGCACCGTGCTGGGCATCGAACCCGAGCCGGGCTTCCACTGCCAGACGAACGCCGAGGTCGCCGCCGTGATCGCCCGCACCGGCAGCGAGGACCTCTGGCTCAGCCAGGACCTCGGCCACGCGGTCGTCGTCGAGGACGACCCGGTCGGTTCCCTCGCCCGGCACCTGCCGATCACCCGGCACCTGCAGGTGGAGGACATCGCGGACCGCGTGCACGCGCACCTGGTCCCCGGCGACGGCGACGTCGACTTCGCCGCGGTCGGCCGTGCGCTGGGGACCGACGGGCTGGACGGCTGGATCAGCGTGGAGCTGTACGACCACGACCCCGTGCACCGCGAGGCCGCGCGCCGCAGCCGCGAGCACCTGCGCAGGTTCCTGCCGTCCCTGTCGGGGGTGCTCGACCTGACCGCCGCCGAGGGCACGGCCCCGGTCGGCCGCCGCTGAGGAACCACCGGTGAAACCCGGGGGTTCCTCAGCGGAACCGTGAACCTCCGCGGAACTCCCTCGGAACTTCCGCGGAACTCCCGGTGGCCTCCGGGGATCGAAGGGCGACCCTCGCGCTCACCGCGTCGGCGCGGACAGCCCGTCCGCGCCGACGCGCACGCCGAACACCTGCCGCAGGGCGCGCCGCGCCGCGTGCACCCCGGCCATGCCGTGCACCCCCGACGACGGCGCCGTCGCCGAGGAGCACAGGTACGTGGGCACCGGCAGCGGCACCCGGTAGGGGTCCCAGCGCGGCACCGGCCGGAACAGCAGCTGCCACGGCGTGACCGCCCCGCCGGAGATGTCGCCCCGCACCAGGTTGGGGTCCTGCCGCTCCAGCTCGACGGCGGTGACGGTGCGCCGGGCCAGGACCCGGTCCCCGAAGCCGGGCGCGAACCGCTCCAGCTGCGCCTGCACCGCGTCGCCGACGTCGACGGTGGAACCCAGCGGCACGTGCGCGTACGTCCACAGCACCTGCTGCCCCCGGGGCGCGCGGGCGGGGTCCAGCAGCGACGGCTGCGACAGCAGCACGTAGGGCCGCTGCGCGTGCCGGCCCGCCGCGACCTCGCGCTCGGCGGCGGCCACCTCGGCGCGGGTGCCGCCGACGTGCACCGTCCCGGCGCGCTCCAGGCCCGGCGCCGCCCAGGGGACCGGGCCGTCGAGGGCGAAGTGCACCGGCGCGGCGGCCGATCGGTGCCGCCAGCGCCGCAGCTGCGCCGCGTACCGCTCCGGCAGCCGGTCCCCCGCCAGCCGCAGCAGCCCGCGCGGCACGACGTCCAGCAGCACCGCGCGCGCCGGCGGCAGCTCGCGCAGGTCGGTGACCTCCACCCCGGTGCGCACCGTCCCGCCCAGGCGGCGCACCTCGGCGGCCAGGGCGTCCGAGATCGACTGCGAGCCGCCGCGGGGCACCGGCCAGCCCACGGCGTGCGCGAGGGCGGCGAGCATCAGCCCGGCACCGGCCGGCCCGAGGGCCCGAGGGGGTGCGACGGCGTGCGCGGCCACGCCCGTCAGCAGGGCGGGGGCCTCCTCGGTGCGGAACCGCGCACCCCACGCGGGCCCGCCCTGCTCCAGCACCGAGACGGCGAGCCGGGCGGCGGCGCTCAGCTCCCCGACCGAGCGCGGCGGGGTGCGCAGGTCCCCCAGGGCCAGGGCGACGACCTCGCGCCACCGCGCGACGAGCGGGCCGAGCAGCGCGCGCCAGGCGGCCCCGTCCGCCCCCAGGCCCTCCGCGGTGGCGTCCAGGTCGCGCAGGGCCAGGGCGGCCCGCCCGCCGTCCAGCGGCTGCGCGTAGGCGACCTCCGGCTGCAGCAGCTCCACCCCGTGCGCGGGCAGGTCGAAGGCCCGGAAGAAGGGCGAGGCGAGCGCCATGGGGTGCACGGCGGAGCCGAGGTCGTGGTGGAAGCCGGGCAGGGTCAGCTCGGCGGTGCGCGCTCCCCCGCCCACGGTCGCGTTGCGCTCGAGCACCTCCACGCGCAGGCCCGCACGGGCGAGGACCACGGCGGCGGCCAGCCCGTTGGGGCCGGCCCCCACCACGACGGCGTCGACGACTGCGCTCACCCCGCGACCCTGGCACGCGCAGCGCTCCTGCGCTCCTCACCCCCGGTGATCAGGGAAGTCGCCACTTCCCNCCGGGGGTGAGGAGCGGGCGCGGGGACGACGGTGCGCGGGGCCACGGCGTGCGGGCGGCAGGATGGACGGCGTGGAGCTGCGGGAGGCGGTCGCGATGGCCGAGGGACTGCTGGCCGAGCACGGGCTCGCCGGGTGGACCGTCGTGCTGGACCGCGCCCGCACCCGGGCCGGGGTCTGCCGCGAGGACCGCCGGCAGATCGGGCTGAGCGCGCCGCTGACGCTGCTGCACTCGCCGGCGGAGGTCCGCGACACCGTCCTGCACGAGGTCGCCCACGCGCTCGTGGGCACCCGCCACGGCCACGACGCGGTGTGGCGGGCGGCCGCCCGGCGCATCGGCTGCTCGGGCACCCGCACCACGTCGGCGCCGCGCCCGCCGGGGCGCTGGCGCGGGGTGTGCCCGGCCGGGCACGCCGTCACCCGGCACCGCAGGCCGGCGCTGCCGCTGGCCTGCGGTGCCTGCGCGCGCGGCTTCTCCCCCGAGCACCTGCTGACCTGGCACCTGGACGGGCGCGAGGTGCCCGCGCACGCCCTGGGCGAGCGGTACCTGGCCGACTGGCTCGCCCTGCGCGCCGGCCCACCGCTCGCGCCGGTCCCGGCCGCACCGACGCTGCCGGCGGGGGCGGCGGTGCGGCTGCTGGGCACCGGCCGGTACGCGGGCCTGACGGGACGGGTGCTGCGCCGGGCACGCACCCGCTACCACGTGCAGACGGCCGCCGGCGTGGTCACCGCCCCGTTCGCCGCCGTGGAACCGATCGGCTGACGCCGCCGGGTGCGCGTCAGGGGCGGCAGAGCAGCTCGCCGTGGACCATCGTCGTCCAGCCGTCCGGCTCGGCCGCCCACTCCCGCCACGCCTGCGCCGCCGAGGCCACGTCACCGTCGCTGAAACCGCCGCCGCGCAGCCGGTCCGCCAGCGGGGCCGTCTCGGTGCGCTGCGCCCAGGTGCCGCCCCACCAGGCGCGCTCGTCCGGCGTGGCGAACACCCACACCGACGCCGAGGGCAGCACCTCGGAGAAGCCGGCGGCGCGCGCCCAGCCGAGCAGGCGGGAACCGGCGTCGGGATCGCCCCCGGAGGCGCGGGCGGCGGCGCGGTACCCGGACAGCCAGGCCGTCAGGCCGGGGGTCTGCGGGTACCAGTGGACGGTGGCGTAGTCGGCGTCGCGCACCGCGACGGTGCCACCGGGACGGCAGACGCGGCGCACCTCGCGCAGCGCGGCGACCGGGTCGGGCAGGTGCTGCAGGACCTGGTGGGCGTGGACGACGTCGAACTCGCCGTCGGCGAAGGGCAGCGCGTGCGCGTCGGCGGTGCGCAGCTCGACGGCGGCGCCGCGGGCGTCGGCGGCCTCCCGGGCGGCGTGCAGCACCTCGGCGGAGGAGTCGACGCCGACCACCCGGCCGGGGGCGACGTGCGCGGCCAGGTCGGCGGTGAGGGTCCCCACGCCGCAGCCCACGTCGAGCAGGGAGAGCCCCGGGCGCAGGTGCGGGCGCAGGAACGCGGCGGAGTTCGCGACCGTGCGGCGGCCGTGGGAGCGGCGCACCGGCTCGGCGTGGCCGTGGACGTACCCGGGGCCCCGGGCGGCGGTGGTCATGCCCGCAGGTTGCCCGGCCCGCGCACGGAGTGTCCACGTTTCGAGACGCCGATCTCATTCGATGAGATCGGCGTGGTGTCGGGCAGCGGACCGCTAGCGCAGGGCCAGCACCTCCCGAACCGCTTCGCGGGCCGCCCGGGAGGCGCCCAGCGTCGAGGCGGACGGCCCGTACCCCACCAGGTGCAGGCGGGGCTCGCGCACCGCGCGGGTCCCCTCGACGAGGATCCCGCCACCGGGTTCGCGCAGGTGCAGCGGGCGCAGGTGGTCCAGCACCGGCCGGAACCCGGTGGCCCACAGGATCACGTCGGCGCGCTGCTCGGCGCCGTCCGCCCAGCGCACCCCGCGCGGCAGCACCCGCTCGAACGGCGGGTGCCGGCGCAGCGCGCCGGCCGCGCGCAACGCCGCCAGCTCCGGGGTCAGCACCAGGCCCGTGGCGGACACGACGCTGCCCGGCGGGCGGCCCGCCGCGACCCGCTCGGCCACGCGCGCCACCGCCGCGCGGCGCGCCTCGACGTCCAGGCCGCCCGCGGCGTCGGGGTCGACGAACTCCGGCTCGCGCCGGGTCACCCACGTCGTGGCCGCCACCCCGGTGAGCTCCTCCAGGTGCTGCACCGCGGACACGCCGCCACCGACGACCACCACCCGGCACCCGGCGAGCTCCGCCGGGCCGCGGTAGTCGGCGGTGTGCAGCTGCCGCCCCTCGAACGCGCCGGCGCCGGGGTAGTACGGCACGAACGGCCGCCGCCACGTGCCGGTGGCGTTGACGACGGCGCGCGCGGCGTAGGTGGTGCCGTCGGTGGCGACGAGCAGGCGCGGCCCGGCCGCACGCACCTCCCGCACCCGCACCGGCCGGCGGACGGGCCGGCCCAGCAGCTCCTCGTAGGCGGCGAAGTACGCCGGGACGACCTCGGCGGCGGCGGCACGGGGGTCCACCGGCCCCAGGGCCCGGTGCAGCGACAGCCCCGGCAGGTCGTGCACGCCGTTGACGCGGGCCATCGTCAGCGTCGGCCAGCGGTGCCGCCACGCGCCCCCGGGGGCGTCCTCCGCGTCCAGGACGACGAAACCGCGCCCGGGGGCCAGACCGGCGCGCTGCAGGTGGTGGGCGGTGGCCAGCCCGCCCTGACCGGCTCCGACGACGACCACGTCGACGGCTGCGAGCGCCGGGCTCACCCGAGGCACCGCCGCACGGCCGCCGCCGCCCGTCGCGTCCCCGGTCGCGTCACAGTCCGTGATCGTAGGCGTCCCGCGCGTCGCCGCGCGCGGTGGCACCCCCGGCGCGCACCGGGCGGGAACCACCGTTCCCGCCCGGGCGAGGAGGGCGAAGGGAGGATCAGCGGGAGCGGGGGGCCCGGCGCAGGGCGGCGCTCGTGCGGGCCGTCGGCTCGGCGGTCAGGGGGTCCTCCGGCCACGGGTGCTTGGGGTAGCGACCCCGGTTCTCCGCCCGCACCGCCGCGTAGGCGGTGCGCCAGAACGACTCCAGGTCGGCCGTGACCGCCAGCGGCCGCCCGGCCGGGGACAGCAGGTGCAGCAGCACCGGCACCCGACCGCCGACCACGCGCGGGCCGCTGCGCCAGCCGAACGCCTCCTGCAGCTTCAGCGCCAGCACCGGGGCGGCCGGGTCGGCGTAGTCCAGCGCGACGCGCCGGCCGCTGGGCACCGGGAGCGCCTCGGGGGCCAGCTCGTCGAGGCGGGCGGCCACCTCCCAGGGCAGCACCCGGCGCAGCGCCGCCGCCACGTCGATCCGCGCCAGGTCGGCGCGCGAGCGCACCTGCGCCAGCTCGGCCCCCAGCCACGCCGCCGGGTCGGCGGCCAGCGCCTCGTCGCCGAGGTCCGGCCACGGCTCACCGAGGGCCGCGCGGCAGCAGGCCACGCGCTGCCGCAGCGAGCGCGCCGCGGGGGTGGAGCGCAGCAGCCCCAGCCCCTCCCGGCGCAGGCCCTCCGCCACGGCGGCGGCCACGAGCTCGCCGGGTGCCTGCGGCAGCGGGCGGACGGACAGCTCCAGCTCCCCCAGCCGCTCCACGCGGCGGGCCACCACGTCGCCGTCGCGCCAGGCGACCTCGTCGGCGACGACGGGGGCGACGACGGCGCGGGCCAGCTCCTCCGTCAGCGGCGCCGCGGCCCGCACCCGGGCCGAGGCGCGCCCCGGGGCGCGGTCGGCGACGGCGACGGCGAGCCAGTCGGTGCCCGCGAGCGCGGAGCCCGGCCCGGTCTCGAAGCGGGGGCCGCCGGTGGAGGCCCACCCGCCGCCGCGGCGGCGGGCCACCCGGTCGGGGAAGGCCAGGGCGGTCACCAGCCCGGCGGCCAGGTCGTCGGGCAGGTCGCCGGGCAGGTCGTCGGGCGGCCCACCGGCGGCCGCGTCCGGGGCGGCCGCGCGCAGCCGGCGCACCTCGCGGCGCCACTGCTCCGCACCGGGCAACCGTCCCGCGCGCGCGGCGCGCCAGGCGGCCACCAGGTCGTCGCCGGGCCCGCGCACGTCCTCGCCCAGCAGCGCCACGACCTCCGCCGCCCGCCCGGCACCGACGAGCCCGGCACCGTCCAGCAGGGCGCGCGCCAGGCGCGGGTGCGCACCGACGGCAGCGGCGGCACGGCCGGCGGGCGTGACCGCCCCGGCCGCGTCCAGCAGGCCCAGGCGGTGCAGCAGGGTGCGGGCGGCGGCCAGCGGGCCCGGTGGCGGAGCGTCCAGCAGCGGCAGGTCCGCCACCTCGCCCCAGCAGGCGGCCGTCAGCGCGAACGGCGCCAGGTCCCCGGTGGCGATCTCCGGGGCGGCCTCGGGCACGAGCAGGGCGTGCTCGGCGGCCGACCACGCCCGCAGCACCGTGCCGGGCGCCTCGCGCGCGGCACGGCCCGCGCGCTGCTCGGCGCCCGCCCGCGAGACGCGCACGGTGTCCAGGCCGGACAGGCCCCGCGCGTGGTCCACGCGCGGCACCCGCGCCAGGCCGGCGTCCACGACGACCCGCACCCCCGGCACGGTCAGGCTGGACTCGGCGACGGCGGTGGCGAGGACGACGCGGCGGCGCGGACCGGGGCGCAGCGCGGCGTCCTGCTCACGCGCACCCAGCCCACCGGTGAGGACGACCACGTCCACGCCGGGGCCGGGGTCCGCGCCGGGCGGGTCGCCCAGCCGGCGCCGCACGGCGGCGATCTCCCCCGCCCCGGGGAGGAAGACCAGCACGTCGCCGTCGCGCTCGGCGACGGCGTCGCGCACGAGGTGGGCGACGTGGTCGAGCAGCGCGGGGTCGACGCGCAGCCCCTCCGGCGGGCGCACCGGCCGCGGCGGCGGGCACCACCGCACGTCGAGGGGGTGCACGGCGGCGGTGGCGGTCACCACCGGGGCGGGCGCGCCGCCCTCCTCGCCCAGCAGCGCGGCGAGCCGGCCGGGCGCGATCGTGGCGGAGGCCGCGACCAGCGCCAGGTCCTCGCGCAGCAGGCGACGGGCCTGCACGCACAGCGCCAGCGCCAGGTCCAGCTCCAGCTGCCGCTCGTGGACCTCGTCGAGCAGGACCGCGGACACGCCCGGCAGGTCCTCCGCGGCCAGCAGGCGCCGCAGCAGCAGCCCGGTGGTGACGACCTCCACGCGCGTGCCGGGGCCCGTGCGGCGTTCCCCCCGCACGGCGTAGCCGACGCTCTGGCCGACCCGCTCGCCGAGCAGCGCCGCCATCCGGGCGGCGGCGGCGCGGGCGGCCACCCTGCGCGGTTCGGCGACGAGCACCCGACCGGGCAGCGCACCGGCCAGCGCCAGCGGGACCAGGGTGGTCTTGCCGGTGCCGGGCGGGGCCTGCAGCACCGCGGTCCCCGCGGTGGACAGGGCGGCGAGCAGGTCCGGCACGACGGCGCCGACCGGGAGGGAGTCCAGCAGTCCGGGCGGCAGCACGGGGCCAGTCTCCCCGTCCCCGCCCCCCGGAGGGCGCAGGGACGGGGGTGGGGCGGTCAGGCGGTGGGGGCGGCCCCGCCGCGACCGCGGCCGCCGCGACGGCGACGGCGCGGCGCGGCGCCGTCCGCCGCGGTGGCCGGCTGCCCGGCGCGCTGCGGGCGCGGCTGCTGCGCCCGGCCCGCCGGCGCCTGCGAGGCGCGCCCCTGACGGGCGCCCGCCTGCTGCGCCGGCTGCTGGGTCCGCTGCTTCGGGGCGCGCTGGGGCTGCGGCGGGGCGGTCGGCACCGGCGAGGAGGCCGGGTCCACCCACGCCGCGCGCGGGCCGACCAGCCCGTCCACGACGTCGGCGCCCGGAGCGGTGGCCGTCCAGCGCGGGGAGATGCCGGCCTGGCGGGCCAGGGTGCGCACGTCGCCGCGCTGGTCCGGGGTGGCCACCGTGACGACGGTGCCGCCGGCGCCGGCGCGGGCGGTGCGCCCGGAGCGGTGCAGGTACGCCTTGTGCTCGGTGGGCGGGTCCACGTGCACGACCAGGCCGACCTCGTCGACGTGGATGCCGCGCGCGGCGATGTCGGTGGCCACGAGCACCCGCACCGAACCCTCGGAGAAGGCGCCGAGGTTGCGCTCGCGGGCGTTCTGGCTGAGGTTGCCGTGCAGGTCCACCGCGGGCGTGCCGGCGGCGGTGAGCTGCTTGGCGAGCTTCTTCGCGCCGTGCTTGGTGCGGGTGAACAGCACCGTGCGGCCCTGGCCGGAGGCCAGTTCGCGCACCAGCGCCGCCTTGCCGTCGGCGCTGACCTCCAGCACGTGGTGCTCCATCGTGGACACCGGCGCCACGGCCGGGTCCACCGAGTGCGTCACCGGCTGCGACAGGTACCGCTTGACCAGCACGTCCACGCCGTTGTCGAGCGTGGCGGAGAACAGCAGGCGCTGACCGCCGGCCGGGGTGGTGTCCAGCAGGCGCTTCACGCCGGGCAGGAAGCCCAGGTCGGCCATGTGGTCGGCCTCGTCGAGGACCGTGACCTCCACGGAGTCCAGGCGGCAGTGGCCCTGCCGGATGAGGTCCTCCAGGCGCCCGGGGCAGGCGATGAGCACGTCGACGCCCTCGCGCAGCGCGCTGACCTGCGGGTTCTGGCCGACACCGCCGAAGACGACGGCGGTGCGCAGCCCCACGGCCTTCGCCAGCGGGGTCACGGTCGCCGAGACCTGGTTGGCCAGCTCGCGCGTGGGCACCAGCACCAGGGCGCGCGGGCGGGTGGTGCGGCGGGGGGTGCCGGAGGCGGCCAGGCGCGCCACCAGCGGCAGCGCGAAGGCGATGGTCTTGCCGCTGCCGGTGCGGCCGCGACCGAGGACGTCGCGCCCGGCCAGGGAGTCGGGCAGGGTCGCGGACTGGATGGGGAACGGCGCGGTGACGCCGTCGGCGGCGAGGACGTCCACCAGCGCGGCGGGCACGCCCAGCTCGGCGAAGGAGCGCTCGTCGGCGACCTGACCGGCGGGCGGGGCGGCGGCCGCGACGGCCTGCGGGGCGGGCGCGGCGGTGGTGGCGTCGGCGCGGGGGGTGGGCACACCGCCGCCGCGGGCGCGGCGGCGCGGCGGGCGCTGGCCGGGGACGGAGGACGAGGACGTGGACGTGCGGGTGCCGCTGGGCGCGGAGGGGTTCAACGGGTGCCTCTCGGGACGACGGGGATCGGCCGTGGTGCCCGACCGCACCCGCCCGGGCGCCGTGGCGCCGTGCGAGGGACCTGCGCGCCGCGGCGCCTGCCGGGAACACCGGGGCACCGCGCGCTGAACACTCGACCGCGGGCGCGCCGACGGCGTCCCGCTCCGTCAAGGGTAACGGGCCGTGGCCGCGCGTTCTTCCCCGCCGTCGCGCCGGCAGCGGCGCTGACGTGACGCGGTTCACGATCCCGGGCGGTCCAGGGCGACGCGCACCCCCTGCCCCGCTGGTGATGGCAGGCTAACCTCACCTCTCGTGGCACCCGCGACGAGCCCACCGACGGCCACGGCCGTCCCCGCCGGCGGCACCCCGAGCCGGCGCACCGGCCGCACCCGGCGGACCACCGCCCTGCTGCTGTCCTGCGCCGTCCTGGCGGTGGCCGTCCTGGCCAGCCTCGCCGTCGGCTCGCGCGACGTCCCGCTGGGCACGGTCCTGGAGGCCCTGCGCGGCACCTCGGACTCCCAGGACGCCCTCGTGGTGCGCGAGCTGCGCGTGCCCCGGACGCTGCTGGGCATCGCGGTCGGCGCCGCGCTGGGACTGGCCGGGGCGCTCATGCAGGCCCTGACGCGCAACCCGTTGGCCGACCCCGGGCTGCTGGGGGTGAACTCCGGTGCCGCGGCGGCCATGGTCACCGCCGTGGGGGTGTTCGGGCTGACCTCCCGCCTCAGCGTCGTGTGGGCCGCCCTGCTGGGCGCCGCCGTGGTCTCGGTCGCCGTGTACGTGCTCGGATCGGCCGGGCGCGGCGGCGCCACGCCGGTGCGCCTGGCCCTGGCCGGCACGGCCGTCAGCGCCGCCCTGACCGCCTACACCACCGCGCAGGTGCTGCTGGACCAGTCCACCTTCGACCGCTTCCGCTTCTGGCAGGTCGGCTCCCTCACCGGCCACGACATGGACGTCTTCTGGCAGATGCTGCCGTTCTTCGCCGTGGGGATCGCCCTGGCGCTGTCGCAGGCGCGCTCGCTGAACGCCCTGGCCCTGGGCGTGGACTCCGGGCGCGCGCTGGGCGTGCGCGTCGGGCGCACCCGCGTGGTGACGGCGCTGGCCGTGACGCTGCTGTGCGGGGCCGCCACCGCCGCCGCCGGGCCCATCTGGTTCCTCGGCCTGGCCGTGCCGCACGTGGTGCGGGCCCTCACCGGCCCCGACCAGCGCTGGGTCCTGCCCCTGTCCGTCCTCCTGGCACCCGCGCTGCTGCTGCTGGGCGACGTCCTCGGCCGGGTCGTGGTCCGCCCCGGCGAACTGGAGGTCAGCATCGTGACCGCGCTGCTCGGCGCCCCCGTCCTGATCGCCCTGGTCCGCCGCCGCCGGCTGGCGCAGCTGTGAGCGCCCCCGCCGCGGCGCGCGCGAGCGCCCCGCCGCTGCCCGCGCCCGGGACCGGCGTCGCCGCGCGCGCGCGCCGCGGGCGCACCCTGCGCCTGGGCCGCCGCGGCGCGGTGAGCCTGCGCGTGGAGGGCCGCGGCCTGGCGGTGTGCCTGGCGATCACCGCGGTCGTGGCGGCGGTGTCCGCGCTGAGCCTGACCACCGGCGACTACCCGATCGGCGTGCCGGGGGTGCTGCGCGCCCTCGTCGGGCGCGGTGAGGGCGCCGACGGGTTCATCGTCCTGGGGCTGCGGCTGCCGCGGCTGGTCACCGGGCTGCTCGTGGGCGTCGCGCTCGGCGTGGCGGGGGCCGTCTTCCAGCTCGTCACCCGCAACCCGCTGGGCAGCCCCGACGTCATCGGCTTCACCCACGGCGCCGTCAGCGGTGCCCTGGTCGTCATGCTGGTCCTCGGCGGCAGCGGCACCGACGTCGCGGTCGGCGCGGTCGCCGGTGGCTTCGCCAGCGCCCTGCTCGTCTACTTCCTCTCCCGCGGGGGCGGCGGCGTGCAGGGCTACCGCCTCATCCTCGTCGGCATCGGCACGAGCGCCGCCCTGCAGGCGGTGAACAGCTACCTGCTCACCCGCTCCGAGGTGGAGGAGGCCCAGGCGGCGCAGGTGTGGGTCACCGGCAGCCTCAACGGCCGCGGCTGGGAGCAGGCCGCCCCCCTGGGTGCCGGGCTGCTCGTGCTGCTGCCCGTGCTGCTGGTGCTGAGCCGCGCGCTGGGGATGCTCGACCTCGGCGACGACGCCGCGCGCGCCCTGGGCGTGCGGGTCGACGGGGTGCGGGTGGCGGTGCTCCTGCTCGCCGTCACGCTCACCGCGCTGGCGGCGATGGCCGCCGGCCCCGTGGCGTTCGTGGCGCTGGCCGCCCCGCAGGTGGCCCGCCGCCTCACCGGGACGGTCGGTCCCGGGCTGGTGGCCGCGGGCCTGACGGGGGCGCTGCTCGTGGTGGTCAGCGACTTCGCCGCGCAGCGCCTGTTCGCCCCCACCCAGCTGCCCGTGGGCGTCGTCACCGGCGCCGTGGGCGGCGTGTACCTGGCGTACCTGCTCGTGGGGCAGTGGCGCCGCGGGCGCGGCTGACCGGCCCCGGCGGCGACCGCCCGCGACGGCGGCGGACCTCCGGGGAGGCACCCCGGACGGCGACCCGAACGACCCCAACGACCCCAACGACCCGCACGACGAGGAACGGCTGAGCATTGGCGAAGGACGCGCGCACCACCCCCGGGCCCGGGCCCGGGACCCCCGGCGGCAACCGCCTGCGAGGGGAGGACCTGACCCTCGCCTACGGCGAGCGCACCATCGCCACCGGGCTGGGCATCGAGGTGCCCGACGGCTCGTTCACCGTCGTCATCGGCCCCAACGCCTGCGGCAAGTCCACGCTGCTGCGCGCGCTGGCGCGGATGCTCCCCCCGCAGCGCGGGCACGTGTACCTCGACGGCTCCGTCATCCAGTCGCTGCCGTCGAAGGAGGTCGCCCGCCGGCTGGGCCTGCTGCCGCAGAGCGCCACCGCGCCCGACGGCATCACCGTCGCCGACCTCGTGGCCCGGGGCCGCTTCCCGCACCAGAAGCTGCTGCGGCAGTGGACGCGCGAGGACGAGCGCGCCGTGGACGCCGCGATGGCCGCCACCCGGGTGCTCGACCTCGCCGAGCGGGGCGTCGACGAGCTCTCCGGCGGTCAGCGCCAGCGGGTGTGGATCGCGATGGCGCTGGCGCAGGAGACGCCGCTGCTGCTGCTGGACGAGCCGACCACCTACCTCGACATCGCCCACCAGATCGAGGTGCTGGACCTGTGCGCGCAGCTGCACGAGGAGCAGGGCCGCACCCTGGTGGCGGTGCTGCACGACCTCAACCACGCCTGCCGCTACGCCACCCACCTCGTCGCGATGCGCGACGGGCGGGTCGTCGCCGAGGGCGAGCCCACCCGGATCGTCACGGCCGGGCTCGTGGAGGAGGTCTTCGGGCTGCCGTGCGTGGTGGTGCCCGACCCGGAGACCGGCACGCCCCTGGTGGTGCCGCGGGCGCGCAGCGGGCGCGGACGGACCGTGGCCGTCTGAGGCCGCGCACGGGGGCGGGCCGGCGGCGGGGTGGGCAGTAGCGTGGGCGACGTGCCCCCCGCCGCGCCGACCGCACCGACCGACGCGGCCCGGGACCGCAAGCGCCTGGGCCTGGTGGTCCACCCCACCCGCGACGTGACCGAGCAGGTCGCCCTCGTCGTGGACTGGGCCCGCGGGCACGGCGACGAGGTGGTGGGGCTGCGGGCCGACGGCGCTCGCCTGGGTGAGCGCGGCCGCGACGTGGTCCTCGTCGGTGAGGACGAGTTCACCCGCACCGTGGACGCCGTCGTCAGCCTCGGCGGGGACGGCACGATGCTGGGCGCGCTGCGCCTGCTGGTGGGCCGCCGCATCCCGGTGCTGGGGGTGAACCTGGGCCACCTGGGCTTCCTGGTGGAGCTGGAGCCGCGCGAGCTGCCCGGAGCGCTGGAGCGCATCACCGCCGGCGACTTCACGGTGGAGCCGCACCTGTGCCTGCGCGTGCAGGGCCCGGGCCACGAGTGCGTCGCCTTCAACGACGTGGCGCTGGCCCGCACGCCCGGGCGCGGCACCGTGGTGGCCGCGCTGTCCGTGGCGGAGCAGCGCATCGGCTACCTGCGCTGCGACGCGGTCGTGCTCGCCACCCCCACCGGGTCCACCGCCTACAGCTACGCCGCCGGCGGGCCGGTGGTCTCCCCCGGCGCCGACGCCCTCGTCGTCACGCCCGTCGCCCCCATGTCCGGGATCGGGCGGCCCATCGTGCTGGGCGTGGACGAGCCGGTGCGCGTGGAGCTGCTGGAGTCCTCCGGGCCGCCGGTGCTGGAGGTCGACGGCATCGCGTCCGGGGAGCTGGCCGTGGGCTCGGTGCTGGAGGTGCGGGCCGAGCGCGACGCGGGGCACGTCATCCGCCTGGACCCCACCGGCCACGGCCGCCGCTCGCGCGTGAAGCTGAGCCTGCTGGACCTGCCCCTGCTGCCCGACGAGATGCTCGAGCTGGTCCCGCAGGCCATGCGCCGCCACGACGCGCCCCGGCCGGAGAGCCCGCACCCGCACCAGCGGCCGCAGCAGGGCTGAGGGCAGCGGCTCCGGGGCAGGGAGCGGCGGGGACCACCGCGGGTCAGGGGGCGGTGGGGACGACTTCCGCGGGCCCGGCGGGCGCCTCGGGGCTCGGCGCGGTCACGACGTCGGCCTCCCCGGACCCCGAGGACCCGGGGGACCCCGCGGCGGCCCCGTCCGCCGCGCCGTCCGGCTCGTCCGGGTCGCTCGTCGCCGTCGCGGTGGACGAGGCGGTGGACGAGGCGGTGGCGGTGGGCGAGGCCCCGCGCGTGCTCGTCCCGCCGGTGGCGGAGGCGTCCGGGCTCCGCGTCGCGGACGCGGTGGCCGTGGGCGTGGCGGTGGGGCTGGTGCTCGCCGTGCCGGTCGGGCTCGCCGCCGGGCCGGTGGGGGTGTCCGCGGGGGCCGGCGTGCGCGGCGCCTGCGTGAGCGAGCCGCCCAGGACGCCGGTGGTCACCTCCTCCTCGACGTCCTGGCGCTGCGCGGCCACGCTGCGGCCCCCGACGTGCTCGTAGACGGCGATGCCGCCCACGGAGATCACGAAGGCGAGCACGCCGAGCAGCACCGCGTGCCGGGCACCGAAGCGGCGGGCCGTCACGGGCGCGGGCACCAGCTCCGGGGCGGGCGCGGGCACCGGCGCGGGGTCACCGGCTCCGCCGGGCGGCGCGTCGGCGCGCTCGGGGTGCTCGTCCTGCGGTGCGGGCACCGGCGAGGGGTCCTGGCGCCGCTCGCGGGCGCGCCGGGCCGCCTCGGCCAGCCGCTCCTGGCTGGTGGTCAGGTAGTGGTTGTAGACCGCCGCCGCCGTGGAGGCCGCGATGCTGCCGACGGCGGCGCCCAGCAGGGTGCTCAACGGCCCCAGGCTGCGCAGTCCGGCCAGCAGCACCGCCGAGGTGGCCGCCGCCAGGGCGCCACCGGCGATCTGCACCCAGTTGATCTTGAGTCGGGTCCGCTCGGGGTTCTGCTCGCTCATTCCGCGCTCATCGTCGCACCCCGCGCCCGGCGCGCCGCGCACCCGCACGGGGTGCGCAGCGGGAGGGTTCGTGGAGCTGTGGTGAGGACCGCACCGGTGGCCGCCCGGGACGGGCTCGGCCACAGTGGCGGCATGACGATCCTCGTGCAGGACCTGAACCAGTGGAAGGGCGCTCCGGTCACCGACGCGGCCGATCAGAAGATCGGCACGCTGGCCTCGGTCTACGTCGACGCGGCCACCGACGAGTGGTTGTTCGCGGCCGTGGAGACGGGCGTGGTGGGGTTCAGGAAGGTGGTGCTGGTGCCGCTGGAACGGGCGGCGGTCGGCCGGCACGACATCCGCGTGGACTTCGCGAAGGACGACGTGAAGGCCGCCCCGGAGTTCCGCACCGACGAGGAGCTGGGCCCGGACGACGAGCCGCGCATCTACGCCCACTACGGCATGGCGTACTCCCCGGCGGACACGCCCAGCGGGCGCCGGCTGGCGCGCCGCTGAGCGTCCCTCCCCGCACGCCCCGGGCGCGCCCNCGCGTCAGGCGCGGGCGCGCTGGGTGGCGTCGCTGACCTCCCCGACGAGCTCCTCGATGACGTCCTCGAGGAAGACCACGCCGGTGACCGCCCCGCCGGCGTCGACGACGCGGGCCAGGTGCGCTCCGGTGCGGCGCATCGAGGCCAGCGCGTCCTCGACCTCCTCGCCGGCGCCGAGGGTGCCGAGCTGGCGGATCCGCTTCTCCGGCACCGGCTGGTGGTAGCGCTCGTCGTCGGCGTAGAGCAGGTCCTTCAGGTGCAGGTAGCCGTGCAGGTCCCCGGCGGCGTCCAGCACGGGGAACCGGCTGAACCCGGTGCGCGCCACCAGCGCCTCCACGTCCGCGGGCGTGGCGCCCACGGTGACCGTGCGCAGGTCCGCCAGCGGCACGGCGATCTCCTCGACGCTGCGGTCGGAGAACTCCAGCGCCCCGGTGACCAGGCCGTTGGGGTCGCCCAGGGTCCCCTCCCGCTGGCTCTCGGCGACGATCGACTGCACCTCCTCGACGGTGAAGGCGCTGGAGACCTCGTCCTTCGGCTCCACGCCCACCAGGCGCAGCACCGCGTTGGTCAGAGCGTTCAGGGCGCGGATCACCGGGCCGATGGCCCGGCCGATCGCCACGAGAGGCGGCGCCAGCAGCAGCACCGCCCGGTCGGGCCCGGCGATGCTGAGGTTCTTCGGGATCATCTCGCCCACCACGACGTGCAGGTACACCACGACGGTCAGGGCGAGGACGACGGCGACCGGGTGCACGAGGCCGTGCGGCACGTGCACGGCCTCGAACAGCGGCTCGAGCAGGTGCGCGAGCGCCGGCTCGGCGACGGCCCCCAGCCCGAGGGAGCACAGCGTCACCCCCAGCTGGCAGGCGGCCAGCATGAGGGAGACGTGCTCCATGGCCGAGAGCGCGGAGCGCGCGCGGGCGCTGGTCGCGGCCAGCGGCTCGATCTGGCTGCGCCGCGCGGACAGGACGGCGAACTCGGCGCCGACGAAGAAGGCGTTGCCGAACAGCAGCAGCACGCCCACCAGCAGGGACGCCCCGGTGCTCACGAGCGCCCCCCGGTGCCGGCGCCGGCGGGGTGCGCACCGGAGGGTGCGGCGCCCTGCGAGGCGGCCCGCGCGGGGTGCGCGCCCGCCTGCGCCCTGTCGGCGGCGTGCGCGGCGGCCTCGGTGAGCGGCGGGCGAGGGCGCAGCCGCAACCGGTCCACGCGGCGGCCCTCCATGCGGGTCACGCGCAGCACCCCGCCGTCCACCGCCACCTCGTCACCCACGGCGGGGATGCGCGACAGGCGCGCCATGACGAACCCGCCGAGGGTCTCGTACTCGGGCGCCTCGGGGACCTCGACGCCGGTGCGGTCCTGCACCTCGTCGGGGCGCGCCAGGCCGGGCACCGTCCACGAGCCGTCGCGGTGCTGGCGCAGCCCGCCGCGGTCGCGGTCGTGCTCGTCGGAGACGTCGCCGACGATCTCCTCCACGAGGTCCTCCAGGGTGACGACCCCGGCGGTGCCGCCGTACTCGTCGACGACGAGGGCGAACTGCAGGCCCTTCTGCCGCAGCTGCAGGAGCAGCGGCTCCAGGCGCAGCGAGTCCGGCACGCGGCGCACGTCCTGCATGAGCGCCGCGGCGGGCACCTCGTGGCGGCGTTCGACGGGCACGGCGACGGCGGCCTTGACGTGCACGACGCCGCGCACGTCGTCGTCGTCGTCGCCGGTGACGGGGAAGCGGGAGTGCCCGGTGCTGCGGGCGAGGGCGACGACGTCGGCGGCGGTGTCGTCCAGGCGCACCGCCTCCATCCGCACCCGCGGGGTCATGACGTCGGCGGCGGTCTGGTCGCCGAAGACGAGGGTGCGGCTGAGGAGGTTGGCGGTGCCCGGGTCGAGGGTGCCCATGTCCGCGGAGCGGCGCACGAGCGAGGCGAGCTCGCGGGCGGAGCGCGCACCGGACAGCTCCTCCTGCGGCTCGACGCCCACGGCCCGCAGGAACCGGTTGGCGCTGCCGTTGAGGACCTTGATCAGGGGCCCGGCGCCCCAGGTGAAGCCGCGCTGCAGCGGTGCGACGACGCCCGCGGTGGGCAGCGGCAGGCTCAGCGCCAGGTTCTTCGGGATGAGCTCGCCGACGACCATGGAGAAGACGGTGGCCGTGACGACGCTGGCGACGGTGGCGACGGTGGCCGCGGCAGGCTCGGACAGGCCGGTCGCCGTCAGCGGCACCTCGAGCAGCGCCGAGAGCGAGGGCTCCATGAGGTAGCCGAGCAGCAGCGTGGTGAGGGTGATGCCGACCTGGGCGCCGGACAGCTGGGTGGACAGGGTGCTCAGCGCGGGCAGGACGCCGGCGGCCCGGCGGTCACCGCCCTCCGCGGCCTTCTCGACCGCGAAGCGGTCCAGGGTGACGAAGGCGAACTCGGCGGCGACGAACACGGCCGTGCCGAGGGTGAGGAGGACCCCGACGAGCAGGAGGAGCCACTCGATCAGCACGGGGGCTCCCCGGGCGACGCCGGGCCGGGATGGTGGGGGGGGCCGCTGAGCGGCCCTTCAGATGAGTCCATGGCGCCACGGATTCTAGGAGCACCGGCCCCCGGCGCGCCCGTCCGAGCGGGGCGCGCCGGGGATGCGCGGGGAACGCGCCGGGGACCCGGGCCGCCGCCGGTCAGCGACCGCCGAAGTCCCCCTTGCGCAGCGTGGCGTGCACGCCGACGGTGCGGTCCACGACCTGCGAGACGTGGAAGTCGCCGGCGGCGCTGAGGTAGGCGTAGGCGACCGGGCCGGGCAGGCCGAGGTCCTCGGTGAGGAAGGACATCGCGTTGCGCACCGCGGTGCGCATCGCCACGTCGAGGTCGGTGCCGTTGCCGCCGCCGTCGGGGCCGTCGGGGTCGGACAGCCCCACGGGGATCCAGTGCTCGGGCGTCTCCGCGAACGGGTACTCCCCCGCGATGCGCGGCGCACCGTCGCCGGGCCGCACCACCGACAGGCGCACCGTGGCCCGCAGGGAGCCCTCCATGGCGGTCAGCGCCACCTCGCCGTGGCCCTGCGCCATGTGCGGGTCGCCGGCGAAGAACATGGCGCCGGGCACCTGCACGGGCAGGTACAGGGTGGAGCCGACGACGAGGTCCTTGACGTCCATGTTGCCGCCGGCGACGGTCGGCGGCACGGAGTCGACCACGGCCGAGGTGTCGCGGGCGACGCCCATGAGGCCGAGGAAGGGCGCCAGCGGGAAGCGCGGGCCCGCGGCACCGGGCATCACGCCGACGAGGTCGCCGCCGGAGGCGGCCACGGACGTGAAGACGCTGACGTTGCCGCCGGCGTTGAAGTACTCCGCGAGGGCGGGGTCGTCCTGCCAGGCGCCGGGCAGCTCGTCGGGGAGCGCCCCCTTGCCGTGGCGGTTGGAGATCACGCCGTAGGGGACGCGCAGCGCCAGGTCGAGGACCTCCACCTTCAGGACGTCGCCCGGTTCGGCCCCGGCGACCGCGACGGGACGGCTGACGACGTGGGGGCCGGGGCCGTCGTGCGGGACGCGGGCCGCGATCTGCACCGCGTCGTCGAGGACGTCGCGCTCGTCGACGCCGAAGGAGGTGAAGTACCCCAGCGGGTCCTGCCCCTGGTCCTCCAGGACGCCCTCGTGGGAGACGGTGTCCAGGGTGACGACGGCGCCGGAGCGCACCACGGCGACCGGCTCGGTGTCCCGGTTGGGCAGCCGGCCCCACAGGACGTTCTCGGCGGCGGAGGACACGTACGTGCCGCGGCGGGGACCGCGGCCGGGCTGCAGGGTGCGCAGCGCGGCGCCACCGGGGCTCGCGGCGGCGGCACCGGTGGCGGACAGGGCGGCGGGGGCGGTGGACAGGCCGGCCGCGACGGCCAGGAGGGAACGGCGGCGGGGGTGCTGGGTGGTCACGGGCGCACTGCACCAACGGCGCGTTCCGCGCGGGTTTCCCGCCCGTTGCGCGCGAGTGACGCGCCGTTTCGCCCTCGTGACGAGGTGCTCACCGGTGCACGCCTCAGAAGAGAGTGTCCCCCGAGAGGAAGGTGACCAGCGGGTCCACGCACCGGCGCGCCGCCCGCAGCAGGGAGTCGTGCCCGCACCCGCCGGCCACCAGGGCCGTCGCCGACGGCACGGCGGCCGCGAACTCCGTCGCGGCGACGCGGAAGTACCCGGGGCTGCGCTCGCCCGTGAGCAGCAGGGCCCGGGCGGGCAGACCGGCGTAGGCGTCGACCGGGGAGTCCAGCTGCAGCCCCGCGCGGGTCTCCTTGAGCACCTGCGGCAGCCGCGCGGCGGTCGAGCGCCCCCACCCGGTGCGGGCCAGCACCCCGCCGACGAGCCGCTGCACCCGCTCGGAGCGCCCGGCGGCGGTCAGGCCCAGGGAACCGGTGCGCAGGTGCCGGTCCAGGTGGGCCAGCGCCAGCTCCGGCGAGCCCGTCGCCAGCGCCCGCGCCGCCTGCTCCAGCGCCTCCTCCGGCACCGCGCCGTCCAGCGGCAGCACCGCGTCGTAGACGGCTACCCGGTCGATGCGGCGCTCCAGCAGCCCGCCGGTGGCGAGCAGCGCCACCAGGCCGCCGAGGCCGTGCCCGAGCACCCGGCGGGCGCCGGTGGCCGCCAGCACCGCCCCGAGCAGGGCCACGTCGTCCGCCACGGCGTAGCGAACGCCGGGGCGCCCGGCCACCTCCCGGTCGTAGCGGTGCACGGTGAAGCGGGCGCCCAGCCTCTCGGCGAGCCGGTCGTGGTCGGCCGCCGGGCGGGCGCCGTGCACGAGGACGAGGCCCGGCCCGGCACCGCCGGTGACGAGCTCGACGGGCGAGCCGTCCGCGCGGCGCACCCCCTCGAGGATCACCGCACGACCCCCCGCCGCTCCCGGGCGGTGCCCACCGGCCCGTTCACCGGTCGTCACCAGCCCGCGGGCAGCGGGCGACCCTCCTCGTAGCCGGCCGGGGACTGCAGACCGACCACGGCGCGCTCGGCGAACTCCGCGACCGTGCGCGCGCCGACGTAGGTGAACGAGGAGCGCACCCCGGAGGTGATCTGGTCGATCAGGTCCTCCACGCCGGGCCGGGCCGGGTCCAGGTGCATGCGCGAGGAGGAGATGCCCTCCTCGAACAGTCCCTTGCGGGCGCGCTGGAACGGGGAGTCCGCGCGCGTGCGCGCGGCCACGGCGCGCGCGGAGGCCATGCCGAAGCTCTCCTTGTAGGGGCGCCCGTCGGCGTCCACCGCCAGGTCGCCGGGGCTCTCGTGGGTGCCGGCGAACCAGGAGCCGACCATGACCTGGCTGGCGCCGGCGGCCAGGGCGAGGGCGACGTCGCGCGGGTGGCGCACCCCGCCGTCGGCCCACACGTGCGCGCCGAGCTGGCGGGCGGCGGCGGCGCACTCCAGCACCGCGGAGAACTGCGGGCGGCCCACGCCGGTCATCATCCGGGTGGTGCACATCGCGCCCGGGCCCACGCCGACCTTCACGATGTCGGCGCCGGCGGCCACGAGGTCGCGCACGCCGGCGGCGGTGACGACGTTGCCGGCCACCACGGGCACCTGCGGGTCGAGCCCGCGCACGGCGGCCAGCGCCTCCAGGGTCTTCTCCTGGTGGCCGTGGGCGGTGTCCACCACGAGGGTGTCCACGCCAGCCTCCAGCAGCGCCTTCGCGGTGCCGGCGACGTCGCCGTTGATGCCCACCGCGGCGGCCACGCGCAGCCGGCCGGCGGCGTCCAGGGCCGGGGCGTAGACGGTGGAGCGCAGCGCGCCCGTGCGGGTCAGCGCCCCGGCGAGCACCGGGCCGTCGCCGTGGTCGCGCACCACGGGGGCGAAGCGGCGCCGGGCGGTGTGCAGCACCTCGAAGGCGGCCTCGAGCCCGTCGCGCTCGACCGCGGCGGCGTCCAGCGTCACCGGGGACGGGCTCATCACGGCGTCCACCCGCGTGAAGCGGTCCACGTCCGCGCAGTCGGCCGGGGTGACCACCCCGAGGACCCGGCGCTCGTCGTCGACGACGACGGCGGCGCCGTGGGAGCGCTTCGGCAGCAGGTTCAGGGCGTCGTGCACGGTGTCGGTCGGGTGCAGCACCACGGGCGTCTCGAAGACCCGGTGGCGCGCCTTGACCCAGGAGACGACCTCGGCGACGACGTCCAGCGGCACGTCCTGCGGCAGCACGGCCATCCCCCCGCGGCGGGCGACCGTCTCGGCCATGCGGCGGCCGGAGACGGCCGTCATGTTCGCCACCACGAGCGGCACGGTGGTGCCGGTGCCGTCGGCGGTGGCGAGGTCCACGTCGAGGCGGGAGACGACCGAGGACCGGCCCGGCGCCAGGAAGACGTCGTTGTAGGTGAGGTCGTGGGCGGGCCGCTGCCCGTCGAGGAAACGCACCCGACCAGGGTAGGCGCCGGTGCGGGCCGGCCGGACGGATCGCGTGGAGGGCTCGTGCACGCCGCGCCCGCCGCGGCTGCGCCGGTGCCGGCGCGCCCTACCGTGGGTCCATGACCACGGGCACCTCCCCCGCCGGCGGCGCCGCCGGCGCTCCCACCCCCTCCCGCACGGCCGTCGTCGTCGAGGACGAGCCGACCATCGCCGACGCCGTCGCCCGGCGCCTGCGCGCCGAGGGCTACGCGGTGGAGACCGCCGGCGACGGCCCCGGCGGCGTGGAGCTGTGCGAGCGGGTGGGCCCGGACGTCGTCGTGCTGGACGTCATGCTGCCCGGCTTCGACGGCCTGGAGGTGTGCCGGCGCGTGCAGGCGTCGCGGCCCGTGCCGGTCCTCATGCTCACCGCGCGCGACGACGAGACCGACAAGCTCGTCGGCCTGGGCGTGGGCGCGGACGACTACATGACCAAGCCGTTCTCGATGCGTGAGCTCGTCGCCCGCGTCAACGCCCTGGTGCGCCGGGTGGAGCGGGCCCGGCAGCTGGTGGGCACCCCCGCGGCGGTCGGCACGCTGACCTTCCCCGTCGACGGCGGTGAGCTGGTGGTCGACCGCGACCAGCGCCGGGTGCGCCGCTCGGGCGCCGAGGTGCACCTGACGCCCACCGAGTTCGACCTGCTGGTGTGCCTGGCGGCGTCCCCGCGCACCGTCCTGACGCGCGAGAAGCTGCTGGAGGAGGTGTGGGACTGGGCCGACGCCTCCGGCACCCGCACCGTCGACAGCCACGTCAAGGCGCTGCGGCGCAAGCTGGGGGCGGACCTGGTGCGCACGGTGCACGGCGTGGGCTACGCCTTCGAGCCCGCCGGGCCCGCCCCGGCGGAGGGCGCGCCGTGAGCGGCGGCGAGCGCGGCGCGGGCCCGCCCCCGCACGCGGGCACGGGGCTCACGGGGCCTATCCCGCTGACCGGCGCGGCCCGCGACGCGCGCGTGCGGGCCCGGGAGAGCGTGCGCGGCGACGCCGCGGCGACCCGCCCGTCCCGGCGCAGCTGGCCCGACGTGCGACCGCTGGACCCGGTGCACTCGCTGAAGACGAAGCTGGCGCTGCTGGTCGCGGCGTCGGTGACGGTGGCCTCCCTGCTGGTGTGGGCGGGGCTGCGGCTGGACCAGCTGCGCATCGGGCCCCGCTACACGCTGCCGCTGGCGATCGTCGTCACGCTGGTCTTCACGCAGCTGCTGGCGCGCGGCATGACCTCGCCGCTGCGGGAGATGACCGCGGCCGCGCGCGCCATGGCCACCGGGGACTACTCCCGGCGGGTGCGTTCCACGAGCAGCGACGAGGTGGGCGAGCTGGCCGACGCCTTCAACCGGATGGCGCAGGACCTGGAGGCCGTGGACCGCGAGCGCCGCGAGCTGGTCGCGAACGTCAGCCACGAGCTGCGCACGCCGGTCTCGGCGCTGCACGCGGTGATGGAGAACCTCGTGGACGGGGTCACCGAGCCGGACCACGAGACCCTCGGCACGGCGCTGGCGCAGACGGAGCGGCTGGGCCGGCTGGTCGAGCAGCTGCTGGACCTGTCGCGGCTGGACGCCGGGGCGGTGTCGCTGGACCGCGAGGAGCTGGCGCTGGAGCCGTTCCTGGGGCAGGCGACGCGCGCGATGTCGATGACGGGCCGGGACGTCCGCTACGTGCTCGACGTGGACCCGGAGGGCCTGTCGGTGCAGGTGGACTCAGCGCGGCTGCACCAGGTGGTGGCGAACCTGCTGGACAACGCCTCGCGGCACTCCCCGCCGGGGGGCACGGTCACGGTGTCGGCGCACGCGGCCGGCCCGGTGGTGCGCATCAGCGTGCAGGACGAGGGGCCGGGCATCGCCGACGCGGACCGCGAGCGGGTGTTCGAGCGCTTCCAGCGCGGCAGCGCGCGCACCGACGGCGGCACGGGGCTGGGGCTGGCGATCGCGCGGTGGGCGGTGCAGCTGCACGGCGGCACGATCCGCGTGGGGCCGACACCCCCGCAGGGCGGCTGCCGCATCGACGTGCACCTGCCGCGGGAGGTCGCGTCCGCCCGCTGACGACGGGCGCGGCGCGCGTCGCGCCGTGCCGCGCCGCTCCCGGGCGCGGGTAGGGTGGGAGTGCGCCCGCGTAGCCCGACCCGAGGAAGAAGGCGACAACGCCGTGCCTCAGCAGCCCTCGCCCCACGAGGACAAGCTCGCCACGTTCGGCCCGAACGAGTGGCTCGTCGACGAGCTGTACGAGCAGTACCTGAAGGACAAGCACTCGGTCGACGAAGCCTGGTGGGACTTCTTCGCCGACTACACCCCCGCGGACAACCCGGCCGGGTCCACCACCGCCGGCTCGGCGAACGGCTCGGCGAACGGCTCGGCGAACGGCTCGGCGAACGGCTCGGCGAACGGCTCGGCGGGCGACAGGTCCGCCCCGCGCGACACCGGCGCCGCGGCCCCCGCGCAGACCCCGGCGCCCGCGGAGGCGAGCAGCCCGGCGCCCGCGAAGGCCCCCGCCCCGGCGCCCGCGAAGGCCCCCGCGGCGCCGGCCGCGCGCACCACGACCCCCTCCGAGGCGCCCGCGAAGGCCCCCGCCCCGGCGCGGGCGGCCGGCGGCGCCCCGGCCCGGGTGCCCGCGAAGGCCCCGGCGCAGACGGCGTTCCCGGAGCGGGACACCGTGGAGAAGCTGCGCGGCCCCGCCGCGCGCGTGGTGGCGAACATGGAGGAGTCGCTCGAGGTCCCCACGGCCACGAGCGTGCGGGCGGTCCCGGCGAAGCTGCTGGTGGACAACCGCATCGTCATCAACAACCACCTCAAGCGGGCCCGCGGCGGCAAGGTCTCCTTCACGCACCTCATCGGGTACGCGATCGTCGAGGCGCTGGGGCAGATGCCGTCGATGAACGCGGCGTACGCCCTGGACGAGAAGGGCAAGCCCGCCGTCCTGCAGCCCGCGCACGTCAACCTGGGCATCGCCATCGACCTGCCCAAGCCCGACGGCTCCCGCCAGCTGATGGTGCCGGCGGTCAAGGAGTGCGAGACCAAGGACTTCGCGGAGTTCTGGGCCTCCTACGAGGACGTCGTGCGCCGGGCGCGCGGCGGCAAGCTGACCACCGAGGACTTCGCGGGCACCACGATCAGCCTGACCAACCCCGGCACCATCGGCACCGTCCACTCGGTGCCGCGGCTGGTCAAGGGCCAGGGCGCGATCGTCGGCGTCGGCGCGATGGAGTACCCGGCGGAGTACCAGGGCGCCAGCGAGGAGACCCTGACCCGCCTGGCGGTCAGCAAGGTCATCACGCTGACGTCCACGTACGACCACCGCATCATCCAGGGCGCCGGCTCCGGCGAGTTCCTGCGGATCGTGCACGCCAAGCTGCTGGGCGAGGACGGGTTCTACGACCGCGTCTTCCAGGCCCTGCACATCCCGTACCAGCCGATCCGCTGGACCGCTGACATCTCGGTCTCGCACGACGACCAGATCAACAAGACCGCGCGCGTGGTGGAGCTCATCCACGCCTACCGGGTGCGCGGGCACCTCATGGCCGACACGGACCCGCTGGAGTACCGCCAGCGCGTCCACCCGGACCTCGAGATCGAGTCGCACGACCTGACGCTGTGGGACCTCGACCGCGAGTTCCCCACCGGCGGCTTCGGCGGCAAGGCGCACATGAAGCTGCGCGACGTCCTCGGCGTGCTGCGCGACTCCTACTGCCGCACCGTCGGCATCGAGTACATGCACATCCAGGACCCGGAGCAGCGCCGCTGGATCCAGGACCGCGTGGAGCGCCCGTACGCCAAGCCCAGCGCGGCCGAGCAGCTGCGGATCCTGCGCCGCCTGAACGCCGCGGAGGCGTTCGAGACGTTCCTGCAGACGAAGTACGTCGGGCAGAAGCGCTTCTCGCTGGAGGGCGGCGAGTCCGTCATCGCGCTGCTGGACGCGCTGCTCTCGCGCGCGGCCACCGCCGGCCTGGACGAGGTGTGCCTGGGCATGGCGCACCGCGGCCGCCTGAACGTCCTGACGAACATCGCCGGCAAGAGCTACAGCCAGGTGTTCCGCGAGTTCGAGGGC
This sequence comes from Kineococcus sp. TRM81007, assembly GCF_022669155.1. Classification (GTDB taxonomy): domain Bacteria; phylum Actinomycetota; class Actinomycetes; order Actinomycetales; family Kineococcaceae; genus Kineococcus. Next base: position 155,683 of record NZ_JALBVB010000053.1, on the reverse strand, counting down.
GTGCAGGACCCGCGCACCGTCCAGGGCTCCGGCGACGTGAAGTACCACCTGGGCACCGAGGGCACCTTCACCGGTGAGGACGGCGAGCGGACCAAGGTCTACGTCGCGGCCAACCCCTCCCACCTGGAGGCCGTCGACCCCGTCCTGGAGGGCGTGGCGCGCGCCAAGCAGGACCGGCTGAACAAGGCGGGCGCCTCGTTCCCGGTGCTGCCGGTGCTGCTGCACGGCGACGCCGCGTTCGCCGGCCAGGGCGTGGTGGCCGAGACGCTGAACCTGTCGCAGCTGCGCGGGTACCGCACCGGCGGCACCGTGCACGTGGTCATCAACAACCAGGTCGGCTTCACCACCGGCCCGGCCTCGGCCCGCTCCTCGGTGTACGCCACCGACGTCGGCCGCATGATCCAGGCGCCGATCTTCCACGTGAACGGCGACGACCCCGAGGCGTGCGTGCGGGTGGCGCAGCTGGCGTTCGAGTTCCGTCAGGAGTTCGACAAGGACGTCATCATCGACATGGTCTGCTACCGCCGACGCGGCCACAACGAGGGCGACGACCCGTCGATGACGCAGCCGCTGATGTACAACCTCATCGAGAAGAAGCGCAGCGTCCGCAAGAGCTACACCGAGCAGCTCATCGGCCGCGGCGACATCTCGGTGGAGGACGCGGAGGAGGCGCTGCGCGACTACTCCGCCCAGCTGGAGCGGGCGTTCGCGGAGACGCGCAACGGCGAGGCGAGCGGCGGCGACGGCGACAGCCGCGGCGGCCTGGAGCGCCCCAGCGCGCAGGAGGCCGACGACCACACCCCGCACGCCACCCGGCCCACCGCGGTGGACGCCTCGGTGCTGGAGCACATCGGGCGGGTGCAGGCGAACCCGCCGGAGGGCTTCACCGTCCACCCGAAGCTGCGCCAGCTGCTGGACCGGCGCGAGCAGATGTCGCTCGAGGGCGGCGTCGACTGGGGCTGGGGCGAGCTGCTGGCGTTCGGCTCGCTGCTGCTGGAGGGCACACCGGTGCGCCTGGCCGGTCAGGACTCCCGCCGCGGCACGTTCGTGTCCCGGCACGCGGTCCTCACCGACCGCGTCACCGGCGAGGAGTGGACGCCGCTGCTGCACCTGGGCGGCGAGGGCCGCGAGCAGGCGAAGTTCTGGATCTACGACTCGCTGCTGAGCGAGTACGCGGCGATGGGCTTCGAGTACGGCTACTCCGTGGAGCGCCCCGACGCCCTGGTGCTGTGGGAGGCGCAGTTCGGCGACTTCTTCAACGGCGCGCAGACCGTCATCGACGAGTTCATCGCCGCCGGCGAGCAGAAGTGGGGCCAGCGCTCCTCGGTCGTGCTGCTGCTGCCGCACGGCTACGAGGGCCAGGGGCCGGACCACTCCTCCGGCCGCATCGAGCGGTTCCTGCAGATGTGCGCCGAGGACAACATGACGGTGGCGGTGCCGACGACGCCGGCCAGCCACTTCCACCTGCTGCGCCGCCAGGCGTACGCCCGCCCGCGCCGCCCGCTCGTCGTCTTCACCCCGAAGTCGATGCTGCGGCTGAAGGCGGCGCAGTCGGCGGTGGAGGACTTCACCACCGGCACCTTCCGCGAGGTCATCGGCGACGAGTCCGGCCTGGACCCGCGGGAGGTCGACCGCGTCCTGCTCTGCAGCGGCAAGGTCTACTGGGACCTGGTCGCCGAGCGCGCCAAGCGCGGCGACGAGCGCACCGCGATCGTGCGGGTGGAGCAGCTGGCGCCGCTGCCGGTGGACGCGCTGCTGGAGGCCGCCGGCGAGTTCCCGGGCGCCGAGCTGGTCTGGGTGCAGGAGGAGCCGGCCAACCAGGGCGGCTGGCAGCACGTGGCGATGAACCTGTTCCACCGCTCCGAGACGCGCCTGCGGCGCGTGTCGCGGCCCGCGTCGGCGTCCCCGGCCGCCGGGTCGGCCAAGCGCCACCAGGCCGAGCAGCAGCAGCTCGTGGCGGAGGCCTTCGACCGCTGAGCAGCGGCCGCTGAGCACCGTGCGCCCGACGCCCCCACCGCCCACCCGGGCGGCGGGGGCGTCGTCGTGGGCCGGCCCCGACGCGGAGGAGGTGGACCACGTGGCGGTGAGGACACCGGAGGGCGGTCGCCCGGTCTCCCGGGACGAGCACGACGCGCTGCCGGAGGACCCCCGTGTGGAGCACGTCGACGGGCACCTGCTCGCGAGCCCGAGCCCGACGCGGTGGCACCAGGAGCTGTGCGTCGACCTGCTGCTGGACGTCGCGGCGCTGCCGGGTCCGCAGGCGCACTACCCTGGCTCGCGCACTCCCCCGACAGACGACAGGAGCACCACACCCGTGCGCGAGGACCAGCTGTGAACGGCCGCTACGACGTGCGGGTGTGCCTGGTGGGCGACGAGTTCGTGACCGGCGTGGGCGACCCGCGCGCGCTGGGCTGGGTGGGCCGCGTCTCGGCCCGCACCCCCCGCGAGGACCGCGACATCACCCTGTACCCGCTGGGCGTGCCCGGCGAGACCACCACCGACCTGAACGCCCGGTGGCGCGACGAGACGGCCCGCCGCTTCGCCGGCGGCGACGAGCACCGCCTCGTCGTGGGCCTGGGGCACGCCGACCTCGACGCGGGCACCACGCTGGCGCGCAGCCGGCTGAACCTGGCGAACGTCCTCGACGAGTGCGAGGCGCGCGGTCTGCCGACGCTCGTGGTCGGCCCCACCCCGGTGGCCGACGAGGACCGCAACGACCGCATCGCGGACCTCGCCGACGCCTTCGCGGACGTGTGCACCCGTCGCCGGGTGGTGTACGTGGACACCTTCGGGCCGCTGGCGAACCACGAGGACTGGTACGCCGACCTCGCCGCCGGCGACGGCGTGCACCCCGGGCAGGCCGGCTACGGGCTGCTCGCGTGGCTGGTGCTGCACAGCGGCTGGTACGACTGGCTGGGCGTCCCGCAGCCCTGACCCGCCGGGGGCGGGGCGCACCGGCGCGGCGTCACAGCAGGCGGCGCCAGTACCGCTCCGGGGCGTCCAGGAAGAAGCGCCACTCGCGCACCAGGTCCAGCTCCTCCCACTCCACGGGCGTCAGGCCGCGCTCGTCGAGCTGGAGCACGTGCGCGCCGGGCAGCGCCGTCAGCAGCGGGGAGTGCGTCGCGCACAGCACCTGCCGGCCCTCCGCGGCCGCCGCGGCGAGCGAGGCGCCCAGCAGCAGCTGGTTCTCGAACGACAGCGCCGACTCCGGCTCGTCGAGCAGCAGCACCGACGCCTCGCGCACCCACCGGCTGCGCAGCAGCACCTCGGTGAACCCCTCGCCGTGGCTGACGCGGTGCAGCGCGTGCGGGCGCGGCGGGCCGTCGCCGGTGTGCGCCGCCTCCTCCAGGTAGGTGTAGAAGCGGTGCGCGGTCTCGGCGCGCAGGAAGAACACCGACCCGCGCCGCCCCGCCGAGCGCACCACCCGCAGCCGGCCGGCGAGACCGGAGCGGTCGGCCCCGCGCCCCCGGTCCGCCCCGGCCAGGTGCGCGGCCGAGCCGCCCTCGGGGTGCACGCCCAGCACCTCCGCGACCGCCTCGACGACCGTGGACTTGCCGGTGCCGTTCGCACCGACGAGGAACGTCACCCCGGCCGGCAGGTCCAGCCCCTCGCGCAGCAACTGCGCCACCGCCGGCACCGCGTCCGGCCAGGCACCCGGGTCCACCGCGGCCCCGGGGACGCGTTCGACGCGGCGCACGGCTCGACCCTCGCTCCTCACGCGGCCCAGGGTGCCGCGGCCCACCGACACCGCGGCGGCAGCGCGCGACCGGCCGGGCACGCGGCGGCGCCCCGGCGTGACGTCCGCGTGACGAACCCCCTCCGCGTGGACCGCCGTGCACCCGCGCCCCGCGGCGTGGTCCACACTGTCCTGGCTCACCACGACTCCGGAGGTACGTCCCGTGCTCCTCAGCACCCCCCGCAGGTCCCTGCTCGGCGCGGCCGGCACGTTCGCGCTCGGCGCCCTGGCCCTGGCCGGGTGCGGGTCCGACTCCCTGTCCGGGACCACGCCCTCCTCCCCGGCGTCCGCGGCGGCGGCGGAGATCACCGCCGACCCCGCGCTGACCGCGATGCTGCCGCAGTCCGTGCAGGACTCCGGGGTCCTGCGCGTGGGCACCAACGCCGAGTACGCGCCCAACGAGTTCCTGCGCGGCGGGGAGGTCGTCGGCATGGACATCGACCTGATGGACGCCGTGGCCGCCAAGCTGGGCGTCGAGGCCGAGTACCAGAACGCCGGGTTCGACACCCTCATCACCGGCGTGCAGGGCAACCGCTACGACGCGGCGATCTCCTCGTTCACCGTCAACGCCGAGCGGCTGGAGCAGGTGAACATGGTCCAGTACTTCGAGGCCGGCACCCAGTGGGCGGTGCGCGAGGGCAACCCCGACGGGATCGACCCGGACTCCCCGTGCGGCGCGACCGTCGCCGTCCAGAACGGCACCGTGCAGGCCGACGTGGACCTGCCCGCCCGCCAGCAGGCGTGCGCCGACGCCGGCGAGCCGGCCGTCGACGTGGTCCCCTTCGACTCCCAGCAGGACGCCACGGCGGCGCTCGCGCAGGGCCGGGTGCAGGCCGTGCTGGCCGACTCCCCCGTCCTGGGGTACGCCGTGCAGCAGACCGAGGGCATCGAGCTGGTCGGCGACGTGTACGACGCCGCCCCCTACGGCGTCGTCGTGCCGAAGGAGCAGACGCAGACCGCCGAGGCGATCTCGCAGGCGTTCCGGGCCATCGCCGAGGAGGGCGCCTACGACGCCGCGATCGAGGCGTGGGGCGCGCAGGACGGCGCCGTGGACGAGTTCCCGGTGAACCCGGCGCAGTGAGCGGGCACGGCTCCGTCGAGGACGCCCGTCCCGGGCGGATCGACGCGGTGGAGGTGCGCCACCCGTGGCGGTGGGTGGCGCTGGCGGTCATCGCGGTGCTCGTCGCGATGCTCGCGCACCTGCTGGTGACCAGCCCCGCGTTCGACTGGGCGTTCACCCTGGAGGTGATGAACCAGACGGCGGTCATCCGCGGCCTGCTGCTGGGCACCCTGCTGATGACGGTGCTGGCCATGGTCATCGCCGTCGTCGTCGGTGTCCTGCTGGCGATCGCCCGGTTGTCGGACAACCCGCTGCTGTCGGGCGCTGCGTGGGTGTACACGTGGTTCTTCCGCTCGATCCCCCGGTACGTGCTGCTGTTCCTCACCGGCACCCTCGGGGCCCTGTTCGCGGACGGGCTCTCGCTCGGCGTGCCGTTCGACTTCCTGCTCACCGACGTCCTCGGCACGCCGGAGCTGCGGTTCTTCTCCGTGGACCAGGCGACGGTGTACGCGTGGCTCGGCGGGTACGCCGGCGGCGTGCTGGCGCTGGGGTTGTCCGAGGCCGCGTACATGGCGGAGATCGCGCGCGCCGGCCTGCTCAGCGTCGACCGGGGCCAGCACGAGGCCGCCGCCGCGCTGGGCATGACCCAGCGGCAGGTGATGCGCCGGGTCGTCCTGCCGCAGGCGATGCGCGTGATCGTGCCGCCGACGGGCAACGAGGTCATCGCGATGGTGAAGGACACCTCGCTGCTGAGCGCGCTGCCGGTGACCGTGGAGCTCTTCTACCAGGTCACGCTGATCAGCGGCCGCACGTACCAGGTGCTGCCCGCGCTGGCCGCGGCGGTGATCTACTACCTCGTCCTGACCAGCGTGCTGATGGTCGGGCAGCACTTCCTGGAGCGGCGCTTCGGCCGCGGGTTCGGCCAGGGCGCCGGTGCGAGGACCGCGGCCGCGGGTGTCGCCGTCGGGCCGGGAGCGCAGAAGTGAGCGCCGGCGCGGCCCGCGAGCCGCTCGTGCGGGCGGTGAACGTCCACAAGTCGTTCGGGCAGGTGGAGGTGCTGCGCGGCGTGGACCTCGACGTCCACGCCGGGGAGGTCGTGTGCCTGCTGGGCCCCTCCGGTTCGGGCAAGACGACGTTCCTGCGCTGCATCAACGCCCTGGAGCGCATCGACGGCGGGCGCATCCGCGTCGACGGCGAGCTCATCGGCCTGGAGGAGCGCGGCGGGCGGCTGCACCGGCTGCCGGACGCGCGCATCGCCGCGCAGCGCCGCGACATCGGCATGGTGTTCCAGCGCTTCAACCTGTTCCCGCACATGACGGCCCTGGAGAACGTCACCGAGGCGCCCGTGCGGGTGCGCGGGGTCGCCCGGGCCGAGGCGCGCGAGCGCGCGCTGGCGCTGCTGGAGCGCGTCGGCCTGGCCGACCGGGTGCACAACTACCCGGCGCAGCTGTCCGGCGGTCAGCAGCAGCGCGTGGCCATCGCCCGGGCGCTGGCGATGCGGCCGAAGCTGATGCTGTTCGACGAGCCGACGTCCGCGCTGGACCCCGAGCTCGTCGGGGAGGTGCTGGCGGTGATGCGCGAGCTCGCCGCGGACGGCACCACGATGGTCGTGGTGACGCACGAGGTGGCGTTCGCGCGCGAGGTCGCCGACCAGGTGGTCTTCATGGACGGCGGTGTCGTCGTCGAGCGCGGGACCCCCGCCGACGTGATCGGCGCCCCGCGCCACGAGCGCACCCGGGCGTTCCTGGCGCGTGTGCGCGACGACGACTGACGGCGGGAGCGCGGCGGCCGGTTCAGCGCGGGGCCGGCCGCCCCGTCCCCGCGCCCGGCTCGGCCAGCTCCCCGGTCTCCAGGACCTCGGTGGCCACGTCGCGCAGCTTGCGGTTGGCGTGCTGCGAGACCCGGCGCAGGTCGGCCACGGCCTGCTCGCGGGTGATCTTCCGCAGCGCCATGAGGACGCCGACGGCTGCGCCGATGTCGCGGTTGGAGGCGACGGCCTCGGCGAGGTTGGCCGCCCGCTGCCGGTGGGCGAACGCCGTGACGGCCCCCGCGGCGACGGCCACCAGGAGGTCGGCCCGGGCGCGGTGGGCGGGGGGCAGGCCGCCGGGGACGGCGTACACGTTCAGGCCGGCCGCCCACTCGAGGTCCTGCGGCGGCACCAGCGGCATCGACAGGACGCTGCCCACACCCAGGTCCGTGAAGCGGCGCACCACGTGCGGCCAGCGCTCGTCCGTCCCCACGTCGGGCACGTGCACGGCGCGGCCGGAGGCGATGGCCTCCAGGCACGGGCCGGCGCCGGCGGCGTACTGCAGCTCGTCGCCGCGCAGGGGCTCCTCGCCGGAGGCGGCGACGGTGGTGGCGCGCGGGCCGCGGCGGACGGTCACGCTGGCGCCGCGCAGACCGGGAAGCACCGTCAGGAACGCCTGCACGACGGCCTCACCGGCCTCCGCCACCTCGCGGGCCCGGCCGACCGCCGCGGAGAGCGCCTCCGCCGCGTCCGCGAGGACGGCGACCTCCTGCTGCGGGGTCGTCGGGTCGCTCACGAACGTCAACGCTGGCCTCCCACCGACGGGGTACGAGGCTCTTGCTTGAACCGGCTGATCAAATCCTAGTGGACGCGCCGGGCACCGGCGCACCGGGCGCCGGGCCGCCGGGGCCCACCGGGTCCACCGGGGTCACGGGGTCGTCCACGGGGGCCACGACGAGCTCCCGCGAGCGCGCCCGGGACACGCACGGCATGACGAAGCCGCCGCGCTCCTCCCCGGTGAGGACCAGGTCGCGGTGCTCCGCCTCCCCGCCCAGCAGGCGCAGCCGGCACGTGCCGCAGGTGCCGGAGGCGCAGGAGGCGTCCACGGCGATGCCGGCGCGCCCCAGCGCGGCCAGCAGCGTGGTGTCCTCGCCGACCTCCACGCGCGCGCCCGTGGGCGCCCACACGGCGGTGAACGGCAGCCGGCGCCCGCCCAGGGGGTCGACGCCGGCGAAGTCCTCCACGTGCACCCGGCTGGGCCGCCAGTGCACCGTCAGGGCCAGGACCTCCTCGACCAGCTCCGTGGGCCCGCAGCAGTACACGCGGGCGTCGTCGTCGGGCTCGGCCAGGTGCGGCCACAGGTCGAGGCGGCCGTGCAGGGCGCTGTGGTGCACCACGGAGCCGTCGGCGGAGAACTCGTCGAGGAACGCCGTCTCCTCCGGGCTGCGCGTCAGGTACAGCACGGTGACGGCCGCGCCGCCGCGCTCGCGCAGCTCACCCACCATCGAGCGCACGGGCGTGATGCCGATGCCGCCGGCGACGAACAGGTAGCGCCGCGCGCGGCGCAGCGGGAAGGCGTTGGCGGGCTCGGAGACGGCCAGCTCGTCGCCGGCGGCGACGTCGTCGTGCATGCTCACGGACCCGCCGCGCCCGCCGGTGTCGCGGCGCACGCACAGCACGTACCGCCGCGGGGCGCGTGAGCCGGGCTCGACGAGGCTGTAGCTGCGCCGGTGCCCGGCGGGGGTGGTCACGCTCACGTGCGCGCCGGAGCGGTAGCCCGGCAGCGACCCGCCGGCCGGGTCCACCAGGACGAAGCGGCGCACCGAGGGCGTCAGGTCCTCGGTCTCGGCGACCCGCAGCCGCAGGTCCTCAGGCACGCACCCCACCCCCCACGGCCAGCGTGCCGCCGGTGACGACCTCGACGTAGAGGCCCATGAGCTGGTGGCCGTACGTGCGCTCCAGCAGCTGCGGCACGGGCAGGTCGCGGCGGCCGGTGGCCGGGTCGACCTCGGTGGCCGCGCAGCGCACCGTGGGCTTCTCCCCGCGCACGCGCACCCCGCCCAGGTCGAACTCGCCGCCCACCAGGTCCAGCTCGCTGAAGGCGGGCAGGCCGTCGACGTGCACGTTGGCGCGGAAGCGCAGCGGGTCCACCGGCGCACCCGTGCGCTGCTCGAGGTCGCGCACGGAGGCCAGGTTGAGGACGGAGACGAGCTCCATCGCGCGGTCGCCGCCGGGGGCGGTGTCGGTGAAGCGGCGCCCCTCCTCGTGCGCCCACACCGGCAGCTCGCCGGGCGGCAGGTCCAGGACGCGGGCGAACAGCTCCAGGACGCGCTGCACGCCCGCGTCCGTGCGCAGGTCGGCGCGCAGCACCTCGTGCCCGCGCACGGCGACGGTGAACGCACCCGTGGCGGGGTCCAGACGGGTGGTGAGGCCGGCGAGGCGGGCCTCGTCGACGAGGACGAAGAACTGCCGCTTGGAGATGCCCCGGCGCACGCCCGGCGCGTACTCGCCGCCGGGACGGGCCAGCGCGAACCAGCGGTCGAAGGGGAACGCGCGCCCCGGGCTCAGCTCCACCTCGGCCAGCGGCTGCGGGCTCAGGCCCTTGACCGGGTACACGTGCAGCGCCGCCACCGCGGCCCCCCCGCTCGTCCCCCCGCTCCTCGTCGTCACGGCGCCACGGTAGCGAGGCGGCCCGGTCGTCCCGCCTCCCGGCTTCCCGCGTCCCGGCTTCCCGCGTTCCGGCCGCGGGCGGGGCACCGGCCACTAGCCTGCTCACCGTGACGAGCCCTCAGAGCACGGCGAGTGAGAAGACGGCCGGCGAGAAGCGGGTCCTGGTCGCCGCCCTGGAACGGCAGCGCCAGGCCGTGCTGTGGAAGCTGGAGGACCTCGATGACGAGCGGCTGCGCCGGCCCCTGGTGCCGTCGGGCACCTCGCTGCTGGGCATCGCCAAGCACCTCGCCTCGGTCGAGAACGGCTGGTTCGGGCGCACGTTCGGGCGGGCGAACGAGGAGGTGCCCGACCAGGCCCTGGCCGAGGACCCGCACGCGGAGTGGCGCATCCACCCGTGGGAGACCACCGAGGGCGTGCTCGCCTACTACGCGCGGGCCCGCGCCGCCTCCGACGCGGTGGTCTCCGAGCTGAAGCTCACCGACCGCGGCACCACCCGCCACGGCGAGGCGGTCTCGCTGCGCTGGGTGCTGGTGCACATGGTGCAGGAGACCGCCCGGCACGCCGGGCACGCCGACGTGCTGCGCGAACTGCTCGACGGCCGCACCGGCGAGCGCCCCGGCGCCTGAGCACCCCCGGTCGGTGACCTCGGCGAACCTCCCGGCGGGTGGGACGAAGGTCCCGCCCACGCTTGCCGATGGGGTGCCGTGCCTCCCCTCCGCCCCCGCTCCCTGCGTTCGCAGATCCTGGTCCCCGGCGTGGGCGCCGTCGTGGTCACCGCCGGCCTGCTCAGCGCCCTGACCGCCTGGCAGGTCGGCGACCTCGCCGACGCCACCTCCGGCGACGTGCGCGCGATGTCCGAGCAGTCCCTGCGCGACGCGGGCGGGCAGGTGCTGACCACGGTGGCCACCCAGTCCGCCGCCGTGCAGTCGCAGCTGGACGGCGACCTGCGCACCACCGACGAGCGGCTGCTGTCGCTGGGTGCGCCGCGCCTGGGGGGCAGCGCCACCTGGACGGCCACGAACCAGGTCACCAAGGAGGCCGTGCAGGTCACCGTGCCGCAGCTGCTGTTCGGGGACACCTCGCTGGGCCAGGTGACCGACCCCGCCCAAACCGTGCCGGCGGTGGACGCCGTGGCCGCGCTGACCGGCGCCCCGGTCACCGTGTTCCAGCGCGTCAACGAGGCCGGCGACATGCTGCGGGTGGCGACGACCGTGGTCGGCGCGAACGGGAAGCGCAACATCGGCACGTACGTCCCCGCCGTGAAGGAGGACGGCAGCGCCACCCCGGTCGTGGCCTCGCTGCTCGCCGGGGAGACGTACCACGGCACCGCCGTCGTCGCCGACCAGCCGTACGTGACCGTGTACGAGCCGCTGCTCATCGACGGCGAGGTCGCCGGTGCGGTGTTCGCCGGGCTGCCGCAGGCCGACGTCACCGAGGACCTGCGCGCCCGGCTGGGCGAGGCGACGGTGGGCCGCACCGGCCAGTACGCCGTCTTCTCCAGCGCCGCCGCCTCGCGCGGCACCGCCGTGGTCGCTCCCGAGGGGGCCGCGGACGGCGACGCGATGCTCGACGCGCGCGACGCCGACGGCGAGCCGTACGTGGAGCGCCTGCTGGAGCTGGCCGCGGACCTGCCCGACGGCGGGTTCACCACGACGACCGTCGAGCTGCCCTCCGGCCCGCAGACCGTGGGCGTCTCGCGCTACGCCGCCTACGACTGGGTGGTCACCAGCTGGCTGCCCGAGGCGGACACCGCGGCCGTCACCGACCGCATCGCCGCGGAGCGCACCGCACTGGTGCGCGACAACGTCCTGGCCGGCCTGGCGCTCGCCGTCGTCCTGGGGGTGCTCGTGGCCGTGCTGGTGCGCCGCATCGTCGGGCGCATCACCCGCCTGACGGCGGTGCTGCGCCGGGTGGCCGACCGGGACCTGTCCGCGGCGGGCACCGCGCACGACGACGGCGCCGACGAGATCGGCGAGATGGGCCGCGCGCTGGACGACGCGGTGGCCGGCATGCGCGAGGCGCTCACGGCCATGAGCCGCGGCTCCGGGCGCCTGTCCGGCACCGCCGCCGGCCTGGAGAGCGCCAGCGCCCAGCTCTCCGGCACCGCCGGCAGCACCTCCGCGGAGATCGCGCAGGTCGCCGGTGACGCCGGGGGCGTCTCCGAGGGCGTGCGGGACGTCGCCGAGGCCGTCGAGCAGCTGCGCGCGGCCGCCGACGAGGTCTCCGCCACCACCAGCGGTGTGACGGTCGTGGCCGGGGAGGCCGTGCAGCTGGCGCAGGCTGCCACGGGCACCGTCGAGCGCCTCGGCGGCTCCTCGCAGCAGATCGCCGACGTGCTGCGCACGATCACCGCGATCGCGGGTCAGACGAACCTGCTGGCGCTGAACGCCACCATCGAGGCCGCGCGCGCCGGGGAGGCCGGTTCCGGGTTCGCCGTCGTCGCCGAGGAGGTCAAGGAACTGGCGCGCCAGACGGCGCAGGCCACCGAGGAGATCGCCCCGACGCTGACGGCCGTGCAGACGGAGGCGGCGGCGGTGCGCGCCGACATCGACTCCATCTCCCGCACGATCGCGCACATCGACGCGCAGCAGGCCACCATCGCCTCGGCGGTCGCCGAGCAGCTGGCCACGACCACCTCGATCGGTGAGACGCTGCGCGCGGCGGCAGCCGGCTCGGGCGGCATCGCCGGGGCCCTGTCCACGGCGGCGGACTCGGTGGCCGGCACCACCGAGCAGGCCGCCTCGGTGCGCACGGCGGTCTCGGAGCTGACGCAGGTGGCGTCGGACCTGGACGCGGTCACCCGGCAGTTCACCCTCTGACCGCGAGCGGTGCGCCCGCGGATCAGCCGCGCAGGCCGGCGCGCCGGGCCGCGGGGCGGGTGCCCGCCGGCGGCGCGGGCACGCGGCGCCGTTCCAGCTCCAGGGTCAGGGCGTAGCCGTACACGGTCAGCGCCGTCAGCACCCACAGCCACAGGCACACCGCGACGGCGCCGCCGACCTGCGTGTAACCGCCGAACGGGGCGCCGAGGTCGACGGGGATGGCGAGGAAGAGCACGAACCCCTGCAGGAAGCCGGAGATGAACGCCCCGGTGCCGAAGGCGCCCCACAGCGTCGCCCACCAGCCGGCGCGCACCGGTCCCAGCACCCGGTAGACGTACACCAGCACCGGGGAGACCACGAGCCAGTCCACGTTGAGGGCGACGTACACCGCCAGCGCCGTGCGGGCGGTGCCGGTGCCGAACCACCCGGCGAGGAACGGGGCCACCTCGAGCACGGCGAGGAACCCCACCGGCGCCAGCAGCAGCAGGGGGGCGGCACGCAGCCGCACCCGCCACGCCCCGGCGCGCCCGCGCACCGGGGGTGGTGGCGGCTCGGGGTACCGCACGCTGACCCGGGCGAAGCCGCGGCGCAGCCCCTCGCCGTACACGGTGGCCGGCACGAGCGCCACCAGCACCGCGAGCCAGCCGACCTCCACGGCCGTGCGCACCAGGTCGCCGACGACCCTCCCCGCGCCCTGCGCCTCGGGCAGGGCGCTCCCGACGGCGTCACCGAGCTCGACGACGCGCTCGGGCCCGAGCAGCACGGCCAGCAGCCGCACCGCCACGACGAGCGAGGGCACCAGGGCGATCGCGGCGTAGAACGTGACACCGGCCGAGACGAGGAACAGGTCGTGCCCGTGCAGGCGGGTGCCGACGTCGGCGAGCAGCGAGCGCAGCCGGACCCACCGGCCCCCACCGGGAGCGCTCACGCGCCGGCCGGGACGGGTCGGGCGGGCGCCTGCTGCGGCACCGGGGTCCGGGTGGGCACGGTCAGCGGCGTGGCGCGCGGCTCGCGCGCCCCCCGGTAGGCGCGCCGGTACGCGGTGGGGGTGGTGCCCACCAGTCGCACGAAGTGCTGGCGCAGCATCGCCGCGGAGGAGAACCCGCAGCGGCGGGCCACCTCGTCGACGCCGTCGTCGCCGTCCTCCAGCAGCAGCCGCGCGGCGGCGACGCGCTGCTCCAGCAGCCAGCGGTGCGGGGTGACGCCGGTCTCGGCGCGGAAGCGGCGCGCGAAGGTGCGCGGGGACATGGCCGCCGAGCGCGCCCAGCGGGCGATGTCGAGCTCCTCGTCCAGGTGGGCCGCCGCCCACGTCAGGGCGCGCTGCAGGGACTCGTCGGCGCACGGGCGCACCGGCGCCTCCACGTACTGCGCCTGCCCGCCGTCGCGGTGCGGCGGCACCACCATGCGCCGCGCGATCGCGGTGGCGACGGCGGTGCCGTGGGCCTCGCGCACCAGGTGCAGGCACAGGTCGATGCCGGCGGCGGTGCCGGCGCTGGTGGCGATGGGCCCGTCCTGCACGTAGAGCACGTCGGGCACGACCCGCACGGCGGGGAACTCCCGGGCCAGCTGCGCGGCGTAGCGGTGGTGCGTGGTGGCCCGCCGGCCGTCGAGGTAGCCACCGCGGGCCAGGGTGAAGGCGCCGCTGCACAGGCTGGCGACGGTGGCGCCGCGGCCCAGGGCGGCGTCCAGGTGGGGGACGAGGGCGGCGACGTCCGGCCCGCGCAGCGCCTGCGAGGGGCCGATGAGGACCAGGTCGGCCTCGTCCACGGGGTCCAGGCCGTGGTCGGGAGTGAGGGTGAACCCCTGGGCGGAGCGCACCGGTGCCCCGCCGGGAGCGCACACCGAGAACTCGAAGGCGGGCACGCCGTCGCCGGTGCGGTCGACGCCGAACACCTCGCAGCCGATGGCGAACTCGAAGGTGGAGAAGTCCTCGCCGACGACCACGGCGACCGAGCGCAGGGAGTCCACGCGGGGAGTCTGCCAGTGCCCGGCGGAGTTGGCAGGATGACGACGAACATCGGCAGAGCTGCCACTCGGCGGCCCGGGCGCACACGGGCACGCTCACGCCGTGACGTTCTCCGACTGGTTCTGGCTCACCGTCCTCGTCGTCCCGCCCGCGCTGGGCCCGCTGTCCTGGTACCTCGCCGCCGGCCACAGCGCCGACGGCCCCTGCGCCGGCCCCGACGGCCCGCAGGGCCCCGGTGGCCCGGGAGGCACCGAGCGGCCCCGCGTGCCCGCGCCGCGCGGCGGCTCCGGCGCGCTCGTGCGGCGCTGACGCGCAGAGCACCCCGGCGCCGCCCCGGCCGCGCACCGGTGGGGCGGCGGCGTCAGGCCACCAGCCCCAGGCGCCGCAGCTCCACCCCCAGGTCGTGCGGGCTGGTCGCCGCCTGCTGGGCGTCCTCCAGCGTGACGACCCCGTCGCGCACCAGCTCCACCAGGTGCTGGTCGAAGGTCTGCATCCGGTAGTACCCGCCCTCGCGGATCAGGTCGGTGATCAGGTGGGTCTTGTCCGGGTCGGCGATCGCGTCCGCGACGCGCCCGGTGTTGACGCACACCTCCATGACCACGCACCGGCCGCGCCCGTCCGCGCGCGGCACCAGGCGCTGGCACACGATGCCGCGCAGCGACCCCGCCAGCGCCAGGCGCACCTGCTTCTGCTCGTGCGGGGGGAAGAAGTCGATGATGCGCGAGACCGTCTCCGCCGCGTCGATGGTGTGCAGCGTGGACATGACGAAGTGACCGGTCTCCGCCGCCGACAGGGCCGCCTTGACCGTCTCGGTGTCGCGCATCTCCCCCACCAGGATCACGTCCGGGTCCTGGCGCATCGCCGCGCGCAGCCCGCTGGTGAAGTCCGCCGTGTCCAGGCGCACCTCGCGCTGGCTGACCAGCGACAGCTTGTCCGCGTGGAGGATCTCGATGGGGTCCTCGAGGGTGACGATGTTGCTCTCGCGCGTGGAGTTGACGTGGTCGATCATCCCCGCCAGCGTCGTCGTCTTGCCCGAGCCGGTGGGGCCGGTCACCAGCAGCAGCCCGCGGTGCTCCAGCGCCAGCTGCTCCAGCACCGGCGGCACCCCCAGCCCCGACAGCGGCACGGCCTGCGCCGCCACCCGCCGCAGCACCAGGCCCACCGCCCCGCGCTGGCGGAACGCGTTGACGCGGAAGCGGCCACCGCCGCCGGGCAGGCTGTGCGCGAAGTCCGCCTCGCTCGTGCGCGCGAACTCCTCCACCAGGTCCGGGCGCAGGATCTGCCGCAGCATCTCCTCGGTGTCGCCGGCCGTCAGCGCCGGCGCCTGCAGCTGGCGCAGCCTGCCGTCGATGCGCACCCGCGGCGGCGAGCCCGCCTTGCAGTGCAGGTCGGAGCCGCGCAGCTCCACCAGGGCCCGCAGGTAGGGCGTGATGAGCGGTTCGGCACCGTCCCGGCCCGCCCCCCGCGCGTCGGCCGCCGGGGTGCTCTCCACGATCGTCACCCAGCCCGCATCGGGCGGGCCGCACCCGACCTTGAGCACCCGTCACCCCGTGGGACGATGGGAGCCGGAGATCTCGACAGGGAGGAGCAGCTCATGAGCAAGCGAGGCCGCAAGCGCCGCTCGCGCAAGGGCAACGCCGCGAACCACGGCAAGCGCCCCAACGCCTGAGCAGGCGCACGGGAACGACGAGGGGCCCCGGACCGCACNGGGGCCCCTCGTCACGTCCGGGCGCTCAGCGCGCCACGGCGCTCACCTCGGTGATGTGCACGAGGATGCGCGCCCGCAGCTGCGTCGGTGCGGTCTCGCACGGGCAGCCGTCGCGGATGGCCCGCTTGAGCTTCTCGTCCTCGGCGATCTGCTCCACGCAGCTCGCGCACTCCTCCAGGTGGGCCCGGAGCCGTTCGCAGTCGAGGTCGGCCATCTCGCCGTCGAGGTACTCGAAGGCCCGCTCGAGGACCTCGCGGCACTCCTGGCCGGGCCCGGCGACCTCGCGCTTCTGTTGACCGCTCACTTCGCCACCTCCGTCTCGCGCGCGGCACCCGACACGCCGCGATCGACGGCGTAGTCGCGCAGCAGCTCGCGCAGCTGGCGCCGGCCCCGGTGCAGGCGCGACATCACGGTCCCGATGGGGGTGCCCATGATCTCGGCGATCTGCTTGTAGGCGAAGCCCTCCACGTCGGCGAGGTACACCGCCATGCGGAAGTCCTCCGGCACCTGCTGCAGCGCGCGCTTGACGTCGGTGTCCGGCAGGTGGTCGAGCGCCTCGGTCTCCGCCGAGCGCAGCCCGGAGGAGGTGTGCGACTCCGCCCGCGCCAGCTGCCAGTCCTCGATCTCGTCCGAGTGCGACTGCTGCGGCTCGCGCTGCTTCTTGCGGTAGGTGTTGATGTACGTGTTCGTCAGGATCCGGTACAGCCAGGCCTTCAGGTTCGTGCCCGGCGCGTACTGGTGGAACGCCGCGTAGGCCTTGGCGAAGGCGTCCTGGACGAGGTCCTCGGCGTCGGAGGGGTTGCGCGTCATGCGCAGCGCCGCGGAGTAGAGCTGGTCGAGGAAGGGCAGCGCGTCGCGCTCGAAGCGCGCGGCCCGTTCGTCCGCGGTCTCCTCCGAGGGCGCCCTCGAGGTCTGTTCGGTCATCGGGAACGAGCCTAGGCCCTCACCGCGCCGGGCGCTCAGCACGCCCGTCGGGCGCCGTTCGTCCCGGCGGCCCGGGGGCCCGGCCGAACGGCGGGGCCCGGTGCGGGCACCGGTCGTCTCTACCACCAGCATGCCCGCGACAACGCCCCCCGCGGCGGGCCCATTCCGTCCCCGGGCGCGCGACCGGGCCGCCCGCGCCCCGGTCCGCGCCCCGGTTCACGCCCCGGTGAGCTGCCCGGTGCGCAGGTCCACGACGCCCTCGAGCTCGGCCTCGGGCACCTCCTCGAGCAGGTGCGGGCCGTCCTGGCGCACGTCGCCCACCGCGCGCGGCACCGGGTGCGCGGTCAGGGCCGTGGCGAACTGGTCGCGCGGCACCGCGGCCAGCAGCGCGGCGACGTCCTCGGCGTCGTCGAGGGTGGGGTCCAGCCAGGCGTCGCGCAGGTCCCGCGGCACGAGCAGCGGCATCCGCTCGTGCAGCCGGTCCAGGCCGGGCTCGGCGGCGGTGGTGACCACCGCGAAGGTGACCAGCCAGCGGGCGGGGTCGCCGGGCGCCGCCGCCGGGTCCTGCCAGAACTCGTAGACGCCCGCCAGGGACAGCACGGAACCGTCGGCGGCGCGCACCGCGAAGGGCTGCTTGCGGGGCCCGCCCGCCCCGTCGCGCGCCACGGGGCTGACCTGCCACTCGTACCAGGCGTCGGCCGGCACCAGGCAGCGGCGGGCCAGCGCGGCCTGCGCGAAGGACGGCTTCTCCAGCAGCGTCTCGGCGCGGGCGTTCAGCGCCCGCGGGCCGCCGGAGGCGTCCTTCGCCCAGGACGGGACCAGCCCCCAGCGCAGCGACCGCAGCGAGCGGGCCGGCGGGGCGTCGGGCTCGCCCCTGCGGAAGCGCTCCAGGACCACCGGCGGGCTGCTCGTGGGCGCCACGTTGGAGGACGGGCGAACCCGCCGGGGCCGAGGGCCACCTCCTCGACCTCGAACTCCGCCACCAGCTCGTCCACGTCCCGCCGCAGGGCGTACCGACCGCACACGGGTGCCACCCTGGCACGCGGTCCCGACACGGCGCGGCGACCACCCCGGCGGGTGCGCGCGCGACGCCGGTGCGGTAGGCAACTCCCATGACTCTGGTGCGACGTGTGGCCCGACCGATGCTCGCCGCGGTCTTCATCAAGACCGGCATCGACCAGGTGCGCGGCGCCGCCGACCTCGCCCCGGCCGCCGAGCCGGTCGCCGAGCGGGTCGCCGGGCCGCTGCACCTGCCGCAGGACCCGGTGCAGCTGGTGCGCCTGAACGGGGCCGCCATGGCCGCCGCCGGCGTCCTCTTCGGCCTGGGCCGCGCCCCGCGGCTGTCCGCGGCCGTGCTGGCGGCCACCACCGCGCCCACCGCGTACGTGGCGCACCCGTTCTGGACGGAGAAGGACCGCTCGGTGCGCCAGGAGGTGCTGGGCGACTTCCTGAAGGACGTCGGCCTGCTGGGCGCGGCGCTGCTCGGGGCGGTGGACACCGCCGGCAAGCCGGGCCTGGCCTGGCGCGCGGGCCGCGCCGGCCGCGACGCGAAGCGCCTGGCGGCCACGAAGGTCGCCTGAGCCCCGGCGCTCCCCCACCCCGCCGCCCCCGGCGGTCCCCCACCCCGCCGCCCCCGGCGGTCCCGGCCCGCAGGTCGAGGACCGTCGGGGGTTGCTGCGAGGATGCCCGCGTGAGCCCGACGACAGCCGACGCCGTCCCCCCGTCACGACCGAGCCGGCCCACGCCCGAGCTGTGGCCCGCCCCCCGTGCGACGGGCCCGCTGGACGCCGTGGTCCCCGTGCCCGGCTCGAAGTCGCTGACGAACCGCTACCTCGTGGTGGCCGCGCTCGCCGAGCGCCCCTCCCTGCTGCGCGCCCCCCTCGTCTCGCGCGACACGACCCTCATGGTGGCCGGCCTGCGCGCCCTGGGCGCCCGCATCACCGAGGGCGGCGCCGAGGACGACCCGGAGGGCCTGGCGGCCGGCGACTGGCTGGTGCAGCCCGGGCCGGTCACCGGGGGCGGCCGCGTGGACTGCGGCCTGGCGGGCACCGTGATGCGCTTCCTGCCGCCGGTGGCCGCGCTGGCCGCCGAGCCGGTGGCGTTCGACGGCGACGCGCGCGCCCGCGAGCGCCCCATGGGTGCGGTGCTGGACGGCCTGCGCCAGCTGGGCGCCGTCGTCGACGACGGCGGGCGGGGCCTGCTGCCGTTCAGCGTGCGCGGGCCCGCCGGCGGCCTGCGCGGCGGCCCGGTGCGCATCGACGCCTCCGGCTCCAGCCAGTTCGTCTCCGCGCTGCTGCTGGTGGGGGCGAGCTGCCGCGAGGGGCTGGAGGTCGTGCACGACGGCCCGCCGCTGCCCAGCGCCCCCCACGTGCGGATGACCGTGGAGGTGCTGCGCGACGCGGGTGTCGTGGTCGACGACGCCACCCCGGGCCGCTGGGCCGTCGAGCCCGGGGAGGTCAACGCCCTGGACGTGCAGGTGGAGCCGGACCTGTCCAACGCCGGCCCGTTCCTGGCCGCGGCCGCCGCCGCCGGCGGGCGGGTGCGGGTGCCGGGCTGGCCGCAGTCGACCACCCAGGCCGGCGACCTGCTGCGCGACGTGCTGGACCAGATGGGCGCCGAGGTCTCCCTGGACCGCGACGGCCTCGTGGTGGAGGGCAGCGGCGAGCTGTACGGCCTGGACCTGGACCTGAGCGACGCGGGCGAGCTCACGCCCGTGGTCGCGGCGCTGGCGGCGCTGGCGTCCACCCCGACGCGGCTGCGCGGCATCGCGCACCTGCGCGGGCACGAGACGGACCGTCTCGCCGCCCTGGCCACCGAGCTGAACTCCCTGGGCGGGGACGCGGAGGAGACCGCCGACGGGCTGCTCATCCGGCCCCGCCCGCTGCACGGCGGGGTGTTCCGCACGTACGCCGACCACCGCATGGCCACCGCCGGGGCCGTGATCGGCCTGGCCGTGGAGGGCGTGCTCGTGGAGGACGTCGCCACCACCGGCAAGACGCTGCCGGACTTCCCCGGCATGTGGGCGGCCATGCTGCGGGGCGAGTGAGGACGGGTGAGCAGGTGAGGCTGACGTGAGCGACCGCCGCCGCCGGTGGGACGAGGACGACGTCCGCGTCCGGCCGAACCCGCGCGGCTCGCGCCCGCGCACCAAGGAGCGTCCCGCGCACGCGGACGCCGTGCCCGCCCTGGTGGTGGCGGTGGACCGGGGCCGGTCCACGTGCCTGGCCGAGCCGGGCACGCCCGCGGAGCGGGCGGTGACGGCGATGCGGGCGCGGGAGCTGGGCCGCACCGGCGTCGTCGTCGGCGACCGGGTGGGCCTGGTGGGCGACACGTCCGGGCGCACCGACACCCTGGCGAGGATCGTGCGCATCGACGAGCGCCGCACGGTGCTGCGGCGCACCGCCGACGACACCGACCCGGTGGAGCGCGTCGTCGTCGCCAACGCCGACCAGCTGGTGGTGGTCACGGCGGTGGCCGACCCGGAGCCGCGCGCGCGCATGGTGGACCGCTGCCTGGTGGCGGCGTACGTGGCGGGCATGCGCCCGCTGCTGTGCCTGACGAAGGGCGACCTGCGCCCGGCGCAGGAGGTGCTCTCGACGTGGGCGCCGCTGGGCCTGGACGCGGTGGTGACCTCCCGCGGCCCCGCCGGGGAGCTGGTGGGCCTGGAGGAGGTGCTCGAGCGGCTGCGCGGGCGCACCAGCGTGCTCGTGGGGCACTCGGGGGTGGGCAAGTCCACCCTCGTCAACGCCCTCGTGCCGGACGCCGGGCGCGCCACGGGTCACGTCAACGCCGTCACCGGCCGCGGCCGGCACACCTCCACCTCGATGGCGGCGCTGCGCCTGCCCGGCGGCGACGGCTGGGTCGTGGACACCCCGGGGG
Source organism: Kineococcus sp. TRM81007 (assembly GCF_022669155.1). Classification (GTDB taxonomy): domain Bacteria; phylum Actinomycetota; class Actinomycetes; order Actinomycetales; family Kineococcaceae; genus Kineococcus. The sequence continues at coordinate 135,174 of NZ_JALBVB010000053.1, read as the reverse complement.
TGCGCTCGTTCGGCCTGGCGCACGTGGACCCGGAGGCGGTGCTGAGCGCCTTCCCCGACCTGGCGGCGGGAGAGGAGGGGTGCCCGCGCGGGTGCACCCACGACGAGGACGAGTGCGCCCTGGACGAGTGGGTCGCCTCCGGGCGCGCGGGCACCGCGGGCCCGGCCCGGCTGGCCTCGTTCCGGCGGCTGCTGTCCGCGCGCCGCGGCGAGGAGCGCGAGGACGAGCGCCCCCGTGAGCGGGACCGCGACCACGCGCACGACCGGGACTGACACGACCGGCCCGGGCGGCGCGGGTCGCGCTGCCCGGGCCGGGGGCACCGCTCAGAGCAGCGTGACCCAGTAGTCCCAGAAGGACACGCCGACCAGCACGGCGACCGCGGCCAGGGTCAGCACGACCAGCAGCGCCCGGAAGTCGACGACGGCGCGCGCCACGGGCCGCAGCGGCCGCGGCACGGGGACCAGCCCGCGGTCCAGGGCGTCGGCCAGCGAGACCCAGAAGGTCGTGACCACCACCACCCACACGACCATGCAGTACGGGCACAGGGCGTGGATGGTGAACAGGGCCGCGGCGACCAGCCAGCCGACGAACACCATCCCCAGCGCCAGGCCCGCCAGCAGACCGCGCTCCACCCGGCGCGGCAGCGCGGTGCCGGACAGCAGCAGCACTCCGAGGGTGGCGGTGACGGCGAAGGCCGCGATGCCGAGCAGCGGGTTGGGGAAGCCGAACAGCTCCGCCTGGGCGCTCTCCATGACCGTCTGGCAGGAGATGAAGGGGTTGACGCTGCAGCTGGGCCGGTAGCCGGGGTCGGTGGCCAGCCGGAAGCGCTCGACGGTGAGGACCATCGAGGCCAGGAGGCCGATCGCCCCGCCCAGGGCCAGCAGCAGGCCCCGTGCGCGCGGGGAGACCGGCAGGTGGGACAGGTGCTGCCCGCCCTGCTCGTCGAGGTGCTCGTCGCCGGGCTCGTCCCGGTGCTGCTGCGCCGCCGCGCTGGTGCCGGCCATCGCTCCTCCGTGCTCGTCCGGTCGGCGCCCGGCCGGTGCCGGGCGTCCTCACAGCATCCTCGGCGCACCTGGGAGCGGGCTGGACGGGCCGGAGGTCCCGGGCGCGCGTCGCCGGGGGTGCGCGCGGGGGCGGCGGTAGGTTCGGCCCGTGCCCCCCACCTCCTCCTCCCCCGCGCCGTCCCCGGCGACCCGGCCCCGCTACGACGACGACCTGCGCCTGGCGCACGTGATCGCCGACCAGGTGGACGGCGTGACGATGGACCGCTTCCGGGCGCAGGACCTCGCGGTGGAGACGAAGCCGGACCTGACGCCGGTCACCGACGCCGACCGGGGCGCGGAGGAGCTGATCCGCTCCCAGCTCAAGCGCACCCGCCCCCGGGACGCGGTGCTGGGCGAGGAGTTCGGGCTGGTCGGGCACGGCTCGCGCCGGTGGGTGGTGGACCCGATCGACGGCACGAAGAACTTCGTGCGGGGAGTGCCGGTGTGGGCGACGCTCATCGCCCTGCTGGACGACGGCGAGCCGGTGCTGGGGCTGGTGTCGGCGCCGGCGCTGCAGCGCCGCTGGTGGGCGGCGCAGGGCTCGGGGGCGTGGACGGGCCGCAGCCTGTCCACGGCGACCCGCATCTCCGTCAGCGGCGTCACCGACCTGGCGGACGCGTCGTTCTCCTACTCCTCCCTGGACGGGTGGGAGGCCACCGGCAGCCTGGACGGCTTCCTGGCGCTCTCCCGGGCGGCGTGGCGCACCCGCGCCTTCGGCGACTTCTGGTCGTACATGCTGCTGGCGGAGGGGGCGGTGGACGTGGCCGCCGAACCGGAGCTGGCGCTGCACGACATGGCGGCGCTGGTGCCGATCGTCACCGAGGCGGGGGGCCGCTTCACCTCCCGCGCCGGCGTGGACGGCCCGCACGGCGGGGACGCCGTCGCCAGCAACGGGCACCTGCACGCCGCTGCGCTGGCGCACCTGGGCCTGCCGGCGCCCGAGCAGCCGACCGCCCCGTGAGGACCCGCTGGTGAGGACCCGCCCGGCGGGCACCCGCGCCGCGGTGCCCGCGGTCGTGACCGACCCGCGCGAGCGCCGCCTGATCGTGTGGGAGGTCGTGGCGGTCTTCGCCGTCTCGCTCGGCATGAGCGGGGTGCGGGCGCTGGTGCGCTTCATCGGCCTGGTGACCGCTCCGGAGGCGCTGAACGCCCAGACGTCGACGGTGCTGGGCAGCTACGCCCCGGACCGGCCGTGGCTGGACCTGGCGCTGCAGCTCGTGTCGATCGCCTCGGGCCTGGCGCCGGTGCTGCTGGTGGCGTACCTGCTGACGCGCGGCGGTCAGTCGCTGCGCACGCTGGGCGTGGACGGGCGCAGGCCGGGCCGGGACCTGCTGGGCGGGGTGGGCCTGGCGGCGCTGATCGGCGGGTGCGGGCTGGTGCTGTACGTGAGCGCCCGCACCGCGGGGTTCAACACCAACGTGGCGGCCTCCACGCTGCCGGACGTGTGGTGGGCGGTGCCGATCTCCGTGCTGGCGGCCGCGGAGAACGGGGTCCTGGAGGAGGTGCTGGTCGCCGGGTACCTGCTGCACCGGCTGGCCCAGCTGGGGGTGCGGTGGCTGCCGGCGCTGGTGGTCAGCGCGGTGCTGCGCGGCTCGTACCACCTGTACCAGGGGCTGGGCGGGTTCGTCGGGAACGTGGCGATGGGGGTGGTCTTCGGCTGGGTGTACCAGCGCTGGGGGCGGGCGATGCCCCTGGTGGTCGCGCACACCCTGATCGACGTGGCGGCCTTCGTCGGGTACGCGCTGCTGGTGGGACGGGTGAGCTGGCTGCCCGCGTGAGCCCCCTCGCGTGAGCCGCCTCGCGTGAGCCCCCTGGCGTGAGCCCCCTGGCGTGAGCCCCCTGGCGTGAGCCCCCTGGCGTGAGCACTGCCGCACGCACCGCAGCCGGGGTGGGACCGGACGGGTGAGGGGTTGTGAAGGCCCGGTGCGGATGGCCCCGCGGCGCGCTCCGGCGCTGCCGACGCCCGCGGGCTGACCTAGCGTGGAGGAGGTCCGACGGACGCCGACGTCCCCGCCACCGATCCGCAGGAGCCGCCTGAAGTGGCCTCATCCCTCAGTTCCGCCCTCCCGACGATCAGCCACTCGGTGTGGCTGACCCTGGCCGTCGCAGCCGCCTCCGCTGCCGTCGCGGTCCTGCTCGGCGAGCTGGCGGCCTTCGCCGTGCGCCGGCTGGGTCACCGCCGCCCCATCCTCGTCACGCTCGGCCGACGGGTGCGCCGGCCGCTGGCCGGGCTGCTGGCGATCGTGGCCGTGCAGGTGTCGCTGAACATCTACACCGGGGAAGCGGACTGGCGACCACCCACCTTCTTCGTGCTGAAGCTGCTGACGGTGGCGTTCGTGGCGTGGCTGGCCGTCGTCGCCGCGAACGCCGTGCAGGACGTGGTGCTGCGCCGGTACCCCATCGACGTGGAGGACAACCGGCGCGCGCGCCAGCGGCGCACCCAGGTCACGCTCCTGAAGCGGGTCGTCGTCGTCCTCGTCATCGTCGTGGCAGCCGCCTCGATGCTGCTGACCATCCCGGGGGCGCGGGCCGCGGGTGCGAGCGTGCTGGCCTCGGCCGGTCTGCTGTCGGTGGTCGCCGGCCTGGCGGCGCAGACGTCGCTGGCGAACGTGTTCGCGGGCCTGCAGATCGCGTTCACCGACGGCCTGCGCGTCGACGACGTCGTCGTCATCGAGGGCGAGTGGGGCAACGTCGAGGACATCACGCTGACGTACGTGGTGGTGCGGGTGTGGGACAAGCGGCGGCTGATCCTGCCGTCGACGTACTTCACGACCACCCCGTTCGAGAACTGGACCCGCAACTCCGCGGACGTCATCGGCACCGTGGAGTTCGACGTGGACTGGCGCGTGCCGGTGGGTGCCGTGCGCGAGCACGCGGAGCGGTTCGTGCACGAGCACCCGCTGTGGAACGGCAAGGCCCTCGGCCTGCAGGTGCTCGACGCGAAGAACTCCTTCGTGACGTTCCGGGTGCTGGTGAGCGCGAACTCCGGCGGGCAGCTGTTCGACCTGCGCTGCGCGGTGCGCGAGGAGCTGGTGGGCTGGCTGCAGCGGGAGCACCCGCAGGCGCTGCCCCGGGTGCGGGTGGAGACCGGCACACCGCTGCCCCGGCAGGCCCCCCGCGCCGGTGCGCGGGACGGCTCGCAGGACGGCTCGCGAAGCTCCGCCGGCGATCGGCTGGGCGGCGTCACCGCGGACCGGGACAGCTCACGACGCTGAACGGTTCACGGAGCGCTCGGGAACCGCTACGCGGTGGATTACCAGACGAACACGACGGGTCGATGAAAGTGTGACGCGTCGCACACCCGCGGACGGGGGGCGTGCCGTCAAGTCGGGGTGGGGGCCTGGACGAAGAACAGGCACGTGCCCCTCGACGCCCTCATCTCCTCGCTCGGCCTGCTCGCCGCCTCGGTCGGCATCGTCACCGGCGTCCCGCAGCTCGTCCACCTCGTCCGGTCGCCGGACGCCAGCGGCCTGTCCTTCTCCTCCTCGGTCCTCGGCGTGCTCGGCGCGGGCACCTGGCTGACCTACGGCCTGCTGCTGATGGACCCCGCCCAGCTCCTCGGGAACGTCCCCGGCCTGGCGTGCGCCGCGGCCACCGCCGTGCTGGCCGCCCGCCGCCTGGGCGTGCCGCTGTCCCGGGGCCTGGCCGCCGTGGCCGCCTGGGTCCCCGCGGTCTTCGCGGCGCACACGGCCGGCGGCGCCGCCCTCGTCGGCGCGCTCGCCACCGCCGTCTCTCTGGTGCGGATGGTGCCGCAGGTGCGCACCGCCTTCGGCAGCGGCTCGCTGACCGGCCTGGCGCCGGGCACCTACGTGCTCACGCAGGTGTCTGCGACGCTGTGGACCGTGTACGGCCTGGCCACGGCGCAGCCCTCCGTCGTCGTCTGCTCGGTGGTCTCCGCCCTGCTCGCCGGCGTGGTCCTGTCCCGCCGCCTGCCGCCGCGCCACGTGGTGCGGGCCCTGCACGCGGGCCGCTTCGGGCTGCCGGGTCAGCTGCTGGTGCGCCCGCTCATCGCCCTGGTGCGACCGGGGGTGGCGCTGGCCGCCTGATCGGCGAGGGCCAGCTCCGCCGCCACGGCCGCCGCGCCCGGGCGCACCCCGTCGAGGAGAGCGGCACCGGTCGCCGTGGGGTGCAGCACCACCCTGCGGCGGTCGGCGGGGTCGACCGCCCGGTACACCGCACCGGTCTCCACGAGGGCGTCGACGGCACGGGTCGCGGTGGCCGGGGCCATCACCAGCGCGGCGGCGACGTCCGTCATCGAGGTCCCCGGGTTCGCCACCACGTGCTCCAGCACCCGCCAGCGGTCCACCGTCAGGCCGTGCTCGCGCAGGGCCCCGGCGAGGCGGTCCTCCGCCAGGGCGGCCAGCCGCAGGGTCCTCAGCACGTCCGATGCGCTCACGCGGGGCTCCGTCCGCAGGGGCACCCGCGCGGGGCGGGTGTGGGATCGTGCCCAGCATGGCAGAGGGTCCGCGCCCCGCACCGGGCACGTACCGCGTGGCGCTGCTGCTGCCCCGGCGGGGGCCGTCGGGGATGTTCGGGCCTGCCTGCCGCGCCGCCGCGGAACTGGCCGCCGCCGAGGTCGAGCGCGACGGCGGTGTCGGCGGCCGGCGCCTGGAGCTCGTGGACGTCGACGCGGGCGCGGAGCCCGCAGCGGTGGCCCGGGAGGTGGCAGCCCTGGTGGGCACCGGCGCGGTCGACGCGGTGACCGGCTGGCACCTGTCGACGGTGCGCCGGGCGGTGGCGCCCGCGGTGGCCGGGCGCGTGCCGTACGTGTACGCCACCGCCTACGAGGGCGGCGAGCGGCACGACGGGGTGCTGTGCAGCGGGGAGCTGCCCGGCGAGCAGGTGGTCGCCGCCCTGCGCTGGCTGGGCGAGCAGGCCGGGCTGCGCCGCTGGTTCGTCGTCGGCGACGACTACGTCTGGCCGCGCGCCACCGCGCGCCGGGTGGCGCGGGCGCTGGCGGCGGGCGGCACGGCGCTGACCGGCAGCCGCTTCGTGCCGCTGGGCTGCGACGACGAGGCGACCTGGCGGGCGGCCGTGGACGCGTGCGCGCGCAGCGGCGCCGACGGGGTCCTCATGCTGCTGGTCGGCACCGACGGGGTGCGCTTCAACCGGGCCTTCGCCGCCGCCGGCCTGGACGCGGCGATGTCCCGGTTCAGCCCCTTCATGGACGAGACGATGCTGCTGGCCAGCGGTCCGGACGCCACGCGCGGCCTGTTCGCCTCCGCGGGCTGGTTCGCCGGGCTGCCCGGCGCCTCGGCCGCGGAGTTCTCCCGGGGCTTCGCCACGGCCTTCGACCTGCTGGCCGGCGCCGGTCCCGTCGGGGCCCCCACCGCGCCCGCGCCCGGGACGATGGCCGAGGCGACGTACTCGGCGGTGCGCCTGCTGGCCGGACTGGGCGGCGGGGACCGCCCGGGGGTGCAGCACGTGCGGCGCGCGCTGGCCGGGGCGGCGTGGGACTCCCCGCACGGGACGGTGCAGCTTCGGCGCGGGGTCGCCGGGCACCCGGTGCACGTCGCGCTCGCGGACGGGGTGGGCTTCGACGTGCTCGCCAGGGTGAGCGGCACCGGCGGCCCGCCGGGCGCTTCCGGCTGACCGCGACCTCCCCGCGACCCGCTGTGTTTCCGGCGTGTTTCACGGCCGTAAAAAGCTGTCGAGAACCCCCCTGGAGGTTTGCCGGGCCCGTCGGCGCACCCCTAGCGTCGCAGTCCTTCCAGCTGGAAGGTTCCCCGTCGAGAGGCCCGCGATGAGCCAGCACGCCCCCGGTGCCACGCCGCCCACCGGCACGAGCACCTCCACCGTCCCCAGCACCACCGCAGCGACGTCGGAGACGCTGGAGGACTACACGCTCCGGTTCGCCCCGCGCAGCTACCGCCGCTGGACCCCGGGCGTCGTCGCGACCTCGGCCCTCGGCGGCATCGCCTACCTGGCCGACTTCTCCATCGGCGCGAACATCGGCATCGCCCACGGGACGGTCAACGCGCTGCTGGGCATCGCCGTGGCGGCGGTCGTCATCTTCGTCAGCGGTTTCCCGCTGGCGTACTACGCCGCCCGCTACAACATCGACCTCGACCTCATCACCCGCGGATCGGGCTTCGGGTACTACGGGTCCGTCCTGACGAACGTCATTTTCGCGACGTTCACGTTCATCTTCTTCGCCCTCGAGGGCTCGATCATGGCGCAGGGCCTGTACCTGGGCCTGGGCGTCCCGCTGTGGGCGGGGTACGCGGTCTCCACCATCATCGTCATCCCGCTCGTGGTGTACGGCATGAAGGTGCTGTCCACGCTGCAGGTGTGGACCACGCCGTTGTGGCTGGTGCTCATGGTGATCCCGTTCGCCTACCTGGTCATCGCGAACCCGGAGTCGGTGGGCGACTTCTTCGCCTACACGGGCGCCGACGGCAGCGGTTCGTCGGTGAGCGTCGCCTCCGTGCTCCTGGCCGCCGGTGTGTGCCTGTCCCTGATGGCGCAGATCGCCGAGCAGATCGACTACCTGCGGTTCATGCCGCCGCGCACCGCGGAGAACAGCCGCCGCTGGTGGACGGCCGTGGTGATGGCCGGACCCGGCTGGGTCGTCTTCGGCGCGATCAAGCAGGCCGTCGGGCTGTTCATCGCCGTCTACCTCATCGCCACGCTCGACCCGCAGGCCTCCGCCACCGCGAACGAGCCCGTGCACCAGTTCCTCGGCGTGTACGAGGAGATGATGCCGGGCTGGCTGGCGATGACCCTGGCCGTCGTCCTCGTCGTCATCAGCCAGATCAAGATCAACGTGACGAACGCCTACTCGGGCTCGCTGGCGTGGACGAACTCCTTCACCCGCGTGACCAAGCGGTACCCGGGCCGGATGGTGTTCGTCGTGGTGAACCTCGTCATCGCGCTGACGCTGATGGAGGCGAACATGTTCGACTTCCTCAACACCATCCTGGGGTTCTACGCGAACTGCGCGATGGCGTGGGTCATCACGGTCGCCACCGACATCGTCGTCAACAAGCACCTGCTGGGCATCTCCCCGAAGGTGCCGGAGTTCCGCCGCGGCATGCTGTACGCGGTGAACCCCGTCGGGTTCGTCTCGGTGCTGCTGTCCGCGGGCCTGTCGATCGCGGTGTTCTTCGGCGCCTTCGGCCCCGGCATCCAGCCGTACTCCCCCGTCGTCGCGATCGTGCTGGCGGTCGTCTGCCCGCCCGCCCTGGCGATCGCCACGCGCGGGCGGTACTACCTGCGCCGCGACGACGACGGCATCGCGCTGCCGATGTTCGACGCGGACGGCAACCCCTCCGGCGAGGTCCTCACCTGCCACGTGTGCCGGCAGGACTACGAGCGTCCCGACCTGGCGGCCTGCGCCACGCACGACGACGTCGTGTGCTCGCTGTGCCTGAGCACCGACAAGGTCGCCGACCACGTGCTGCCCGCCCGGTCGTGAGGGAGCGGCACGGCAGCGGCCCGGACACGGCAGGATGTCCGGCGTGCACCTGAGCCCTGCGGACACCGAGAAGCTGCTGATGGCGGTCGCGGGCATGGTGGCCCGCGACCGCCTGTCGCGCGGCGTGAAGCTCAACCACCCCGAGGCGGTGGCCCTGCTGAGCTGCTGGGTCGTCGAGCGGGCCCGCGAGGGTGCGCTGGTGACGGAGCTGATGGAGTCCGGCCGGCGGGTGCTGACCCGCTCTCAGGTGGTGCCGGGGGTGGCGGAGATGCTGCACGACGTGCAGGTCGAGGCGACGTTCCCCGACGGCCGCAAGCTCGTCACGCTGCACGACCCGATCGGCGGGGAGGACGAGGACACCTCCGCCGACGACGCCCCCACGAGCGCGGTGGTCCCCGGCGAGGTGCGGGTGCGTCCCGGCAGCATCGCGCTGAACGCCGACCGCGGCGAGCACGAGCGGCTGGAGCTCGTGGTGGAGAACACCGGCGACCGCCCCGTGCAGATCGGTTCGCACCTGCACCTGCCGGACGCGAACCCGGCGCTGCGCTTCGACCGCGCCACCGCCCGGGGTTTCCGCCTCGACGTCCCCTCGGGCACGTCGGTGCGCTTCGAGCCCGGCGTCTCGCGGACCGTGCGGGCCGTGGCGCTGCGCGGCGCGCGACGCGTGCCCGGCCTGCACACCGACCGTTCGCACCTGGGAGAGGGGGGTTCCCTCGATGGCTGAACCGCACGTGACCCGGATCGACCGCGCCGCCTACGCGGCCCTGTACGGGCCGACAACCGGCGACCAGGTGCGCCTGGGCGACACCGACCTGTGGATCGAGGTGGAGGCCGACCTCACCGCCGGCGGCGAGGAGGCCGTCTTCGGCGGCGGGAAGTCGATCCGCGAGTCCATGGCGCAGGGCACCACCACCCGCGCCCAGGGCGCCCCGGACACCGTCGTCACGAACGTCGTCGTGCTCGACCACACCGGCGTGTTCCGCGCCGACGTCGGGATCCGGGACGGGCGCATCTGCGGCATCGGCCGCGCCGGGAACCCGGACGTCGCCGACGGCGTCCACCCCGCGCTGCGGATCGGGCCGTCCACCGACGTGATCTCCGGCGAGCGGAAGATCCTCACCGCCGGGGGCATCGACACCCACGTGCACCTCATCTCCCCCTCCCAGGTGCACGAGGCGCTGGCCGCGGGGCTGACGACGATCGCCGGTGGCGGCACCGGCCCCAGCGAGGGCTCCAAGGCCACCACCGTCACCCCCGGCGCCTGGCACCTGGAACACGCGCACCGGGCGCTGGACGCGCTGCCGGTCAACGTCCTGCTGCTGGGCAAGGGCAACACCGTCAGCGCGGCCGGCCTCGCCGAGCAGGCCCTGGCCGGCGCCGGCGGGTACAAGGTCCACGAGGACTGGGGTTCCACGCCCGCCGCGATCGACGCGGCGCTGCGCGCCGCGGAGGAGTTCGGGCTGCAGGTCGCCCTGCACTCCGACTCCCTCAACGAGGCCGGGTACGTCGACTCCACGATCGCCGCGATCGCGGGCCGCTCGATCCACGCGTTCCACACCGAGGGTGCCGGCGGCGGGCACGCCCCGGACATCATCACGGTGGCGGGGCTGCCCCACGTGGTGCCGGGCTCGACGAACCCCACCCTGCCGCACACGGTGAACACCGTCCCCGAGCACCTCGACATGCTGCTCGTCTGCCACCACCTGAACCCGCGCGTGCCGGAGGACCTCGCGTTCGCCGAGTCGCGCATCCGCGCCACGACCATCGCCGCCGAGGACGTCCTGCACGACCTCGGCGCGCTGTCCATCACGAGCTCCGACGCGCAGGCGATGGGCCGCATCGGTGAGGTGATCACCCGCACCTGGCAGGTCGCGCACGTCATGAAGGACCGCCGCGGGCGGCTGAGCGAGAACCACCCCGCGGACAACGAGCGCGCCCGCCGCTACGTCGCCAAGTACACGATCAACCCGGCGGTCGCGCACGGCGTCGACCACCTCGTCGGTTCCGTGGAGGTCGGCAAGATGGCCGACCTGGTGCTGTGGGACCCGGCGTTCTTCGGGGTGCGCCCCTCGGTGGTCCTCAAGGGCGGCGCCCTGGTGCTGGGTGCCCTGGGCGACCCGAACGCCTCCATCCCCACCCCGCAGCCGGTGCTGCTGCGCCCGGCGCTGATGCACCCGAACGGCGCGGACGTCTCCGTCAGCTTCGTGGCGCCCGCCGCCCTGGACGACGGCCTCGCCGCCCGCCTCGGCCTGCGCAGGCGCCTGGAGGCCGTGCGGGACACCCGCGCGGTCGGCAAGGCGCAGATGGTCCACAACGACGCCCTGCCGGACATCCGCGTGGACCCGGAGACGTTCGCGATCACCGTGGACGGGGAACTCGTGGAACCGGCGCCCGCCACGGAACTGCCGCTGGCGCAGCGCTACCAGCTGTTCTGATGCCCGAGCCCTCCCCCGACCTCGTGCTGGCTCTGCTGGCCGACGCCCGCCTGCCCGTGGGCGGGCACACCCAGTCCGCCGGCCTGGAACCCGCGCTGACGCACGGCGGCCTCACCGCCGCGGACGTGCCCGCGTTCCTGCGGGGTCGGGTGGCCACCGTCGTCGCCGTCGAGGCGGGCACCGCGGTCGTGGCGCGGTACCGCGCCCTGGCCGTCGGCGCCCTCGACACGGCACCCGGCGACGTGGCGTTCGGCGACGTGGAGCAGGCGTGGGCCGCCCGCACGGCGAGCGGCCCGCTGCGCGAGGCGTCCCGCACCCTGGGCCGCGGCTACCTGCGCCTGGCGCAGCGGTTGTGGCCGGGCTCCACCGTCCTCGATGCGCTGGGGCGCCGCCCGCCGCGGCCGCTCGTCCTGGGCGCGGTCGCCGCCCTCGCCGGGCTGGACGCGGCCCGCCTGGTGCGGCTGTGCGGGCACGAGGACGCCGCCACCCTGGGCGCGGCCGCCCTCAAGCTGGACCCGCTGGACCCGGCGGAGACCGTCGCCTGGACGCTGGCGGCGCACCCCCTCGTGGAGGAACTGGTGCCGCGCCTGGCGGTGCTCACCGAACCGGGCGACATCCCCGCCGGCAGCGCCCCCCTCGTGGAGGAGCACTCCCTGCGCCACGCCCGCACCACCCACCGCCTGTTCCAGGCGTGAACCCCGAACCCCTCAGCACCGCACCACCAGCACCGACCCGGAGGAACCCCGTGCCCCAGCCCACCCGATCGTTCCGCCTCGGCGTCGCCGGGCCCGTCGGCACCGGCAAGAGCTCGCTCATCGCGCTGCTGTGCCGGGAGCTGTCCGCCTCCCTGCGCATCGGCGTCATCACCAACGACATCTACACCGACGAGGACGCCCGGTTCCTGCGCTCGGCGGGCGTGCTGGACCCCGAGCGCATCCGGGCGGTGGAGACCGGCGCCTGCCCGCACACCGCCATCCGCGACGACGTCACCGCGAACCTGCTGGCGGTGGAGGACCTGGAGGCGGACTTCGACCCGCTGGACCTCGTGCTGGTGGAGTCCGGCGGTGACAACCTCACCGCCACGTTCTCCCCCGCCCTCGTCGACGCGCAGGTGTTCGTCCTCGACGTCGCCGGTGGTGGGGACGTGGCGCGCAAGGGCGGCCCCGGCATCGCCCGCGCCGACCTGCTGGTGCTGAACAAGACCGACCTGGCACCGCACGTGGGCGTGGACGTGCCGCGCATGCTCGCCGACGCGCTGGCGGCCCGGGGACACCGCGACGACCGGCCCGTCGTGGCGCTCTCGCGCACCGACCGCCCCTCGGTGGAGCAGCTCACCGCGTGGCTGCGCGGCGTCCTGGCGGAGTTCCGCGCCGGCCGGCACGAGGCGCGCGACCCGGGCCCGATGGCGCCGCACTCGCACGCCGACGGCACCGTGCACACCCACGAGCACACCCACGAGCGCACCCGCGAGGACCACCACCCGCACGAGCACGCGCCGGCGTGACGCGCGTCCACCTGCACCCCGGGGGCCGGCTGGACCTGGCCAGCGGCGCCCTGGTCCCCCGGGTGCTGTCCCGCGCACCCGGGGCCGCGCGGGTGGCGCTGGTGGGTGCCCGGGCGCTGCTGGTCGCCGGTGACGACGTCCACCTCGACGTCGCCGTGGGCGCCGGGTGCGCGCTGGAACTGGTGGAGGTGGCCGGCACGGTCGCGTTCGACCAGCGCGGCGGCCCGCCCGCGTCGTGGCGGGTGCGGGCGCGGCTGGGCTCCGGTGCGCGGCTGACCTGGCACGGGGAGCCGTTCGTGGTGGCGGACGGCGCCTCCGTCGAACGGTCCACCGACGTCGAGCTCGCGGAGGGGGCCGTGGCGCTGCTGCGCGAGACGCTCGTGCTGGGCCGCACCGGCGAGCGCGGCGGGGCCCTGCTGTCCCGCACCCGGGCCCACCTGGACGGCCGCCCCCTGCTGGCGGAGGACCTGGACCTGCGCGAGCCGGCGGTGCGCACCTCCCCCGCCGTCCTCGGCACCGCCCGGTGCGTGGACAGCGTCACGCTCCTGGGCGCCCGCCCGGCCGGTGACGAGCCGGACGCGCTGCACCTGCAGGGCCCGGGAGCTCTGGCGCGCACCCTGACCGCCGACGCGCACACCAGCGACCTGGGCGGGGTGTGGAGCCGCTGGTCGGCGCAGCCAGCACCGGTCCGCCGCTGAGCGACCGCGGGTGCGGTCGCTCAGGTCCGCCGCACAGCACCCGATGAACCGGGGAGGGCCGTTGAGGGCACCGGGTGCGCTGCCCGGCCGGTGGCCGGGCGGAAGAGGGAGACCGATCGTGCGGACCGCGTGGCGCGACCTGCTCGTCGTGCGCCACGGCGACGACCGGGTGCGCCGCCGCGGACGCGTGCTGATCATCGTGCTCGCCACGCTCCTCGCGCTGATCGCGGTGTCCACCCCCGTCGTGGCCGTGGTCGTCCCCGCCGGTGGGCTCGCCGCCGCGCTGATGTCCGGGCTCTGCCTCAGCTACCTCGGGCTCGTCGCGCTGGCGCGCCGTGGCCGCGTCAGCGCCGCCGCCTGGCTCCTGCTCCTCGCCCACTACGCGGCGCTCGCCGGTGGAGCGGTGGCCGTGGGGCACGTCAGCAACCCCCCGGTCTTCCTGCCGGCCCTGGTGCTCATGGCGGGGGTGGGGCTGTCCCGCCGTGCCCTGCCCGCCGCCCTGCTCGGCACGGTGGCGGCCACCGTCGCGCTCCCGCTGGTCGTGGACGGGCGCACCGGGCCGGTGGCCTACCCGGACCTGCTGGTCATGGGCACCCTCGTGGCCGCCTTCGCCGGGCTGGTCGTCACGGTCGCCAAGAGGGTCGTGGAGTCCTCCTTCGAGGAGGCCGGGCAGCTGACCCGCGCCCTGCTGGCCTCCAACGCCGAGCTGGAGCACCGCGTCGCCGAACGGACCGCAGAGCTGTCCGCTGCCCTGGTCAACGCCCGCTCGCTGGCCGAGCAGCTCAGCGAGCTGTCGGAGCGCGACCACCTGACGGGGTTGTTCAACAGGCGGCGCCTGGACGCGGAGCTCGACCACCTGGCCGCCACCCCCTCACCGCTGTCGCTCGCGCTGCTCGACCTGGACGACTTCAAGCGCATCAACGACACGCTGGGTCACCACGTCGGTGACGTGGTCCTGCAGCGCGTCGCGCAGACGCTGCTGACCGGGTGCCGCGGCAACGACGTCGCGGCCCGCTGGGGAGGCGAGGAGTTCACGCTCGTGATGCCGGCGACCACCCTGGACGCCGCGAGCACCCTGTGCGAGCGCCTGCGGCTCGCGGTGGCGGCCCTGCCCTTCGACGACGTCGCCCCGGGGTTGCGGGTGACGGCCAGCTTCGGGCTCGCGACCTCCACGAGCGCACCCCGGCCCGTCGTGGTCGAGGCCGGTGGTGATCCGCGAGCCGTGCCGGCCCGGGTGCGCCGCGACGACCTCCTGCGCCGCGCCGACGAACTGCTCTACACGGCGAAGAGGACCGGCAAGAACCGGGTGGCGGGTCGCCTCGAGCCGTCGCCCGGCCCCTGACCCCGGCGGGCCACCGAGCCGGCGGGTCCGCCCGGACGGCGCGCGGGGCGGCGGCCGGAGCGCCCCCGTGCGAGGCTCGGGCGGTGGCCGAGCACGCCCCCGCCGGGCCGGACCCCGCGCACCAGCTCGACCGCGCCGACCGCCTGGAGCGGGCGGTGGCCCGTGACGGCTCCGCGTGCGTGTGGTGCGGGCGGGAGCTGGGCGGCCTGGTGCGCCCCACCACCGACCACCTGGTGCCCAGGGTCAAGGGCGGGCCGTCGTGGCTGGAGAACGAGGTCGCGGCGTGCCGGCGCTGCAACGGCGAGCGCGGGCACACCTCCCCGGTGGACTGGCTGCTGGAGTGCCGGCGGCGCGGCTGGCCGGCGGACCCGGGGTGGCTGCGCCGGCGGCTGGAGGAGCTGGACGCGGCCGTCACCGCGCGCGGTGGTCAGCGCCGGGCCCGCCCCTACGTGCAGGCGCAGCTGCGCCGGGTGCGCCGCTCGGCCGGGGCGGCCTGAGCGACGCACCCGGCGGGGCTCAGCGCAGGAACCACTCCCCGGGCTCGGCGAGGCGCTCGACGTCGTCCGGGCCCCAGGTGCCCTCCGCGTACGGCAGCACCTGCGGGCGCTCGTTCGAGAACCGCTCGATGGCCCGCCACGCGGCGCGCAGGCCGTCGACGCCGGTGAACAGGGAGCGGTCGCCGGTCAGGACGTGGTCGATGAGGTGCGCGTACGGCAGCGCCGGCTCGGTCCCCTCGAAGCGGTCCAGCGGCAGGCTCGCGGTGCCGCGCACGGTGCCGCCGGCGACGCCGGGGCGGCGCACCGCGATCCCCACGTCGAGCGAACCGCCCTCGAGCAGCGAGAAGCTCACCACGGCGGGTTCACCGCCGGGCTCGCCGCCCGCGTACGGCCCGTCGGCGGGGGGCTTCAGGACCAGGGTGATGCGCTGCTCGTCGGCGGCCATCTTCTTGCCGCTGCGCAGCAGGAACGGCACGCCCTCCCAGCGCTCGTCGTCGACCCACAGCCGCGCGGCGGCCAGGGTGTCGGTCGTGGAGCCGTCGGCGACGCCGTCGATGTCCGCGTACCCCTCGAACTGCCCGAGCACCACCTCGGCCGGGTCGAGTTCGCGGAAGCGCTGCAGCGCAGCGTCCCTGGCGGCCTGCACGGTCTCCGGGCGCAGGTCGGCGGGCGGTTCCATGGCGACGGTGGCGGCGAGCTGGAACAGGTGGGTGACGATCATGTCGAGGAAGGCGCCGGTGGCGTCGTAGAAGTCGGCGCGCTGGGCGACGTCGAGGGTCTCGGCGATGTCGATCTGCACCTGGGAGACGTGCTCGCGGTTCCAGATCCCCGCCAACCACGGGTTCGCCAGGCGGGCGTGGATGAGGTCCTGGGCGGCCTCGAACGCCAGGAAGTGGTCGATGCGGAAGACCTGCTCCTCGTCGAAGACGCGCTGCACCTCCGCGTCCAGCTCCTCGAAGCTCGCCAGCGACGTGCCGTACGGCTTCTCGTAGACGACGCGGGCGCCGGCGGCCAGACCGTGCGCGTCGAACGCCTTCGTGGTGGCCAGGAAGGCGCCCGGCGGGATCGCCAGGTAGTGCACGAGCTGCACGTCGCCCTCGCCGGCGCCGAGCTGGTCGCGGGCCTCGGCCAGCACGTCGAGCAGGGTGCCGGGGTCGTCGGCGCTGAAGCCGCCGCTGGCGAAGAGGAGGTGCTCGGCGAAGTCGTCCCAGGGCCCCTCGGAGGGCTGCGGGCCGAACTCCTCCAGCGCCTCCCTGATGTACTGCCGGAACTCGTCGTGGGTCATCTCGCCGCGGCTGCTGCCGACGATCCGCCACTGCTCGGGCAGCCGGCCGAGGGCGGCGAGCTGGAAGAACGCGGGCATCACCAGCCGGCGCGACAGGTCGCCCGTCGCCCCGAACATGACGAACACCGTGGGCTTCTCGTCCCGTCGGGCCTGCTGCTGTGCCTGCTGCTGTGCCTGCTGCTGTGCCTGCTGCTGGGACTGCGCTGTCTCGGTCACGGGGCAGACGCTATTGCCCGCGGCGCCGCCGCGCAGAGTAAGGTGCGGCTCGTGACCACCACGACGACCTCCGTGCGCCCGGGCTCCCGCCCGCGCGCGCTGAGCGGTGCGTGGTGGTGGGTGTCGGCGGTCGCCTGACGCTCCCACGTCCCGGTGGCCGCCTCGTCGAGGAGGCCCACCACCCGGGACGGCCCCTCGACGGCCGGCCGCGCCAGCCCCACCGAGGAGGAACCCCGTGCCGCACCCCGACCCCGCCGCGCTCGTCGACGAGCTGCTGCGCGGCGACGCGCCGTTCGCGCTGCTGCGCCGCCTGGACCCCCGCACCGGCGAGCCCGGCCCCGTGGAGGTGCTGCGCGGGCCCGTCACCACCGCCGAGCGCCTCGCGGACGTGCCGCTGCCCACCGGGACGCCCGGCTCCGCGGCACCCGACGCCCTGGCCCTGGTGCCGTTCCGGCAGCTGCGTGAGCGCGGTTTCGACGTCCACGACGACGGCACACCGCTGCAGGTGCTGCGCGTCGAGCACGCCGACGAGCTGGTGCTGGAGGACGCGCTGCGCGTGCTGCCCGACGCGGAGGTGCCGCTGCGCGACGTGGCCCCCGACCTGTCCGACGACGACTACGCCGCGGTGGTGCGCCGCATCATCGACGACGAGATCGCCCAGGGCTCGGGGGCGAACTTCGTCATCCGCCGCGACGTGGACGGCGCGATCGACGGCTTCACCGCGACCACCGCGCTGAGCCTGTTCCGCCGCCTGCTGGTGGCCGAGCAGGGCGCCTACTGGACGTTCGTGGTGCACGTGCCCGGCGACGACGGCACCGGGGGCTCGACCTCGCGCACCCTCGTGGGCGCCAGCCCGGAGGTCCACGTGCGCATGGCCCGCGGCGAGGTCGTCATGAACCCCATCTCCGGCACCTACCGGTACCCGGCGTCCGGCCCGGACGCCGACGGCCTGGTGGAGTTCCTCGCCGACCCGAAGGAGGTCGAGGAGCTGTTCATGGTGGTCGACGAGGAGCTGAAGATGATGTGCTCCGTCGGCGACCTGGGCGGCACCGTGCACGGCCCGTACCTGCGGGAGATGGCGAACCTCGCGCACACCGAGTTCGAGCTGCGCGGGCGCTCCACGCTGGACGCGCGGGAGGTGCTGCGGCAGACGATGTTCGCCGCCACCGTGACCGGCAGCCCGCTGCAGAGCGCGTGCCGCGTCATCAAGCGGTTCGAGCCGTCGGGGCGCGCCTACTACGCCGGGGCGCTGGCGCTGCTGGGCCGCGACGCCGACGGTGCGCAGACCCTGGACTCCCCCATCCTCATCCGCACCGCCGACGTGCGCACCGACGGCTCCGGCACCGGCCGGGTGCGGGTGTCGGTGGGTGCGACCCTGGTGCGCGGTTCCACCCCGGAGGGTGAGGTCGCCGAGACGCACGCGAAGTCCGCCGGCGTGCTGCGCGCCCTGGGTGCCCTGCCGCCGCTGCCGCGCCGCGAGGACGCGGGGGCGGGTGCGCCGGCGCGGCGGGTGCCGCTGGTGGCCGATCCGCGGGTCGCTTCGCTGCTGGCCTCCCGTCGCGACCGGCTGGCGCGGTTCTGGCTGGAGCCGCAGCGGCCCGCGGAGGGGGCCCCGCTGGGCGAGGCGCTCGTGGTGGACGCCGAGGACACGTTCACCGCGATGCTGGTGCACCTGCTGGCCTCGGCGGGCCTGCGGGCGCGCGTTCTGCGCTACGACGACCCGGGCCTGGACGCGGCGCTGGCCGCGCACCGCGGCCTGGTGGTGCTCGGGCCCGGCCCTGGCGACCCGGAGGACCCCGCGGACCCGCGCATCGCCCGGTTGCGGGCGCTGGCCCGCGAGCTGGGCGGGGCCGCGCGCGAGGGCGGCAACCCGCTGCTGGGGGTGTGCCTGGGTCACCAGCTGCTCGCCGGGACGCTGGGCCTGCCGCTGCGCCGCAAGGACGCCCCGCACCAGGGCACCCAGCTGGAGGTCGACCTGTTCGGCCGCCGCGCCACCGTGGGGTTCTACAACTCGTTCACCGCGCGCGTCGACGACGGCGCCGTCCGGCGGCTGGCCGCGCAGGGCACGGAGGTCTCGACCGGCCCCGCCGACGAGGTGGTGGCCCTGCGCGGCGGGGGCTTCGCCGGCATCCAGTTCCACCCCGAGTCCGTGCTGACGCTGGACGGCCCGGACCTGCTGCGCTCCGTGGTGCAGCCGCTGGTGAGCACCGTCCGCTGACGCACCGGCCGTCCGGGGCGGGCCGGCGCCCCGGACGGTCACGGCCCTACCCGGCGACGCGCTCCAGCAGTTCCCGCATCCGTCGGACCTCGACCTCCTGCGTCACGGCGACATCGGTGGCCAGCTCCTGCATCCGCACGTCGGTGCCGCTGCGCAGCGCGTCACCCGCCATGGCGAGAGCACCCTCGTGGTGGTCGATCATCAAGTCCAGGAACAGCTCGTCGAACCCCGCCCCGCGCGCGTCGGCGAGCTCCTGCAACTGCTCGGTCGTCACCGCGCCCGGCATGTCGGCGGTGTCGTGACCACCGTGGTGGTCCTGCTGAGCGGCGGCCCAGGCGACGCCCCCGCGGTCGTCGAGCCAACTGGTGAGGACGTCGATCTCCGCGCCCTGCCCCTGGGCGATGCGGGTGGCGAGGGTCCGCACGGCCTCGTCCCGCGCGCGCTGCGGCGCCAGTTCCGCCATCTGCACGGCCTGCCGGTGGTGCGGGACCATCATCACCGCGAACTCCACGTCGGCCTCGGCGGGGGCGGGGTCCTCGGCGGGCGGGACGGCCGTCGTCGTCGCCGCCGGCTCCCCCGGCCCCTGAGGCAGCACGACGGGTGCGGTGGGTTCGGGCACGTCGGACTCGGCGACGGTGCAGCCCGCGAGGAGGGCGGTGGCGCACAGCAGCGCGGCAGGCGTGAGGCGCTTCACCCACGGCTGTCTATCTGCTGGGTGTCGCCGAGGTCAACCCTGTACGAATCTTGTGCGACCGTACACACTGCGTGTCACTGATCGGACGACCAGTGAGGAACACGTGAGCACTCCCCCCTCCACCAGCGTTCGCCCGGCACACGGGACCACTCTCCGGGACCGCCGACGCGTTCCCCGGCGCACGGCGGCCGCGGGCCTGTCCCTCGCCCTGCTGGGCCTGGGCCTGCCGACCGCCACGGCTGCGACCAGCGCTCCGCCGCTGCCCGCCGGTGTGCCCGCCGTCGACCAGGTCGCCTCCACCCCGAACCTCCTGCAGCTGGCCAACGTGCCCAAGCAGCAGGGCTTCGAGGGGGTCGACGCCTTCGGCACCGACATCGCGTTCCAGGACGACTACGCATACGTCGGCAACTACCAGGGCTTCACCATCTACGACGTCAAGCACCCGCAGGCGCCCTCGATCGTCAGCCAGGTGCTCTGCCCCGGCTCCCAGAACGACGTCAGCGTGCACGGTGACCTGCTGTTCCTGTCCACCGACTCCAGCCGCAGCGACGACTCCTGCTCCAGCACGGCCCTGCCCGCCTCCGAGGAGAGCGCGTGGGAGGGCATCAAGGTGTTCGACGTCAGCGATCCCACCTCGCCGCGGTACGTCTCCGCGGTGGAGACGAAGTGCGGCTCGCACACCCACACGCTGCTGCCCGACGAGGAGTCCCGCACCGCGTACCTGTACGTCTCCTCCTACGGCCCGCGCGAGGAGTTCCCCGACTGCGCACCGCCGCACGACCTCATCTCCATCGTCGCCGTGCCGTTCGACGCGCCCGAGGACGCCTCGCTGGTCGCTGAGCCCGTCCTCTTCCCGGACGGCGGCAACCCCGGCGACGAGTACACCAGCGCCACCTCCGGTTGCCACGACATCACCGTCTACCCGGCCAAGGACCTCGCCGCCGGTGCCTGCATGGGCGACGGGATCCTCATGGACATCTCCGAGCCGCTGTACCCCCGCGTCATCGAGCGCGTGCAGGACCCGAACTTCGCGTTCTGGCACTCGGCGACGTTCAACGACGAGGGCACCAAGGTGGTCTTCACCGACGAGCTCGGCGGCGGTGGGGCAGCGACCTGCACCCGCGCCGTCGGCGCGGAACTCGGGGCCGACGCCATCTACGACATCACCGGTTCCGGTGACGACCGGTACCTGGAGCGCCGCAGCTACTTCAAGATCCCGCGCATCAACGCGGACACGGAGAACTGCGTGGCTCACAACGGCTCGCTCATCCCGGTGCCGGGCCGCGACATCATGGTCCAGGCCTGGTACCAGGGGGGGATCTCGGTGTGGGACTTCACCGACTCCGCCAACCCGGTCGAGATCGGGTACTGGGAGCGTGGGCCCCTGTCGGAGACCGAGCTCGTCATCGGCGGTTCGTGGTCCGCGTACTACTACAACGGCTACATCTACTCCAGCGACATCCAGAAGGGCCTGGACGTGCTCGCCCTGAAGGACCCGCTCACCGCCCCCGCGCGTTCGGTGAAGTGGGACCGGCTGAACGTCCAGTCGCAGCCGGAGGCGACGCGGGGCCGAGGCGCCTGACCCGCGGAGGTTCGGCCGTCGCCTGGGGAGGTTCCCCGGCGGCGGCCGCCGCGCGTCCGGGCCCCGGCGCGCCTGCCCCGCCCGGCCCGCCGCCCCCGGCACAGTGGTCGGTGGGAGGACCCGGGACGGGCTCGGGGCCGAGGCGCGACGGGAGCGACGTGGACGACTGCTGGCACACCTTCAGCCCCCACGACCGGCGGCGGGCCGCCGCCGCGGACGGCGCCCGCCCCGACGCCCAGGTGCTCTCCCCCTGCCTGGACTGCGGCTGCGTCGTGGACCTGCTGACCCCGCTGCCCAGCCCGCAGGGCACCGCCCTGTTCGACCTCGCCGAGCCGCCCCGCTGAGGCTCCGGCCGCAGCGGGGCGGGCCCCCGCCGCCTACAGGCGCGGGTCCACCGGTTCGGACTCCATGGCCAGCACCGCGAGGACGCACTCGTGGACCCGCCACAGCGGTTCCGCGCGGGCCGCGCGCGCCAGCCCCTCCAGGCCGAGGGCGTGCTCGCGCAGCTCCGCCGAGCGCTTGCGGCCGAGCGAGCGCTGCCGCAGCCGCTGCAGGTCCTCCGGACGCAGGTGGTCCGGGCCGTAGGTCAGCCGCAGGTACTCGCGGCCGCGCACCTTCAGCCCCGGCGGCACCAGGCCGCGCGGCCCGCGCACCCGGTTCGCGGCGGGTTTGACGACCACCCCCTCCCCACCGGCCGCGGTCAGCTCCTCCCACCACGTCGTGGCGGCGGCGGTGGACGCCTCGTCGGTGGTGTCCACGTCGATGCGGCGTGTGCCGGCCGAGCGGGCCGGGTCGGCCGCCACGAGGCGGTCGGCGACGTCCAGGTGCCAGGCGTGCGGGCGCTCCTCGAAGGTGGCGCCCTGCGCGGCGAGCAGCGCCTCCGCCTTCGCGTTCCACGGCAGGAGTTCCCCGTCCAGCAGCAGCCAGCCGGTGCCCAGCTCGTCGAACAGCCCCGTCCGCTCGCAGGCCGTGCGCAGCTCGCCCACGAGCTGCTCCGTGAGCGCGGGGCCGAAGAAGCTGCGGCCGGTGCGCGTCCACACCGCGCCGGTGGCGCCACCGGGTGCGCCGAAGCGCGCGCGGGCCGCGGCGGCGTCGCGGCACACCAGCGCCACCGCGCGCGAGCCCATGTGCTTCTCCTGGCGGACGACCTCCTGCACGCCGTCCGCCCGGTAGGCGGCGAACGCCTCGTCGGGGTGCTCCAGGTAGCCCTCGCGCGCGCTCGTCGCGACCGGCGCCGTCGTCGCCGGCAGGTGCAGCAGCCAGCGCGGGTCCACCGCGAACCGGCTCACCACCTCCAGGGCCGCGGCGGCGTTCTCCTCCCGCACGCTCACCCGGCCGTGCTCGGCGGTCTCCACCACCCGACGGCCCAGGACGTCGTCGACGTCCAGCAGGTCGGGGTCGCGCACCCGCCCGGAGGCGCGGCCGTGGAACCGCTCGGGCAGCCCGGCGTGCGCGACGACGAGGCGGCCGCCGTCCAGGACGTGGTGGGAGACGAGGGAGTCGAGGAACTCCTGCACCCGCTCCCGGAACGCCTCGTCCTCGCGGCCGACTTCCGGCGCCGGCCGGCCCCGACGGGCGGGGACACGACGAAGGCCCCGGACCAGTAGGTCCGGGGCCTTCGCCTCTCACGAGTAGCGGGGACAGGATTTGAACCTGCGACCTCTGGGTTATGAGCCCAGCGAGCTACC
>NZ_JALBVB010000053.1:57834-112505 GCF_022669155.1 Kineococcus sp. TRM81007 | reverse complement strand
AGGCGGCCGCGGCACCCGACTCGCGCAACTGGTGCCGCTCGACCAGCCACCAGCTGACACGATCCTCACCGTGGACATCGTCGTCGAAGCGGGTGACCGGGAGCACGAGTGCTGCGGGGCCGCCATCGAACGCGACGACGTCGTCACCTTCGACTGCATCCACCACGTGGAGCCGGACGGCCGGGTGCGACTGATCGAGAGCCACCACGACCGCGGGACCAGCGAGCGGGTGAAGGGACGAGTCAGCGACATCCACGTCGTCCAGGACGCAGGAGCGAGCCGGCCGATCCTCCGCGTGCCCAGCGGCAGCGCCCTGCGCGGCTTCGACCCCGAGGACGACGGGCACCTGGAAGACCCCTGGACCGGCGAGGTGATCACCTCGGACAGCACCGACTTCCTCGTCACCGTTCGCACGAGCCGCTAGCTGCGCAGCGACCACCCGCACACGGCTCCCTTCCGTGTCACGGGCGGGGTCGAACGGGGGGCCTCGCGACCTCGCCGGCGGGTGGTGCCGATGAGTGCGGCGGGTCCGGGGAGCGGCTTCCCCGAAGAGCCGGTGGTGGGGTCCGAGTCGGTCGTGCCGCGTCCGCACCCTGCTCAGCTGAGCTCGGGGCGGCGCTGCTCACCGAGGAGGCCCGCAGTGGACGCCAGGAGCCCCAGGAACCAGCGCACAGCGTGGGCGTTGCTCGCCAGCGGCCTCCTGGGCACCGCCGGCTGCTCCGGCAGCGGGCAGATCGCCTACTCCAACGACGCCTCCACGACCGTCACGGTCCAGCTCGCCGAGGAGGACCTCGGCGACGTCACCTCCGGCGGCGGCGGCGTCATCCACACCGACGACTGCCTCGACGGGCCCGTCCACGTGACCTGCGAAGGCGGCGGGGTCATCGAACTGGCGGGACCGGTCTGTCCCGGACAGCAGCTGCTCATCCGGGACGAGACAGCGCGACTGGCGCAGCTGGACGGCACCGGCTGAACACCGCGCGGGGCGTTCCACCCCCGCTCGCAGCTGGTCATGCGCTGCCCGCGTCGGCGATGCGCCACGCCTCGGCACCGCCGTCGCGCACCAGGAGGTAGCCCCAGGCGGTCGGACCGTCCGGCATGCTCACGTCCGCACCGTGCAGCTCGAAGGTCACCGGCACGAAGACCGCCTGCGCGTGCTCCTGCGCGTGGCCCTCACCCGCTGCACCTTCCGCACCCGTCGTCGGCTGCGTGATCGCCTCGGACACCTCGACGTCCTCGATCGTCGGCGGGTCCGCCGCCCACTGGTCGCGCCCCGAGTACGGCTGGGTCGTCAGGGACGCCGCTGCGGCCTGGTGACCTCCCTGCAGAGCCCCCAGGTAGGTGCGCACCACGTCCTCGGGCGAGGTGGA
This sequence comes from Kineococcus sp. TRM81007, assembly GCF_022669155.1. GTDB lineage: Bacteria > Actinomycetota > Actinomycetes > Actinomycetales > Kineococcaceae > Kineococcus. Next base: position 111,135 of record NZ_JALBVB010000053.1, on the reverse strand, counting down.
GGCGTCGACCGTGGCGGCCCCCGGCGCCAGGGTGTCGCCCGGTGAGCCACCGCACGCCGGGAGCACGACGGCGCTCAGCGCCACGGCGACGAGGAGGGGAACCCGCTTCACCGTCTCAGTGCAGCAGCCGCGATCACGAGCAGGGAGCGGATCGCGCAGATGCACACCCGGCGTCCACACGACCCGTCGCTCCAGGACTCGGGGCGACGCACTGCCGGGACACGACGAAGGCCCCGGACCAGTCGGTCCGGGGCCTTCACCTTTCACGAGTAGCGGGGACAGGATTTGAACCTGCGACCTCTGGGTTATGAGCCCAGCGAGCTACCGAGCTGCTCCACCCCGCGTCGATGAGACGAGCTTACGTCACCGTGGACGCCGAGCCAAATCGAGGTGACACGGCGGGCCCGGACCTGCCGATCCGGGCCCGCCGGCACGTCAGGAGGCGGGCTCCTCGCCGAGCGTCGCCGGGTCCTGCGCGGCGCCGGAGGCGTTCTGCTCCAGCGCCTCCTGCGCGGCCGTGGCCGCCTCCACCGCCGCCCGCAGGCGGTCCTGCGCCTCGCCGTACGCCGCGAAGTCCTGCTGCGCCAGTGCCGCCGCCGACGCCTCGATCGCCTCGCGCGCCTGGGTCAGCGCCGCCTGCAGCTGCGCCTGCGGGTCGCCGTCCACCGGCGCCGGGGCGCCCGGCGACGGGCTGGGCGTCGGCTCCGGCGACGGGCCGCCGTCCTGCGCGGGTGTCTCGTCGACGGGCGCGACGCCCTCGTCACCGGCGGTCGCGCCGGAGTCCCCGCCGAACACGTCGTCCAGCGCCGCGTCCAGCGTGTCGGCGATGGCGATCTGGTCGCCGAACACCGCCACCACCTTGCGCAGCTGGGGGAAGGAGTTGTCGCCGGTGCTGCGCGCGTAGATCGGCTCCACGTACAGCAGCCCGCCGCCCACGGGCAGCGTCAGCAGGTTGCCGTAGATGACCTCCGAGCCCTGGCCGAGGCTCAGCAGGCGCACCTGCTCGGCGACCGCCGCGTTGGACTGGATGTCGTTCTGGATCTGCACCGGGCCGGCGATGACCGACGACTGCGGCAGCTCCAGCAGGCGGATCGTGCCGTAGCCCTCGCTCTTCTCCCCCGCCGTGGTGCCCGCGTCGGAGTCCACCGCCGCGAAGCCGGTGATGATCTGGCTGCTCGCGCCGCGGTTGTTGGACGTCGGCACGTACGTGGTGGTGAGGCTGAACGCCGGGTCGTCCTGACCGGGCATCTCCAGGGTCAGGTAGTACGGCGGCTGCGCCGGGCGCTGCTGGCCCTGCTGCACCTCGGAGGTCGGGTCGGCCGGCACCTCCCAGAAGTCCTGCCCCGTGAGGAAGGAGCGCGGGTCGGTGACGTGGTAGCGCGCCAGCACCTCGCGCTGCACCTTGAACATGTCCTGCGGGTAGCGCAGGTGGGCCATCAGGGAAGCGCTGATCTCCGACAGCGGCTCCACCGCGCCGGGGAACGCACCCATCCACGCCTGGAGCACCGGGTCGGTGTCGTCCCACTCGTACAGCGTCACCTCGCCCGAGTAGGCGTCCACGGTCGCCTTCACCGAGTTGCGCACGTAGTTCACCGTGCGGTCCTGCAGCGCCTGCACGCTCTGCGTCTGCGTCAGGGAGTCCACCGTCACCTCGCCCAGCCGGGTCGTCGAGGAGTAGGGGAAGGACGCGGACGTGGTGTAGGCGTCGAGGATCCACAGGACCCGCCCGTCCACGACGGCCGGGTAGGCGTCGCCGTCCAGGGTCAGCCAGGGCGCGACCTTCTCCACGCGCTCGCGCGGGGTGCGGTCGTACAGGATGCGCGAGTCCGGGTTGACCTGGTCGGACAGCAGGATGTTCTGGTCGGCGAACTTCAGGGCGTAGACCGCCTTGCGCAGCAGCCCGCCCACCGGCACGCCGCCCTCACCGGTGTAGGTGGTGCGGGCGTACCCCTCCGGGGAGTTGTCCGGGTAGTCGATCTCCACCGGGTCGCCGCCGCCGACGATCGAGTACGTGTCCGTCTGCTCGCCGAAGTAGATGCGCGGCTCGTACTCGCCCAGCTCACCCGTCGAGGGGATGTTGGCCTCGAAGTACGACGGGCGGCCGTCGGGGGCGCGCTCGTTGCCGCGGGCCGCGACGACGCCGTAGCCGTGGGTGTAGACGGTGTGCAGGTTGACCCAGGTGCGCTGCGAGTCGCTCAGGCCGTCGAGGTTCAGCTCACGGGCGGCGATCACGGTGTCCTGGGTGCTGCCGTCCTCGTCGAGCCGGTAGCGGTCCACGTCCAGCGGGTCGGGGAAGGCGTAGTAGTTGCGCTGCCCCTGGGTCTGGCGGAACGCCGTGGACACGACGTTGGGGTCCAGCAGGCGGATGCCGGGGATGGTCTCGGCGTCCCGCTGCAACTGGCCGGGCGTCACGGTCGTGTCGGGCTGGTAGTCGGTGGTCTCCGTGTCCGCGAGGTCGTAGGCGTCACGGGTGGCCTCGATGTTCCTGCCGACGAACTCGGCCTCCAGCGCCTGCCGGTTGGGGTTGACCTGGAAGCGCTGCACCGCCCACGGGTAGATGCCGCCGACCGCGATCGCACTGACCACCAGCAGGCCGGTGCCGATGGCCGGCAGCCGCCAGGAGGCGCCCGCCGCCGCCGCCACGAACAGCAGCGCCACGACCACCGCGATGATCGCCAGGATCGCCCTGGCCGGCAGGACCGCGTGCACCTCCGTGTAGGAGGGACCCACGACGTCGTCGATGCGGATGTTGCTCGACTCGCTGACCATGACCTCGTAGCGGTCCAGCCAGTAGCCCGCGCCGCGCAGCAGCAGGAACAGCGCCGCGAGCACCGCCAGGTGGATCCGGGCCTCACGGGTCGTGCGCGGCCCGCCGCCGGCCAGCCGCAGGCCGCCGTACAGGTAGTGGGTCGCCAGCGCCGCCAGGCCGGCCAGCACCACCGCCGCCGACAGGAAGCTCACGACGAAGGCCAGCCACGGCAGCGTGAAGACGTAGAAGCCCTGGTCGAGACCGAACTGCGCGTCCTGCTCACCGAAGGAGGTGCGGTTCCACCACAGCAGCAGCGACTCCCAGCGGCTCATCGCCACGGAGCCGCCGAACAGGGCCGCGGCCACCGAGAGCACCACCACGACGAGGCGCCGCAGCGGCTCCAGCGACTCGCGGTAGCGGTCCAGGCCCGCCTGCTCGGTGGAGATCGGCGCGTACACCGGCCGGGTGCGGTAGCCGATCGTCAGCGACACGGCCACGGCCGCGCCGAGCAGCAGCGCACCCACCGCGAAGAGCGCCAGCTGCAGCCACAGCTTCGTGGTGAACGTGGGCAGGAAGCCGAGCTGGCTGAACCACCACACGTCGGTGGCGATGCGGGCACCGATGACGACGGCCACGACGAGGCCGGCCAGGACGAGCACCGTGGGCAGCGCTGCACCGCGACGTCGACGTCGCAGCACCGGCCGCGGGGGGCGGCGAGAAGGAAAGCTCACGACCACGCAACGCGCGGACGGCCGACCGGGTGCCCGGACGTGCGGAACGTCACCTGACCGTCACCGTTCGCCCCGCCCGGCGGCCCCGCACGGCCCCCTCGCGCACCCCTCGGCCGCCCGTCCCCCGGTGGGGGTACGGCGTTCCCCGGACGCGCGCGCGGTGGCCGGGCGCACCGGGGGGCGTGCCACCATCGGGGCCGTGAACGAGCCCGTCCCGCCCACCACCGCACCCGCCCCGGCATCCAGCTCCCTGTGGCGCACCGTCGCCGAGATCGAGCGCTACGTGGCCACCGACGGGTGGGGTGCACCGCTGCGACTGTTCGCCCTCGTCCGCACCGCCGACGCGCTCGAGCGCGACCCGCAGCTCGCCCAGCGCCTGCCCGAGAACGTCGTGGCCGAGGCGCGCGCCGACACCGGGCACCTGACCTCCGTGGAGCAGGACGGCCTGCCCGACGTCACCGACCTCGACGAGCTCCTCGGCCAGCTCGCCTGGCCGCACGGCGTCGACGGTGCCGCGCTGGTCGTCGAGCGCATCCTCGTGCCGCCGGACGCCGAGACCGAGGTGCGCGCCGCGACCCCGGCCGACGACGAGGCCCGCGCGACCGCGCTGGCCGCGCACCCGCTGGCCGAGGACGTGCGCATCGCCGTCGGCGTGCTGCGCGACGGCAGCCACGAGTGCGCCGTGCGCTCGCGCTCGAAGGACTCCGACGGCGAGGTCGCCACCGGCGCCGACCTGGTGCCCGGGCTGGTCAGCGCCCTGCAGGCGACCCTGCAGGAGTGAGGCCGGGGCGGGGGGTCAGCCGGCGGTGGCGATCTGCGCGCAGGTGGCCACCTCGGCGCCCCGGCCCTCACCGATGGCCTCCACCGCGGTGCGGGCCTCGTGCAGCGTGCGCACGCCCACCACGGTGATCCCCTCGGGCGCGACACCGGCGACCTCCCCGCACTCCTGGGCCGGCGCCAGGAACCACTCCGCCCCGGCGCGCTGCGCCCCGACCACCTTCTGGCGCAGGCCGCCGATCGGCAGGACCGTGCCGTCCGCGCGGATCGCCCCCGTCCCGGCGACGTGCTCGCCACCGGTCAGGGCACCCGGGGTGAGCAGGTCCACCACCGCCAGAGCGAACACCGTGCCCGCGCTGGGCCCGCCGATGTCCTCGATGGCGATGTCCACCTCGACCGGGGAGTCGTACTCGACGTCCGGCACGATCCCCAGCAGCGTCTCCCCCTCGGGGGCGTAGGTGCTGGTGGTGACCTCGCGCGGCTCGCCGCCGCGCGTGATCCCCAGGCGGACCTCCGCGCCCGCGGGCAGCGCGCTCACCGCCGCCTTCAGCGCCTCGAAGTCCGTCACCTCGGCACCGTCCACGGAGGTGACGACGTCGCCGGGGCGCAGCACGCCGGCGGCCGGGGCGGCCGGGGCGACCTCCTGCACGCGGCGGGTGGTCCTCGCGGTCACGTCGATGCCCAGCTCGGTGAGGGCGGCGACCTCCGCCGCCTCCTGCGAACCGGCCATCTCGGCGGCGCTGGCGGCGTCCGCCTCCTCCCGCGTCGTGCGCGGGGAGTAGTAGAGCTCCCGGGGCACCACGGACACGTCCGGGTCGCGCCAGGCCACGAGCGCCTCCCACAGCGACTGCTCCAGACCGGGCCCGCCGCGCAGCGACACCGTCGTCAGGTCCAGGCTGCCGTCGGTCGGGTACGTCGGCGCCCCGGAGACCTCGACGAGGACCTGCTCGTCCCCCTGCGCCCCGCCCTGCCCCCCGGTCTGCTCGCCTGCCGCGGGGAGCACGTCGCGCACCGGGCCGGGGCTGAGGCTGACGTACGGCACCTCGAGCACGCCCACCAGCGCCACCAGCGCCACCGCGCAGAAGGACGACACCGCCAGCAGCACCCCGCGCGGGGAGGCGCCGCGACGCTCCGCGCCCACCCCGCCCGGCTCGGGCTCGGGCTCGGGCGACGTCGCGGGTGGCACGCGAGCACCCTACGGGCCCCGCCGGCCGCGGGCCCCGCCGCGCGTTCGCCGGGGGCGATCACGGGGGTGCGGGCGGAACCACGCCGGGCGGCCGCTCGTCGCTGTCCCCGAGGGAGGGCCAGAATGGGTCCGCACCCGGCGGACGATGCGGAGGATCACCGTGGACCAGCGAGGCGACCAGGACCCCCAGGGGCCCGACGACGGCCGGGACGACGAGACCCAGGGCGAGGAGCGCGGCGCCTCCGGCGCCGAACCCGAGCAGGGCGGGGACGGCCAGCCCGGCTTCCGGCCCTCCGGGACGCCCGGCAAGGCCCCCGGGCAGGGCGGCAGCGGCAACCCCCTGGAGGACCTGCTCGGCCCGCTCCTGGGCGGCCTCGGCGGTCAGGGCGGCGCCGGTGCCGGCGGGTTCCCGGGGCTGCCCGGCGGCTTCCCCGGCGGGATCCCCGGCCTGGGCGACGGCCCGCTGGACCCGGCGCTCATGGGCCAGGTGCTCGCGCAGCTGCAGAAGTTCCTGTCCACGCCCTCCGACGCGCCCGTGAACTGGGACGTCGCCCACGACCTGGCGCGGCAGGCCGCCGCGCAGGCCGGCGACCCCACCCCCGGCGACGCGGAACGCCGCGCCGTCGAGGACGCCCTGCGGGTGGCGGACCTGTGGCTGGACGGCGTCACCGACCTCGAGCAGGCCCCCACCACGCCCGAGGCGTGGAGCCGCGCCGACTGGGTCGAGCGCACCATGCCGGTGTGGCGCCAGCTCGTGGAGCCCGTGGCCACGAACGTGGCGAACGCCATGGGCGAGGCGATGGCCGCGCAGGCCCCGCCGGAGATGGCGGCGATGCTCGGCTCGGCGGGCGCGATGCTGCGCCAGGTCGGTGGGGGCGTCTTCGGCATGCAGGTCGGGCAGGCGATCGGCACCCTCGCCGGCGAGGTCCTGAGCACCACCGACATCGGGCTGCCGCTGGCCCCCGGCGGGCGCGCCGCGCTGCTGCCGGCGGGCGTGAGCGCCTTCGCCGAGGGGCTGGAGGTGCCGCTGGACGAGGTGCGCCGCTACCTGGCGCTGCGCGAGGCCGCCCACCAGCGGCTGTTCGCGCACGTGCCGTGGCTGCGCTCGCACCTGCTGGGCAGCGTGGAGTCCTTCGCCCGCGGCATCTCCGTGGACGCCGAGCGCATCGCGGAGGCCGCCCGCTCGGTGGACCCCGCGAACCCGGAGTCGCTGCAGGAGGCCCTCGGGTCGGGCATCTTCGAACCGGAGAGCACCCCCGCGCAGAAGGTCGCCCTCGTGCGGCTGGAGACGGCGCTGGCCCTGGTGGAGGGCTGGGTGGACCACGTCACCGACGAGGCCGCCGGTCGCGTCCTGCCGCACGCGGCGGCGCTGCGCGAGACCGTGCGCCGGCGCCGCGCCACCGGTGGTCCCGCCGAGCACGCCTTCGCGGTGCTGGTCGGCCTGGAGCTGCGCCCGCGCCGCGCCCGGGAGGCGGCCGCGCTGTGGGAGCAGCTGCTGGCGCGCGGCGACCGCGCGGCCCGCGACGCGGTGTGGGACCACCCCGACCTCCTGCCGACGGCCGAGGACCTCGACGACGTCGCCGGGTTCGTCGAGCGCCGCCTCAGCGGCGGACCGCGCCGGGACGAGGACGAGATGGACGCCGCGCTGCGCGACCTGCTGGACGGCCCCAGCGGCGAGGAGCCCGGCGGCGAACCCGGCGGCGAACCCCGCGAGGGCTGATCCGGGGCCCTGCGGGGAGGGGCCGGTCCGGCCGTCAGCCGGTGCTGCGGGCGGGACCGGCCCTCCCGGCCGGGTGGTCCGCGCCCTCCCCCAGCCCGCCCGCAGCGGCGGCGTCCCCCGGGGCGCCGTCCGCGGCGGGCGCGTCGTCGGCCTCCGCGTCGGGGTCGAGACCGGCCGCGTGGTCCAGGCCGGCCAGGAAGCCCCGGGCGCGCTCGGTGCGCGGGTACTCCTCCAGCAGTCGCCAGAACGCGCGCGAGTGCGTCGGCACGATCAGGTGCGCGAGCTCGTGCAGCAGGACGTAGTCGAGGACCCAGCCGGGCACGCCCTGCAGGCGCGTGGACAGGCGGATGCTGGCGTCGGCGGGCGTGCACGAGCCCCAGCGGTGCTGCTGGTTGTCCACCCACGTCACCGACGCGGGCCGCGCCAGGGCCTCCAGGTGGCGGCGCGAGAGTTCCTGCGCCCGCTCCAGCAGGTCCTCCTCGCCGGGGTTGCGGCGGCGGTCGGCCGCGTCCAGGCGGGAGACCATCCGCTCGACCCACTCGCGTTCCTCCGCGCGCGAGAAGCGGGCCGGGATGAGGACCACCGTGCGGTCGCCGTCGCGGTAGGCGGACACGGTGCGCGAGCGGCGGCGGCTGCGGCGCACGTCGACGCCCGCGACCGGCTCGACGGCAGCCCGGGTCCCCCCGGCGACCGTGACCACGGCCCCGTCGGCTGCCCCCGGCTGGTCGGCCTCCACCCGGGCAAGGTACCGTGCGCGCCCCGTCCTGGGGAGGGGTCGCGTCCTCTCCCCGCTATCGCCCGCGCCCCGGCGTGCCCGGGCGTGTCCAGCGCCGACGCGCCGCGGGGGCTCGCTGGGGGCACCATGCCCTGGGAGCCGCCGGAGAGCCCGGTGGCCGCCCGGACACCGAGGAGGCGCACCGTGGCCGACACCTACCAGGGCGAGTTCTACTGCGTGAAGTGCAAGGAGAAGCGGCAGGCCGAGGGGCAGGTCGTGGAGACCAACGGCCGCCGCATGGCCAAGGGGCAGTGCCCCGTGTGCGGGACGAACCTCAACCGCATCCTCGGCAAGGCCTCCTGAGGCGCACCGCGCCCCGGCCTTGCCCCGGCCTCGCCCCAGCGCGGGCCGGCGGGCACCGGTCGGGCGCGGGCCGGGTGCGGGAACGCGCCGGGACGGGCGCCTGTGGACGACGTCGCAGCGCGCTGCGCGCGCTGGGGCAGGGTGAGCGCGTGGCACCGGTTCCCGTCAGCAGTCCGCACGGCCTCCCCCTCGCCCGCCGCCCCGGTGGGCGGCTGCAGGTCGGCTCCTCCCCGCGCAGCGGCAGCGTCGCCGGCCCGTTCGCGGAGGCCGACCTGGCGGCGCTGCTGGCCCCCGGGGGCACCGGCGCCGTGGTGCGGCGCACCCAGCGGGTGCTCGACGACCTCGTCGCCGTCGGCGCCGTCCCGGCGGGGCGGGTGCGCTCCGGCGCGCAGGCGGTGGCGACCGCGCCGGCGACCGCGGCCTGGGGCCCGGACGCCGCGGCGTGGGCCGCCTACGACCCGCGAGGCCCTGCCGCACCGGAGCGACTGGCGGGCCGGCGAGCGGCAGCGGTGGCGGTCGTCGGCTGCGGGCGCACGGGGGCGGCCCTGCTGTCCGCGCTGGCGGCCGCGGGTGTGGGTGGCCTGGTGGCCGAGGACCCGGCTCCCGTGGTGGCCGGGGACCGCTCCTGGACGGGTGAGCGACCCGGGGGGACGGGCGAACCGCGGGGCGCCGCGGCGCAGCGCCGCGCCCGGCGGGTGGCGCAGCAGCTCCTGCCGCAGGGCCCGGCCGGCCGGGGGGACCCCGACGGCGCGGACCTCGTGGTGCTCGTGGACCACCACGCCGCCGACGCGGTGGCCGCGGACGGCCTGGTGGCCGAGGGGGTGCCGCACCTGTCGGTGGTGCTGCGCGACACCGACGCGCTCGTGGGTCCGCTCGTCCTGCCGGGCACCACGCCGTGCCTGCGCTGCCTGGACCTGCACCGCACCGACGCCGACGCCGGCTGGCCCGGCGTGCGGGACCGGTTCACACGGGTTCCCGCGGTCGCCGAGGAGACCGCGACCGCGTCGGCGCTGGCGGGCCTGGCCGCCCTGCAGGTGCTCACGCACCTGGACGGGGGCCGGCCCGCCGCGCTCGGCGCGACGCTGGAACTGCTGCTGCCCGAGGGCGTGGTGCAGCAGCGGCGGTGGTCACCGCACCCGCAGTGCGGCTGCCTGGACCTGCCGGTCCCCGCGGCGGACCGGACGGAGGCCCGGACGGCGGGTCCGGAGCCCGTGGCCGGCTGAGGGGCGCGGAGCGCGGGCCGGGCGCGGTCCCCGGCCCGTCGCGCCCCGCGGCCCGTCAGACGCGCGCGGTGCGTTCGGCCCCGCCGGCCAGGGCCAGCAGGGCCCGGTCGGCGAGGTCGGCCGGCTGGGCCAGCTCGGCCAGGCGCGCGAGCCGCTCGGCGCGGCGGGCGGCGACCTCCGCCCGCCGGCGGGCCCGCAGCGCCCGCACGAGGCGGACGCGCTCCGCGGTGCGTTGCGCCTCGGCGACGCGTTCGCGGAACAGGGCTTCTTCGACGTACGACATCTCGTCCCTCCTGGGGATCACGGGTTCTCCTGCTGTCGCCGGTGCGTTCACGCGGCGACGGGGTGCTTGCGGGGACGGCCGCGCGGGCGCTTGCGGGCCACCACGACGCCGGCGAGGACGAGCTGGCCGCCCCACACGCCCCACGGCTCGGCCCGCTCGAGCGCCCCGGCGAGGCACGCGGCCTGCAGCGGGCAGTCGGCGCACAGCGACTTGGCCAGCTCGACGTCTGCCGGCGACTCGGCGAACCAGAGCTCGGAGTCGTAGCGGCGACAGGGCAGGGGGTCGGGTGCGTGGCGGCGCTGCACGCCGCTCACCTCCTTCTGACGGGCGGTGGTGTGACGGGCGGTGGTGCTCGCGGGCTGGGGGCGGTGGCGGGTGCCGTGGTGCTGAACGGCACGGTCCTGGGGCTGCCGGTTCGGGGTGGTGCGCACGGTCATCTCTCTGGGTTCTCTGCGAGGCGGTGGTACTGCCGGGAAGGAGAGCCCGCAGACGCAGAAAGGCCGCGGACCCGAGGTGTCGGGATCCGCGGCCTGGAGAGCGCCGGTCTGTGGCTAGACCGGTGGACTCGTGGTCGTGGTCCCCGAGGACGGGACGGTGGAACGGGTGGCGGTGGCCGCGAAGAACCCCTCGCCGCGCAGGAGGTAGGCCTCCACGCCGCCGCGCAGGCGCACGGCGGGGGCGTCCAGACGCACTCCACCCGTGGTCAGGACCGGGGTGGAGGCGTGGCTGCGCTGCCAGGTGGCGGCGGAACGACGCGGGGCAGCGGGCATCGCGCCGAACGCGGTGCGCGTGGCGTCGTTCGCGATCGTGGTGCTGTCCATCGGTGCTGCCCTCCTCCCCGCTGTCCGCGGTGTGATGCGCTTCACGCGCTGTCGTGATCCGACTCTAGGGGCACCCACCCGGGCGCCACAACGCCTTTTTCCGCCCTGAGCGGACAGTGCACCACCGGGGCGACGGAACCGTTGCGGCGCAACGGCTCTGTCGCGTCAGCCGGCGCTCAGGACCTCCAGGACGTCCTCGCCGTACTTCTCCAGCTTCGCCGGACCCACCCCCGGGATGCGCGCCAGGGCCCCGGTGTCGGCCGGCATCGCCTCGGCGATGGCGGTGAGCGTGGCGTCGGTGAACACCACGTACGCCGGCACCGACGCCGCCCGGCTGGTGCCCGCCCGCCACTCGCGCAACCGCTCGTAGACCGCCTCGTCGTAGCTGGAGGGGCAGTCCGCGCAGCGGCCCAGCTTGCGCTCCACCGCGCCCGTCAGCGACGCCCCGCACACCCGGCACAGCACCGGGCCGGAGCGCTTGGCCGACCGCGGGGACGCCGAGCGCCCGCGCGCGGTGGCACCGCCGGCGCTCTCCGGCCGCAGGTTGTCCAGGAACCGCGAGGGCTTGCGGCCGGCCCGCCCGCCCGGGGTGCGGGCGTTCGCCCACGAGATGTGCACCGCCTCGCGGGCGCGGGTGACGCCCACGTACAGCAGCCGGCGCTCCTCCTCCACCTCGTCGGGGGTCTCGGCGAAGGAGATCGGCAGCAGGCCCTCGCTGACGCCGACGAGGTGCACGACGTCCCACTCCAGGCCCTTGGCGGCGTGGAAGGAGGCCAGCGTCACCCCGTCCACCGTGGGGGCGTGCTGCGCGGAGGCGCGCTCGGACAGCTCCTCGACCAGGTCGGTCAGCTGCGCACCCGGGCGGGTCGCGGCCAGCTCGTCGGCCAGCACCACCAGCGCCTGCAGCGACTCCCAGCGCTCGCGCACCGACCCCGCCGCGCTGGGGGCGCGCTCGGCCCAGCCCGCGGACGACAGCACCGCGCGCACCTCGGCGCCCAGGTCGTGCCCGGGCAGCGCCGCCCGCGTGGCACCGCGCAGCAGCACCACCGCGTCGCGGACCTCCTTGCGCGAGAAGAACCGCTCCCCGCCGCGCACGACGTACCCCACGCCCGCGTCGGCGAGCGCCGACTCCAGCGCCTGCGACTGCCCGTTGGTGCGGAAGAGCACGGCGACGTCCTTGGCGCTGCGCCCGGCGCGCACCTCCGCGGCGATGCGGGCCGCGACCCCGGAGGCCTCGGCGACGTCGTCGTCGTAGGCGGTGAAGGTGGGCGGCGGGCCGGAGGGGCGCTGCGCGATGAGCTCCAGGCGGGCGCGGGCGTGCCGGCCGGTGGCCGTGGACAGCACCGAGTTGGCCAGGCCCACGACCTCGGGGGTGGAGCGGTAGTCGCGCACCAGCTTCACCACGGTGGCTCCGGGGTGGCGGCGCGGGAAGTCCAGCAGGTGGTCGGGGGTGGCGCCGGCGAAGGAGTAGATCGTCTGGCTCGCGTCACCCACCACGCACAGGTCCTCGCGCTCGCCGAGCCAGAGGTCCAGCAGGCGCTGCTGCAGCGGGGAGACGTCCTGGTACTCGTCGACGACGAAGTGCCGGTACTGCTGGCGCACCGTGGCGGCCACGTCCGGGCGCTCGTCGAGGATGCCCGCCGTCAGCAGCAGCACGTCCTCGAAGTCGATGACGGCACGGTCGGTCTTGACCTCCTCGTAGGTGCGCACCAGCCGCGCCACCGTCGGCAGGTCCAGGCCGCCCGGCTCGCCCCGGCCGGCGCGCGTGGCGGCCGCGACGTAGTCGTCGGGGTCCACGAGCATGACCTTCGTCCACTCCACCTCGGCGGCGAGGTCGCGCACGCGGGCGCGGTCGGACTGCAGGCGCAGGCGGTTGCAGGCGTCGGCCACCAGCGGCGCCTTGTGCTCGGCCAGGTTCGGCAGGCTCCCGCCGATGGACTGCGGCCAGAAGAACTGCAGCTGGCGCAGCGCCGCGGCGTGGAAGGTGCGCGCCTGCACACCGGCCACGCCCAGGTCCCGCAGGCGGGTGCGCATCTCGCCGGCCGCGCGCGCCGTGAAGGTCACCGCCAGCACCCGGTTGGGCACGTAGGCGCCGGAGTGCACCCCGTAGGCGATTCGGTGCGTGATGGCCCGCGTCTTGCCGGTGCCGGCACCGGCGAGCACGCACACGGGGCCGTCGAGCGTCGTCGCCACCTGGCGCTGCTCGGGGTCGAGGCCCTCGAGCACGGAGTCGGCGGACGGGGCGGCGGGGCGGAGGTCGGGCGCGGTCGTCATGGCGGGGGACATCCTGCCAAGCGCAGCGGACAACCGGGTGCAGGCGCCGCCCCGGCCCTGTGGACGCCCGGCCGGGAAGAGAGCCCGTGGACGCGCGGTTGCAGCCCCCGGAGCGGGAACCACCCGCGACGGAGGAGGAGCAGTGGCGACGATCGAGGCGCCGGCCGCGGGCAGCGTGACCATGTTCACCACCACGTGGTGCGGGTACTGCCGCCGGCTGAAGTCCCAGATGGACCGCGAGGGCATCAGCTACTCGGAGGTCAACATCGAGGACGTCCCGGACGCGGCCGAGTACGTCATGCAGGTCAACGGCGGCAACCAGACCGTGCCGACCCTGCTCTTCCCCGACGGCTCCGCCGCCACCAACCCCTCCCTCGCCGAGGTCAAGGCGCGCCTGGGCGCCTGAGCGTGACGCGCACCACCCGCGGGGGCACGCCTCCCGCCCACCGGCCCACCAGCCCCGCGGAGTTCGCGGGGCGGTGGGCCGCGTCGCTGCCGGCGGGCGCGCGCGTCGGCGTGGACGGCGCCGTGGACGCCGACACCGGCTGGTACGCGCAGCACCTCGCCGGCGCGCTGCGCGCGCTGGCCCGCCCGGTCCTCCTCGCGACCTGGAGCGGTTTCTGGCGGCCGCGCTCGCTGCGCCTCGAGCACGGACGCGACGACCCGGACGCCTTCCACGACGCCTGGCTGGACGTCGCCGGCCTGCACCGGGAGGTCCTGGAGCCGCTCGGTGAGCGCACCGGCCGCCGGTGGGTGCCGTCCCTGCACGACCCGGCGACCGACCGGGCCTCCCGCGCCCCGCGCGAAGCAGTGCCCGACGAGGCCGTGCTCGTGTTCGCCGGGCCCTTCCTGCTGCGCGAGGACCTGCGGCGGGGCTTCGACGCGGTGGTGCACCTGGTCACCTCCGACGCGGCGGTGCGCCGGCGGGTGGACGCCGCCGACGCCGAGCGGGTCCTGGGCGGCTGGCACCGCTACCTGGCGGAGTCCCGGCCCGTCGAGCGGGCCCACGCGGTGCTGCGCTGCGAGGACCCGCGCCACCCCGCCGAGCTCGTGCGCGGCTGAACCGCCTCAGGTCCAGGCGTCGTCGCCCGGCACCGGCAGGGGTCCGCCGAACCACGCCTCGATGAGCCGTCGGGCGATCGAGACCGCCGGCGGCGGCAGCACCCGGCCCGCGCGCACCTCCTCCGCGAGCTCGTCGCGGGTGAACCAGCGCGCCAGGGCGATCTCCTCGCCGTCGACCCGGATGTCCGTGGTGAGCGCGCGAGCGACGAAGCCCACCATGAGGGAGGCGGGGAACGGCCACGGCTGGCTGCCCAGGTAGCGCACGTCCTCCGGGTCCGGGCCGACGACGACGCCCGCCTCCTCCAGCACCTCCCGGCGCACGGTGTCCTCGAAGCACTCGCCGGGTTCCACGAACCCCGCCAGCACCGAGTAGCGGTTCGCCGGCCACACCGGCTGGTGGCCCAGCAGCAGCCGGTCGTCCGGGTCGACCACCGCCATGATCACGGCTGCGTCGGTGCGCGGGAAGTGCTCCTTGCCGCCCGGCTCGGTCTTCACCCAGCCCGCCGACGCCGGCGTCAGCGGCTCCCCGGTGCGGGGCGAGAAGCGCGTGACGGCGTGCCAGTTGCCCATCGAGACGGCCTCGGTGAGCAGGCCGGCGTCCCGGTCGCCGAGGACGTCGCCGACCTCCCGCAGCCCCCGCCACTCCTCGTCGCCCGCCGAGCCGTCGGCGACCTCCGGCTCCGCATCGGCGGAGACCACCGCCACGAACTCCGCCTCCCCGTCGGTGCCCAGGTACAGCACGAGGTCCTCCGGTCCCGGTGCCGGCACCTCGCCCGGCGCGCGCAGCACCAGCTCCAGCCCTCGCGCCGTGCGCACCACCGGGGCGCGGCCGGCGTGCACCCGCAGCACCCGCGTGCCCGGCGCGGACCACGCCCGCTCCAGCAGAGCGGGGTCGGCCCGGCGCGCACCGGCGCGGTCCAGGCGCTGGCGCGAGAGGGCCAGGTCGCGCAGCGGCGGGGCCGGCAGCGCCACCCGGGCGGGTCGCGCGGGCTTTCCGGGCTCGGCGCCGGGGGCGCCGACGGCGTGGGAGGTCACCGCTCCACCCTAGGGAGGTGGGTGCGCTCTACCGTTGCCCCGTGCCCACCCGCTCGCCGCAGGTCCTCGCCGCCCTCGCCACCGCCGCCGTGCCCGGTCTCGAGGTCGTGGCCGCGGGGCCCGCGGAGGACGACGGCGCCGACTTCGACGTGGCCGCCGTGGTGGACGCCGCCCAGCGCCGCTTCACGGTGCGCGCACCGCGCCGCCCGGCGGCCGCGGCCGCCCTGGACGCGGAGCTGGAGCTGCTGTCCGGCCTGCGCGAACCGCTGCCGTTCGCGGTGCCGCACGCCGCCGGCACCGTCGTGCTCCCCGAGGGCGGGCGGTGCGTCGTCTCCCCGGAGCTGCCCGGCAGCCCCGTTCACCCGGAGGAGCTGCGCCCCGGGCCCGGGCTGGCCCGCTCGATCGGCACCGGCCTGGCCGCGCTGCACCAGATCGACGTGGCCGTCTTCGCCGACGCCGGCGTGCCCGTGTACGACGCGGAGGAGTACCGGCGCCGGCGGCTGTCGGAGCTGGACCGGGCCGCCGCCACCGGCCACGTCCCGCCGCGGCTGCTGACGCGCTGGGAGGTGCTCATGGAGGACGTGGCCCGCTGGCGCTTCGCCGCGACCCCCGTGCACGGCGACCTCGTCGGCGAGCACGTGCGCACCGACGGTGCCCAGCTGACCGGCATCACCGGCTGGGTGGACGCCAAGGTCGCCGACCCCGCCGACGACTTCGCGTGGCTGGCCGTGGGCGCCGACCCGGACGCCCTGGAGTCGGTGCTGGAGGCGTACGCCCACGCCCGCCACGACCCCCTGGACCCCGACCTGCTGCTGCGAGCGCGCCTGGCCGGGGAGCTCGCCCTGGCCCGCTGGCTGCTGCTGGGGTTGCGCACCGAGGACGAGGAGGTCGTCGAGGACGCCCGCCGGATGCTCGACGACCTCGACGCGCACGCCGACGCCGTGCCGCTGGGGGGCTGAGCTGGCCGGGATCCCGGCGCGGGCCGTGCGGCTCGCGTCGGTGAACGCCGCCTCCGGGCGCGACCTGGCCACCGGCCGGGTGGACACCGACCGGCTGGCGGCGGCGGTCGCCGCCCTGGGCGCCGACGTCGTGGCCGTGCAGGAGGTGGACCACCTGCTGCCGCGCAGCGGCGGGGTGGACCAGACGGTGGTGCTGGCGCGCGCCTGCGGCGTCGTGCGCGGCGGTGCCCGCTTCGCCGCGACCGTGCACGGCACGCCCGGCTCCCCCGACACCTTCCGCGCCGCCGCGGCCACCGTGCCCGGCGAGCCGTCCTACGGGGTGGCGCTGCTGTCGCGGCTGCCGGTGCTGGAGTGGCGGGAGCTGCGCGTGGCGGGCAGCGCCGCGCGGCTGCCGCTGGTGCTGCCGCCCGGCGCGGGCCGGCGCCTGCGCCTCGTGCCCGACGAGCCGCGCGCCGTCGTGGCCGCGGTCGTCGACGCCCGCGCGCCGGGCGCGGCCGGGTCGAGGCCGGTGAGCGTGCTGGGCACCCACCTGTCGTTCTCGCCGCTGCGCGCGGTGGCCCAGCTGCGCGAGCTGCGCCGGTGGGCGGCGGACCTGCCGCGGCCCCTGGTGCTGCTGGGCGACCTGAACCTGCCGCCCGGCGTGCTGGGCCGTGCGCTGCCGTGGCGGCCGCTCGTGGCGGGGGCGACGTTCCCCTCCCCCGCACCCCGCGTGCAGCTGGACCACGCCCTCGCCGACGGCCTGCCCGCGGAGGCGGGCGCGGCGGGTCGGGTGGAGCGCGTCGGCGGAAGCGACCACCGGGCCGTCGTCGTGGACCTGCGGCTGTGAGGCCCGCGGGGGGCCGCGGACCCGGCGGGCTCACACCTCCCGGTCGGTCGCCGGCACCGAGGTCACCAGCCGCTCCAGGTCCTCGGCGCCGAACAGGTCCACCGGCCGCACCGTCTCGGCGGTGGAGGCGTAGAAGAACGCCGCGCTGACGTCCTCCAGCGGCACGCCGCGCCAGCGCGACCACGCCAGCCGGTACACCGCCAGCTGCACGTCGCGGGCGCGCGCAGCCTCCCCCGCCGGGGGGCGGCCCGTCTTCCAGTCCACGACGTCCCAGAGCTCGCGGCCGTCGGGGCCGGTCGTGCGGAAGACGGCGTCGATGCGGCCGCGCACGGCGATGCCGGCCACCGGCGTCTCCACCGAGACCTCCACCGCCACCGGGTCCCGCCCGGCCCACTCGCTCGCCAGGTAGTTGCGCTGCAGCACCTCCAGCTCGCGGTCGTCGGCGGCGTCCTCGTCGGCGGCGCCGGGCAGGTCCTCCGGGTCCAGCAGGGAGCCGGCGGTGAAGCGGTGCTCCAGCCAGGCGTGGAAGGCGGTGCCGCGGCGCGTGGCCGGGCGCGGAGCCAGCGGCACGGGGCGGCGCAGCTGCAGCGCCAGGGCGTCGCGGTCCTGCGCGAGCGCCACCAGCCGGGAGGCCGACAGGTGCACCGGCAGCAGGACGCCGCCGGCGGAGCCGGCCGCGGCGCGCTCGGACAGCAGCAGCTCGACCTGCTGCGCCCAGCTCGCCGCTTCCGCGTCGGGTGCGGGGGCGGCGGACGCACGCCCGGCCGCCTCGCGCACCGCCCGCGCGCCCGCGTCGACGTCGGCGCGCCGCGCCGCCAGCGGGTCCACCGGCCACACCACCCGCTGCGGCGTCGCCGTGCGCGGGTTCTCCTCGCCCTCGGCCGGCGCGGGCACCGGCGGCAGGCTCACCAGACCCGGCAGGCCGGGCTCCTGGAGCACCTCGAGCAGGAACCTGGAGGGCCGCCGCGGCTTGGTGGCGTCGTCCCAGTGCGCGCCGCTGAGCAGCAGCTCCTCCTTGGCGCGGGTGAACGCCACGTAGGCCAGGCGCCGCTCCTCGTCCATCTCGTGCTGCCCGCAGGCCTCGCGGAAGCGCTCGCGCTCGGCGTTCAGCTCCTTCTGCGTGCCCACGCCGTCCAGGTCGAGCACCGGCAGGTGCGCGTGGTCACCGCGCAACGGGTACGGCAGCACCCCCAGCCCGCTCAGCCAGCCGGAGGAGGTCTCCCCGCCGGTGGGGAAGACGCCCTCCACCAGGCCGGGCACCGCGACCACGTCCCACTCCAGGCCCTTGCTGGCGTGCACGGTGAGCAGCTGCACCGCGTCGGAGGAGACCTCCACCGCGCCCGGCTCCAAGCCGCGCTCGCGGGCCTCCGCCGCGTCCAGCCAGGACAGGAACCCGCCCAGGCCGGGGCGCTGCGCGCTCACGGAGAACGACGCGGCCGCGTCGGCGAGCGCGTCGAGGTTGGCCCGCTCGGAAGCGGGGGAGCTGCCGGGGCGGGCGGCGACCTCCACGTCCAGCAACAGGGCGCGCTCCACCTCGCCCACCAGCTCCGGCACGGGCAGGTGGGTTCGGGCGCGCAGGTGCCGCAGCACCGCCGCCAGCCGGCTCAGCCGGGCGTGCGCGCGCGGGGACAGCCCCCGCCCGCCGGACCCGCGCCACGACGGCGGGGGCAGCTCGTCGAGGGCCTCGACGAGGCTGGCGTCCTCCACCTCGTCGGGCAGCACCACCGCCGGGTCACCGGCCTCCCCGGTCTCCCCCGCGGCGGGGCCGTCGTCCCCGGCGCGGCCGCTGCGCAGCCGCTGCAGGTGCCGCGCCCACTCCCCCAGCGCCGCCAGGTCGCGCGGTCCCAGCCGCCAGCGCGCACCCGTCAGCAGCCGGGCGAGGTGGTCGCCGCGGCCGGGGTCGTGCAGCACGTGCAGGGTCGCGACGACGTCGACGACCTCCGGCGTGGACAGCAGCCCGCCCAGGCCGACGACCTGCACCGGCAGCCCGGCGTCGCGCAGCGCCCGCTGCAGGACGGTGAACTGGCTGCGCTTGCGGCACAGCACCGCGGCGGTGCGCCGCGGCCGCGGCGAGGCCCCCGGCACCTTCCGCTCCACGGCGAGGCGCTCGGAGTCCGCGCGCCACACCTCCGCCAGCCGCGCGGCCACCTCCGCGGCCTCCTCCTCGACGGTGGCCGCGAACGCGGTGCGCACCCGGCCGGTGCCGGCCCCCGGGCGCGGGCGCAGCCGCACGACGGACGCGCCCGCCCCGGCGGAGAGCGGGGCGGCGACGACGTTCGCGGCGGCGAGCACCGCCTCGTCGTTGCGCCAGCTCGTCGCCAGCGGCGCCACCCGCGCCGGGGTGTCGTCGGCGCGGCGGAAGTGCGCCGGGAAGCTGGCGAGGTTGCCGGCGCTGGCGCCGCGCCACCCGTAGATCGACTGGTGCGGGTCCCCCACCGCGGTCACCGGGTGCCCGTCGCCGAACAACGCCCGCAGCAGCGCCAGCTGGGCGTAGCTGGTGTCCTGGTACTCGTCGAGCAGCACCACGCGGTGCGCGGCGCGCTCGGTGGCCGCCACGGCCGGCACCTCGCGGGCCAGGCGGGCGGCCAGCAGCACCTGGTCGCCGAAGTCGAGCTGCTCGGCGTCGCGCTTGCGGCGGGCGTGCTCGCGCAGCAGCGGCACCAGCGAGCGCCGCGCCCGCTGCACCGCCAGGACCTTCCTCACCTCCGCGTACGGCTCCCCCGGCACGTGGGCGCCCAGCTTCGCGACCGCCTTGTCGTCCTTGGGCAGCGCGCGCACGCGCGCCTCGAACTCCTCGACGAAGCGCTCGAGGGCACCCGGGTCCACGAGGTGCTCGGCGCACTCCCCGGACAGCCCGACCAGCGCCTCGACGACGGTGGACGGCGCCACCTCCACGCCGGGCAGGTCACCGCGCCAGGTCTCCACGAGCTCCGCGGCCAGCTGCCAGGCGCCCGCCTCGGACAGCACCGTGGATTGCGGCTCCACGCCCAGGCGCAGGCCGTGGTCGGTCACCAGCGAGGCGGCGTAGGCGTGGTAGGTGGAGACCACCGGCTCGCCGTCGCCGAGGCCGTCGCCGGCGGCCGGGCCGCCCAGGCCCCGCGCCCGCAGCGCCCGCAGGCGCTTGCGGACCCGCTCGGCGAGCTCACCGGCGGCCTTGCGGGTGAAGGTGAGCCCCAGCACCTGCTCGGGGGCGACGAGGCCGTTGGCGACCAGCCACACCACCCGCGAGGACATCGTCTCGGTCTTGCCGGAGCCGGCGCCGGCGACGACGAGCAGCGGCTCGACGGGTGCCTCGATGACGGCGACCTGCTCGGGCGTTGGCCGGGGGCGGCCCAGTCGCTCGGCGATCTCCTCGGCGCTGAGCCGGGGCGTGGAGGCGCCCGCCGCGCCGGGTGCCGCGGTGGTGCTGGTCACTGCCCGTCCTCCTCGCACACGCTGCGGCCGGCGTCCTGGGCGGGGCAGCTGCTGCGCACCGGGCAGGACGAGCAGTGCGGCCCGACGACCGCCTCGAACACGGGCGCGGCCATCCCCTCGGCGGCGCGGGCCACCAGGTCGGCCGCCCAGCGCGGGTCCTCGTCGGCGTCCAGCGCCTCCTGGCGCTGCACCGCGACCTTCTTGTGGGTGCTGCCCAGCTGCACCAGCACCGCCCCGCCGCTGCCCGCCGCGTGCGGGGCGAAGGCGCCCTCGTCCGCCACCAGCTGGTAGACGCCCAGCTGCGGGTGGCGGGCCAGCTCCGCACCCGACGGCGGGGTGCGGCCCGTCTTCAGGTCCACCACGACCGCGCGCCCGTCGGCGTCGACCTCCAGGCGGTCGACGCGGCCGCGCACCCGAGCCCGGCCCACGGCCACGTCGACGTCCTGCTCGACCGCGACGAGCGCGCGGCCCTCGGCGCGCACGAGGCGGTGGTACTCGGCGAGCTTGAGCAGCATCTCGTCGGCGCGGGCGCGCAGCCGCGAGGTGACCCAGCCGTCGGGCAGCCCCAGCGTGGGCCACAGCGCCTCCAGGCGGCGCTGCAGCTCGGCGGCGTCGGCGTCGGGCGCCTCGGCGGCGACGCGGTGCACGAGGGTTCCCAGCGACTGCACGCCCGTGTCGCCGGGGCGGGCGCCCGAGCTGTCCAGCAGCCAGCGCAGGCCGCAGCGCTCGAACGACTCCACGCGCGAGGGTGAGACGGGCACCTCCTCACCGTCCTCGCGCAGCGCGCCGTCGTCGGTCAGCTCCTCCGCGCCGTACCAGTCGGCCGGGTCCGCACCGGGCACGCCGGCGGCGGCGAGCTGCGCCAGGTGGGCGGCGGCGGCCTCGCGGCGGGCGGGCGGCTCGGCGCCCTGCGGCGCGCACACGACCTGCCGCAGCCGGGCGACCAGCGCCGGCAGCGACACCGGCCGCGGCACCTGCGCCAGCGGGCGCTCACCCTCCTCGTCCAGCTCCTCCGGGGTCGTCCCCGTCCCGTCGTGCGCGCGGGCGGCGGCCTCGACGAGGTCCACGAACGCGGAGGGGCGCTCGTCCTCGGCCCGCACCGCGGTGACGACCAGCTCGTCGCGGGCGCGGGAGACGGCGACGTGGAACAGGCGCAGCTCGTCCTCCAGCACGGCGCGGCGCGCCCCGGGCCCGTCGGCGTCGCGGCCCTCGACGACGTCCACCAGCGCCTGCGCGCCCAGCACGGACCCGCGCAGGCGCAGGTCCGGCCACACGCCCTCCTGCACGCCGGCGACGACGACGAGGTCCCACTCGCGGCCCACCGCCCCCTGCGGGGTGGTCAGCGTGACGGCGCCGGTGTCGGGGGCGCGGTCGGCGAGGGTGTCCTCGGGGACCTCCGCCGAGCGCATCTGGTCCAGGAAGCGCCCGGCGCCGCCGGCGCCGGGGAAGCGGTCGACGAAGCGGCCGGCGGCCTCGAACAGGGCGAGCACGGCGTCCAGGTCGCGGTCGGCGCGGGCGGCGTCGGAGCGCGAGGACGTCCCGCGGGCCAGCGCGGTGCGCTGCCAGCGCGGTCCCAGGCCGGACGCCTCCCACAGCGCCCACAGCACCCGCTCGGCGTCGGCGTCCTCCTCCAGGGCGGCGGCACGGCCGGCCTGGAGCACGGCGGCCAGCCGCTCGGCCGGGCGCAGGGCGTCGTCGTCGCCGGCCAGCAGCGCCACGTCGGCCGCGGCGGGGTCGTCGGCGCCGACCGCGCCGGCGAGCACCCCCGCCAGCGCGGAGGCGAGCACGGCGTCGCTGCTGCGGCCGCCGCCGGCGGCGAGCTCGGCGCGGCGCAGGCACTGCCGCAGCCGGCGCAGGGCCACCACGTCGGCCCCGCCCAGGGGGGAGGTGACGAGCTCGCGGGCCACCTCGGCGGTGAACGTCCCCGGGCGCAGCACCGCCTCCATCGCCGTCAGCAGGGGGCGCACGGCCGGTTCGTCGCGCACCGGGACCTCCGCCTGCGGCACCGCCAGCGGCACCCCGGCGGCCACCAGGCCGCGGCGCAGGGCCGCGGTGTGCCCGGCCGAGCGCACGACCACGGCCATCGCCGACCACGGCACCCGCTCCAGCAGGTGCCGGCGGCGCAGCCGCTGGGCGATCCAGGCCGCCTCCTGGGTGGGTGAGCCCAGCACGGCCACCTCCACCCCGCCGGGCACGGGCCCGGCGCCGGGCTCGCGGCCCGCCGTCGCCGCCCGCTGGGGCGCGCGGCCCAGTGCGCCGACGCGGGCCGCGACCGCGGAGGTCACGGCACGCACCAGCGGCTGCTGCCGGTGCACGGTGCTGAGCACGACGGTGGGCGCCGGGCCGCCGTCGGCGGCGCGGAACCGGTCGGCCAGGGACGAGGCCGACCGGGCGTCAGCACCGCGGAAGCCCTGCGTCACGGAGTCGGGGTCGGTGACCAGCAGCAGGTCGCGACCGCCGCCGGCGACGGCCTCGACGAGGCGCAGGCCCGCCTCGGACAGCTCGTGGGCGTCGTCGACGGCGACCAGCTGCCAGCGGTCGCGCTCGGCGGCCAGCGAGGCGGGCGAGCTCAACAGCTGCGCGACGGCCTCGTCCACGACCCCCGCGGGGTCGTAGGCGTTGGCGCGAGCCGGGTCGAAGGTCGTCACGCCCACGTACTCGTCGAGCACGGAGGCCGCAGCCACCCACTCCGGGCGCCCGTGCCGGGCGCCGAGGTCGGCGAGGTCCTGCGGGCCCAGGCCGCGCTCGACGGCGCGCATCAGCAGGTCGCGCAGCTCGTTGCGGAAGCTGCGCAGCCCCCACGCCTCGCGCGGCACGTCCGAGGGCCATTCGGGGGCGCGCACCGCACCGCGTCCGGCGGCCAGCAGGGCGTGCTCGAACGTCTCGGCCACCTCGTCGCCGCCGGTGGCGGTGGCGTCCAGGTGCCCCTCCAGGAGCTCGGCGAGGATGGAGTCCTGCTCGGCGCCGGAGATCAGGCGCGGCGGCGGGTCCCCGCGCAGCACGTGCACCGCGCGCAGCAGCCCGAACGCGTACGACTGCGGCGTGCGGGCCGCCGGCTGGCCCAGCGTGCGCCGCAGCGCCAGGGACAGCTCGTCGCGCAGGGCGCCGGCCTCCCGTCGGCTGGGCGCCAGCACGAGCACCCGGTCGGGGGCCAGCCCGTCGCGCTCGACGCGCGCGGCGACGAGGGCGCGCAGGGTGGTGGTGCGGCCCGTGCCGGGCGCTCCGCGCAGCACCACCGGACCGCTGCCGCCGCGGGTGGCGACGACGGCGCGCTGCGTGGCGTCGAGCTCGGGGTGCAGCAGGCCCTCGCGCGGCCCGCGCCGCAGCAGCGGCACCGCCGCGGGGCGCCGCGCGCCCTGCCCGCCGGACCCCTGCCCGCCGGACCCCTGCCCGCCGGACCCGCCCCACCCGCCGGGCGAGACGCCCGCACCCTCCGTCAGCACGTCCCTCATGCCACCACACGCCTCCGACACGCTCCCCCTCGCTCGGGGCGGGCGGGCGCCGCCGTCACGGCCCGCCGGGACCGGCCACGTCCCAGCCGGCCACGTCCCAGCCGACCACGTCCCAGCTGGCCGCGTCCCAGCGGGCCGCGTCCAGGTCCACCCGCACCCGCACCGGGTCGGCGTCGTCGCGGCGCAGCGGAGTGCCCTCGGCGCGCCAGCGCTGCACCGCGCGCGGCGCCAGCGGTGGCGCGGCGCTGCCGTCGGCGCGCAGCACCCGCCACCACGGCACGTGCGAGCCGAACCGGCGCAGCACGTTGCCCGCGAAGCGCGGCCCGCGGTCGCCGACGAGCTCACCGACGTCGCCGTACGTGAGGACCCGCCCGGCCGGGATCGCCTCGACGACCTCCAGCACCTCCTCGGCGCGCTCGGGCAGGGCCAGCGGGTCCCGGCGTCCCACGGGCGGTGTCAGGGGTTCGGCCAGGGGTTCGGCAGGGCCCCGTCCAGGCCCTTGGTCTGCTGCATCATCACCGGCGCGAGTCGCCCGGGGCCGGGGTTCGGGTCGTGGCCGTGACCCAGGAGGTGCCCGACCTCGTGGTTGACGAGGTACTGGCGGTAACCGGTGCGGTCCTCGCCGTAGTCGGGGATCGCCTCCACCCACCGGTACCAGGTGAGCACCGCGGAGTCCCCCACGCGGCAGGAGAGCGTGCCCATCGTCCGCAGCGGCCGGCACAGCGCGGCGGAGGTGTCCGGGGTGGCGAGCACCAGCCGCAGCTCCGCGTCACCGTCGGTGCGCGCGAAGCTCGTCGTCCCTCCGGCGCCCCAGCCCCGCGGGTCGTTGAGCACCCCCAGGGCGAAGTCCGCGAAGCGCAACGGGTCGACCAGACCCGCGGCCGCGAGGTCGTGCTCGACCTCCACGCGCAGCGTGCGCACGCGCGCCGACGGCGGCGCCGGCACCGCGCCGGGCACCACGTCCAGCGCCCCGCCGCCGCTGCGCGGCACCTGCCGCTGCAGCACGCCGGCGGCGAGGTCCGCCCCGGTCAGTCCGGGCGGCGGCGTGGGCGTCGGCGTGGGCGTCGGCGTGGGGGTCGGGGTGGGGGTCGGGGTGGGGGGCGGAGTGGGCGTGGCCGACGAGGGGGCCGCGGCGGCGGGGGAGGTGCCGTCGGAACCGCTGCACCCGGCCGCCGCGAACGCGGCGGCCCCGGCCAGCAGCAGGCCCCGGCGGGACGGGGGACGTCGGGCAGCGGGGAGGCGTCCGGCGGTCACGTCCCCAGCCTGCCACCCGCCGGGGCGCGCCGTCCGCTGGCGGCGAACTCGGCCCACCGGCGCGGCCCCGTGCGCGCGGGCCGACTAGCCTCGCTGGACGACCGCACCCCCGAGCACGGGCGGTGCCGGCCCGATCGACGACCCGGGAGGGACAGCGGTGGAGGTTCGGATCGGCGTGCAGAACGTGGCGCGCGAGCTGGTGTTCGAGTCGGCCCAGAACGCCGAGGAGATCACGGCCGCGGTGTCCGCGGCCCTCGGCGAGGGGACCGTCCTGCAGCTGAAGGACGAGAAGGGCCGCACGGTCGTGGTGCCCGCCGCGTCGCTCGGCTACGTGGACATCGGCGCCTCGGAGGTGCGCAAGGTCGGTTTCGGCCTCTCCTGACCCACCTCGCGGGCCCGCCCGCGAGGCCCCGCACGACGTCGCGGGCGCGCACGGTCGCGCGCCCGCGATGTCGTCGTCGGTGGCCGACGGTTACCATGCTCGTGTTCAGGGTTGCCCGGTCGTCAGTCGCGATCGGCTGCCGACGACCGCGACGCGGCCGCGCACCGCACGACGAGCCCGCGACGGGACGCCGACGAACCTCTCGGCCAGTCCTCCCGCGGAGCGCCCGGTGCCCGGGCCGCCGCCCCCGCACGGGAGACGCATGACCGACGCAGCGGGGTCCACCACGACCCCCGAGACCACCCCCGAGACCACCCCCGAGACCACTTCCGCGAGCACCGCGCCCGAGACCGGCGATGTGCAGAGCGCGCCCGTCAAGGGCTTCGGCGACTTCGGCGTCGACGAGCGCATCGTCCGAGCCCTGACCGGCGCCGGCATCACCGCCCCGTTCCCCATCCAGGCGATGACGCTGCCCGTGGCGCTGTCCGGCCACGACATCATCGGCCAGGCCAAGACCGGCACGGGCAAGACCCTCGGCTTCGGCGTGCCGCTGCTGCAGCGCACCGCCGTGCCGGGCGACGAGGCGTACGACGCGCTGCCGGCCCCCGGCAAGCCGCAGGCGCTCGTCATCGTGCCCACGCGCGAGCTCGCCGGGCAGGTCGCCGGCGACCTCACCACCGCCAGCCGCATCCGCCGCGCGCGCATCCTGACCGTCTACGGCGGCCGCGCGTACGAGCCGCAGATCGAGGCCCTCACCAAGGGCGTCGACGTCGTCGTCGGCACCCCCGGCCGCCTGCTGGACCTGGCCCAGCAGAAGCACCTGGACCTCTCGCACGTGACGTGCGTGGTCCTCGACGAGGCCGACGAGATGCTCGACCTCGGCTTCCTGCCCGACGTGGAGCGCCTCATGGCGCAGACCTCCCCGGCGCGGCAGACGATGCTCTTCTCCGCGACCATGCCCGGCGCGGTGGTGGCGCTGGCGCGCTCGTACATGCGCCAGCCCACCCACATCCGTGCGGTGGACCCCACCGACGACGGCGCGACCGTCGCCGCGATCACCCAGTTCGCGTACCGCACGCACGCCATGGACAAGGTCGAGGTCCTGGCGCGGATGCTGCAGGCGGAGGGCCGCGGGCTGACCATCGTCTTCAGCCGCACCAAGCGCACGGCCGCGTCGGTGGCCGAGCAGCTGACCGAGCGGGGCTTCGCCGCCGCCAGCATCCACGGCGACCTCGGCCAGGGCGCGCGCGAGCAGGCGCTGCGCGCGTTCCGCTCCGGCAAGGTGGACGTGCTGGTCGCCACCGACGTCGCCGCGCGCGGCATCGACGTCGAGGACGTCACGCACGTCGTGAACTACCAGTGCCCCGAGGACGAGAAGACCTACCTGCACCGCATCGGCCGCACCGGGCGCGCCGGCAACACCGGCATCGCGGTGACGTTCGTCGACTGGGACGACCTGCACCGCTGGGCGCTGGTGGACAAGGCCCTCAGCCTGGGCTTCGGGGAGCCGGTGGAGACGTACTCCACCTCCCCGCACCTGTTCGAGGACCTCGGCATCCCGCAGGGCACGACGGGTCGCCTGCCGCGCACCCAGCGCACCCGGGCGGGCCTGGCGGCCGAGCAGGTCGAGGACCTCGGCGAGGTCGGCGCGGCCAAGGGCCGCCGTCCGCGTCGCGGTGGACCGGACGAGGAGGCTCGCCCGCGCCGCGGCGCGCCGGGCGAGGGGCCGGTCGAGGCGGCCGACGAGGCGCCCCGCGCCGAACGCCCCGGGCGCCAGCGCCGGCGCACCCGCCGCGGCGCGGACGCCGACAGCGGCACCCCGGTCGCGGAGGGCACCGGCGAGCAGGGCACCGGCGAGCAGGCCGGCACGTCCGGCGAGGCACCGTCGGCGTCCGCACCGCCCGCCGAGGGCGCCCCCCGCCGGCGCCGCCGCACGCGCAGCCGCTCCACCGCGCCCGCCGAGCGGACCGAGGCGCCGGCCGCCGGCACCGACTGACGCTCGAGCTGCGATCACGGCCCGCGCCCCGCAGGGTGGGGCCGTGCCCGCACGTTCCACGACGTCGCACCCCGGGGCCGACGCCCGGCCCGCGGGGGTGTCCGCGTCCCTGCACCGGGGCCCCGTCCTGGAGGTCGCACTCCTGTCCGCGGGGCTCCTGGAGGAGCTGCACCCGCTGCTGCGGCAGCTGAGCGCCCGCGACCCGCGGCCGCGCTGGCAGCGCGCCGCCGCCGGGGCGGCGCTCCTGCGGGCGACGAGCGCGGACCCGTGCCGGGCGCTGGTGCTGGCCGCGCGCGAGCGGGCGGTGGACGGCGACGTGCACGTGCGCGCGGACGGCGCGGACCCGGACACGGTCGCGCTGCGGCACGCGCTGCGGCTCGCCTCGGTGCTCGCCGCGGCCGAGGCCGCCGGCCGGGCACCCGGCCCCGGTGACGCCGAGAGGTACGTGCGCGAGCAGCTCGCCAGCGCCGTGCTGCTGGGCGCGGAGCCGGACGACCTGCCGGGCGGGCGCGACGAGGTGGACGCCGACGTGGAGCGCGTGCGCCGCGACGTCACCGGCGCACCCGGGGTGCTCTCCGTCGTCCCCGACGCGAGCCCGTCCGCGGACCGGCCGGCGCGGCGCGGGCGGGTGCCGCTGCCGGACGTGCTCGACGCGCCCGGGGCGTGGGCGCGCGCCGGCGAGCTGGCGGGTGCGCTGCTGCCCGCCTGGGCGCGCGAGCTGTTCGCCCCCTCCCCCACCGGTCCCGCCGGCGACGAGCTGCGCGAGGCGCTGCTGCGGCTGCCCCCGCTGGACCCCGCCGCGGGGGTCAGGCCTCGCCGGTGACGAAGGCGCGCACCGCGTCGGCGACCAGCTGCACGGCGATGGCGGACAGCAGCAGGCCGGCGACCCGGGTGACGAGCAGGACGCCGGAGTCGCCGAGCACGCGGTGCACCAGCCCGGCGAAGCGCATCGCCAGGTAGAGGGTGATGTGCACGGCGACCACGCCGGCGGCGATGGCGAGGTGGTCGTCCCAGCCGCGGGACTGCTGCACGTAGACCATGGTGGCGACGATGGCGCCGGGACCGGCCAGCAGCGGCGTGCCCAGCGGCACGAGGGCCACGTTGACGCCGACCGTGGAGGTCGGCTCGTCGCCCTTGCCGGTGAGCAGCTCCAGCGCGATGAGCAGCAGCAGCAGACCCCCGGCGGCCTGCAGCGCGGGCAGGCTGATGTGCAGGTAGTCGAGGATGCGCTGACCGAAGAGCGCGAAGGCGACGATGACGCCGAAGGCCACGAGCACGGCCTGGCGCGCGGCGCGGGAGCGCTCCGCGCCGGTGAACGGGGCGGTGAGACCGAGGAAGATCGGCACCGTCCCGAGCGGGTCCATGATGACGAAGAGGGTGACGAAGGTCTCCCCGAACAGCTGCCAGTTCACGCGCCGCGCACCTCGCCGCCGGTGCTCGCGGGCGCACCGCCGCCGGCGCCGGCCCGGGCGTGCAGCTGCTCGAGCACCTCCGGGTCGGTGGTGTTCTCGCCGAGGAGGTTGCGCTTCCCGGTGCCGTGGTAGTCGCTGGAGCCGGTGACCAGCAGGTCCAGGGAGCGGGCGAGGTCGCGCAGGTGGCGGCGCTCCGCGTCGCTGTGGTCGCGGTGGTCGACCTCCAGCCCGGCGAGCCCCGACTCGACCATCGCCTCGACCTCGGCGTCGCCGACGCAGCTGCCGCGCTTGGAGGCCGCCGGGTGCGCCAGGACGGGCACGCCGCCCGCGGCGCGCACGAGCGTGATCGCCTCGAGCGGGTCGGGGGCGGTGTGCGGGACGAAGTAGGGGCTGCTCCCGGACAGCAGCGTGGCGAAGGCCTCGTCGCGGTCGCCGACGATGCCGGCGGCGACGAGGGCGTCGGCGATGTGCGGGCGGCCGATGGTGGCCTGGCCGTGCACGTGCTCGAGCACGTCGTCCCAGCGCAGCCCGGTGTCGGCGGTCAGCCGCTCGACCATGCGGCGGGCGCGGGTGCGCCGGGAGGTGCGGGAGGCGTCGAGCATGCCCCCCAGGGCGGCGTCGGCGGGGTCCTGCCAGTACGAGAGCAGGTGCACGGACACCCCGCGCACGAGGCAGCTGACCTCCATGCCGGGGACGACGCGCACGCCGAGGCGCTCGCCGGCGGCCAGCGCCTCGACCCAGCCGCTGGTGGTGTCGTGGTCGGTCAGGGCCACGACGTCCAGGCCGGCCCGGGCTGCGGACTCGACGACCCCGGAGGGTGGTTCGGTGCCGTCGGAGGCGGTGGAGTGCGTGTGCAGGTCGATGCGCACCGGGCGAGCTTATCCGGCCGGGAGGCCCCCCCCCGTCCTCACGCTCAGCCACCACGGAGCGGGGGTGGCCGGCGCCGCGGCCCACCGGTCAGGCCCACTGCACCCGCGGTGACATCGCCCCGCAGGGCACGTCGGGCACGGGTTCGCGCTCGCGCAGGTCGATCAGCTCCAGGTCCTCCAGCAGGGTCGCGCCCGCGCTCGCCGGCCACAGCAGCGCCCACAACCACACCCCGCCGGCCTCCCCCACCAGCACCGCGCGGTCGCTGTCGGCGGGCACCGGCCACAGCGGGGCGGCGGCGCCACCGGCGTGCGGGCGGGCTGCGGGCGGCCCGCTCACCAGCCCCTCGCCGGGGTCGACGTCCTCCCGGCCGGCCAGGTGCGCGCCCAGGCCGGTGCCCGGCTGCTCGGCGACCAGCAGCAGCTCCGCCACCGGCGGGTCGCCGGGCGCGCCGCGGTGCGGGCCGCTGACGGCGACCACCACCGCCTGCGCGTCGCACCGGTCGTCGCGCACGCACCGGGTGCCGGTCAGCAGCCACCCGTCCGGCAGGGGCCACGGCAGCCACACGGGCACCTCGGAGTGCCGGGCGACCCACTGCAGGTGGACCGCGTCCGCCGGGCACGCCGGCTGCAGGGGGACGACCGCGCCGTGGACGGCGCAGGTCGCGGAGGAGTGCCAGATGCTGGGAGCCCGCACCGCGCCGTCGCAGCGGGGGCACCTCGCCGTGCCGCTCATGCCTCACCGTCCTACGCCCATCGCACGCCGTCAACCCGACAGTCACCCTGAGTGATCGAGTGTGCGGCCCACCGCACGAGCGGCGCGAGGCGGGGCGGGGAGGGGACAGGCGGGGCGGCGGAGGGGATGATGGGGGTGTGAGCGCCGCGACCCAGTCGACCACCACCCCGCCCACCGCCCCCGGGACGGCTCCCGACGGCGCGGAGCAGCCCGTGGAGGCGCTGCTCGACGCGCAGCACCCCGAGGGCGGCGAGCCCGCACCGGACGCCGAGGACGCGAAGTCGCACCGCACGGTGCCGCGCTCGGCCGCCTTCCGCCGGTTCATCGCCCAGGGCTGGGGCCCGCGCCCCGCCGAGGACACCGGGCTCGCACCGTCCGCACCCTTCGCCGCCCGCCGGCGCGAGGTGCTGTCCTCGCTGTTCCCGGGCGAGGTGCTCGTCGTGCCCGCCGGGCCGCTCGTGCGCCGCTCCAACGACTGCGACTACCGCTACCGGCCGCACTCGGCGTTCGCGCACCTGACCGGCCTGGGCACCGACCGGGAGGCCGACGCCGTCCTCGTGCTGCACCCGCGCGGCGACGAGGGCCACGAGGACGTGCTGTACCTGCGCCCGCAGGCCGGCCGCGACTCCG
Organism: Kineococcus sp. TRM81007; assembly: GCF_022669155.1. Classification (GTDB taxonomy): domain Bacteria; phylum Actinomycetota; class Actinomycetes; order Actinomycetales; family Kineococcaceae; genus Kineococcus. The sequence continues at coordinate 80,269 of NZ_JALBVB010000053.1, read as the reverse complement.
AGGAGTTCTTCGCGAACGCGCGCTACGGCGAGCTGTGGGTGGGCCCGCGCCCGAGCCTGGCCGCCCAGGCGGCCGTCACGGGGCTCGAGTGCCGCGACGTGGCACTGCTGGCCGACGAGCTGAGCGCCTCGGTCGCGGACGCGGCCACCACCGGCCTGCGCGTGGTCGCGGACGCGGACCCGGCGGTCACCGCCGTGGTGGCGCCCCTGCGCACCGGGGCGGCCGAGCAGGTGCGCGCCGCCGACGACGAGCTGGTCACCGCCCTGTCGGAGCTGCGGCTCGTCAAGGACGAGTGGGAGGTGGGCCAGCTGCGCGAGGCGGTCGCCGCCACGGTGCGCGGCTTCGAGGAGGTCGTGCGCGCCCTGCCGCGGGCCGTGGGGCACCCGCGCGGCGAGCGCGTGGTGGAGGCCGCCTTCGACGGCACCGCCCGCGTGGAGGGCAACGGCGTGGGCTACGAGACGATCTCCGCGGCCGGCGACCACGCCTGCACGCTGCACTGGATCCGCAACGACGGCCCCGTGCGCTCCGGGGACCTGCTGCTGCTGGACGCCGGGGTGGAGGCGGACTCCCTCTACACCGCCGACGTCACCCGCACCCTGCCGGTGGACGGCCGCTTCACCGACGACCAGCGGCGCGTCTACCAGGCCGTGCTGGACGCCGCCGACGCCGCCTTCGCCGTCGCGAGGCCGGGCGTGAGGTTCCGCGAGGTGCACGAGGCCGCCATGCGCGTGATCGCCGACCGGCTCTCCGCGTGGGGGGTGCTGCCGGTGGACGCGGCGACGTCGCTGGAGCCGGAGGGGCAGTACCACCGGCGCTGGATGGCGCACGGCACCAGCCACCACCTGGGCCTGGACGTGCACGACTGCGCCCAGGCGCGCCGGGAGATGTACCTGGACGCCGAGCTGCGCCCGGGCATGGTCTTCACCATCGAGCCGGGCCTGTACGTCAAGGCCGAGGACGAGCTGGCCCCGGCCGAGCTGCGCGGCATCGGCGTGCGCATCGAGGACGACGTCCTCGTCACGGAGGACGGCGTCGAGAACCTCTCGGCGGCGCTGCCGCGCACCGCCGACGAGGTGGAGGCGTGGATGGCCTCGCTGCGCGGCTGAGCGCCCGCACGGACCCCGCAGCGCGAGGGGCCCCGCCCGCGGGTGCGGGCGGGGCCCCTCGCCCCTGCACGGGTCACCGCCCCCTGCACGGCTCAGCGGCCGGAGCCGCTCACTCCCCGGAGCTGCGCTCCTCGCGGGCGCGCTGCTCGGCCTCGCGGCGCGCGCGGCGCTGCTCCTCCACCTTCTCCGCGTAGGTGGGGCCGGACAGGTCCGGCTCGGCGGGCACCTCCTGCTGCTGCTCCGGCGGCGGCGGGGGCGGCGCGGCCGGGCCGGTGCCCGGCTGCGGCGGCGGCATCCAGCCCTGCGGGGCCCCGCCCCGGACGGAGGGATCGGGGGCGCCCCACGGCGCCGGGCCGCCCGCGGCGTGCGAGCCGCGCGAGGCCGCCGGGTCCTGCGGCGCCCCCCACGACCCCGCCTGCGGGCCGGTGCCGCGGCCGAAGCCGTTGGGCAGCCGGGAGAGCACCTGGCGGGCCTGCTCGGACATCTGCGGCATGCACAGCACGAGGTACTCACCGGCGACGATCTGGCTGGCGGAGGTGAAGTCGCGCCGGCCACCGGTCAGCGCGTAGGAGATGACGGCGAAGAGCATGCCGAACCCGGCGCCGATGAGCAGGCCGGTGAGCAGGCCGGCGGTGCCGCCGTTGCCGAACACCGACAGCATCAGGCCGATGAGCAGACCGAACCAGGCCCCGGAGGCGGCGCCGGCACCGGCCGCGCGCCCGTAGGTCAGCCGGCCGGTGACGCGCTCGACCATCTGCAGGTTGTTGCCCACGATCGTGACGTTCTGCACCGGGAAGTGCTCGTCGGAGAGGAAGTCCACCGCCCGCTGCGCCTCGGCGTACGTGGCGTAGCGGCCGATCGCCTCCCCCTGCGGCGGCGTGGGGGCGCTCAGGCGCTGCTGGCCACCCATGGGCCCGAGGTTGGACATGGCGACATCCTCACCGGCTCGACTCGTGCCACCCGCACCGGGCGGGGGCGGGACCGCTCGGGCCCCTCACGGGGGGACAACGCGCCCGGCGCGGTGATCGTGCCCGCGCCGGGCGCTCGTCGCGGGACCGGTGGGGCTCAGGCGCTCTGGCGCTTGACGCCGGCGCGCTCGCCGGCCTTGCGGGTGGCCTGGACCTCGGTGTCGGCGCCCGCGGTGGACAGCTCGCCGCCGGCGGTCTCCAGGTGGGCGCGCACGAACCAGTGGTACTGCTCCAGCACGCCGCTCTGGCTGGTGAGCAGGTCCTCGGTCACCGGGTCGATCTCACCGGCCGCCTCGATGGCGGAGCGGTGGTCCTTGATGACGCCCGCGTACACGAGGTCCAGCGCACCGAGGTGCTCGATGGCACCGGCGCGGCCGATCGAGTAGTCGTCCCAGTCGCGGTCGGCGACCAGCGCGGCGGGCGTGCCCACGGGCGAGGCGCCCAGGGTGGCGATGCGCTCGGCGACGGCGTCGGCCATCTCGCGCACGGCGTCCACCTGCGGGTCGAGCATCTGGTGCACGGAGATGAAGTGCGGCCCCACCACGTTCCAGTGCACGTGCTTGAGGGTCAGGTGCAGGTCGGTGAGGGCGTTGAGGCGGTTCTGCAGGATGGCCGCGACCTCGCCGCCCTGCTCGTTCGAGAGTCCGGGGACGGTGTAGGAGGGGTTCCCGGACGCCTTCAGCTTCTTGCTCTCCTTGGCCATGGCGCCACGGTAGGAGCGGGTGGGGGGCGGCGCCCGTCGAGATCCGCGTGCGCCGGGCATCTAGCCTGAGCGCGTGACCCGATCCCCCCAGCGCGTCTTCGCCGCCCGGCTGGCGGGCACGGCCGTGTTCGACCCGCAGGGCGACCAGGTGGGCCGGGTGCGCGACGTCGTGGCCGTGCTGCGGCCGCGCGGTCCGCACCGCGTCATCGGCGTGGTCGTGGAGGTGCCCGGCCGGCGCCGCGTCTTCGTGCCCATGACGCGCGTGACGAACGTCGTCGACGGCCAGGTCCTCACCACGGGGCTGGTGAACATGCGCCGCTTCGAGCAGCGCAGCACGGAGACGCTGCTGCTGGCGGAGCTGCTGGACCGCACGGTGGAGCTGGCCGACGGCAGCGGGCCGGCCACCATCGAGGACCTCGGGCTGGAGCAGGTGCGCCCGCGCGACTGGCACCTGACGAAGCTGTTCGTGCGCCGCGGCGCCGCCCACCGGGGGCTGTCCGGCCGGCTGCGCCGGCGCGGGGAGACGATGACGGTGGGCGTGGCCGACGTGACGGGCCTGACGGTGCCCGAGGCCGACCAGGCCGCCACGAACCTGCTGGCCGCCTTCGAGGAGCTGCGCGCCACCGACCTGGCGGACGTCATCCACGAGCTGACGCCCAAGCGGCGCCGGGAGGTCGCCGCCGCCCTCGACGACGAGCGCCTGGCCGACGTGCTGGAGGAGCTGCCCGAGGACGACCAGGTGGAGATCCTCTCCGCGCTGGAGGGCGACCGCGCCGCCCACGTGCTGGAGGAGATGCAGCCGGACGACGCGGCGGACCTGCTCTCGGAGCTGCCCGCGGAGCAGGCCGAGCGGCTGCTGGCGCTGATGGAGCCGGACGACGCCGACCCGGTGCGCCGGCTGCTGGCCTACGACGAGCGCACCGCCGGCGGCCTGATGACCTCCGACCCGGTGGTGCTGGCACCGGACGCCAGCGTGGCCGAGGCGCTGGCCATCGTGCGCCGGGTGGAGCTGTCCCCGCCGCTGGCGAGCGCCGTGTACGTGTGCCGTCCGCCGCTGGAGACGCCCACCGGCCGCTACCTGGGCACGGCGCACCTGCAGCGGCTGCTGCGCGAGCCGCCGCACACCCCCCTGGGGCAGGTCATCGACAACGACGTGGTGCCGCTGGAACCGGAGGAGACGCTGCAGGGCGTCACCCGCCGGCTGGCCGCGTACAACCTCGTGTCGCTGCCGGTGGTGGACGAGGACGGGCACCTGCTGGGGGCGGTGACGGCCGACGACGTGCTGGACCACCTGCTGCCCGACGACTGGCGAGAGGCCGAGGAGGAGGTCTTCGAGGTGGGACGTGGCTGAGCGCTCCCCGCGCCGCGAGCGGCAGCGCGCCGAGGCCGCCGGGCTGGACACCCCCCGCGAGGCGCGCCGGCAGCTGCTGGTGCGCCCGCAGGTGGACCCGGACGCCTTCGGGCGGGCGAGCGAGGCGTTCGCCCGGTTCATGGGCACGGGCCGCTTCCTGGTGTACATGACGGCGTTCGTCGCCGTCTGGCTGGCGTGGAACACGTTCGCGCCGGTGAGCGCGCAGTTCGACCCGGAGGCGCTGAACTACACGCTGCTGACGCTGATCCTGTCGCTGCAGGCCTCGTACGCGGCGCCGCTGATCCTGCTGGCCCAGAACCGCCAGGACGACCGCGACCGCGTCCTCAACGAGCAGGACCGCGCGCGCGACGAGCGCGGCCTGGCGGACACGGAGTACCTCACCCGCGAGGTCGCGGCCCTGCGCATCGCGCTGCGCGAGGTGGCGACCCGCGACTTCGTGCGCTCGGAGCTGCGCAGCGTGCTGGAGGAGCTGCGCGAGGAGGACGCCGAGCGCGAGGGCCGTGAGCACCCCAAGCGCAAGGGCGGGAAGAAGCGCAAGCGCCCCGCCGAGGGCGCTGCCGGGGCGACGGCCGAGAAGCCCACCGAGAAGCCCACCGAGGAGCCCAGCGGGGAGCCCACCGGGGAGAGCGCTGAGGGGGCCGGCGCGCGGGCCACCGGTGCGGGGACCACCGGGGAGGGTGCTCCGGAGGAGGCGGTGGACACCCCCTCCAGCTGAGGCTCCGGCGTGCCGATGCACCACGCGTGACGACTCTCGACGACGCCCGCTCCGGTGCTGCTGCGCCCGCGGGGCAGACCCGCAGGCGCCTCGGCGACGTGCTCGTCGAGAAGGGCCTGCTGCTGCCGGAGGACCTCGACCACGCGCTGAACGAGCAGCGCAGCGCCGAGGGCCCGCGCCGGCGGCTGGGCCAGATCCTCGTCGACCTGGGCCTGGTCTCCGAGGCGGAGCTGGCGCTGTGCCTGGCGGACCTGCTGAGCCTGGAGCACGTCGACCTGTCACGGGTGAGCATCGCTCCCGACGTCGTGCGCCTGCTGCCGCGCGCGGTCGCCGAGCGCTGCCGCGTGCTGGTGCTCGACAAGACCCCCGACTACCTGCTGATCGCGGCGGCCGACCCCACGAACGTGCTGGCGCTGGACGACGTCAAGCTCTACACCCGCACGCCCGAGCTGCACGTGGTCGTGGCGGTGGACTCGCAGATCCGCGACCACCTGGCGCGCGCCTGGTCGCTGACCGAGGACACCTCGCAGGTGAACCGGATGGTCGAGGAGGCCTCCGACGACGACGAGGACGACTCCCTCGCCCAGCTCAGCGGCTCCGTCGACGACGACGCGCCCATCGTCAAGCTCGTCAACCGCATCCTGTCCGACGCGGTGCGGCTGCGCTGCTCCGACATCCACCTGGAGTCCCAGCGCGACCAGCTGCGGGTGCGCTTCCGCGTCGACGGCCTGCTGCGCGACGTGATGTCCGCGCCGAAGCGGGTGGCGCCCAGCGTCATCAGCCGCATCAAGATCATCTCCGGCCTGGACATCTCCGAGCGCCGCGTGCCGCAGGACGGCCGCACCCGCGTCACCGTCGACGGTGCCGCCATCGACTGCCGCGTCTCGACGCTGCCCTCCCTGCACGGGGAGAAGATCGTCATCCGTCTGCTCACCCGCGGCGACGACGTGCCGTCCCTGGAGTCGCTGGGGTTCGAGCCGGAGCAGCTCGACGTGTTCACCAAGGCGCTGAGCGTGCCGCAGGGCCTGGTGCTCATCACCGGCCCCACCGGCTCCGGCAAGACGAACACCCTCTACGCGGCCATCCACGCGACCATGACGCCGGAGAAGAACATCATCACGCTGGAGGACCCCGTCGAGGTCCAGCTGCCCGGCATCACCCAGGTGCAGGTGAACGCCAAGGTCGGCATGACGTTCTCCGCGGGTCTGCGCTCGGTGCTGCGCCAGGACCCCGACATCGTCCTGATCGGTGAGGTCCGCGACTCCGAGACCGCGGAGCTGGCGCTGAAGGCGGCGATGACCGGTCACCTCGTGCTGACCACCCTGCACACCAACTCGGCCGTCGGTGCGCTGACCCGCCTGGTCGACATGGGCGCCGCGCCGTTCCTGGTGGCCAGCTCGCTGACCGCCGCGATCGCGCAGCGCCTGGTCCGCAAGCCCTGCGACTCCTGCGCCGACGGGTACATCCCCGACGAGGACACCCTGGCGCTGCTGGGCCTGACGATCGAGGACATCCTGGACGCCACCCCGCTGCGCGGCACCGGCTGCCCCGACTGCGGCGGCACCGGCTACCGCGGGCGCACCGCCGTGTACGAGGTCCTGGAGGTCACCCCCAGCGTGCGCAAGGTGCTCATGAGCACGCCCACGGAGTCGGCGCTGAGCGAGGAGGCCGCCCGCATCGGCATGAACACGCTGCGGCAGTCGGCGCTGGTGAAGGCCATGCGCGGGGAGACCACCTTCGAGGAGGTCGTCCGCGTCACCGCCGGCTGACGCAGCGGGCCCGCGCCGGGCACGGACCCGCGGGGGGTGCCGCCGCGTGCGCGGACGTACCCTGACGGCGTGCTGCCCACCCCCGAAGACGTCCGCACCGCGCTGTCCGCGGTGAACGACCCCGAGCTGCACCGGCCCATCACCGAGCTGGGCATGGTGGAACGCGTCGACGTCGGCGCCGACGCGGTCGTGGACGTGGAGGTGCTGCTGACCATCGCCGGCTGCCCGATGCGGGAGAAGCTGACCTCCGACGTCACCGCCGCCGTGCGCGGGGTGCCGGGTGCGCGCGGGGTGCGGGTGCGGTTCGGGGTGATGAGCCCGGAGCAGCGCTCCGCGCTGACGGTGAAGCTGCGCGGCACCACGCAGGCCGCCCCCACCATCAGCTTCAACGAGCCGGGCAACCTCACCCGCGTCTACGCCGTCGCCTCCGGCAAGGGCGGCGTCGGCAAGTCCAGCGTCACCGTGAACCTGGCTGCGGCGATGGCCGCCGACGGCCTGCGGGTCGGGGTGGTGGACGCCGACGTGCACGGCTTCTCCGTGCCGCGCCTGCTGGGCGTGACCGGCCGCCCCACCAAGGTGGACTCGATGATCCTGCCGCCCACCGGGCACGGGGTGCGCGTCATCTCCATCGGCATGTTCGTGCCGGGCAACGAGCCGGTCGCCTGGCGCGGGCCCATGCTGCACCGCGCGCTGCAGCAGTTCGTCTCGGAGGTGTTCTGGGGCGACCTGGACGTGCTGCTGCTGGACCTGCCCCCGGGCACCGGTGACATCGCCATCAGCGTGGGGCAGCTGCTGCCGAGCGCGGAGGTGCTGGTGGTCACCACCCCGCAGGCCGCGGCCGCCGAGGTCGCCGAGCGGGCCGGCGCCGTGGCCGCGCAGACCTCCCAGCGGGTGGTCGGCGTGGTGGAGAACATGAGCTGGCTGGAGCTGCCGGACGGGCAGCGCCTGGAGGTGTTCGGCTCCGGCGGCGGTGAGCGGGTGGCGGCGTCCCTGACGGAGCGGCTGGGCGCACCGGTGCCGCTGCTGGGGCGGGTGCCGATGGACGTGACGCTGCGCGAGGGCGGCGACGCGGGCCTGCCGGTGGTGCTCGGTGCACCGGACTCCCCCGCCGCGCAGGCGCTGCGCGAGCTGGCCCGCACCCTCGCCGCGCGCCCGCGCGGCCTGGCGGGCCGGCGCCTCGGCGTCAGCGTCGCGTGAGCCGCCGGCCCCGGCGGCTCCGGGACGGCACCGGCTCAGGGGTGGCGGATCAGGTGGCGTCCTCGTCGTAGGGCGCTGCCGCCGGTGCGGCGGCCCCCTTCTTCTGCAGGTCCACGCCGGTCGCGGCGGAGGCCCGCGGCGGGGTGGCCCGGGGTGCGGAGGCGGCGTGGGCACCGCTGTTCTTCTTCGGGGCAGGGTCGTCGTCCCACACGTCCGACAGGGCGTCGCGCACGATGCGCCGCGGGTCGTACTGGCGCGGGTCGAGCTTCTGCCAGTCGATGTCGTCGAACTCCGGCCCGAGCTCCTCGCGCATCTGCGCTTGAGCGCCCTTGGCGAAGCGGCGGACCGACTTCACCAGCTGGGCCAGCTGCTCCGCGTAGTGCGGCAGCCGTTCGGGGCCGACGATGACCAGGGCCACGACGAGGAGGACGATCAGCTCGCCCCCGTTGATGCCGAACACGTGGCGATCCTAACCGTCGGCTTCGAGCGTCACGGGCACCTCGAGGGTCTGCTCGCCCCTGCGCACGGTGAGCGTCACCGTGTCGCCGGGCTGGCGGGCCCGGATGTCGACGATGAGCTCGGCGGGTTCGGTCACCGGGCGGCCGTCGACGCCGAGCACGACGTCGCCCGGCCGCAGCCCGGCCCGGTCCCCGGGGCCGCCGGCCTGCACGGCGCCGGGCTGGTCCAGGACGAGCACGCCCTCGCCGCGGTACTGGCCGTCCAGGGACACCCTGATCACCGGGTGGACCGCGCGGCCGGTGCGGATGAGCTGCTCGGCGGTGCGCCGGGCCTGCTCGGCGGGGATGGAGAAGCCCAGCCCGATGCTGCCGGCGCTGCCGCCGACCACCGGCACCGACGCGATGGCGGAGTTGACGCCCACCACCTCGCCGCGGGTGTTGAGCAGCGGGCCGCCGGAGTTGCCGGGGTTGATGGCGGCGTCGGTCTGGATCGCCTGGATGTACGAGGCCTCCGCCCCGTCCGCACCCGCGCTGACCGGCCGGTTCAGCGCCGAGACGATGCCCTCGGTGACAGTGCCCTGCAGCCCCAGCGGTGCGCCGACGGCGACGACCCGGTCGCCGACGACGACGCTGCCGGAGTCGCCCATGGGCAGGGCGCGCAGGTCCGGGCGCTCCACCCGCACCACCGCCAGGTCGTAGGAGGTGTCGGAGCCGACGATCTCGCCGGGCACCTGCACCCCGTCCTGGAAGACGACGGTGACGCCGTCATCGGCGGCACCGGCCACGACGTGGTCGTTGGTCAGCACGAACGCCGCCTCGCCGTCGTCCACGCCGGCGTCCAGGACGAACCCGGAACCGGTCCCGGCACCGGCGCTGCCCTCCACCTGCAGGGCCACGACGCTGGGCAGGGCGGCCGCGGCGATGGCGGCGACGCTGCCCTCGGGCCGCTCGGTGGTGCCCGCCGCGGGGACCGGAAGGGTCACCGACGGGTAGGTCCGGGAGTCGTCCCAGCGCTCCTGCAGCAGGGACCCGGCGATGCCGCCGGCGACCGACAGCAGCAGCACGGCGGACCCGGCGCCGAGCAGCCGGGCGGCGCGCCCGCGCGGCGGGGCGGCGGGGGGCGGCCACGCGTGCTCCGCCTGCGCCGCGGCCGGCCACGCCGCGGGCCAGGCGGGCTCCCCGGGCGGTGCCCCCCACGCGGAGGAGTGCGGGGAGGGGGCGGGCGGTGGAGCCGCCCACGGGTCGTGCTGGGCGTCGTGGGCGGCGTCGCGCTGGGCCCCGGGGGCGTCGTGCGGTGCCTCGCGGGGGGTCTCACCGCTGGGGTGGCCCCAGCCTCCCGGTGCGGACGGACCGCTCACGGGGCCGTGGCCCGCGGCGCTGCGCCGGCGGGGGCGGACGGGGTCGCCGATGCGCTCCCGGACGGCGCGGTCGTGGGGGTCGGCGACGGGGGCGCGGGCGTGCTGGAGGGCGTGCTGGAGGGCGTGCTGGAGGGCGTGGTGCGCAGCTCGGCCACCGGGGCGGGCGTGCTCGCGTGCGGGACGCCCAGCACGAGGAACCCCGCGATGCCCACGCCCAGCAGGGAGAAGGTGCCGGCCAGGGCGGCGGCCACGGGCCGGCGCCGCACCCGGCGAGCGCGGCGCACGGCCGGACGGGAGCCGGCGTGGCGAGCGGGCCCCGGGTGGCCGGGGGGTGCGACACCGACGGCGGGGCGCGCGGGCACGGCCATCGGGCGGTCCCGGGGCAGCAGGGGGCCGCTGGGGCCGCCGATGTCCAGCAGCCGCACGATCAGGTCCTCGGAGGGCTCCGGCTCGGCCAGGGCGCGCAGCCTGGCGCGCACGAGGCGCTCGGCCTCCACCGCCTCGGCGCACTGGCAGCAGGAACGCAGGTGCTCGTCGGCGCGCAGGGCCGCGTCGGGGGCGAGCCGCCCGTCGACGAGCGGGCTCACCCGCGCGCCGAGGTGCGGTCCGCTCACGGGCGCTCCTCGCCGAGGCTCAGGCGGGGCGCCGTGGGCGCCGGGGGCCGCGGAGCGCGGTGCGCCAGCGCGGTGCGCAGCTGGGCGCGGCCGCGGTGGATGCGCGAGCGCACCGTGCCGAGCTTGACGCCCAGGGTCGCGGCGATCTCCTCGTAGGAGAGGCCCTCGATGTCGCACAGCACCACCACGGCGCGGAAGTCCGGCGGCAGGGAGTCCAGCGCGGCCTGCACGTCGTCGTCGAGGTTGCGGTGCTCGTAGGCGCGCTCGGGGCCCACGTCGGTGCTGGGAAGCTTCTCGCCGGCGTCCTCGGCGAGCGCGTCGAAGCGGATGCGCTGCTTGCGCCGCACCTGGTCCAGGAAGAGGTTCGTGGTGATGCGGTGCAGCCAGCCCTCGAACGTGCCGGGCTGGTAGCTGGACAGCGAGCGGAAGACCCGCACGAAGACCTCCTGCGTGAGGTCCTCGGCGTCGTGGCGGTTGCCGGTGAGCCGGTACGCCAGCCGGAAGACCCGGCCGGAGTGGTTGCGCACGACGTCGTCCCAGGTCGGCGGGACCCACGTCGAGACGGCGGCCGGTCGTGCGGCCGTCCGCTCGGCTGCGGGGTCGCCGGGCACCGCGGGGGCGCCACCTGGGTCGTCGGGCACGGGGTTCCTCCTGGCACGGGCGGGGAAGGGGACCGCGAACGGCGCCGCCACTGCTGCCATCGTCCCGCACTCCTCCCGCCGAGGCCACTCCCGGGCGTGTGATCCAGCCCATCGGGTCCACCGGGTCCAACGCGGGTCGCAGGTGCGCGGTTCCCGGGGTCCTCCTCTCGGCGGTCCCCGGGCCGTGAGCGAGCCGATGCACTAGGTTGCCGGAGTGCCTCCGCCCGCGAAGCAGCCAGCCAGCTGGGCCTACGCCGAGCACTTCACCGTCGAGGACGAGGTGCTGCAGGACGCGCGCGCCCGGGCGGCCGAGCTGGGGTGCGAGCCGGTCTCCCCGGGGGTCGCCGCGGCCCTGACGGTGCTGGCGGCCACGGCCCGGGCCCGCACCGCCGTCGAGGTCGGCACCGGCACGGGGGTCTCCACGGTGAGCCTGCTGCGCGGGATGGCCGCCGACGGCGTGCTGACCACCATCGACGTCGACGGGGAGCGGCAGCGCGCCGCGCGCGAGGCGGTGGCCGACGCGGACGTCCGCGGCAACCGCGCGCGCATGATCCCCGGCCGGGCGCTGGAGGTGCTGCCGCGGCTGACCGACGCCGCCTACGACCTCGTCCTGCTCGACGGCGACGAGCGCGAGTACTCCGCCTACCTGGAGCAGGCGCAGCGGCTGCTGCGCCCCGGAGGCCTGCTGGTCGTCGACGACGCGCTGTGGCACGGGCGGGTGGCCGATCCCGCCGCGCGCGACGCCTCCACCGTCGCGCTGCGCGAGGTGGGGCGCGCGCTGGCGGAGGACGAGGGGTGGATCTCGGCGCTGCTGCCGGCGGGCGAGGGCCTGCTGCTCGCGGTCAAGCGCCCCTGACGCTCCGGCCCGCCACCCGCGCCGGGGCCGCCCTCAGCCGGCCAGCGACTCCAGCCACCGCAGCAGCAGGCGGGCGCCGAAGCCGGTGGCACCGCGGTTGACCTCGTGCTCGGCGGCGTCCGCGCGACCGGGCCCGGCGATGTCCAGGTGGGCCCAGCGCCGGCCGCCCGTGAAGGGCTGCAGGAACTGCGCGGCGAGGATCGTGCCGGCGCCCGCGCCGGGCGTGGAGGCGACCTGGCGGGCGTCGGCCACGTCCGAGCGCAGCAGCTCGGCGTACTCGGGCACCAGCGGCAGCCGCCACACCCGCTCCCCCGACGCGTCGGCGGCGGCGGTGAGCTGCGCGGCGAGCTCGTCGTCGGTGGCGAACAGGGCCGCGTGCCGCTTGCCGAGCGCCACCGGGGCGGCGCCCGTGAGGGTCGCCACGTCGACGAGCACGTCCGGGTCGAGCGCCGCGTGGGCGTGGGCGAGGGCGTCGCCGAGGACGAGGCGCCCCTCGGCGTCGGTGTTGTTGACCTCGGTGGTGCGCCCGCCGTGGTGGCGCACCACGTCACCGGGCCGGTAGGAGGCGCCGCCGAACGCGTTCTCGGCCAGCGCCAGCAGCCCGGTGACGCGCACCGGCAGCTCCAGCCGGGCGGCGGCGGCCACGACGGCCAGCACGACGGCCGCACCGGTCATGTCGGTCTTCATCGACACCATCGACTCGCGCGGCTTCAGCGCCAGGCCGCCGGTGTCGAAGGTGATGCCCTTGCCGGCGATCACCACGTGCGGAGCGCCGGCGGCGGCCCGGCCGCGCGGGCGGTGCCGCAGCTCCACCAGCGCCGGCGGGGACGGCGAGCCGGCGCCCACGGCGAGCAGGCCGCCGAAGCCCTCCCGACGCAGCCGGGCCTCCTCGCGCACCTCGACGACCACCCCGTGCCCGTCGACGGCGGCGCGGGCCTGCGCCACCACCCAGGCGGGATCCTTGAGGTTGGAGGGGGTGGCGGCGAGGTCGCGGGCCAGCGCCGTGGCCGCGGCCAGCACCTCGCCGCGCGCCACGGCGGCGGCCGGCACGTCGCCGACGAGCAGGAGGCGCCGCCCGGCGGGCTCGTCGACGGCCCGGCGGCCCGCGGCGGGCGGGGCGTACGAGGCCAGCAGGAACCCCTCGACGACGGCCCGCACCCCGTCGGCGCCGGCACCGTCGGCGAGCGTGGTGGCCACGTCACCGGTGCTGCCGGCGGCGCGGGCGAGCGCCGCGCCCGCGCGCCGCAGCGCCGACGGGGAGGAGTCCCCGACGCCGACGACGAGCAGGCGGCGGGGCGAGCCGTCGGGTGCGGGCACGGGCAGCCGGGCGGTGCGGCCGGCCTCGGCGGAGACGTCCTCGGCCGCGCACAGGGCCGCGAGGTCCACCCCGTAGCGCACCGCGGCGTCGGCCGCGCCGGGACGCGGCTCGACGGCGTCCTCGCCGGGGGCCACGGGCACGGCCAGCACCTCGCACCCGGTGAGGTCGGCGCCGGCCAGCGGGCCGGGCACCACGTGCACGGACGGCGGCGTCCAGCGCCGCAGCTCGGGCGGCGCGGAGCGCACGGTCTCGGGGCGGGTGGGAGTGCTCACGGGGCGTCCTGCCTGCTGCTCGACGACGGAACCTGGGGAGTGGCGCGGGGGCGACCCGCGAGCCGGGACGGCGCGGGGCGGGCACCGGCAGGTGCCCGCCCCGAGACCGCGGTCCTCAGCCGACGACCGAGGAGATGGCCTCCCCGAGGGCACCGGCCTCGTCGGGGGTCATCTCGACGACGAGACGGCCACCCCCCTCCAACGGCATGCGCAGGACGATGCCGCGCCCCTCCTTGGTGACCTCCAGCGGACCGTCCCCGGTCCTCGGCTTCATGGCCGCCATCGGCGTGCGTCCTCTCTCGTGGTCCTCGTGCGCCCGCCGGCCGCGACCGGGTGCCGCGGCGGCGTGTGTGCGTCCATCATCCCCCATGGGCACCTCCCGGCGTGCGACCGGGCGGGCGGGTCGCGCTCGCACGGGCGCACCCGCGCCGCACCGCGCGGGTGACGGGCCGGTCACCGGCGGGTCGCCGGCCGGTCGCCGGCCTGTCACGGCGGCCAGTCCGCCGGGGGTGAGAACCGCCACAACCACGCCGTCCACACCACCTGCAGGGCCAGCGAGGCGAGCACCCAGACCCGCAGCGCCCCGCGCCGGCGCGGGTGCAGCCCGACGAGCCCGCCGAGCGGGAAGAGGAACACCAGGTACCGGAACAGGCTGGTGAAGGGGTCCAGCACCAGCAGCAGGTACCCGGCGTACGCCAGGCACCAGGTGCGCAGCTCCGCGCCCAGCACGGCGGTGCGGCGCCCGAGCAGCCACACCGCGAACGCGACCACGACCACCACCAGCAGCACCGGCCCGGCCACCGGCCCCAGCACGTAGCGCGAGACGTCCCACCACGGCCGCAGCCACACCACGTCCCCGCCGCTGCGCCAGGCGCCCATCGTGGCGGTGTAGGCGTCGGTGCGGCCGGTGAGCAGCGCCGCGGTCACCGGCCACAGCAGCCCCGCCGCGCCCGAGGCGCCCAGCAGCACCGCGCACCGCAGCGCCTCGCGCCCGCGCAGCACCGCGCCGCGCCGGTGGCCGGCCAGCGCCCGCAGCAGCAGGTGCACCGCGACGAGCACCGACAGCGGCACCGCGACCGGCCGGGTCAGCCCCAGGGCGAGGGCGACGGCGGCCGCCGGCAGGTAGCGCTGTCGCTGCAGCAGCAGCAGGAACGCCACGAGCAGGGCCAGGGCCGGCCCCTCGGTGTACGGCACCTGCAGCACCGGCGAGGGCGGGCTGACGCTGAACAGCACCGCCGCGCTCCACGCCCCGCGTCGCGCGGCGCCGGCGGAGCAGCGCGCCGACAGCGCCCGCAGCAGCAGCGCGTGCACGCCCACGGCGGCCGCGGCGCCCGCGAGCAGCGAGACCAGCGAGCCCGCCCACGCGAACGGCAGGCCGGTGGCCATCAGCAGCCGGGCCAGCAGCGGGGCCAGCGGGTAGAAGGCCAGCTCGGACTGCACCGGCTCGCCGTCCTCGCCCAGCGGCACCGCGTCCGGGTAGCCGTCCTCGGCGATGGACCGGTACCAGGTGGCGTCCCACAGGACGAGCACGTCGGCGTAGCCGGGGTCGGCCGGGGTCCAGGCGCTGGGCTCCTGGAAGCGGGCGACCTCGGCCAGCACGAACGCGCTGAACAGGCGGGCGGCGGCGTAGACGGCCAGCACGCGGGCGGCGGCCGGCAGCCTCAGCCACCGCAGCAGCAGCCGCTGCCGCTGCCGCTGCCGCACGGTCGGCGGGACGGGCGCCCCGGCGCGGACGGACCCGCGCGCGGGGGGACCGGACGCGCTCACCGGCGCCCCTCGAGGTCCGCGCGCGCCGCCCGCAGCACCGCGCCGAAGGCCACCCGGCCCAGCAGGGCGGGCAGCGGCCCGGCCAGCGCCGCCGCGAGGGCCAGCGCCGGCGGGCGCAGCAGGACCCGCTCGGTCCACTCCACCCGTGCCCGGCCCGGGCCGCGCTCGCGGACCACGATGTCGACGGTGCCGCCGAGCAGGGTGCCGACCTTGCGCACGCGCACCCGGCCCGGGCGCCCCGGTGCCGGTCGGGTGGTGGAGACGACGACCATCGCGTCGTCCAGCACGAGCGGCCCCAGCCGGCTGACGCCCGCGAAGCGCTCCCCCGGCGCCCCCGGCGCCCCGCCGCGGCGCTCCACCACGGTCGCCGGCACCCACGGCGTCTGCCGCGGCCAGTCGGTCAGGACGTCGAAGACGCTCCCGGCGTCGGCGCGGTAGTCGGCGGCGGCGGTGAACACCACCGTCCGGTCCAGCACCCGCGGGTGCCGCCTCAGTCCTCCGCCGCGCGCCACGCCGCCAGCTCCTCGTCGCGCTCGCGGATCTCCTCGCGCAGCCGGTCCAGGACGGCGTCGACCTCGTCCATCCGGTAGCCGCGCAGCGCCACCGAGAAGCGCACCTCGTCCACGTCGGCGGCGAGCACCGGGCCGTCCGGCAGCCCGCGGTGGGGCCGGGTGGAGGTCGCCGGCCCCAACCCGCCGCCCACGCGGCCGGCGGCGACGGCGGCCGCGGCCGCCGCGACCCCGACGGCCAGCAGCACCAGGACGAGGACGGCGACGCTCACGGCCGTTCCCGCCGGTCGTCGGGGAAGTCCGCGAAGCTGCCGAGGATCTCGGAGCTGGGCAGGCTGATCCGCTCGCGCGGCGCGGACTCGAGGTGGTCCAGCGCGGTGGCGGGGTCGGCGCCCCAGTGCACGACCTCGAAGGCCAGGGGCCGGGCGAAGCCGCGCGCGACGAGGTCCTCAAGCCAGGTGCGCAGGCCCGCGTAGTGCCCGTCGAGGTCGAGGACGGCCAGGGGCTTGGTGTGCAGGCCGATGGTGCGCGCCACCCAGATCTCGAACAGCTCCTCCAGGGTGCCCAGACCGCCGGGCAGCACGATGAAGGCGTCGGCGCGCGCGTCCATCTCGGCCTTGCGCTCACGCATGTCGTCGGTGACGACCAGCTCGCCCAGGCCCTCGGGCGGCAGCTCCACCTCCATGAGGGCCCTGGGCATCACGCCGGTGGTGCGGGCGCCGGCCGCGCGCGCGGCGGCCTCGGCCGCGCCCATCACGGACGTGCCGCCGCCGCCGTAGACGAGGTCGTGGCCGCGCTCGCCGATGAGCCGGCCGACGGTGGCGGCCAGCTCCACGTGCCGGCGGTCGATGCCGCCGGAGGCGCTGCCGTACAGGCAGATCGTGCTCACCGTCAGACCCCCTCCCCCAGCAGCCACCCGCGCAGGACGTCCAGGCACCGCTCGAGCTCGTCGACCCGGCAGCGCTCGTCGTCGGCGTGCGCGGTGGCGTTGTCGCCGGGGCCGTAGTTCACGGCCGGCACCCCGAGGGCGGAGAAGCGGGCCACGTCCGTCCAGCCGAACTTCGGCAGCGGCGCGGTGCCGGTGCGGCGCACGAACGCCGCGGCGGCCGGCAGGTGCAGCCCGGGCCGGGCGCCGTCGGCGGCGTCGGTGACGCGCACGTCGAAGCCGTCGAAGACCTCCCGCACGTGCGCCTCGGCCTGCGCCGCGTCGATCGCGGGCGCGAACCGGTAGTTGACCGTCACGGTGCAGCGGTCGGGGACGACGTTGCCGGCGATGCCGCCGCTGATGCCCACCGCGTTCAGGCCCTCCCGGAACACCAGGCCCTCCACCTCCACCTCGCGCGGGCGGTACTCCGCCAGCCGCGCCAGCACGGGCGCGGCGGCGTGGACCGCGTTGCTGCCGCGCCAGGCGCGCGCGGAGTGCGCCGCCTTCCCCGTGGTGGTGACCTCCGCGCGCAGGGTGCCGTTGCAGCCGCCCTCCACCACCGCCGAGGACGGCTCCAGCAGCACGGCGAAGTCGGCGGCGAGCGCCTGCGGGGCGTTGCGCGCCAGCCGGCCCAGGCCGTTGCGGGCGGCCTCGACCTCCTCGTGGTCGTAGAACACGAAGGTGAGGTCGCGCTCGGGCGCCCGACCCGCGGCGAGGGCCGCGGCGGCCTCGCGGGCCAGCACCAGCTGCACGGCCACCCCGCCCTTCATGTCGCAGGTGCCGCGGCCGACGAGCACGTCGCCGTCGACGGGGTGCTGCTCGCGGCGCACCGGCAGGTTGGGCGGGTCGGCCAGCGGGACGGTGTCCAGGTGCCCGGCCAGCAGCACCCGCTCGGCGCGGCCCAGGCCGGTGCGGGCGACGACGGCGTCGCCGTCGCGCAGCACCTCCAGCGAGCCCCACGCGCGCAGGGCGGCCTCCACGGCGTCGGCCAGGGCGCGCTCGCCGCCGCTGACGGACTCGGTGTCGCACACCCGGCGGGTGAGCTCGACGACGTCGAGGGCGGGGTCGGCCAGGTCGTGGCCGGCCGGGACCGCGCGGGGCGCCGGCGCGGGCGTCGGGACGGGCGGAGGGGTCACGCCTGAACCCTAGACGGGACCGTCCCGCCCCGGTCGGGCGCGCGCCGACGCGGCAGCCGCGCGCCGGTAGGGTCGCGGGCGTGAGCGAGCAGACCGGTCCCACCGCCAGCACGTCCGGCAGCAGCGCCGCCTCCCGGCGCGCGTGGGGGCACGGCCTGGCCACGGTCGCCGAGGACGGCACCGTGCTGGACGTCTGGTACCCGTTCCCCGCGCTGGGCGCGGCCTCCTCGGGCGAGGCCAGCTCGTACGGGGTGCCGGCGGAGCTGGCCTCGCTCGAGGACTCCGACCCGCACCGCCGGGTGCGCCAGCGGGTGGTGACCACGCAGATCGACCTGGACGCCCCGCCGGCGGACGCTGCCGACGCGTACCTGCGCCTGCACCTGCTCTCGCACCGCCTCGTCGCCCCGCACGGGCTGGACGTCTCGGGCATCTTCGGCGTGCTGGCGAACGTGGTGTGGACCAACCACGGCCCGTGCGCGGTGACCGACTTCGAGCGCACCCGCCTGGCGCTGCGCGCCAACGTCGGCCCCGTCACCGTGCTCGGCATCGACAAGTTCCCCCGCATGACCGACTACGTCACCCCCACCGGGGTGCGCATCGCCGACGCGGACCGGGTGCGCCTGGGCGCGCACCTGGCCCCGGGCACCACCGTCATGCACGAGGGGTTCGTGAACTTCAACGCCGGCACGCTGGGCACCTCCATGGTCGAGGGGCGCATCTCCGCGGGCGTCGTGGTGGGTGACGGCTCGGACGTCGGCGGCGGGGCCTCGATCATGGGCACCCTCTCCGGCGGTGGCAAGGAGGTCGTCTCCATCGGTGAGCGCACCCTGCTGGGGGCGAACTCCGGCACCGGCATCGCGCTGGGCGACGACTGCGTCGTCGAGGCCGGCACGTACGTCACGGCCGGCACGAAGGTCACCGTGCTCGACGAGTCGGGCACGGCGCTGCGCACGGTCGCCGCGCGCGCCCTGTCCGGGGCCTCCGGGCTGCTGTTTCGCCGCAACTCCGTCAGCGGTGCCGTCGAGGCCCTGCCGCGGCGCGGGGTGCGCGTGGAGCTCAACGCCGCCCTGCACGCCAACTGACGGCGGTGCCCAGAACCCCTCGGGTCCCCCGCTCCCGGGCCGCGGCGAACCGCCGTGCCCGGCGCCTGCGGCCCCTCGTGGCCGCGGGCGCGACGGTCGTGGTCGCGGTCGCCGGGGCGGCCTGGCTGGTCGGCGACGACGACGCCCCGGTGGTGCGCGAGCGGTGCACCGCGACCGTCGACGGCACCACCACGTCGCTGTCCCCGGAGCAGGCCGGGCACGCCGCCACGGTCTCCGGGATCGCGGTGCGCCGCGGCCTCCCGGCGCGGGCGGTCACCATCGGGATCGCGACGGTGATCCAGGAGTCGGGGCTGCGCAACCTCGACCACGGCGACCGGGACTCCCTGGGCCTGTTCCAGCAGCGGCCCTCGCAGGGGTGGGGCACCCCCGAGCAGGTGCAGGACCCCGTCTTCGCCACGAACGCCTTCTACGACGCCCTGGTGGAGGTGGACGGCTACCGCGAGCTGGAGATCACCGACGCGGCGCAGCGGGTTCAGCGCAGCGCCTTCCCCCTGGCCTACGGCGACCACGAGCCCGAGGCCCGGCTGATCGCCTCCGCGCTGACCGGTTACACGCCGGCGGGGTTCACCTGCAGCCTGCGGCAGGCGGAGCCGGACGCGCGGATCGGCGACGACGAGGAGCCGTCACCGGCCGCGCAGCGCCTGCGGGAGGCGATGGCCGTGGAGGTGGTGGGCGCGCAGCCGCAGGTGGTGCCGCGCACGGTCGGCAAGGAGCTGGAGCACGTCTTCGACGGCGACGACGCCGAGCGCCTGGCGTGGGCGGCGGCGAGCTGGGCGGTGGCCTCCGCCGACGGCCTCGCCGTGGTGGAGGTCAGCGTCGCCGGCCACCGGTGGGACCGGGAGCGGTCCAGGCGCGGCTGGGTCGCCGAGGACACGGACGTGCCCGCCGGCGGTGTGCGGGTGCGCGTCGCCTGACGCGCACCCGCCGGGCGCGTCGCCGCTCAGCGGGCGGGGACGTCCACGTAGTCGCGCGCGGCCTCGCCGACGTACACCTGGCGCGGGCGGCCGATCTTCGTGGCGGGGTCGTTGATCATCTCGCGCCACTGCGCGATCCACCCGGGCAGGCGGCCCAGCGCGAACAGCACGGTGAACATCTTCGTCGGGAAGCCCATCGCCTTGTAGATGAGCCCGGTGTAGAAGTCCACGTTCGGGTAGAGCTTGCGCTCGACGAAGTAGTCGTCGGACAGCGCGATCTCCTCCAGGCGCATCGCGATGTCCAGCAGCTCGTCGCGCTTGCCGAGCTGGGACAGGACCTGGTCGGCGGTCTTCTTCACGATGGCCGCACGCGGGTCGTAGTTCTTGTACACCCGGTGGCCGAAGCCCATCAGGCGCACGCCCTGCTCCTTGTTCTTCACGCGCGCCACGAAGGTGTCCACGTCGTCGTCGGAGTCGCGGATGGACTCCAGCATGTCCAGGACCGCGGAGTTCGCACCGCCGTGCAGCGGGCCGGACAGGGCGTGGATGCCCGCCGAGACGGAGGCGAAGAGGTTCGCCTGGCCGGAGCCGACGAGGCGGACGGTGGAGGTGGAGCAGTTCTGCTCGTGGTCGGCGTGCAGGATGAGCAGCTGGTCCAGAGCCCGCACCAGGACCGGGTCGATCTCGTACGACTCGGCCGGGTTGCCGAAGGCCATGCGGGTGAAGTTCTCCACCAGGCCCAGGCGGTTGTCCGGGTACAGCAGCGGCTGGCCCAGGGACTTGCGGTGCGCGTACGCCGCGATCGTCGGCAGCTTCGCCATGAGGCGGATCGTGGACAGCTCCACCTGCTCGACGTCGAACGGGTTGAGGCTGTTGGGGTAGAAGGTCGACAGCGCGCTGACGGCGCTGGAGAGCACCGGCATGGGGTGCGCGTCGCGCGGGAAGGCGTCGAAGAACCGCTTGAGGTCCTCGTGCAGCAGGGTGTGGCGCTGGATGCGCTCGGTGAAGGCGGTGAGCTGCTCCGCCGTGGGCAGCTCACCGTAGATCAGCAGGTAGCTGGTCTCGAGGAACGAGGACTTCTCGGCCAGCTGCTCGATCGGGTAGCCGCGGTAGCGCAGGATCCCCTCGTCGCCGTCGATGTAGGTGATGGAGGAGGCGCAGGACGCGGTGTTGGTGAAGCCGGAGTCGAGGGTGACCAGCCCGGTCTCCTTCATCAGGCTGGAGATGCCGAAGCCGGAGGCGCCCTCGGTGGCCGGCGTCACCGGGAGGTCGAGGTCGCCACCTGCGTGCTTCAGCGTCACGGAGTCCACCATGCGGCTGACCGTACCCGCACGCCCGCGTCGCCCCCAACACCAGGGGCGACGCGGAGCGCGGAGTTCTTCGTCACACGGCCTCCACGAGGCCCACCCGCTTCCCGCCGGGGCGGTGGGCGCTCAGCCCGGGCCGGCCAGGCGCTCGGGCACCTGCGCGACCCGCTCGTCCGTGGCCGTCAGCGCGACCCGCACGTGCTGCGCGCCGGCCGGGCCGTAGAAGTCGCCGGGGGCCACGAGCACGCCGCGCCGGGCCAGCAGGTCCACCGTGGCCCGCGACCCCTCGCCGCGGGTGCTCCACAGGTACAGGCCCGCCCGGGAGGCGTCCACGCGGAAGCCGGCGCCCTCCAGCGCACCGCGCAGCACCTCGCGCCGGGCGCGGTAGCGCTCGCGCTGGGCGACGACGTGGGCGTCGTCGGCCAGGGCCGCTGCCAGGGCCGCCTGCACGGGCCACGGCACGATCATCCCGGCGTGCTTGCGCACCTCCAGCAGCTCGCGCACGAGGGCGACGTCACCGGCCGCGAACGCGGCGCGGTACCCGGCGAGGTTGGACTGCTTGGACGTGGAGTACACCGCCAGCAGGCCGGTGTGCTCGCCGCCGGTGACGCGCGGGTCCAGCACGGAGGGCACCAGCCCGCCGCGGGAGGCGTCGTGGCGCTCGTCCCAGCCGAGCTCGGCGTAGCACTCGTCGCTGGCGACGACGGCGCCGTGCTCGCGCGCCCACGCCACCAGTCGGGCCAGCTCGTCCGCCTCCAGCACGGCGCCGGTGGGGTTCGACGGGGAGTTCAGCCACAGCAACCGGACCCGGTGACCGGCGCGGCGGGCCTCCTCCAGCGCCGCCGCACCGCCGGCGGGGTCCACGGGCACGGGCGTCGCCCCGGCCAGGCGGGCGCCGACGTCGTACGTCGGGTAGGCCACCGCCGGGTGCGCCACCGCGTCGCCGGGCCCCAGGCCCAGCAGGAACGGCAGCCACGCCACGAGCTCCTTGGAGCCGACCGTGGGCAGCACGCCGTCGGGGTCGACACCGGGGGCGCCGCGGCGGCGGGCGAACCACGCCGCCACCGTCTCGCGCAGCGCCGGCGTGCCCCACGTCAGCGGGTAGCCGGGCGCGTCGGCCGCTGCGCGCAGCGCGTCGGCCACCACCGCGGGGGTGGGGTCGACCGGGGTGCCGACGGAGAGGTCGACGATCCCACCGGGGTGGCTCGCCGCCAGCGCCTTCGCGCCGGCCAGCGAGTCCCACGGGAAGTCCGGCAGCGCCGCCCCGCGCCCGCGGCGGGCGGGCGGCGAGGTGCTCAGTGCCCCTCGCCCTGCGGCGGGAGCGCGGCCACCACCGGGTGGTCGGCCTCGATCAGGCCCGTCTTGGCAGCCCCACCGGGAGAGCCGACGGTGTCGAAGAACTCCACGTTGGCCGCGGTGAACGCCGA
>NZ_JALBVB010000053.1:0-57784 GCF_022669155.1 Kineococcus sp. TRM81007 | reverse complement strand
GACCGGGCACTCCTCGATGCAGGCCTTGTCCTTGAGGTCCACGCAGGGCTGGGCGATGACGTAGGTCACGAGTTGTCCTCCTCCTCCGGCGCAACGGTCCGCCGGACGCGTCCTCCTAGTATCGCGGACGCCGTCGGTGCTCGCCGTCGGGGAGCGGGGGCTGCGGTGGACGAGGGCGGTTCGGGACTGGCGCACGTGCTGCGCGAGCACGAGCTGGTGGTGGGCGCGCGGGTGGTCGTGCGCCACCGGCTGGCGGACGGCTCGGCGAGCGACGCCCTCGGGGAGCTGGTGGCCGCCGGGGAGGCGGAGCTGGTCGTGGCGACGCGCCGCGGCGAGGTGCGGGTGCGTCGCGCGGACGTGCTGGCCGCCAAGGCCGTGCCCCCGCCGCCGCGCAGGCGCGGCGCCGCGCACGAGGCCGTCGGCGTCGACGAGCTGGAGGCCGTGGTGGCCGAGCACTGGCGTCCCGACGAGCGGGTGGACCTGGGCGGCTGGCGGCTGCGCGCGGCCGGCGGGTTCACCGGCCGGGCGAACTCGGCCCTGGCGATCGGCTCACCGGGGGTTCCGCTGGACGGGGCGGTGGCCGCGGTGGAGGACTTCTACGACCGGCGCGGCCTGCCGCCACGGGTGGCGGTCCCCCACCCGGCGGGCGCGCCCCTGGACTCCCCGGCCGTGGCGGGCGAGCTGGCCGCGCGCGGCTGGGCCGTGGACACGCCGACCCTGGTGCTGACCGCGGCGCTGCGCGCGCTGCCCGCCGCCGCGGACGCGCCGCTGCCGGCGGGCTGCTCGGTGGCGAGCACCCCGGAGCCGGACGAGGAGTGGCTGGCGCACTACCGCTACCGCGGCACCACGGCGGTGCCGCCCGCCGGGCGGCGCGTGCTGGTCTCCGCCGACGAGCAGGTGTTCGTGCGCGTCCTCGACGGCGACGCCACCGTCGCCGTGGCGCGCGGCTCGCTCAGCCCCGGCTGGGTGGGGCTCACGGCCGTGGAGGTCGCCCCGTCCCACCGGCGACGCGGCCTGGCCCACCGGCTGCTCGCGGAGGTCGCCGACTTCGGCCGCGCGCGCGGGGCGGTCTCGGCCTGCTTGCAGGTGGCGGAGGCGAACACCGGGGCCCGGGCCCTGTACGCGGCCGCGGGGTTCTCGGTGCACCACGCCTACCACTACCGGGTGCGCCCCGGCTCCTGACCTCCCCGCCCGCGGGGGCCTCAGGTCGCGGGCGGCGGGGGTTCGTCGGGCACGTGCGGCGGCACCCGTCGGGGGCCCGCCCCGGCGGGGCGGGGGCGGTCCTGGGGGTGCAGGCGCACGGCGACGAGGGCCACGTCGTCCTCGGCGCGCTCGGGCAGCAGTCGCTCCAGCACGCCGTCGCACAGGCCGTCCAGGTCCTCCCCCACCAGCTCGGCGATCGCTGCGCGCAGCCGCAGCAGGCCCTCGTCGTAGTCCTGGCCGCGTCGTTCCACCAGCCCGTCGGTGTACAGCAGGACCGTCGAGCCGCGGTCCAGCGCGACCTCCTCGTCGAGGCGCGGCAGGTGCGGGTCGATGCCCAGCAGCAGGTCGTGCCGCAGGCCCGTCAGGGCGGTCACGGTGCCGTCGGGGGTCAGCAGCATCGGCGCGGGGTGCCCGGCGTTGGACCAGCGCAACCGGGTCACGTCGCGCTCGCGCTCGTCCACGCTCTGCTCCAGGCGCGCCACCACCGCGGTGGCGGTCATCCCGACGGTCAGGCCCTCCATCGCCGCGTCCAGGCCGGACAGCACGGCGGCGGGGGCACCGCCGCTGAAGTAGGCGATGCCGCGCAGCAGGGAGCGCACCTGGCTCATCCCCGCGGCCGCGTCGATGTCGTGGCCCATGACGTCGCCGATGACCAGGACGGTGGCGCCGTCGCGCTGCATGAACGCGTCGTACCAGTCGCCGCCGACCTGGGCGGCCTGCGCGGCGGGGCGGTAGCGCACCACGATCTGCAGGTGGTCCGGCTGCACCGGTGCGGTGAGCAGGCTGTGCTGCAGCCCCTCGGCGATGCGCTGCTGCTGGCCGTACAGGCGGGCGTTGTCCAGCGCCAGGCCCGCCCGGTCGGCGACCTCGCTGGCGGTCAGCAGGTCCTGGCTGCTGAAGTCGCCCGAACCCGCGCCGCGCAGGATGGTCACCAGCCCCACGGTGCGCCCCCGCGCGCGCAGCGGCAGCACCTGCCCGCTCTCCGGGGCCAGCTGCACCAGCAGGTCTCGCGCCTCACCGTCCAGCAGGGCCGCGATGGCCCCGGTGGCACCGGAGGGCACCAGGACCGGGCTGTTGGCGCGCAGCGCCTGGTGCAGGAAGGAGGTGGGTGAGCTGAGCGAGCCCAGCCGGATCTCGCGGTAGCGCTGGACCAGCGGGCGCATCTCCTCCTGCGCGTGCCAGGCCCCGATGTCGCGCAGGGCGCCCCCCTCGTCGACGAGGGTGACGAGGCACCAGTCCCCCAGCGCCGGCACCAGGTGCTGGGCCAGGCGGGCGACCGCCTCCTCGGTGTCCAGCGTCGCGCTCAGGTCGGCGCTGACCCGCGCCAGCAGCTGCAGGCGCTCGGCGGTGCGCTCGGCGGCCGTCTGCGCCCGCTGCGCCTCGCGCCGGGCCTGCTCGGCGGCCCGCAGGGCCTCCTGCGCCGCCGCCCGCTCGGTCTCGGCCTGCTGCTGCGCGGTCTTGCGCGCGGTGATGTCCAGGAAGTACACCGACAGCCCGTCCGGGTCGCGCCAGGCGCGCACCTCGTACCAGCGGTCCAGGGGCGCGGGGTAGTACGCCTCGAAGTCGACCTGCTCGCCCGTGGCCATCGCGCGGCGGTACTGCTCCTCGAACTGCGAGCCCACCGCGTCGGGGAACAGCTCCCACACGTCCCCGCCGAGCAGCTCCTCGCGCGGGCGCTGCAGCACCCGCTCCGCCTCGGCGTTGACGTAGCTGAAGCGCCAGTCGCGGTCCAGGGAGCAGAACGCCGACGACATCGCCTCCAGCACCCGGGACACGCGGACGTCCTCGCGCCGCTCGGCGGTGGTGTCGTACACCGCGCCCAGCAGGTGCGCGGGGCGCCCGTCGGCGCCGACCAGCGCCTCCCCGCGCGCCTTGACCCACCGGGTGTCCCCGTCGGGCAGGACGAGGCGGTACTCGGCCTCGAAGGTGGCACCGGTGCGCACGGCCTCGGCCAGCAGCCGCCGGACCCGCCCCAGGTCGTCGGGGTGGACGCGGTCCTCGAAGGCGCCCATGGTGCCGTCGAAGTCGCCGGCGTCGTAGCCGAACAGCTCCAGGACCCGCTCGTCCCAGGTCAGGACGTCGGCGCGCAGGTCCCAGTCGAAGCTGCCGACCCCGCCGGCGGCGATCGCCAGCTGCCAGCGCAGCCGGTCGGTCTCGTACTGCAGCGACAGCGCCGACAGCTCCAGCTCCGCGATCGCCGCCTCGGCCAGGTCGACCAGCACGGCGACGTCGCTGGTGGCCCACTGGCGCGGGGCCGGGTCGAAGACGCACAGCGCACCGACGACGTGACCGTCCTGGCCCACCAGCGGGACACCCAGGTAGGCGCCCACCGCCCCGCTGGTCACCGGCGGCAGCGCGGCCACCCGCGCGTCGGCGACGGCGTCGACCACGATCAGCGGCTCCGCGCCGGAGGCCGTCACCGTGCACAGCGACTCCGCCAGCGGGCCGGTGCTCCCCAGCAGGTCGGGGTCCTGCCCCGCCTGCGCGCTGATGGTCTGCACGTCGGTCAGCAGCGAGACCTGCGAGGCCGATGCCGACAGCAGCCGCGCCGCCAGCTCCGCCAGGTGCTGCAGGGCCGGGTTCGCCGGGGCGCTCGCCAGCCGCCGGGCGGCCCGGACCCGCTCGTCGGCCGCCGACCCCGCCGGTGCGGGCGCCGGCGGGTCCCCCGGCTGCGGGACGGGCGCCGCACCGGCCCCCTCGCCACCCGGAGCACCGGTCCTCGGAGCGCTCTCGCCTCCCGGCACGGGTGCTGCGACCACTTGCACGACCTCGACTCCAGCGCTGCACCGCGTGCAGACGCACCGACAGGTGCGACGGTGCGCTCCGGGGAGCACCACCGCCCGCATCGACCTTACGGCAGCACCCGCGGACCCTGCGCTTGCCGCCACCCCGCCGTGGCGGCACAGTGGCGGTGCCGGGCCCCCGGTTCCCCGCGGATCCGCGGTACCAGTGAGCGATCACCCCTGGTGATCGGGTGGGAAGAGGACCGATGGCTCAGCTCGTCGTGGCCCCTGAGCTCTCAGCGGTCTGCACCGCCCGGCACTGGGTCAGCGACGTGGTCGCCCGCTGCTGCGCGACCTCGGGGCCGCAGGTCGACGAGGACCTCGTGGAGCTGCTGACCTCCGAGGTGGTCGCCAACGCGGTGCGCCACGGTCAGGGCCCGGTCACCGTCGAGGTGGCGTGCGCCGAGGAGCACGTGCGCATCGCCGTCACCGACGCCAGTCCCACCGCCCCCGTGGTCCGCCACGTGGGACCGGAGGCCACCGGCGGGCGCGGCATGGCCCTGACCGACCTCCTCGCCACCCGGTGGGGCGTGGAGACCGCCCACCCCCCGGCCAGGGGCAAGACGGTGTGGTTCCAGCTGTCCGGCAGCACCTGAGCGCCCGGCCCGCCCGCGCTCCCTCCCCCCGGAGGGCGCGGGCGGGCCCGGCCTCGGTCCCCGCGCGTCCGCGCCTCCCCTCCGGGCGCGGTGGCGCGGGTCAGCCCCGGGGCGTGCCCGGGGACGTGCGCAGCGCGGCGCCGTCGCGCAGGTCGAGCACGCGCGGCGCGCCCGCGGCCCGCGGGTCGGCGCCGTGCGCGGCGTGCGCCGCTTCGAGGACGTCGGTGATCTCCCGGCCGATGAGCTCGTGCCGCTCCAGCAGGGCGTCGCGCAGCGCCGCGACGAGGTAGCGGTGGCGCTCGAGCAGCTCGCGCACGGCGCCCTTCTGCTCGGCGAGCAGGCTCTCCACCAGGCGGCGGCCCTCCGCGTCGCCGAGGACGCGGGCGACGAGGTTGCCGTCGGCCAGGGCACCGTTCTGCACGGCGGCGAAGGACACGAGCGTGCCGGCCATGCCCGCGGCGCCGACCATCTGCGCCGCCGTGGAGGTGGCCGCCTGCAGGTCCCCGGCCGGGCCGGTGGACACGTCGCCGAAGAACAGCTCCTCGGCGACCTGCCCGCCGAAGGCGATCTTGATGAACCCGGCCAGCTCGGCGCGCGAGCGGGTGTAGACGTCCTCGGCGTCGCCGTGCGCGAGCAGCCCCAGGGCGTCGGCGCGCTTGACGATGGTGAGCACCTCCAGGCGGCGCTGCGGCGCCACGAGCCAGGCGACGGTGGCGTGCCCGGCCTCGTGGGTGGCGATGAGCCGCTCCTCGTGGGCGGTGTAGCCGACGGGCTGACCCAGCCCCACCTCGGTGACCAGGCGGGCGTGCTCGACGTCCGCCCAGGACATGCCGTCGGCGCCGCGGCGCACCGCGTTGACCAGCGCCTCGTCGAGGAGGTTCTCGATCATCACGGGGCTGTAGCCGTTGGTGATGCCGGCCAGGGCGTCGCGCCGCTCCGCGTCGTCCAGCTGCGGCTCGTGGGCCTTGGCCGCCAGGAAGTGGTCGACGAGCTCGCGGCGGCCGGTCTTGTCGGGCAGCCCGAAGGTCAGGCGGCGGTCGAAGCGCCCCGGGCGCAGCAGGGCGGGGTCGAGGGCGTCGGCGCGGTTGGTGGCGGCGATCACGAGGACCTCGGCGGGTTCGCTGCGCGGGCGAGCCAGGCGCCGGTGCGCGGGCAGGAACCGGTTGACGGCGTCCACGGCCCAGCCGTGCAGCCGCTCGGAGGCGGTGGGCTCGTCGAAGGACTGCATCTGCACCAGCAGCTCGTTGACGACGCCGCTGGCGCCCTCGCTGCTGGCGAGGCGCTCCACCCGCACCGGCGCGGCGGCGGTGGGCGCACCCATCGCCAGCCCGGTCAGGCCGCCGCAGCCCAGCACGGCCGCGGCGGGCGCCGGGGTGGCGGCGGCCATGCCGCCGCGGGCTGCGGCGATGGCGTCGATCTCCTCGATGAAGGCGATGGCGCCGCCCTCGGCGCGGGCGGCCTTGCGCAGCGCCCGGAAGTACGAGCGCACCTTCCGGGCGGTGGCGCCGTACCACATGGACTGGAACGAGGTGGCGGAGACGAACAGGAACGGCACCCCGGCCTCGTGGGCCATGGCCTTGGCCATGTGCGTCTTGCCGGTGCCGGGTGAGCCCTCGAAGAGCAGGCCGCGGCGGGGGCGGCCACCCATGTCGCGGCGGAAGCTGCGCGCGGACAGGAAGAGGTCGAGGCTGCGCTCGACGTCCTCCTTGACGGGGGCCAGGCCCTTGACGTCCTCGAGGGTCACGTCGATCTGCTCGGGCCGGTAGACCACGTGCGGGGAGCGCCCGGCGACGAGGGTCTGCCCGAGGAGCACCGCGATGAGCACCGCGAAGAACAGCCCGGACATCAGGTACAGCGGGTCGATCGAGGGCCACGCCGGCAGCAGGGTGCGGCCGCTGGCCACGCGCGCGGCGCCGGCGGCGACCACGGCGAGGACGATCCCGGCCAGCACCGCGGTCCGGCGGCGGCGGCGGCGCTCGCGGAGCCGGCCGACGTCCCCCGCGTCGCGGCCCGTGCGCCGCACGGGGGTGATCCCCGCACCGTCCCGCCCGTGCGGTGCCCTGAGCATCTCGGCCACGGTCGCTCCCCTCCTCGCCGCCCGGACGGAGCACCGGGCCTGACGCCCACCCAACCCCCGCCGTGCAGGGACCACGACCGGTCGTGACCTGTTCGGAGGATCGTGTTCCCCCGACCGGCGCAACGGAGGGTGAAGCTGCGACCACGTGGAGGCGGGTGGGCGACGGGGTGGGGGGTGGGATCAGGAGGTGGCGATGCCCGCGAAGAGGTCCGTCTCGCGGCCGTCGGCGTCGAGGGGGCCGGCGGCCACGCCGTGCACGAGCCGGAAGTGCTCGCGGGCGACCAGCGGCTGCGGCACCCCGTTGGACAGCCGCACCGCGGGCACCTCCGCGTCCAGGTCGAGGGCGACCTGGGTGGCGTGGGCGCGCAGCGCGGCGATCTTCGCCGGGAGCTGCTCGGCGCCGTCGACCACGGTGGTGACCTCCCCGTCGGGCACGACGACGCTGGGCAGCGGGCCGTCGGGGTCCGCGGCTCCGGGCGCCCCCGTCTCCACCAGCCGGCGCAGCGCGACGCGCGCCTCGCTGAGGGGCTGGACGATCTCGTAGACCTTCGCGACCTGCCACGGCACGTCCGCGTCCGCCGCGCCGTCGCCGTCGGCGCCCCGGCCGGCGGCCAGCACGAGGGCGCGGGCGGTGGCCTCGGCGACGCGCACGTGGTCGGGGTGGCCGTACCCGCCGCCGGGCTCGTAGGTGACGACGACCTGCGGGCGCACCTCGCGCAGCACCTGCGCGATGCGCCCGGCGACCTCCTCGGGGTCGGCGGCGGTCAGCGCGCGCGGGTCGACGTCCTCGCCGGCGGCCGCCCGGCCCGGCTCGGCCCACACCATCCCCGAGTCGCGGTAGCCGCTGCCGTCGGGGCGGGTGAGGAAGCGGTGGTCCTCCACGCCGAGCGCCTCCATGGCCGCGGCCAGCTCCCCCGTGCGGTGCCCGGCGAGCTCGTCGGGCGTCAGGTGGGCCAGCTCGGGCGGGATGACCTCGCCCAGCTCGCCGCGGGTGGCGGTCAGCAGCACCACGTGCGCACCGGCGTCGGCGTAGCGCGCCATGGTCAGGGCGGTGCCGAGGGACTCGTCGTCGGGGTGGGCGTGCACGAGCAGCAGCCGGTGCGGCTGGTCCAGGCGCTCCATGGAGGCCAGCTCGGCGGGGTCCAGCTCGCGGGCGACGTCGTCCACGACGTCCTCGGCGATCTCCATCGGGTCCCGCCCCTGCGTGGCGGCACCGGCGGCACCCTCGGTCGCGGCGTCCGGCTCGTCGGGGGGTCCGGGCAGGGTCGTCATGCTCCCATCCTGCCCCGCACGGGGATCACCGCAGCCCGGAGCGGGCCGGCACCGCCACCGCGGTCGCTGCCGCGGTGCTGTGGCCGGCGGCCGGCACGGCTCGTGGGGCGGCGGGGGGTGCGCGTCACGCACGCGCGGCGGGCCGCCCCGGCAGCGACACCGGGGCGGCCCGCGAGGGTCGGGGGCGCGTCAGCCGCGGCGGGCCTTCGAGGCCGACTTGGCGCGCTGGGAGGCGTCCAGCTCGACCTTGCGGATGCGCACCGCCTCGGGGGTGACCTCCACGCACTCGTCCTCGCGGCAGAACTCCAGAGCCTGCTCCAGCGAGAGCTTCTTCGCCGGCACCAGGCGCTCCAGCTCGTCGCCGGTGGAGGAGCGCATGTTGGTGAGCTTCTTCTCCTTGGTGATGTTGACGTCCATGTCGTCGGCGCGGGAGTTCTCCCCGACGATCATGCCCTCGTACACCTCGGTGGTCGGCTCGATGAACAGCTGGCCGCGCTCCTGCAGGTTCGCGATGGCGAAGCCGGTCGCCGCGCCGGAGCGGTCGGCGACCAGGGAACCGGAGTTGCGCGTGCGGATCTCACCCGCCCAGTGGTCGTAGGCGTCGAAGACGTGGTGGGCGATGCCGGTGCCGCGGGTCTCGGTGAGGAACTCGGTGCGGAAGCCGATGAGGCCGCGCGAGGGCACGACGAACTCCATGCGCACCCAGCCGGTGCCGTGGTTGGTCATCGTCTCCATGCGGCCCTTGCGCGACGCGAGCAGCTGGGTGATGGCCCCCAGGTACTCCTCGGGGGAGTCGACCGTCAGGTGCTCGAAGGGCTCGAGGACCTTGCCGTCCTCGTCCTTGCGGGTGACCACCTGCGGCTTGCCCACGGTCAGCTCGTAGCCCTCGCGGCGCATCTGCTCCACGAGGATCGCCAGCGCCAGCTCGCCGCGGCCCTGGACCTCCCAGGCGTCGGGGCGCTCGGTGGGCACGACGCGGATGGAGACGTTGCCGATGAGCTCCTTGTCGAGGCGGTCCTTGACCAGGCGCGCGGTGACCTTGGCGCCCTTGACGCGCCCGGCCATCGGGGACGTGTTGGTGCCGATGGTCATGGAGATCGCGGGCTCGTCGACGGTGATGAGCGGCAGCGGCCGCGGGTCGTCCGGGTCGGCGAGCGTCTCGCCGATGGTGATGTCCGGGAAGCCGGCGACGGCGACGATGTCGCCGGGACCGGCCTTCTCCCCCGGCACCCGCGTCAGCGCCTCGGTGACGAGCAGCTCGGTCACCTTGACGCGGTCGACGGAGCCGTCCTGCTTGCACCAGGCGACCTGCTGGCCCTTCACGAGCTCACCGGCGCGCACGCGCACCAGCGCCAGGCGCCCCAGGAACGGGGAGGCGTCGAGGTTGGTGACGTGCGCCTGCAGCGGCGCCTCGGGGTCGTACTCCGGGGCCGGCACCGCCTCCAGGATGGTCTGGAACAGCGGGACGAGGTCCTCGGCGTCCGGCAGCCCGCCGTCGGCGGGGCGGTTGGTCGAGGCCCGGCCGTTCTTCGCCGAGGCGTAGACGACGGGCACCTCCAGCAGCGACTCGGGATCGATGCCGGCCGCGTCGTCGGCGACGTCGAGCAGCAGCTCGTAGGTGTCCTCCAGGACGCCCTCGATGCGGGCGTCGGGGCGGTCGACCTTGTTGACCACGATGATGATCGGCAGCCCGGCGGCGAGCGCCTTGCGCATCACGAAGCGCGTCTGCGGCAGCGGGCCCTCGGAGGCGTCGACGAGCAGCACGACGCCGTCGACCATGGACAGACCGCGCTCGACCTCACCGCCGAAGTCGGCGTGGCCGGGGGTGTCGATGATGTTGATGGTCATGCCACCCTCGGGGGCACCCGGGCCGGCGTACCGGACCGAGGTGTTCTTCGCGAGGATGGTGATGCCCTTCTCGCGCTCGAGGTCGCCGGAGTCCATGACGCGGTCGGCGACGTCGGCGTTGGCCCGGAACGCGCCGGACTGCCAGAGCATCGCGTCGACGAGCGTCGTCTTGCCGTGGTCGACGTGGGCGACGATCGCGACGTTGCGCAGGTCTTCGCGGGTGCTCAGGGGCATGGGGAGGAGTCTCGATCCGGTGCGCGGGGGTGGGGACGCCCCATTCTAGCCGCCGGGGCGGGCCGGCCTGCTCGCCGCGCCCCGGAGCACCCCGCTGACCTGCGACGACGCCTCGCGCGAGGCCCTGCGGGAGGGTGCCTCCACGGGATCTCGATTGGTTCCAGACAACCGCACCGTGCCATCCTGGGAGTCATGTCAGCACCCCCTGACCACCGATCGCCCACCCCCCCGACGGCCCCGGAGCACCCCGCGGCGGGCCCCAGCCGGTACCCGGTCGACAAGGTCGTGTTCGGCGTCAGCGCCCTCGCTGTCGTCGCCTTCCTGACCCTGGCCCTCGCCTTCCCCGCCGGCTTCAACACGGCCGCGGCCGACGCGCTCGGGTGGTTGACCGAGAACTTCGGCTGGGCCTTCGTCCTGGCCGCCACCGGCTTCGTCGGCTTCGCCTTCTGGCTCATGCTCTCCAAGCACGGCAAGAAGCGCCTGGGGCGCGACGACGAGCGCCCGGAGTTCTCCACCGGTTCCTGGTTCGCGATGATGTTCAGCGCCGGCATGGGCATCGGCCTGCTCTTCTACGGCGTCAGCGAGCCGCTCTCGCACACGCTGACGCCGCCCGAGGCCGGGATCGCGCCGGGCACCGAGAACGCCGAGCGCTACGCGATGATCTACTCGATGTTCCACTGGGCCCTGCACCCGTGGTCCATCTACGCCGTCGTGGGCCTCGCACTGGCCTACGCCTGGTACCGCAAGGGCCGCACGGGCGGCTTCTCGGCGCCGTTCGCCCCGCTGCTGCGCGGCCGCACCGGCCTGGCCAAGCTCATCGACATCCTCGCGATCTTCGCGACGATCTTCGGCACCGCCACCTCGCTGGGTCTCGGTGCCGCGCAGATCAACGGCGGCCTCGACCAGGTCTTCGGCGTCGAGGTCAGCAGCTCGACGCAGGTCTGGATCGTCGTGATCCTCACCGCCTGCTTCGTGCTGTCGGCCTTCAGCGGCATCGAGCGCGGCATCAAGTGGCTGTCGAACACCAACATGGTCTTCTCGGTCCTGCTGCTGCTCTTCCTCTTCGTGGTCGGCCCGACCGTCTTCATCCTCAACCTGGCGCCGTCGACCGCCGGGAACTACCTCTCGCAGCTGCCGCGGATCTCCTTCCGCACCGGCGCCTACGGCGGCACGGAGTGGCTCGGCGGCTGGACGATCTTCTACTGGGCCTGGTGGATGTCCTGGGCGCCCTTCGTCGGGACGTTCCTGGCGCGCATCTCCCGCGGCCGCACCATCCGCGAGTTCGTCCTCGGCGTCGTGGCGGCCCCGAGCGCGATCGCCCTCGTGTGGTTCTCCGTGCTCGGCGGGACGGCCCTGTACGAGCAGTTCCAGGGCGGCACGGACATCAGCGAGCTCTCGCAGGAGAGCCAGTTCTTCACGGTGCTGGACGCGCTGCCGCTCAGCGCCGTCAGCTCCCTGCTCGTCATGACGATGATCGTCATCTACTTCGTCACCAGCGCGGACTCCGCGAGCGTCGTCATGGGCTCTCTCAGCTCCCACGGGGCCGACGAGCCGAACCGCTGGGTGACGGTGACGTGGGCGCTGCTCACCGGTGCGACCGCGGCGATCCTGCTGGGCGTCGGCGGCTCCGAGGGTGAGGGCATCCAGGCCCTGAAGAACGTCGCCATCATCGTCGCGGCGCCGTTCCTCGTCGTGATGATCGGGCTGTGCGTCGCGCTGGTGAAGGACCTGGGCGCCGAGCGGAGCACCGTGCCCGTCTCCGACGCCCCGCAGCGCGGCACCGGGGCGGAGAGCGCCCCGCGCGCCTAGGCGCCGGCCAGCTCCTCCAGCCGCTGGGCGAGGGCGACGTCGGCCGGCAGCCAGTCGACCGAGCGCCACTCGCCCGGCGCCAGCCACCGCAGCTCGTCGTGGTCCTGCAACGGCGCAGGCCCACCGAGCACCACGCGGGCCCACCAGACCCGCATCACGAGGTCCCCGCCGAGCGGCCACGCGCCCCGGGCGGGACCGGGCACCTCGACGCCGAGCTCGACGCCCACCCCGAGCTCCTCGCGCAGCTCCCGCAGCAGCGCCGCCTCCGGCTCCTCCCCCGGCTCCACCTTGCCGCCGGGCAGCTCCCACCGGCCCGCGAGCGCCGGCGGGGCGCTGCGCCGGGCGGCCAGCAGGGAGCGGGGGCGGCGCAGGTCGTCCACCAGCGCCGCCGCCACCACGAGCCTCACGCCCCGGCCGCCTCGTCCGCCGGGAAGGGCAGCGGCTGCGCGCCCCGCTCGGCCAGCAGGTCCGTCAGCACCTGCGTCTCGCTGCTCTGGCTGGCCAGGATCGCCGCGGCCAGCTCGCGCAGCTGCTCGTCGCCGACGAGCTCGGCGCCGGACTCGGCCATCTGCAGGCCGCCCGCGTGGTGGCGCAGCATCAGCTGCAGGAAGAAGACCTCGAACTCCTCGCCGGTCAGCTCGGACAGGCGGGCCATCTCCTCGGCGGTCGCCATGCCCGGCATGGCCCGCCCCTCCTGCTGCGCCAGCTCGGCGTGCCCGGCGTGGCCCTGGGAGGTGCTCATCCACGCCATGGCGGGCGCCGAGCCGGTGAGCGGGTGGCCCCACTCGCGCAGCAGGGCCTGCATGCGCCCGACCTGGTTGCCCTGGGTGGAGGCGATGTCCACGGCGAGCTGGCGGACCTCGGCGCTGGGCGCCTCCTGGACCGCCTCGAACGCCATCGCGATCGCCTGCTGGTGGTGGGTGGTCATGTCCCGGGCGAACCCCACGGCGGCGGACCGCTCGCCGGGCGCGTCGGGCAGGGCCCGGCCAGCGAGGACGCCGCCGACCAGGGCCACCAGCACGGCGGCCGCGACCAGCAGGACCCGCCCGGCGCGGGGGCGGGAGTCGCGGGGGGACACGGTCAGCCGACGGGGGTGCCGACGCCGTTGCTGCACAGGGCGCCGGGCTCGGGGGTCTGCGGGCCGTTGACGTACTCCGACAGGAACGCGCCGATGCGCGGGTCGTCGGCGTCCTGGAGCGTCAGCTGGTGGTTCCAGGCGGACAGGACGACCGGCGAGGGCAGGCCCTCGTAGGGCGAGAGCAGGGTGTACTCGCGGCCCTCGACCGCCTCGCGCAACTGCTCCACCTGCTCGGCGGGCAGGTCGGGGCCGTAGGTGATCCACACCGCGCCGTGCTCGAGGCTGTGCACGGCGTTCTCGTTCGGCACGGGCTCGGCGTAGACGCCGCAGTTCAGCCACACGGGGGCGTGCTCGCCGCCGACGGGCGGGGTCTCGGCGTACTGCACGGCCTCCTGGGTGTGCTGGCCGCCGGTGTACTCGAAGGTGCTCACCGCCTCCAGGGACGGCGGGTCCGGCTGGGCGGCGATGACGGCGGCCACCCCGGCCCCGGCGCCCAGCACCAGCACGGTCGGGACGGCGATCAGCGCCACCCGGCGCCGGCGTGCGCGCGCCTTGTCGGCCCTCTGCATGGCGGCCACCCGCGCCGCGCGGTCCTGGCGGCCTGCGGCCGCCGAACCGGTGCGCTCGTCCTGCGTGTCGGCCATCGACTCCCTCTCCCCGGGGGCGCTCGGGTGGCGCCCCTCACCAGTCTGCAACGTCGCAGCGGGTGCGGGGGTTCGGCCCGCGCCGGGGGGACCTGCGTGATCCCCGCCACGGGCCCGGCCCGGGGCCGCTCAGCCGTGGTGGGGCGTGCCCGAACTCTCGCGGTCGCGACGGGCACGGCTGCCGTACCCCACCCGCTCGCAGGCGTCGAGGCGGTGTCGCGGGTCCGTGCGCCAGTACACGACGGCGACACCGGCAGCGACGGCCAGCACGATCAGTGCGACGGCGAACTGCATCCGGCCACGGTAGCGGCCCGACGCGGCGACGGCAGCCGCAAGGGGGTGGCGCGGTGCGCCCGGTGGTGCGGGAGCACCCCGCTCTAGGCTCCCGGCGTGGTCGAGACGCACCCGGACGAGCCCGCCCTGCACGTCTCCGACGTCGACGCGCGGCTGAACCGCCTGCGCGCCGGTGTCCTGGGCGCCAACGACGGCGTCGTGTCGGTGGCCGGGGTGGTCCTCGGCGTGGTGGCGGCCACCGACCACGGCAGCGCGCTGGCGGCGGCGGGCGTGGCCGCGCTCGTCGCCGGGGCCCTGTCGATGGGCACCGGCGAGTACGTCTCGGTGAGCACCCAGTCCGACACGCAGCGGGCGCTGCTGGCGAAGGAGCGCCGGGAGCTGGCGGAGATGCCCGGCGAGGAGCTGGCGGAGCTGGCGGCCATCTACGAGGGCAAGGGGCTCTCACCGCAGCTGGCCCGGCGCGTCGCCGAGGAGCTGACCGCGCACGACGCGCTCGCAGCGCACGCCGAGGCGGAGCTGGGGCTGGACCCGGAGGAGGTCACGAGCCCCTGGCAGGCCGCGGCCGCCTCGACGGTGGCGTTCACGCTCGGCGGGCTGCTGCCGCTGCTGGCGGTGCTGCTGCCGCCGCCGGGGACGCGGGTGGCCGTGTGCGTGGCGGCGGTCGTCGTGGCGCTGCTGGTCACCGGGGTGGTCAGCGCCCGCCTCGGCGGTGCACCGGTTCCGCGCGCGGTGGCCCGCAACGTCGGCGGCGGCCTGCTGGCGATGGCCGTCACCTACGGCATCGGCCACCTGGTCGGTGTCACCCTGTGACCGCGCCCCCGCCCCCGGCGGACGGGGCGGGGCGCGCTGGACCGGTCAGGCGCCGAGCCGGATGCTCCCCCCGGGGATCGCCTCCAGCAGCGCCTTCGTGTATGCCTGCTTCGGCGACTCGAACACCTCGTCGGTCGTGGCCGACTCCACCAGCCGGCCCTTCTCCATGACGACCACGTCGTCGGCGATCTGGCGCACCACGGCCAGGTCGTGGGTGATGAACAGGTACGTCAGCCCCAGCTCCGCCTGCAGGTCGTTGAGCAGGGTGAGGATCTGGCCCTGCACGAGGACGTCGAGGGCGCTGACCGCCTCGTCGCAGACCACGACCTCCGGGTTCAGCGCCAGGGCCCGCGCGATGGCGACGCGCTGGCGCTGGCCGCCGGAGAGCTCGTTGGGGAAGCGGCGCAGCGAGCTCGCCGGCAGGGACACCTTCTCCAGCAGGTCGCGCACGCGCGCCTCGCGGGACTTCGCGTCGCCCACGCCGTGCACACGCAGCGGCTCCTCCACGGTGCGGAAGATGCTCCAGCTGGGGTCCAGGGAGCCGTAGGGGTTCTGGAAGATCGGCTGGACGCGCCGGCGGAACTCGAACAGCTGCTTGCGGTCCAGCTCGGTGAGGTCGACGCCGTCGAAGAGCACCGAGCCGCTGGTGACGGGCAGCAGGCTCAGCACCATCTGCGCGACGGTGGACTTGCCGGAACCGGACTCGCCGACCACCGCGGTGGTCGTGCCGCGGCGCACGCTGAAGCTGACGTCGTCCACGGCGCGCAGGGTCTCCCCCCGCAGGCCGGAGCCGCGCAGGTGGAACTCCTTGACGAGGTTGCGGACCTCGATGACGTTCGGCGTGGCGGTGTCGGCGCCCACCGCCGCGTGCGTTCCCCCGGCGACGCGCTC
The DNA here is from genome assembly GCF_022669155.1 of Kineococcus sp. TRM81007. Classification (GTDB taxonomy): domain Bacteria; phylum Actinomycetota; class Actinomycetes; order Actinomycetales; family Kineococcaceae; genus Kineococcus. The sequence continues at coordinate 42,245 of NZ_JALBVB010000053.1, read as the reverse complement.
GTGCGCCTCCACGGCGTGCTCGCGGGCGTGCTCGACGACCTCGGCGCGGTGCACCGACTCCAGGCGGCGCGAGGCCAGGGAGGGTGCCGCGCTCACCAGGCGCTGGGTGTACGGGTGCTGCGGCCGCTGCAGGATCTCCAGCGCCGGGCCGGACTCGACGACCTGGCCCTTGTACATGACCACCAGGTGCTCGGCGCGCTCGGCGGCCAGGCCCAGGTCGTGGGTGATGAGCAGCACGGCGGTGCCCATCTCGGCCGTCAGGGTGTCCAGGTGGTCGAGGATCTGCCGCTGCACGGTGACGTCCAGGGCGGAGGTCGGCTCGTCCGCGATCAGCAGCCGCGGCCGGGAGGACAGCCCGATGGCGATGAGGGCGCGCTGGCGCATGCCGCCGGAGAACTCGTGGGGGTACTGCTTGGCGCGCCGGGCGGCGTCGCCCAGCCCCGCCTCCTCGAGCAGCTCCACCGCGCGCTCCTTCGCCGCGGCGCCCTTGGCGAGGCCGTTCGCCTCCAGCGCCTCCCGGATCTGGAAGCCGATCGACCACACCGGGTTGAGGTTGGACATCGGGTCCTGCGGCACCAGGCCGATGTGCCGGCCGCGCAGGGCGACGAACTCCTTCTTCGAGGCGTGGGCGATGTCCTGCCCGTCGAAGAGGACCTGCCCGCCGACGACCTTGCCGTTGCCCGGCAGCAGCCCGATGACGGCCTGCGCGGAGGTCGACTTGCCGGAGCCGGACTCCCCCACGACCGCGACGGTCTGCCCGGGGTAGACGGAGAAGTTCACACCGCGCACGGCGTGCACCGGCTTGCCGCCGGAGCTGAAGTCCACGTGCAGGTCGCGGACCTGCAGCAGCGGGGCGTCGCCGCCCACGGGGCGTTCGGCGGGCGTCGAGGTGGGCTCGGTCACCGGGTGCGGCCCTTCGGGTCGAGGGCGTCGCGCAGGGCGTCGCCGAGCATGAGGAACGACAGGACGGTCACCGACAGGGCGATCGAGGGCCACAGCAGGATCCACGGGTCGGTGCGCACCGACGGAACCGCGTTGCTGATGTCACCGCCCCAGGAGACGACGCTGCTGGGCAGGCCGATGCCGAGGAAGGACAGCGTGGCCTCGGCGGCGATGAAGGTGCCCAGCGAGATGGTCGCGATGACGATGACGGGCCCCAGCGCGTTGGGCAGCACGTGGCGCGCCAGCGTGCTGAAGCGGCCGAGCCCCAAGGACTTCGCGGCGGTGACGTACTCGTTGCCGCGCACCTGCAGCACGGAGCTGCGCATGATGCGGGCCACCTGCGGCCAGCCGAAGAGCGACAGGGTCAGCGCGACCGTCCACACGTTGCGGCCCTGCAGCGCCTGGAGCATGACGATGGCGCCGAGGATCAGCGGCAGCGCGAAGAACATGTCCACCAGCCGGGACAGCAGCGCGTCGATCCAGCCGCCGAAGAAGCCGGCGAGGGCGCCGACGACGCCGCCGACCACGACGACGATCGCCGTGGTGATCAGGCCGACGCTGATCGAGGCGCGGGCGCCGTGCACGAGGCGGGCGTAGACGTCGGTGCCCAGGCGGGTGAACCCCAGCGGGTGCCCCTCCGAGCCGCCCTCCAGCGCGCGCGACAGCTCCTGGTAGCGCGGGTTCACCGAGGTGAACAGCGAGGGGAACAGCGCCACCACGATCAGCAGCACGATGATCAGCGAGGGCACGATGAACAGCGGGCGGCGGCGCAGCTGCTTCCAGGCGTCGCCCCACAGGCTCGCCGAGGGCGTGCTCTCGTCGACGGCGTCCACGGCCGCCAGGGGCGTCGTGTCCAGCGGGGCGACGTAGTGCTCCTGCCCGGGGCGCACGGTGGTCTCAGACATAGCGGATCCTCGGGTCCAGGACGGCGTAGAGCAGGTCCACGACGAGGTTGGCGAGAAGGTAGACGAGCACCAGCACCGTCACGACGGACACCACGGTGGGGCCCTCGCTGCGGATGACGGCCTGGTACAGCAGCCGACCGACCCCCGGGACGTTGAAGATGCCCTCCGTGACGAGCGCCCCGCCCATCAGGGCGCCGAGGTCGGCGCCCAGGAAGGTCACGACGGGGATGAGGGAGTTGCGCAGGACGTGCACGGTCACCACCCGCGGACGGCCCAGCCCCTTGGCCGTGGCGGTGCGCACGTGGTCGGCGCTGAGCGCCTCGGCCACGGAGTTGCGGGTCAGCCGCAGCACGTAGGCGAACGACAGCGCCCCGAGCACCGCTCCCGGCAGCAGCAGCTCCGCGAAGGTCGGGTCACCGCCCACCGTGGGGTCGACGACGCCCCACTTCACCCCGAAGAGGTACTGCGCGGTGAAGCCGAGGACGAAGACGGGGATGCCGATGACGACCAGGCTGAGGAACAGCACGGTCGAGTCGAACAGGCCGCCGCGGCGCAGGCCGGCGAGGAAGCCGAAGGCGATGCCGAACACGGCCTCGATGGCCAGGGCGATCAGGGCCAGCTTGATCGTGACGGGGAACGCCTCGGCCAGCTGCTCGATCACGGGCCGGCCGGAGAAGGACTCCCCGAAGTCCAGCGTGAAGATGCCCTTGATGAAGAGCAGGTACTGGACGATGAACGGCTCGTCCAGGTTGTACCGCTCGCGCAGCTCGGCGACCGCCGCCGGGCTGGCCGGGCGCTCGCCGAACAGCGCGAGGATCGGGTCCCCCGGCAGCAGGAAGACGAGCGCGTAGATCAACAGCGTCGCGCCGAAGAAGACGGGCACCATCTGCAGCAGACGGCGTCCGATGTACCAACCCATCACGAGCCTCCTCGGGGAGCGGGCCCTCGCTGCTCGCCCCCGGCCGTTGTCCTTGCCGGCGTCGGTCCTCCACGCGCGTCAGGGGTGGACCGGCCGGAAGCGGTCCACCCCTGAGCGCTGCGGTCAGCTCTTGGTGATCTGGTAGTACAGCGGCACGCTGTTCCAGCCGAACTGGACGTCGCTGGCCGCCTCCGAGGAGCCGCCGGTGACGTTGGAGTACCACAGCGGGATCGCGGGCAGGTCCTCGAAGAGGATCGTCTGCGCCTGCTGCAGCAGCTCGTTCGACGCCGCGGCGTCCGTCTGGGCCGCCGCCTGGTTCAGCAGGGCGTCGAACTCCGGGTTGCTGTAGTCGCCGTCGTTGGAACCGGCGCCCGTGGCGTAGATCGGGGCCAGGAAGTTGTACAGACCCGGGTAGTCCGCCTGCCAGCCGGTGCGGAAGGCGCCGGTGATGGTGCGGTTGGTGACGTCGGTGCGCAGCGCCGCGAACGTCGGGTACGGCGCGCCCTCGGCCTGGATGCCCAGCGTCTGGCGGATGTAGGCGGCGGTGGCGTCCACCCACTCCTGGTGCCCGCCGTCGGAGTTGTAGGCGATGGTGAACGTGCCCGTGTACGGGGAGATCGCGTCCGCCTCCGCCCAGAGCCGCTTGGCCTCCTCCGGGTCGTAGGCGAGCACCTCGCTGCCCGGGACCGTCTCGGAGTAGCCGTCGATGACGGGGGACGTGAAGTCCTTCGCCGGGGTGCGGGTGTCCTGGAAGACCGTCTCGCAGACCTGGGCGCGGTCGATGGCGTGGGAGATCGCCTGCCGGCGCAGCTTGCCCTCCTCGCCGCTGAAGTGCGGGAGGTTCTGCGGGATGGTGAAGGACTGGAAGACCGCCGCGGGCTGGTTGACGGCGCGCTCGCCCAGGTCGTCCTGGAAGGTCGCCAGCGCCGACGGCGGGATGTTGTCGATGACGTCCAGGTTGCCGGACTGCAGGTCCGCGTACGCCGCGTCGTAGGTCTCGTAGAAGACGAAGGCCAGCGAGTCGTTCTGCGCCTGCCGCGGGCCGGTGTAGGTCTCGTTCGGCACGAAGTCGATGCGCACGTTGTGCTGCCAGGCGTCCGGGGCGGCCAGCTTGTACGGGCCGTTGCCGATCGGGCTCTCGCCGAAGGCGGCCATGTCGTCGAACGCGGAGGCGGGCAGCGGGTAGAAGGCCGAGTAGCCCAGGCGCAGCGGGAAGTCGCTCTCCGGCTGGGTCAGCGCCACCGTGAAGGTGGTGTCGTCGACGACCTGCAGGCCGGACATGGTCTGCGCGACCGGCGGCTCGGCCTGGACGTCCTCGAAGCCCTGGATGGGCTCGAAGAAGTAGCTGGACAGCTGGGCGTTGGTGCCCAGCGCGCCGTAGTTCCAGGCGTCCACGAAGGACTGCGCCGTGACGGGCGTGCCGTCGGAGAACGTCTGGTCCGGCTTGATCGTGATGGTGTAGTTCTGCGCGTCCGCGGACTCGATGGACTCCGCCACGTCGTTCTGGGGCGAGCCGTCGGCCTGGTAGTACACGAGGCCGGCCCACAGGGAGTCCAGCAGACGGCCGCCGCCCACCTCGTTGGTGGAGGTCGGCACCAGCGGGTTCTGCGGCTCGGTGCCGTTGGCGATGACGTCGCCGCCGGAGCCGCCGCCCTCGGTGCCGCCGCTGCCCTCCTCCTCGCTGCCGCCGCAGGCCGCGAGCGTGGTGACGGCCGCGGCGCCGAGCAGGCCGGCCAGGCCGGCGCGACGGGTGATGACGGGGCCGCGGGAGACGAGACCGACGCGGCGCGAGCCGCTCTGCTCGTCGTCCTTCTCGAAGCTGCTCACGGTGGGACTCCTCCTAGCAAGCACGTCTGCTTGGGCACCTTGCCCAGGTGTGGCGACTCCTGGCGAGCAGGATGTCCACCTCTAGCGGTCGGGCTGCACGTTAACACCCGGGGGCGCGGGTGTGGCGCGAAGTCGTCCGGACACCCCTCGGTGCCGGGGCGACTCCCCTCCAGTGTCACTCCACGTAGGTGGTGCTGCACGCCACGCACCCCGACCGGCACGGGGCGGTGCGGGTCAGACGTTGAAGCGGAACTCCACGACGTCGCCGTCGGCCATCACGTAGTCCTTGCCCTCGATGCGCACCTTGCCCTGCGCCTTCGCCTCGGCCATCGACCCGGCGGCGACCAGGTCGGCGAAGGAGACGACCTCGGCCTTGATGAAGCCGCGCTGGAAGTCGGTGTGGATCACGCCCGCGGCCTGCGGGGCCGTGGCGCCCTCGCGGATCGTCCAGGCCCGCGCCTCCTTCGGCCCGGCCGTCAGGTAGGTCTGCAGGCCCAGCGTGGCGAAGCCCACCCGCGCCAGCTGGTTCAGGCCCGGCTCGTCCTGCCCGACCGAGGCCAGCAGCTCGGCGGCCTCCTCCGCGTCGAGCTCCGCCAGCTCCGACTCCAGCTTGGCGTCCAGGAAGACGGCCTCCGCCGGCGCCACCAGGGCGCGCAGCTCGTCCATCCGCCCCTCGTCCCCCAGCACGGTCTCGTCGACGTTGAAGACGTAGAGGAAGGGCTTGGTGGTCAGCAGCCCCAGCTCGCGCAGCAGCTCGACGTCCACGTCGTCCGCCGCGGTCGCCGCCGACAGCGGCCGGCCGGAGTCCAGCACGGCCTGCGCCGCCTGCGCCGCCCGCAGGACCGCCGGGTCGGTCTTCTTGCCCTTGACCTCCTTGTCGAGGCGCGGCAGCGCGCGCTCGAGGGTCTGCATGTCGGCCAGGACCAGCTCCGTGTGGACGGTCGCGATGTCCTCGGCCGGGTCGACCGCGCCGGCGACGTGCACCACGTCCGGGTCGGCGAAGGCGCGCGTGACCTGGCAGATCGCGTCCGCCTCGCGGATGTTGGCGAGGAACTTGTTGCCCAGCCCCTCGCCCTCGCTGGCGCCCTTGACGATGCCGGCGATGTCCACGAAGGAGACGGTGGCGGGCACCGTGCGCTCGCTGGCGAAGAGGCGGGCCAGCTCGTCCAGGCGCGGGTCCGGCAGCGGGACCACCCCGACGTTCGGCTCGATCGTCGCGAACGGGTAGTTCGCCGCGAGCGCGTCGTTCTCGGTGAGCGCGTTGAACAGGGTGGACTTGCCGACGTTGGGCAGACCGACGATGCCGATGGTGAGGGCCACGGGGACAGCAGCCTACCGCCGTCCGGCCCGCGAGCCCGCCACGGGCGGGCCCGCGGGCCGGGTCGCGGGCAGGGTCAGCCCGCGGCCGACGCGAGGAAGCGGCGCAGCTCGCCGACGTCCGCGAAGGAGGTCATCTGGGCGTCGGTGAACTGCACGCCGAACTCCGACTCCAGGGAGAACATGATGTTGACGTGGGCCAGGGAGTCCCAGCCCGGCACGTCCTTCGCCGTCGTGGTCTCGCTCAGCTGCAGCTCCTCGTCGCCCAGCACGTCGCGGAAGACGCGCAGCACGCGCCCGTCCACGCCGTCCTCGCCCAGCAGCTCACCCGTCGTCTCGCTCACCGCGACACCTCCTGCTCCTGCCGGCGCTGCGCCGGCACCTCGTCACCGTCCTGCTGCAGCCCGCGCGCGCCGCGCGGACCGGTACCCGCCGCCACGTCGACCTGCACCGCCACCAACCCGGGCGTGGCCGCCTCCTCGGGCACCTCGAGCACCCACCCGGTCGCCCCCTCCCCGGCCGCGCCGTCGGCGCTCTCGTCCCGGGTGAAGCCCAGCCGCTCGTACAGGCCCGCGACCTGCCCGTTCTTCGCCGTCGGCACGTACGTCCCGCGCAGCCGGGTGCACCCGGCCGCCCGGGCCTGCCGCACCAGCACGCCGAACATCTCGTCCTCCAGGGTGCGGCCGATGACGCGGCAGCTCATCAGCCAGCTGTCCACCTCCAGCACCGCCCCGGCGCGCCGCGCCAGCAGCACGCCCACCACGCCGTGGTCGGCGAAGCGGTCGCGCAGCCGGACGACCTGCGCGTGCCAGGCCGGGTCGGCCGCGAAGGACTCGACGTCGGCCAGGGAGTGCCTGCGGGTGGTGAGGTTGAACTGGTTCGTCTTGCCCAGCAGCTGCGCGACCCGCGCGACGTTCTCCGGCCCCAGCGGGGCCACCTCGGCGCGCATGTCCAGGCCGCGCAGGAAGTCCTCCAGCGACCCGGCGCTCTCGCGCTGCTCGGCGACCTGCGCGCGGGCGCGGTACTGGGCGGTGCGGGCGGCGTCCTCGGCCGTCAGGGCGTCCGTCTCGAAGAACGGGTAGCGCGACAGGGCCGCGACGTAGCCGGCCGGCTCGGCGGGCAGCGGCACCACGTCCACGGCCGGGGCCAGCTCCCGCACGGCCTCGCGCTCGGCGGGGTTGTCGTCGACGAAGACGAGCGCGTCCTCGCCGATGCCCAGAGCCGCCGCGATGCCGCGCACCGCGGTGGGCTTGTCCTGCCAGCTCGCCCTGAGCACGGCGACGTCGTCGAGGGAGAGGAGCATCTCGGGGTTCTGCTCGAAGGCCTCGCGCACGAGGTGCTCGTCGTTCTTGGAGCACACCGCCAGCACCACGCCCTTGTCCTTCAGCGCCAGCACGTGGCGCTGGAAGGCGCTGAACGCCTCCCCGGCCGCACCGGCCCCCAGCGCGATGCCGTGCACGCCGACCTCGCCCAGGACGCCGCCCCACAGCGTGTTGTCCAGGTCGAGCACCAGGCACTTGCGCGAGGCACCCAGCTGGGCGGCGAGGACCGCGGCGGTGTGCCGCGCCAGCAGGGGCACGCACGCCAGGGACACGGCCTGCTTGGCGGCGTGCACGTAGCGCGGATCGCTCCAGACGCGCTTGCCGACGTCGGAGGCGAGGCGCTCGCAGTCCACCAGGGCCACGCCCCGGCCCGCCTCGGAGGCGGCCACCTCCCCCATCCGCTCCTGGAGGCGGCGCAGCAGCGCCGACCGGGAGCCGGGCACGCGCGCGGCGAGGTGGCCCAGCGGCTCGTCGGGGGGCACCACGACGCCGTGCTGGACGACGCGGGCGCCGAAGCGCTCGCGCGCCAGGTCCCACAGGGACGTCCAGCGCCCCAGCTCCGCCTCGACGGCCGCCTCGGGGTCGTCGGCGAGCTGCGGGAGGTCCACCTCGGCGGCGTCGACGGCCAGGACCACGACGTCGGGGTCGAAGGCGTGCAGACCGCTGGAGGGGTCCAGCAGCTCCTGCCGGTAGAGCCCGTAGCCGCACTCGTAGACCTCCACGTCCACCCCGGCGCGCGCGCACGCCAGCGGCAGCAGGCCGGTCAGCTGGGTCGTGGTGTAGCTGCCGAGCACGGCGACGCGCGCCCGGCGCGCGGGCCGCGGCACGTCGTCGCGGTGGCGCTGCCACAGCCGGGACGCGGCGAGCCAGCCGGCGAAGTCCTCGCCGGCGTCGATCGACGCGAACGCCCAGCGCACCGCGCGGCCGGCGTCGCCCGCGCCGGACAGGGCCCGCGCCAGGTCCAGGCAGGCGCGCTGCGTGGGTACCTGCTCCCCGGACACGGTCGCCAGTGCCCGGGCCACCGGGTCCTGCGACCGTCCCGCCTGCTCGTCGGCGGCTTCGACGTGCTGCATCTGTTCCCCCCTGGTCGAGCGGTGCCGATCGGTGCCGATCGGTGTCGAGCAGCCGCGGGCGCGGACCGGTGCCCGCCGGTGCCGGGTGCCCCCCACCCGCCGCGCACCACGCAGCCGCCCCCGCAACTCTCTCGCTGCGTCACTGTAGTGGAGGGGCGCTGCGGCGCAGTAGGAAAGCGTCCGCTCCCGCGGCCCTCACTGGCCACGCCACGGAGCCGGTTGACCACGCAGCGCAGCGGTGTTGCGGGCGCCGCCCACCACCAGGCTCCCGGAGGGGTGGCGGCGACCGACATGCCGCCACGGTGAGCACCGAAGTGGTCACCGTGCGTACCGACAGGACTGCTCCAGCACCACCCGGACGGAGCAGTGCGCGGCACCGCCCGGACACCCGCCGCGACCGGCACCGCGACCGGCACCGCGACCGGCACCGCGACTGGCACAGTGCACACGTGGACGTCGGCCCCGCCCTGCTCCTGCTCACCGGCCTCGTCGTGGGCCTGCTCGCCGGGCTCGCCCTCGGCCTCGTGCTGGCACGCGCGCTGCGCGGTGCCGACACCGCCCGCGCCGCCGCCGCGACCGCCGAGCGCGACCTGCTGCGCCGGCGCGTCACCGAGCTGGAGGAGCGCGCCACCGACGGCCGCGCGCTCACCGCGGCCGTGGCCCCGGTCACCGACACCCTGGACCGCGTCGAGGCGCAGGTGCGGACCCTCGAGCGCGACCGGGTGGAGCAGTACGCGCGCCTGACCGAGCAGCTCACGGCACTCGCCGCCGGCGCCGACGCGCTGCGCAGCGAGACCGCCACCCTCGCCGGGGCCCTGCGCGCCTCCAGCTCCCGCGGCTCCTGGGGCGAGGTGCAGCTGCGGCGCGTCGTCGAGCACGCCGGGATGCTCGAGCGCGTCGACTTCACCGAGCAGGCCACCCTGACCACCCGGTCCGGGCGCACGGTGCGCCCCGACCTCGTCGTCCACCTGCCCGGCGGCAAGCACGTCGTCGTCGACGCCAAGGCGCCGCTGGCCGCCTTCCTGCGCGCCGGCGAGCTGGACGGCGGCCCCGCGCACGAGGCGGCGCGGCGCGCGGAGATGGCCGCGCACGCGAAGGCGCTGCGCGGCCACGTCGACGCCCTGGCCGCCAAGGAGTACCCCACGGCCGTGGAGGACTCCCCCGACGTCGTCGTGTGCTTCGTGCCCGGCGAGGCGTTCCTGGCCGCCGCCTGCGAGGCCGACCCGGCGCTGCTGGAGCACTCGATGAGCCGCCGGGTGGTGCTGGCGACGCCCACCACGCTGCTCGCGCTGCTGCGCACGGTGGCGCTGACCTGGCAGCAGGACGCCGTGACCGGCAGCGCCCGGGAGCTGTTCGCGCTGGGCCGCGAGCTGCACGAGCGCCTCGGGACCCTCGGCGGGCACACCGCCTCCCTGGGCCGGACGCTGCACCGCGCGGTGGAGGACTACAACCGCTTCGTGGGCACCCTGGAGCGGCGCGTGCTCGTCACGGCCCGGCGGCTGCGCGAGCTGGACGTCACCGACGGCGAGCTGCCGGCGGTGGGCCCGCTGGAGGACGCCGTGCGCCCGCTGACGGCCCCCGAGCTGCTCGAGGACCTCGACGACGAGGAGCGCGCGGGGCTCAGACGGGCGTGACCGGCAGGCTGCGGCGCTTGATGTCGCGGCGCAGGTCCGTGGGCAGGGAGAAGACGAGGTCCTCCTGGGCGGTGGTGACCTCCTCCACCGCCCCGTAGCCGCGCTGCGCGAGGTGGGCGACGACCTCGCGCACCAGCACCTCGGGAACCGAGGCGCCGGAGGTCACACCGACCGTGGTGACGCCCTCCAGCCAGGCGTCGTCGATCTCCGTGGCGGCGTCCACCCGGTGCGACGCCCCCGCGCCGGCGTCCAGGGCCACCTCGACCAGCCGCACCGAGTTGGAGGAGTTCGCCGAGCCCACCACGATCACCAGGTCGGACTCCGCGGCGATCTTCTTCACCGCCACCTGGCGGTTCTGGGTGGCGTAGCAGATGTCGTCGCTGGGCGGGTCGGCGAGGTTCGGGAAGCGCTCGCGCAGCCGCCGCACCGTCTCCATCGTCTCGTCGACGCTGAGGGTGGTCTGCGAGAGCCAGACGAGGTTGTCGGGGTCGCGCACCTGCACCGCGTCGGCCGCCTCGGGGCTGTCGACGACCGTGATGTGCTCCGGCGCCTCACCCGCGGTGCCCTCGACCTCCTCGTGCCCGGTGTGGCCGATCAGCAGGATCTCCGCGTCCCGCTCGGCGAAGCGCACGGCCTCCCGGTGCACCTTGGTGACCAGCGGGCAGGTGGCGTCGATCGCCTTCAGGGAGCGCGCCGCGGCCTCCTCGCGCACCGCGGGGCTCACCCCGTGCGCGGAGAACACCACGTGCGCGCCCTCGGGCACCTCGGAGGTCTCCTGCACGAAGACGGCCCCGCGCTCGGCGAGGGTCCGCACCACGTGCTTGTTGTGCACGATCTCCTTGCGCACGTAGACCGGGGCGCCGTACAGCTCCAGCGCCTTCTCCACCGCCTCCACGGCCCGGTCCACGCCCGCGCAGTACCCGCGCGGCGCGGCCAGCAGGACCCGCTTGCCGCCGTCCCACGCGGCGCGCTCGCCCGCCCCGGCCAGCGCGGCGGTGTCGTTGCAGTCGTCGTCGGCGGTCGCGGCGGGGGTGTCGAGGAGGGGCTGTGTCACGCCCCCATGGTAGGTCGGCCCCCGGACACCCCGCCCCCGCGCGGCGGGCGGGCAGGATGGGCCCGTGAGCGCGCAGCCGTCCCCGCAGCAGGCACCCGCCGACCCGCCGCGCCGTGCCGGCACCGCCGGGGAGACCAGCGCGGAGAACCCGTGGCCGGTGCGGCTGCTGGCCTCGAAGATGGACGCCTACATCGCCCGGATGCCCTGGACGTGGGTGGAGGGGCAGGTCGTGCAGGTCAGCGACCGCCCCGGCGCGCACGTGGTCTTCCTCACGCTGCGCGACACCGACACCGACATGTCGCTGACGGTGACGCTGACCCGCCGGGTGCTGGAGCGCCTGCGCGGCGCCCTGCCGGACGGCCTGCGCAGCGGCGCCCGCGTCGTCGTGCACGCCAAGCCCGAGTTCTACGCCAAGCGCGGCACCCTGAGCCTGAGCGCCGACGACGTGCGCCCCGTCGGCGTCGGCGAGCTGCTGGCCCGCCTGGAGCACCTCAAGCGCGTCCTAGCCGCCGAGGGCCTCTTCGACGCCGCGCGCAAGAAGCCGCTGCCGTTCCTGCCGCGCGTGGTGGGGCTGGTGTGCGGGCGCGCCAGCGCCGCCGAGCGCGACGTGGTCGACAACGCCCGGCTGCGCTGGCCCGCCGTGCGCTTCGAGGTGCGCGAGGTCGCCGTGCAGGGCCCGGCCGCCGTGACCGAGGTCGCCGCCGCGCTGCGCGAGCTGGACGCGCTGGAGGAGGTCGACGTCGTCGTGCTCGCCCGCGGCGGCGGCAGCGTGGAGGACCTGCTGCCGTTCAGCAACGAGGCGCTCGTGCGCGCGGTCGCCGGCGCGCGCACCCCGGTCGTCTCCGCCATCGGCCACGAGGTCGACTCCCCCCTGCTCGACCTGGTCGCCGACGTGCGCGCCTCCACGCCCACCGACGCCGCCCGGCGCGTCGTGCCCGACGTGGCCGAGGAGCTGGCGCGCGTGGACCAGCTGCGCTCGCGGGCGCGGCGCGCGGTGGGCGCCCGCGTGGAGCGGGAGGAGGCGGCGCTGCGGGCGCTGCGCAGCCGGCCGGTGCTGGCCGACCCGCACGTGCTGGTGGACGCGCCGGCCGCGGAGGTCGCCCGGCTGCGCGAGCGCGCCCGGCACGGCCTGGAGGGGCGCGTGCACCGGGCGGCGCTGGAGGTGGAGCGGCTGCGCGCCGCGGTGCGGGCGCTCTCCCCGCGCTCGACGCTGCTGCGCGGCTACGCCGTCGTGCAGGTGGCCGCCGGCGAGGACGCCGGCCGCGTGGTGCGCGAGCCGGGTGACGCCCCCGCGGGCACCGCGCTGCGGGTGCTGCTGGCCGACGCCGAGATCGCAGCGCGGGCGGGGTGACGCGCGGGCGGGGTGACGCGCGGGCGGGGCGACGCGCGGGCGGGGTGGCGCGCGCCGGCCCTAGGGTTGCCCACCGTGCCGAACGACCCCGCGGACGAGACCGCGAACGAGCCCGCGCCCGACCCCGTGGCCCAGCCCGGCCCCGCTCCCGAGCTCCCGGCCGACGTGGCCGGGCTCGGCTACGAGCAGGCCCGCGACGAGCTCGCGGACGTGGTGCGCCGGCTGGAGGCCGGCGGCACCGGCCTGGAGGAGTCGCTGGCGCTGTGGGAGCGCGGGGAGGCGCTGGCCGCGGTGTGCCGCCACCGGCTGGACGGCGCCCGGGCGAGGCTGGACGCCGCGCGCACCGGGGACGGCGGGGACGACGCGGAGGGCTGAGCGCCCCGGGAGGGCGCTCAGGCCGCGGGTGCGGCCGGGTCGACACCGGCCGACTCCCAGCCGGCCTCGGTGGCGCGCACCAGCTCGGCGAGCACCGGGTAGTCCGCCTCGCCCGTGACCACGACCGTCACGTCGTCCCCGGTGCGCACGAGGCTGCGCCGGCCGCGGTCGGGCTGGAGGTACCGCTGCCACTCGCGCCCGTCGACCTCGACGGTGCCGTCCTCGGCGCCGCCGGCGGTCTGCGCGCGCACCCACCCGGCGGTGCCGCCGGCGGCGACCTCCACGGCGAGGTACTCCCCCTCGTCGGTGCGGTACCCGACGTGCCAGGTCAGCACCGCGTCCGTGGAGCGGTTCACCTCCGCGGAGGTGGCCGTCCAGCCCTGCGGCACCTCGGGCACGGGCGGGACGAACGGCAGCTCGGTGGCGCCGGCGGCCGCGTTCGCCACGTCGGCGGGCGGCTGCTGCACGGAGCTGGGTCGCGGCACCACCCACACCACGAGCGCCACGACGGCCAGGATCAGCGCCATCGAGATCACCATCGACCGCACGCCGCCGGCGTGGCGCGTGCGGGGCACCCCGCGGGGGTCCTCGCCGCTGGGCGCGGGCGCCTGCCGGGCGGGGCCGGGACCGGTCGTGCTCACCGGCCCATGGTGCCGGATACCCTGGCGCCCCGACGACGCCGCCCCTGGAGGTCCCGTGTCCCAGAACCCCTCGCCCCAGCTGCCCCCGGCGCTCGCCGTGGGCACCGAGGCCCCCGACCGCAACCTGGCCATGGAGCTGGTGCGCGTCACCGAGGCCGCGGCCATGGCTGGCGGGCGCTGGGTCGGCCGGGGCGACAAGAACAAGGCGGACGGCGCCGCGGTCAACGCGATGCGCACCCTCATCGGCACCGTGAGCATGAACGGCACGGTGGTCATCGGTGAGGGCGAGAAGGACAACGCCCCGATGCTCTACAACGGCGAGCGCGTCGGCGACGGCACCGGCCCGGAGTGCGACGTGGCCGTGGACCCCATCGACGGAACCACGCTGACCGCCCGCGGCATGCCGAACGCGGTGGCGGTGCTGGCGGTGGCCGAGCGCGGCACCATGTACGACCCCAGCGCGGTCTTCTACATGGACAAGCTGGTGGCGGGCCCCGAGGCCGCCGAGGTGGTGGACATCCGCCTGCCCGTGAAGGAGAACGTGCGCCGGCTCGCGCGGGCGAAGAAGCGCTGGGTGGAGGACATCACCGTCTGCATCCTGGACCGCCCGCGCCACGCGCAGCTGGCGCAGGAGGTGCGCGACGCCGGTGCCCGCATCAAGTTCATCTCCGACGGCGACGTCGCCGGCGCGGTGATGGCCGCGCGCGAGGGCACCGGGGTGGACCTCCTCCTGGGCGTCGGCGGCACCCCGGAGGGCATCATCGCGGCCTGCGCCATGCACTGCCTCGGCGGCACGATCCAGGGCCGCCTCGCCCCCCGCGACGACGACGAGCGGCAGAAGGCGCTGGACGCCGGCCTCGACCTGGACGCCGTGCTGGACACGTCCTCGCTCGTGGCCAGCGACAACGTCTACTTCGTCGTCACCGGCATCACCGACGGGGAGCTGGTCGGCGGGGTGCGCTACCGCGGCGACACGATCAGCACCTCCAGCATCGTCATGCGCAGCAAGTCGGGCACGATCCGGCGCGTGGAGTCCGAGCACCGGCTGTCGAAGCTGCGCGCGTACTCCGCCGTCGACTTCACCGGCCCGCGGTGAGGACCCGCGCCCTCGTCGTCGGGGAGTCCCTCGTCGACGTGGTCCGCGCTGCGGACGGCGCCGAGTCGGTGCACCCCGGCGGCAGCCCGCTGAACGTGGCGTACGGGCTGGGCCGGCTGGGCCACGAGGTGTCCCTGCTGACCCGCCTGGGCGACGACGCGCACGGACACCTGCTGCGCGAGCACCTGGCCGCGGGCGGGGTCGGGCTCGCACCGGGCGCGGTGGACGAGCTGCCCACGTCGGTGGCGCGCGCGCAGCTCGACGAGCAGGGCCGCGCCTCGTACGAGTTCGAGCTGCGCTGGCGCCTGCCGACGGCGCAGGTGCCCGACGGGGTGGACGTGATGCACACCGGGTCGATCGGTGCGGCCGTCGACCCGGGCGCGCGGCAGGCGCTGGAGCTGCTGCGCTCCTGCCGGGAGCGGGCGACCACCAGCTACGACCCGAACGTGCGCCCGGCGTTCCTGGGTGCGCCGGAGCGGGCGCGGGTGCTCGTGGAGGAGTTCGTGGAGGCCGCCGACGTCGTCAAGGCGTCGGACGAGGACGTCGCCTGGCTGTTCCCCGGTGAGGACCCGGTGGAGGTGGCGCGGCGCTGGCAGCGCCGCGGCCCGGCGCTGGTGGTCGTCACCCGCGGTGGAGAGGGGGCGGTGGGCGTGGCCGGTGCCGGGACGCTGCGGGTGCCGACCCCGCCGACGCGGGTGGTGGACACCGTCGGCGCCGGCGACGCCTTCACCTCGGGGCTGCTGCACGCGCTGGCCGAGCACGACCTGCTGGGCCCGGTGGCCGCGCGGCGGCTGCGGGCGCTGCGCCTGGACGCGCTGGAGGACGTGCTGCGCACGGCCGCCCGGGTGGCGTCGATCACCTGCTCGCGCGCGGGCGCGAACCCGCCGACGCGCGAGGAGCTGGCGGCCGGCTGAGGGTGCGGGGGCCGTCCGTCCCCGGTCGAGCGGATGCCCCCAGGGCATCGCACGATGCCCGAAGGCTCATGGACAGGCATCGCGCCACTGCCTACGGTGACGGGCACCGTCGCCGACGACGCCCGCCGTCCTCGGCCCCCGCCCACCCGAGGAAGCCATGACCACCAGCGAACTCAGCGGACCCGGGCTCGTGCCGCCGGCCGCCCCGGCCCCCTCCCCCGCGTCCCCGGCCTCGCCCGTGCTGGACCGCATCGCGTCGGTGACGCTGTCGTCCGTCGTGCTGCCGCTGACGGCCGCCATCAGCGACGCGAAGGTCCTCACCGGCCGGCAGCGGGCCATGACGGAGGTCGTGTTCCTCTTCGCCGAGATCACCACCGAGGCCGGCCTCGAGGGCGTCGGCTTCGGCTACTCCAAGCGCGCCGGCGGCCCGGCGCAGTTCGCGCACGCGCGCGAGGTGGCCGCCGACCTGATCGGCGAGGACCCCAACGACATCGCCCGGCTGTGGACGAAGCTGGTGTGGGCGGGCGCCTCGGTGGGCCGCAGCGGCGCGTCCACGCAGGCGCTGGCCGCCCTGGACATCGCCCTGTGGGACCTGAAGGCGAAGCGGGCGGGCCTGCCGCTGGCGAAGCTGCTGGGCGCCCACCGCGACTCGGTGCGCTGCTACAACACCTCCGGCGGCTTCCTGCACGAGCCGCTGGAGCGGGTGCTGGCCAACGCCGACCGGACGCTCGCCGAGGGCATCGGCGGCATCAAGATCAAGGTGGGCCAGCCGGACGCCAAGGAGGACCTGCGGCGCGTGCGGGCGGTGCGCGAGCACATCGGCGACGACCTGCCGCTCATGGTGGACGCGAACCAGCAGTGGGACCGCCCCACCGCGCAACGGGTGGGCCGGGCGCTGGAGGAGTTCGGCCTGGTGTGGATCGAGGAGCCGCTGGACGCGTACGACACCGAGGGGCACGCGCAGCTGGCGCGGTCGCTGGACACCGCGATCGCCACCGGGGAGATGCTCACCAGCGTCCGCGAGCACGTCGCCCTCATCGACGCCGGCGCAGCGGACGTCATCCAGCCCGACGCGCCGCGCATCGGCGGCATCACCCAGTTCCTGAAGCTGGCCACGCTGGCCGAGCACGCGCACCTGCAGCTCGCCCCGCACTTCGCGATGGAGATCCACCTGCACCTGGCCGCGGCGTACCCGATCGAGCCGTGGGTGGAGCACTTCGACTGGCTGCACCCGCTGTTCGAGGAGCGCCTGGAGATCCGCGACGGCCGCATGCACGTCTCGCCGCGGCCGGGCCTGGGCGTGACGATCAGCGAGCAGGCCCGTGCGTGGACGGTGGACCGGGTGCGGGTGGACGCCCCCCGCTGAGACGGGAGGTCCCGACCGCGCACGGCCACCGGGCCGGGTGCCGCGTTCAGCGGCGCCCGGCCCCGCTGC
Source organism: Kineococcus sp. TRM81007 (assembly GCF_022669155.1). Lineage (GTDB taxonomy): Bacteria > Actinomycetota > Actinomycetes > Actinomycetales > Kineococcaceae > Kineococcus. The sequence goes on along the minus strand of NZ_JALBVB010000053.1, from coordinate 25,440 downwards.
CGCCCGCCCACGCCGCCAGCCGGGCCCGGCTCAGCGCGCCGCGAGCACCGGCCGCGCGCCGGCCGGCGGTGCGCACGGCGGCGGCGCGGCGGGTGAGGTCGGCGCGCACGTTCCCGGCGGCCCCGGCCACGGCCTGCACGGAGCGGCCCAGGCGCGCGGAGCGCTGCAGCTCGTCGCGGTAGGTGCGCCGCAGGAGCACGGCCCGGTCCACCGCCGCCGGCAGCAGCGGGAGCCCGGTGGGCGCCAGCGTCAGGCGCACGGTGTGCCTGGTGGTGCGCTCGAAGCGGCGCTTGTACGCCTCCTCGCCGCGCAGCAGGTCCAGCTCGGCGTACCCGGACAGCAGCGCGCGGCGGCGCACCCGCAGCAGCAGCAGCGTGCCGGGGCCGGTGGCGGCCACCTCGGCGCGGTACGACTGCACGTAGCCGTGCAGCGCGCGCGGCCCCGCCAGGCAGAACGCGTAGGCCACGAGGCGATCGTCCACGCGCAACCCGGACAGCTGCGCCACCCCGCGCGGGGCGGTACCCAGGAACCGCACCAGCGTGCGCCCGGACGCCCCGCGCCAGGGCTGGCGGCGGCGGGCGGCGTTCGGGTGGGCGGCGTCGACGGCGGCCAGCTCGGCCGCGAGGGTTGCCAGGTGCCGCCCGGCCGCGTCCGGGTCGGCCTCGCGCAGCTCGGCGAGACCGTCGAGCAGGTCGTCGACGACGACGAGGCGGCCGCGCTCGGCCAGGCGGCGCCACTGCCGGCGCTCCTCGTGACGGGCGTGGCGGCCGAGGGCGGCGTCGTGCTCGGCCACGGTGGCGGGCAGCCGCACGGCGTGCACGGTGGCCTGCCGCAGCAGCCGCGCGCCGTAGCCGCGGGCGGCGGCCCAGGCACCGGCGGCCTCGAGCAGCGGATCGTCCTCGAGGACCTGCTCGAGGTCGAACAGGGCCCCGGGGACCTCCGCCAGCACCGCGTCGAGCGCGGCGGCCACGAGCCGGACGGCGGGCACCGGGCTGTCCGGGTCGGTCGGCAGGGAGGCGTAGTCGCTGCCGCCCGCGCCGAGGAAGGTCACCACGGGCCGGCTGCCGCCGGGGCCGGCGCCGAGGACGGCGAAGGCGCCGAGGGCCAGCAGGCGCCCCTGACGGCGCACGCTGACCAGCAGCGGCTCACCGGCTCCCAGGTGCTCGTGCACGGCGCGCAGCCAGTCGGGGCCGCAGAACGGCGGGTGGCCGGCGCGGACGGCGAGGGCGCGCCACTCCGGCACGGGGGCGCCGTCCAGGGAGCGCCGCACGCTGACCTGCAGCCCCTCGGCGGGGTCGCGGACGACGGCGAGACCCGTGCCGGCCGGTCCCTCGGCGGGGCCGGGGGCGCTGCCCGGGGAGCGGGGGGCGGGGGGCAGGGCACCGGTGAGCGCGTCGACCACCCCGCGTACCCGCCTCTCGCCCGCCCGGCCGCCGGGAGGACGGCCTCGTGGCGGGCACCTTAACCGGGCGCGACGACGCTGCGGGACGCCCGGCGGGTGGAGTTCCCGAACTCCTACCCTGCGTCGCCGGGCATCACGCAGCGTCGATGGGTAGCGGGGGCGTCAGGCCGGGACCTGCTCCTGCTGCTGGGCCTGCGCCCGCTCCAGCGACCGCCGGCGCAGCGCCTCGGACTGCTCGGCGATGCGGCGGGCCCTCTCCTCGTCGCGCGTGAGGTTCGCGCCGCTGCCGGGGTCGAAGACGTGCATGCGCCGCGGGTCGAACCACAACCGGGCGCTGTCGCCGTCGCGCACGCTGCTCATGGCGTCCAGGGTGACGACGAGCTGGCTGCGCATGCTCTCGCCGTCCAGCTCGCGGTCGAGCTCCGCCAGCTGCTGCTTCGTCTCCGCGGCCGCCTCGAAGGGCACGTAGGCGTACAGCTCGTTGCCCAGCCACTCGGTGACGTCGACCTGCGCGTCGAAGGTCACCGCCTCGCCGGGCACGTCGGTGACGTCGGCGTCGTCGAAGTGCTCCGGGCGCACGCCCACGATGAGCAGCTTGCCGTCGTGCTCGCCGCTCACGACCGCGGGCCTGGGCACCTCGCAGAACGGCAGCTCCAGCCGGTCACCGCGCACCCGGGCCGGCAGGAAGTTCATCGGGGGCGAGCCGATGAAGCCGGCCACGAACAGGTTCACCGGCTGCTCGTACAGCTCGCGGGGGCTGGCGACCTGCTGCAGGACCCCCTTGCGCAGCACCGCCACCCGGTCCCCCAGGGTCATCGCCTCGGTCTGGTCGTGGGTGACGTAGACCGTCGTGGTGGCCAGCGAGCGCTGCATGCGGGCGATCTCGGTGCGCATCTGCCCGCGCAGCTTGGCGTCCAGGTTGCTCAGCGGCTCGTCGAAGAGGAACGCCTTGGCGTCGCGGACGATGGCCCGGCCCATGGCGACGCGCTGGCGCTGGCCGCCGGAGAGGTTGGCGGGCTTGCGGTCCAGGTGCTCGCCCAGCTCCAGCATGTCCGCGGCCCGCTGCACGCGCTGGCGCACCTCGTCCTCGGGCACCTTGCTGTGGTTGAGCTTGAGGGGGAACTCGATGTTCTCCCGCACCGTCAGGTGCGGGTAGAGCGCGTAGTTCTGGAACACCATCGCCAGGTCGCGGTCGCGCGGGGCCAGGTCGTTGACCCGCTTGCCGTCGATGAGCAGCTCACCGTCGGTGATGTCCTCCAGGCCCACGATCATGCGCAGCAGGGTGGACTTCCCGCAGCCGGACGGGCCGACGAGGATGACGAACTCGCCGTCGGCGATGTCCAGGCTGACGTCGTTCACGGCCGGGAAGCCGTCGCCGTACTTCTTGACGATGTTCTTCAGCTCGATGCGTGCCACGGTGCAGCTCCTGTTCTCCGGGGTCAGCCCTTGACGGCGCCGTTGGTGAGCCCGGCGACGATCCGCCGCTGGAACACCAGTGCGAGGAGGACGACGGGGATGGTGACGATGACGGCCGCCGCGGAGATCGCGCCGGTCGGCTGGACGAAGTAGCTGGACCCGGTGAACGAGCTCAGCGCCGCGGGCACCGGCTGCGCGTCGGAGGTCGAGGTCAGCGAGATCCCGAACACGAAGTCGTTCCAGGCGATGAAGAAGGCGATGATCGCGGTGGTGAAGACGCCCGGGGCGGCCAGCGGGACGATGACCTTGCGGAAGGCCTGCCAGCTGGTGGCACCGTCGACCTGGGCGGCCTGCTCCATGTCCCACGGGATCTCCCGGAAGAACGCCGACATGGTCCAGATGGAGATGGGCAGGGTCAGCGCCAGGTAGGGGATGATCAGGCCCGGGATGGTGTCGTACAGGCCGATCTGCCGCCACAGGTTGAACAGCGGCGTCACCATCGTGATGACCGGGAAGACGGCCACCGCCAGGGCGCTGGTGAGGATGAGCCGCTTGCCGGGGAAGTTCAGCCGGGCGATGGCGTACGCGGCGAACATCGAGAGCACCACGGCGATGAGGGTCGCCAGCAGGCAGGTGATGACGGAGTTGCGCAGCGCCGGCAGGAAGAGGTCGGACGCGGTGCCGCTGAAGATGCCCTCGTAGTTCTCCCACGTGACGTTGGTGGGCAGGAAGCTCCGGTTGGACAGGTCCGCCTCGGACTTCAGGCTCAGCGAGATGATCCAGGCGACCGGCACGAGCGCGTACAGCACGATGAGCAGCGCGCCGATGTACCAGAGCGTCTTCTCCTTGGTCGAGAGCGCACCCATCAGTTCTCCCCCCTCGCTCGGGCCAGGTCCACCCGGAACACCTTGATGGCCAGGAAGCAGATCAGCAGGACGCAGATGAACAGCAGGACCGAGACCGCCGACCCCAGGCCGATCTCCAGCCGGCTGATCGTCTGGTTGTACGCCAGCGACGACACCGTCTGGGTCCCCGCGGCGCCGTTGGTCATGATGTAGACGTTGTCGAAGATCCGGAAGGCGTCCAGGGCGCGGAACAGCAGCGCCACCATGATCGACGCCTTCATGTTCGGCAGCGTCACCCGGAACAGCCGCTCGCGCGCCGTCGCCCCGTCGACCTTGGCGGCCTCGTGCATGTCCTCGGGCACCTGCGCCAGGCCGGCCAGCAGCAGGAGGGAGATGAACGGCGTGGTCTTCCAGATCTCCGACAGGCAGATGACGGTCAGCGCCGTCCACTTGTTCGCGAACCAGTCGAAGTCCTCCGGCACCCCCGGCACCACCGCGTTCATGAACCCGGTGGTGATGGAGAAGGCGTACTGCCAGGCGTAGGCGGAGACGACCGTGATGATCGCGTAGGGCACGAGGATCGCCGTGCGCAGGATGGGCCGCAGGAAGCCGAGCACCTTGTGCATGACCATCGCCAGCGCGAAGCCGAGCACCAGCTCGACGGCGACCGTCACCAGGGTGATGAGCGCCGTGTTCGCCAGCGCCTCCCACCACAGCGAGTCGGTGAGGATGACGCCGTAGTTCTCCAGCCCGATGAACTCGCGGTCGCCGGGGGCGGTGAGCCGGTAGCTGAACAGCGAGTCGTAGACGGCCTGGACGATGGGGTACCCGGTGACGAGCACGAGGATGAAGAAGGCGGGACCGGCCAGGTACCAGCCCAGCCGGGCCTCCTGGCGCGAGCGGTCGGTCCCGCGGCGGCGCTTGTCGCGCGGCGAGTTCGCGAGCTCGACCTGCGGTGTGGTGACAGCGGTCACAACAACCTCTCCCCCCTCAGGACTTCGAGGACGAACTGCTCGGAGATCTCCGGCGTCTCGTCGCTGACCGCCGACACCGGCTGCCAGGTGTACTGGATGCCCGTGCTGACCTCGTTGTAGTAGGCCGTCTGCGGCCGCGGGGCGGCCGTCTGCAGCGACTCGCGGATGACGTCGGCCATGGGGTACGCCTCACGCACCTCGGGCAGGTCGTACACCTCCAGGGCTGCGGCCGGGTTGCCGTCGCTGATCATGTACGCCGCCTGGTTCTCCGGCGAGACGATGCACTCCATGGCCGCCAGCGCCTCCTGCTGGTGCTCGCTGTAGGCGCCGACGCCGACGTTGATGCCGCCCAGCGGCGGCGCGGACGGCTGGTCGGGGCTGATCCGCGGGTAGGTGGTCCAGGCGTAGTCCTCGAAGACCGCCGGGTCCACCGTGCCCTGCTCGGCGCCCTGCTGGGCCTGCGCGTAGACGAACGGCCAGTTGGTCGCGAACATCACCCCGCCCTGCTCGAACAGGTCGGCGGTGGCGGCCTCGTCGCGGTTGTCGATGCCGGGCCCGGCCACGCCCGCGGCGGTGATGGCCTGCATGACGCCGGCGGCGGCCTCCCCGGCCGGGGAGTCGATGCCCAGGCTGATCTCGTCGACGGGGGCGTCGGGGTTCTCGATGATCTGCCCCCCGGCGGACTCGATGAGGGCGTTGACCCACACCGTCATGGACTCCGCGCGCGTGCCCTGCACGCCGATGGCGCTGTCCTGCGACGCGGCGGCGTCGATGATCTGCTGCCAGGTCCACGTCTGCGCCTGCGCGGGGTCCAGACCGGCGGCGCGGGCCATCGACTCGCGGTACCACAGCAACTGGGTGTTGGCCCAGAACGGCGCGGTGACCAGCTCGTCGTCCCAGGTGGCGCCCTGCACGGCACCCTCGGCGATGCCCTCGGTCAGCGACTGCTGAAGGTCGTCCGAGATGGGCGCCAGGAAGCCCGCCTCGGCCGCCTCGGGCACGAACACGGGGTCCAGGCTCATCAGGTCGATCGAGGAGTCACCCCCGGCCAGGCGCCGCATGAGCTGCTCGCGCTGCGCCGCCGCGTCGCGCGGCAGGATGGACGTCTCGATCGTGTAGGCCCCGTCGGCCGCTGCGGTGCAGCGCTCGGCGATGGCCGCCTGGCCACCGGCGTCGGGGTTGGTGTACCAGGTGAGCACCGGCGGGCCGGAACCCCCGGTGCCGTCTCCGCACGAGGCCAGGCAGCTCGCCAGCACGACGCCGGCACTCACCGCCCCGACCCGGGTGCGCCACGCGCTGCTCACTCGCTCCTCCTCCGACGTCGTCGTCCGGCGGACCGCACGGCGAGCGGGTCCCGCCCGTCGTGCGTGCGGCCCCAGCGTGCACCCGCCGACGACGGCCCGCACGCGCAGATCGCCGCGACCGGGCGCTCCCCGCGGATCGTGAGCCGACCGTGATCTGCGCGACAGCCCGGCCGGGCGCCCGGGCGCGCGCGGCGCCCCTTGGCAGGATGAGCGCATGGCCACTGACGACCGCACCCGCGACCAGAGCGCGCAGGAGAACGAGTACCGCGTCGAGCACGACACCATGGGGGAGGTCCGGGTCCCGGCGGCCGCCAAGTGGCGCGCGCAGACGCAGCGGGCCGTGGAGAACTTCCCCCTCTCGGGCACCCCGCTGGAGAGCGCGCACATCGAGGCGCTCGCGCGCATCAAGAAGGCCGCCGCGCTGGCCAACGCCGAGCTGGGCGTGCTGGAGGGGGACCTGGCGCGCGCGGTGGCGGACGCCGCCGACGAGGTCGCGACGGGGCGCTGGGACGCGGAGTTCCCCGTGGACGTCTTCCAGACCGGCTCGGGCACCAGCTCCAACATGAACGCCAACGAGGTCATCGCCACCCTGGCGACGGAGCGCCTGGGCCGCCCGGTGCACCCCAACGACCACGTCAACGCCTCGCAGTCCTCCAACGACGTCTTCCCCACCTCGGTGCACGTGGCCGCCACCTCCGCGGTGGTGAACGAGCTGGTGCCCGCGCTGGAGCACCTGCACGCGTCGCTGCGCCGCAAGGCGGAGGAGTTCGCCGGCGTGGTGAAGTCCGGGCGCACCCACCTGATGGACGCCACTCCCGTCACGCTGGGCCAGGAGTTCGCCGGCTACGCCGCGCAGGTGCGCCGCGGGGTCGAGCGCGTGCGGGCGACCGTGGGCCGCGTCGCGGAGGTGCCCCTGGGCGGCACGGCGGTCGGCACCGGGATCAACACCCCGCCCGGCTTCCCGCAGCGCGTCATCGAGCTGCTGGCAGCCGACACCGGCCTGCCGCTGACGGAGGCCGAGGACCACTTCGAGGCGCAGGGCGCGCGGGACGCGCTGGTGGAGCTGTCCGGCGCGCTGCGGGTCCTGGCGGTCAGCCTGACGAAGGTCTGCAACGACCTGCGCTGGATGGGGTCGGGCCCGCGGACCGGGCTGGGCGAGCTGCGCCTGCCGGACCTGCAGCCGGGCAGCTCGATCATGCCCGGCAAGGTCAACCCGGTGGTGCCCGAGGCGGTCCTCATGGTGTGCGCGCAGGTCGTCGGCAACGACGCCGCGGTGGCGTGGGCGGGTGCCAGCGGTTCGTTCGAGCTGAACGTGCAGATCCCCGTGATGGCCCGCAACGTGCTGGAGTCCACCCGCCTGCTGGGCAACGCCTCCCGCCTGCTGGCGGACCGCACGGTCGACGGGCTGGAGGCCGACGTGGAGCAGTGCCGCCGGTACGCGGAGTCCTCCCCCTCCATCGTGACCCCGCTGAACCGGGTCATCGGCTACGAGGCCGCCGCGAAGGTCGCCAAGCACGCCGTGGCGCAGGGAACGACGGTGCGCGAGGCCGTGGTGGCGCTGGGCTACGTCGAGCGGGGTGAGGTCAGCGAGGCCCAGCTCGACGAGGCGCTGGACGTCATGTCGATGACGGCGCCGAAGCAGTCGAAGCAGCCCTGACCCGCGCGGCCGGGAACGGTGCGGGGGGCGCCCGGTGCGAGGAGGCACGGGCGCTCCCCCGCGGCACGACACGACGACGAGCACGCGGTAAGCGCTTGCTTCGATGATTCGTTTCATCCTACGGTGGCCGGGTCAGCAGGACCCCGGTCGACGTGGATCGCGAGGTGGTGTCGGTGAGCAGCACGGGGACGTCCTCCCCGGGCGGCTGGGCGGTGAAGGCGCACGACGCCTGCGACGCCCTCGTCTGGCTCGCCCTCGTCAACCTCCTGTGGGTGGCGGGCACCCTCGCCGGCGGCGTGGTCCTCGGCCTCGCCCCGGCCAGCGTGGCCGCCGCCGCCGTCAGCCGGCGCAGGCTGCGCGGGGAGACCACCGGCACGGCGCGGGCCTTCGCCCGCACCTGGCGCGCGGAACTGCTCCGCTCCAACGCGGTGCTGCTGCCGGTGCTGCTGACCGGCCTGCTGCTGCTGGCCAACTGGCGGGTCTTCGCCGGCCGCGAGGGTGCCGTCGCCGACGCGGTGGCCGCCGCCACCGCCCTGGCCGGGCTGGCGCTCGCCGCCGTCGCCGTGGTCCTGCTGCCGCTGTACGTCCACTACGACCTGCCGCTGCGGCGCTACCTGCCCACGGCCGCCTCGTTCCTGCTGGCCAACCCGGTCGCGGCGCTGCTGCCGCTGCTGAGCGTCGTGGTCGTGCTGGCCGCGACGCGGGCCCTGCCGGGCCTGGCGCTCTTCCTCAGCGCCGCGGCCCTGCTGCACCTCGTGACCGCGCTCGCGCTCGGCACCTTCGAGCGCAACGACGAGCGCGTGAACGCCCGGGCCGCCGCGGGCTGAGCCGCCCGCCGACCCCGCTCCCCACCACCCCGCCGGCACCCGCCGGCCGCACCCCCCTGACGAAGGAGTCACCGTGCCCAGGACCCCCCGCACGCTCGCCGCCGCCGCGACGCTCGCCGCCGCAGCGCTCGTCGCCTCCGGCTGCTCCTCCTCCGACGCCGCCGGCGGTGAGGGCGCCGCGCTGGACACCATCAGCATCCAGGCGCCGTTCCTCGGCGCGCAGCCGCCGCAGCAGGGCGACGAGGTCGAGAAGCGCCTGGAGGAGATGACCGGCAAGCAGATCGAGGTCACCTGGGTGCCGAACTCCTCCTACGAGGACAAGACGAACGTCACCCTCGCCGGCGACCAGGTGCCCACGGTCATGGTCATCCAGGGCAAGACGCCCGGCTTCGTGAAGAACGCCGAGGCCGGCGCCTTCTGGGACCTCACCGACATCCTCAGCGACTACCCGAACCTCACCACGGAGAACCCCGAGGTGCAGGAGGCGGCCAGCGTCAACGGCACCGTGTACGGCATCTACCGCGCCCGCGACGTCATGCGCACCAGCGTCATCGTCCGCAAGGACTGGCTCGACAAGCTGGGCCTGCAGATGCCGAAGACCACCGAGGACCTGGCGAACGTCGCCCGCGCCTTCACCGAGGACGACCCCGACGGCAACGGCGTGGACGACACCTCCGGCCTGATCGTCCCCAAGTGGCCCGGTGGCATCAACAGCAACAGCCCCTGGGACGTCATGGCGACCTGGTTCGGCGCGGGCAACGGCTGGACCGAGCGGGACGGCGAGCTCGTGCCGAACTTCACCACCTCCGAGTGGCTCGAGGCGGTGGACTACGAGAAGAGCCTCATCGACAACGGCTGGGTCAACCCCGACTACGCGACCCTGGACTCCGCCTCCTGGAACGATCCCTTCTTCCAGGGCAAGGGCGGCATCATCGTCGACGTCCACTCCCGCGCCGAGGTGATCCGCAAGCTCTTCAAGCAGCAGGACCCCGAGAACTTCCAGAACTTCGTGGACTCCACCGGCAACCTCGTCGGGCCCGACGGCGAGATGCACGCGCACCCCACCACCGGCTACAGCGGCTTCCTGGTGATCCCGAAGTCCCAGGTGCGCACCGAGGAGCAGCTGCGCGACGTCCTGCAGTTCCTCGACACGATGGCGTCGAAGGACGCGCAGATCCTCGAGAACAACGGCATCGAGGGGGTGAACTTCACCGTCGTCGACGGCAAGGCCGAGGCGATCGACACCCCCGAGGCGCAGGCCCTCACCGAGTCCGTGCAGAGCTGGGCGCAGCTCGGCACCAACGTCGCCGGCTACGTCGCCTACGACCCGAAGATGGCCACCGAGTACGAGCAGACCGAGTACGACGAGCGCCGGGCCATCGAGGCGGCCGACATGGAGTACGCCGTCTTCGACGAGGCCGCCCCCTACGTCTCGGAGACCTACGTCCTCAAGGGTGCCCAGCTGGACAACATCGTCTCCGACGCCCGCCTGCAGTACCTGGCCGGCCAGATCGACAAGGCCGCCCTGCAGGACGCCATCGAGCGCTGGCGCACCAGCGGTGGTGACCAGATCATCGCCGAGATCAACCAGCTGGACCAGGAGAACTCGTGACGGCGATCCAGCCGCCCCCCACCAGGGGCGTCCGCGAGGCGGTCGGGGTCCGTGGCCCCGACCCCTCGCGGCGGGTGGCCGCCCGGGTCCGCCGGAACTCCTGGCTGTACCTGCTCCTGCTGCCGGGTGTGGCGTACTTCCTGGTGTTCCGCTACGCCCCGATGGGCGGGGCGGTCATCGCCTTCAAGGACTACGTGCCGTTCCTCGGCATCACGGACAGCCCGTGGGTCGGCCTGGCGCACTTCACGGACTTCTTCACCAACCCGGACTTCGCCCGGCTGCTGGTCAACACCCTCGTCCTGGCGCTGCTGAACCTGTGCGTGGCGTTCCCGCTGACGATCGTCATGGCGCTGCTGCTCAACGAGCTGCGGCTGAACCTGCTCAAGCGCACGGTGCAGACGCTGGTCTACATCCCGCACTTCCTGTCCTGGACGGTGGTCGCGTCCCTGACCTACCTGCTGCTGTCGGTCGACGCCGGCCCGCTGCTGCAGCTGATCCAGACGGTGACGGGCTCGGAGGTCACACCGCTCACCGATCCGGGGTGGTTCCGGGCGATCATCGTCTCGCAGGAGGTGTGGAAGAACACCGGCTGGGGCACCATCATCTTCCTGGCCGCGCTGGCCACGGTCGACCAGGAGCAGTACGAGGCCGCGATCGTCGACGGGGCCGGCCGCTTCCAGCGGGTCTGGCACGTGACGCTGCCGTCCATCCGCGGCACGATCGTCATCATGCTGGTGCTGGCCATCGGGCAGATCCTCAACACCGGTTTCGAGCAGATCTACCTCATGACCAACGCGCTGAACCGCAGCGTCGCCGACGTCTTCGACACCTACGTCTACTTCGTCGGCATCACCCAGGGCGCCTACAGCTACTCCACCGCCGTCGGGCTGTTCAAGGCCATCGTCGGCGTGGTCCTGGTGCTCGGCGCCGACCGCCTCGCCAAGAAGCTCGACGGATCGGGGATCTTCTGATGGCCCGTGAGCCCTACCGCTTCAACACCCCGGCCGGCCGTGCGTTCGACGTCGCGAACGTCGTCGTGCTCAGCGTCATCGGCCTCGTCGCGGTCCTGCCGTTCCTGTACGTGATGGCCGGCTCGTTCGCGACGGAGGCGGAGCTGTCCCGCCGCGCGTTCTTCGTGTGGCCCGAGGAGTGGACGCTGGAGTCCTACCGCTCCATCCTCTCCTCCCCCGCGTTCGTCCGCGCCATGATCACCACGGTCCTCGTGACCGTGGTGGGCACCGCGATCCAGCTCCTGCTGACGGTGACGATGGCGTACCCGCTGGCGAAGAAGTCCCTGCCGGGGCGCAACCTCGTGCTGGGCATGGTGGTCGTCACCCTCGTCTTCTCCGCCGGCATGATCCCCACGTTCCTCATCGTGCGGGAGCTGGGGCTGCTGAACACCTACTGGGCGCTGGTCCTGCCCATGGCGATCAACCCGTTCAGCCTGATCATCATCAAGAACTTCTTCCAGGCGATGCCCCCGGAGCTGGAGGAGTCGGCCCGCATCGACGGCGCCACCGACGTCGGCGTGCTGCTGCGCATCGTGCTGCCGCTGTCCAAGCCGGTCCTGGCGACGTTCACGCTGTTCTACGCGGTGGGCATCTGGAACGACTTCATGTCGCCGCTGCTGTACCTGAACGACCCGGACATGTGGACGCTGCAGGTGTTCCTGCGGCAGGTGACGGCCGGCGCCGAGATGGCCTCCGGCGAGCTCGACCCGAACTACGTCCCGCCGGAGCAGGGCATGAAGCTGGCCGTCATCGCGGTGGCGACGCTGCCGGTGCTGCTGTTCTACCCGCTGCTGCAGAAGCACTTCGCCAAGGGCATGCTCATCGGGTCGGTGAAGGGGTGAGCGCGCCTCAGCGGGGACCGCTGCGCGTGCACCTGGCCGGCGACTCGACGGTGGCCGCGTGCCCGGCCACCGAGGAGCCGATGTCCGGGTGGGGCGCCCACCTGGGGCAGGCGTCCGGCTGGGCGGTGCGCAACCTCGCCGTCGCCGGGGCGAGCACGGCGTCCTTCCGCCAGGAGGGGCACTGGGCGGAGCTGCTGTCACGCACGGTCGAGGGCGACGTGGTCGTGCTGCAGTTCGGGCACAACGACCAGAAGAGGCCCGGGGAGCTGGACGCCCGCGGCGGGTACGACGCGAACCTGGCGGCGTTCGTCGCCGAGGTGCGGGACGCCGGGGCCCGGCCGGTGCTGTGCACCTCCGTGGCGCGGCGCCGGTTCACCGGTGCGGTGCTCGAGCCCACGCTGGGCGAGTACCCCGCCGCGGTGCGCGAGCTGGCCGCCCGCGAGGCGGTGCCGCTGGTGGACCTGGAGGTCTTCACCTCCTGGTGGTACGACCAGCTGGGCCCGCAGCGCTCGACGAAGCTGTTCGTGCACCTGGCCCCCGGCGAGCACCCGTGCTGGCCCGACGGCCTGGCCGACGACACGCACTTCAGCCACCGCGGTGCGCGCGGTGTCGCGGCCTACGTGGCGCGCGCGCTGCCCGCCGTCCTCGACGGGAAGGGATCGTGAGCACCACGAGCACGAGCACGACGACGCACACGAGCACGACCACGACCGGCAGGACGTACCGCAACCCGCTGCGCAGCACCGGGGACCTCGCGGGCTGGGTGGCCGAGGGGCCCGTGGTCGCCGACCCCGGCCCCGACGGGACCGTCCTGACCAGCTCGGCCACCGACCCCGACGCCGACTCCTCGCACTTCACGTTCTGGTGCCCGCAGGTGTTCGGGGACTCGGTGCGCCTCTCGGTGGGTTTCACCCCGCTGTCGGGCGAGGGCCTGGCGATGGTGTTCGCCGGAGCCGCCGGCACCGGCGGGGAGGACCTCTTCTCCCCCGCCCTGGCCCCTCGCGCGGGCCTGTACCCGCAGTACCACTCCTCGGATGTGCGGGCGGTGCACGTGTCGTTCTACCGGCGCAAGTGGGCGAGCGAGCGGCGGTTCCTGACGTGCAACCTGCGCAAGGCGCCGGGGTTCCACCTCGTCGCCCAGGGCGCGGACCCGCTGCCCCCGCACGACGACGCGGACGGCCCCTACCGGCTGGAGCTGGTCAAGGACGGCCCGCGGGTGAGGTTCTCGATCGACGGGCTGGAACTGCTGCGCTGGTCCGACGACGGGTCCACCGGCCCGGCCGCCGGTGCCGGGCGCATCGGGTTCCGGCAGATGGCGCCGCTGGTGGCGCGCTGGAGCGACCTGGAGGTGGAGCAGGCGTGAGCCTGGACGAGGTGACCACGACGGTTCCGGCCGCAGCGGCGGGTGACGAGGCGGGTGGCGGGGCGGTGCACGAGGTGCCGCTGCGCTGGATCGACGAGGACGCACCGGGCGGCCTGCCCGGCGGGGCGACCCTGGGCGTCCCGCTGCCGCGGGGCCTGGTGCGGGGCGCGGAGGGCCTGCGCGTCGTGGACGCCGCGGGGGCGGGGGTCCCGGCGCAGTTCTGGCCGCTGGCCACCTGGCCGGACGGCACCACCAAGTGGAGCGGGGTGGCGCTGCCGGCGACGGCGGCCCCCTCCCCCGCGTACCGGGTGCTCGTCGCCCCCGGCGCACCCGACCCGCTGCACGACGCCGGGGCACCGGTGGTGCGCGTGAGCGAGGACGGCGAGCGGGTCCTCGTCGACGCCGGGGGGCTGCTGCTGCGGGTGGCCCGCCGCGGTCCGGCGCTGTTCGAGTCGCTGGAGCTGGACGGCACCGTGGTGGCCAGGGGGGCGCGGCTGGTCAGCGAGCTGGCCGCCGACCCCGCCGGGCACGAGCGCACGGCCTTCGACGGCGCGGTGGAGGAGGTGGCCGTCGAGCAGCGCGGCCCGGTGCGCGCCGTGCTGCGGCTGCGCGGGAACCACCGGGGCACGGACCCGGCCGGCGCCGAGCGCACCTGGTTGCCGTTCACGGTGCGCCTGGTCGTGCACGCCGGCGCGCGCAGCGTGGGTGTGGTGCACTCCTTCGTCTTCGACGGCGACGGCGAGCGCGACTTCCTGGCCGCCCTGGGCGTGCGGGTGGACGTGCCGCTGCGCGCCGAGCCGCACGACCGGCACGTGCGCTTCGCGAGCGCCGAGGGCGGGGTCTTCCGCGAGGCGGTTCGCGGGGTCACCGGGCTGCGCCGCGACCCGGGCGAGGCGGTGCGCACCGCTCAGCTCGAGGGCCGGGCGACGCCGCCGGTGCGGACCTGGGCGGACCCGGTGCCGGCCCTGCTGCACCACGTGCCGGCCTGGTCGCAGTACCGGCTGCGCCAGCGCACCGCGGACGGGTTCGACATCGCCAAGCGCCTCGGACCGGACCGCGGCTGGGTGGGGGCGGCGGCCGGTACCCGCGCGGCCGGGTACGTGTGCCTGGGCGACCCCGCCGGTGCGCTGGCCGTGGCCGTTGCGGACTTCTGGCAGTCGCACCCGGCCGGCCTGGACGTCACGGGCGCGGCGGGGCGGGCCGGTGAGGACGAGGCGACGCTGACGGCGTGGCTGTGGTCGCCGGACGCCGTGCCCATGGACCTGCGCGCCTACAACGACGGCGCCTCCACCCCGGACCACGCCTCGCAGCTGGAGGCGCTGGAGATCACGTACGAGGACTTCGAGGAGGGGTTCGCGGACGCGCACGGCACCGGCCGCACCTCGGAGCTGACGTTCACCGCGCACCCGGGCACCCCCTCGGTGCAGCGGGTGGCGGACGACGCCCGCGTGGCGGGAGCTCCCCCGCAGCTGGCGGCCACCCCCGCCGCGCTGCACGCGGCGGGGGTGTTCGGGGACTGGGCGCCGGTGGACCGCTCGACGCCGGCGCGGGCCGCGCTGGAGGACCGGCTGGACTTCCTGCTGGACTTCTACCTCGACCAGGTGGAGCAGCGCCGCTGGTACGGGTTCTGGAACCACGGCGACGTCATGCACGCCTACGACGCCGACCGGCACGTGTGGCGCTACGACGTGGGCGGGTACGCGTGGGACAACTCCGAGCTGTCGCCGGACCTGTGGTTGTGGACCAGCTTCCTGCGCACCGGCCGTGCGGACGTCTTCCGCATGGCGCGCGCCATGACCCGCCACACGGGCGACGTGGACGTCTACCACCTGGGCCGCTGGGCGGGCCTCGGCTCGCGGCACAACGTGCAGCACTTCGGCTGCAGCGCCAAGCAGTTGCGCATCTCCAACCCGGCGTACCGCCGGTTCCTGCACCACCTGACGGCCGACGAGCACACCGGCGACCTGATGGCGGAACTGGTGGACTCCGACACCACGTTCCTGGCGCTGGACCCGACCCGCAAGGTCCGCCAGGACGCCGCCACGTACGCCCCGCGGCGCGAGGCGCTGGCGGTGGGCCTGGGAACGGACTGGGGGTCGCTGGCCGCGACCTGGCTGGCCGACTGGGAGCGCACCGGGTCGCAGCGCTCGCGGGACCGCCTGCTGGGCACGATGGCCGACATCGCCGCCCTGCCGCAGGGTTTCCTCACCGGTGAGGCGCTGTACGACCTGGACCGCGGCCGCTTCGACACCGCGCGCGACCGGGTCTCGGTGTCGCACCTGTCGGCGGTGTTCGGCCTGGTGGAGATCGCCAGCGAACTGGTGGACCTCACCGAGGGCACGGAGGTGGGCGCGGCGTTCGAGGCGGCCTGGCTGCGCTACTGCCGCCTGTTCAACGCGCCCGCCGCCGAGCAGGCCGCCGAGGTGGGCGCCCCGCTGGAGGGCACGCACCTGGAGCAGGCGCACAGCCGGCTGACGGCGTACGCGGCGGCGCGCACGGGCGACGTGGCGCTGGCGCGGCGGGCGTGGGAGGAGTTCGAGCGCGGCGGGGAGTTCCTGCGCGCGGAGGCGTTCACCCGGCGCCGGCTGGAACCGCCGGAGGTGCTGGCGCCCGTGGACGAGGCGCGCACGCTGTCCACGAACGACGCGGCGCAGTTCTCCCTGGCGGCGATCCAGAACCTGGCGCTGGCCGGGCACGCCCTGCCCTGAGGGGCCCGGGGACGACGGAGGGCGCCCACCCCGTGCGGGGTGAGCGCCCTCCGTGCTGGTGAGCGGGACGCGTCAGCGCGAGTAGTACTCGACGACGAGCTGCTCGTCGCAGGTCACCGGGATCTGCTCGCGCACGGGCAGGGCCTGCACGCGGGCGGTGAGGTCCTGGCGGGCGACGTCCAGCCAGCCGGGGATCTCGTTGTCGCTCCAGCCACCCTCGGCGGCCACGATGAACGGGGTCTTGGCCTTGCTGCGGGCGGAGACCGAGATCACCTGGCCGGGCTGCAGGCGGTAGGACGGGCGGTCCACGCGACGGCCGTCGACGTCGATGTGGCGGTGCACGACCATCTGGCGGGCCTGGTAGATGGTGCGGGCGAAGCCGGCGCGCCACACGACCGCGTCGAGGCGGGTCTCCAGGAGCTGGACGAGGTTCTGGCCCGTCTTGCCCGGCTTGCGCTTGGCCAGGTCGTAGGCGCGGCGCAGCTGCGTCTCGCTGATGTCGTACTGGTAGCGCAGGCGCTGCTTCTCGCGCAGCTGCGTGGCGTAGTCCGACGCCTTCTTCTGCTTGCGGCCGTGCATGCCCGGCGGGTACGGGCGGCGGTCCATGTAGCGGGCGGCCTTCGGGGTGAGGGCCACCCCCAGGGCGCGGCTGATGCGCACCTTGGGACGCGCGTTGTTCATTCGACCTCCTGATCGTAAGGTAAGCCTGACCTCAGTCGAGCGGACTCGACACGGCTGGTGCCGGAGGGTCAGGACGATCGCGCTCCGAGGAGGCACACGTGACCAGGTGGACCACGGCACCGGGCGAGCATTCGGAGCGCACCGGGTCCAACTCTACGGCCTGCGGGCAGGTGCCCCCGACACCGCCTCCGCTGCCGCGACGCACCACGCCCGCGCAGTGGGCCCGGACGCTGGCCGAGGGCACCGTGCCCGGGACGCTGCACCTGCCGCGCACCGGCACGGCCGGCACCTGCCCGCACCACGGCCCGGCGGGGCACGCGACCGGCGCCCGGGCGGGGCGCACGGACCAGCACCGCGTGCGGCACCTGACGGACGCCGCCGGCGGACTGCTGCTGCTGGTGGGCACCGACGAGCCGCTGCACGAGCGGCTGCGGGAGCTGACCGCCGAGGCGGCCGGCGCACCGGGCGCGAGCGGGCTCCCGGTGGTGCTGGACGTGCTGGACGTGCCGCCGGGGCAGGCGGCGCTGCCGCGGGCCCGGCTGTGCACGACGGGGTGGGTGCAGGCCCTCGACGCCCGCGCGCAGCGGGAGGCGGCGCAGTCCGCCGCCGCGGTGCACCCGCTGGGCGCGCTGCTGGACGTGGGCAGCACGCGCACCCTGTGGCGCCTGGAGGTGGGCGAGGTGCGCGTGACCACCTCGGAGGGCGTGCACCTGCTGGACGAGGACGCCGTGGCGGTGGCGACCGCCGACCCCTTCTACCCCGACGAGGACGGCGCCGTGACCCACCTGGAGACCGAGCACCGCGACGCGCTGGTCGGCTGGGTCCTGCGGGAACTGCCCCCCGAGGAGGCCGTGCGCACCCGGGAGGTCTCCGTCGTCGGCCTGGACCGCTACGGCCTCGACGTGCTCGTCACCGCCGACACCGGCACCCGGGTGCTGCGGGCGTCCTACGCGCGGCCGGCGAGCGGGCCGCACGAGCTGCGCGCGGCGCTGTGCTCGGCGCTGGGGTGCCCCTGCGGCGGCCTGGAGGTGTGAGCGGGCCGGGCCGCCCGCGGGCGGTCCGGCCCCCCCGCCCTCAGTACCAGTTGTGCGACTGCGAGTGCGACCACGCGGCGCACGGGGTGCCGTAGCTGCGGTCGATGTAGTCCAGCCCCCAGGCGATCTGGGTGACCGGGTTGGTCTCCCAGTCGGCGCCCGCGGTGGCCATCTTGCTGCCGGGCAGCGACTGCGGGATGCCGTACGCGCTGGAGGTGGGGTTGTCGGCGTTCCACTTCCAGCCGCTCTCCTTGGTCCACAGCGAGTCCAGGCAGGAGAACTGCCCCTCGCCCCAGCCGCGCTCGGCGGCCATCTGCCGGGCGATGGGCTTCGGGTCGCGCTGCGCGCTGCGGGCGGCCTCGGCCTCGGCGGCGAGGCGGGCCTCCTCCGCCAGGCGGACGGCCTCGGCCTCGGCGGCCAGGCGGGCCTCCTCGGCGGCGATGCGCTCGGCCTCGACGCGGGCGTCGGCGGCGGCGCGCAGCTCACGGGCGTCGAACCACGCGGCGGAGCGGGCGCTGCGCAGCTCCGCGCTGACGGCGGCGAGGACGTGGTCAGGCACGGCCGCCTCCGCCTCGGGCGCGGGGCCACCGGTCAGGACCGCACCGCCGAGGACGACGGCGCCGACGGCGAGGGCGGCCGGGGCGGCGAGGCGCCAGCGGCGCGCGCCGCTGGCGCGGCCGGCCGGACGGTCCTGCGAGGGGTCGTGCGGGGAGTGGTTCTGGGCGGTCGTCGGCAAGCCGGGCCTTCCCTCGGTCGCCGGCCCACGCCCGGTCGAGTCGTCTCCACCCCGCCGGCGGGCTGCCGTCGCCCTCCTCGCGGGGAGAGCGGCGGCCGTGGGCCCGGGCGGCACCGCGGCGGGCCGCGGGAGCGGCGGGCCGGTGCTCGGCGCACCGCCCGGTGGGTGCCGGGCGGGAGCGGCGGGGTGCTGTCTGGCAGGGAACGGTGCCCCGGCACGCACCGGTGAGGCAAGCCACGATCATCGTTTTCGTCACGCTGGAGCAACAACTCGTCAACACTCTGTCGACTTTTGTGGCGCTTCTCACGCCTTCAGTGCCACGATGACGCGTTTGAGGCGGCCGGGGAGCGGGCAGAAGACCCCCCAGCCGCCTCGACGACCACTCAGCCGATCTCGATGATCACGCTCCGAAGTCGTTCAGGAGCTCGGTGACCAGGGCAGCCACCGGCGAGCGCTCCGAGCGCGTCAGCGTCACGTGCGCGAACAACGGGTGCCCCTTGAGGGCCTCCACGACCGCGGCCACCCCGTCGTGCCGGCCCACCCGCAGGTTGTCGCGCTGCGCCACGTCGTGCGTGAGGACCACCTTCGAGCCCTGCCCGATGCGCGAGAGCACCGTCAACAGCACGTTGCGCTCCAGCGACTGCGCCTCGTCGACGATCACGTAGGCGTCGTGCAGCGAGCGGCCCCGGATGTGCGTCAGCGGCAGCACCTCGAGCATCCCGCGGTCCACGACCTCGTCCAGGACCGACGGGGCCACCAGCGCCTCCAGCGTGTCGAAGACCGCCTGGCCCCACGGCCCCATCTTCTCCGCCTCGGTGCCCGGCAGGTAGCCCAGCTCCTGCCCGCCCACCGCGTACAGCGGCCGGAAGACCACCACCTTGCGCTGCTCGCGGCGCTCCATCACCGCCTCCAGCCCCGCGCACAGCGCGAGCGCCGACTTCCCCGTCCCCGCGCGCCCGCCGAGCGAGACGATGCTCACGGCCGGGTCCAGCAGGGCGTCCAGCGCGATGCGCTGCTCCGCCGAGCGGCCCCGCACCCCGAACGCCTCCCGGTCGCCCTTCACGAGCAGCAGCTGCTTGTCGGCGCCCACCCGCCCCAGCGCGTGCCCGCGCGGGGAGGACAGCACCACGCCCGTGTTGACCGGCAGCTCGCGCGCCTCGGCGTGCTCCAGCGCCCCCGCCTCGTACAGGGCGGAGACCTCCTCGGCCGTCGCCGTCAGCTCCGCCACACCCGTCCAGCCCGAGTCCGGGGCCAGCTCCGCGCGGTACTCGTCGGCCGCCAGGCCCACCGCCGACGCCTTCACCCGCAGCGGCACGTCCTTGGAGACCACCGTCACGTCGTGGCCCTCGTCGGCCAGGTTGCGCGCGACCGCCAGGATGCGGGTGTCCCCGGCCGTGGCCAGCGGGCCGGCGCGCAGCGACGACGGCAGCGACGTGGCGTCGGAGTGGTTCAGCTCCACGCGCAGCGTGCCGCCCTGCTCCCCCACCGGGACGGGGCGGTCCAGCCGCCCGTGCTGCACCCGCAGGTCGTCCAGGCGGCGCAGCGACTCACGGGCGAAGAAGCCCAGCTCCGGGTGGTGGCGCTTGCCCTCCAGCTCGCTGACGACGACCAGCGGCAGGACGACGTCGTGCTCGGCGAAGCGGTTCAGGGCGGCGGGGTCGGACAGCAGGACGGAGGTGTCCAGCACGAACGTGCGGCGCGCGGGGCTGGGGGTGGTGACCACGGACGTCTCCCGTTTCCGGGGCCCGCGGCGAACGCGCCCGGGCCCCCTGCAGCAGCGGCGGACCGGGACCTGCGGGACACCGCGCGGGCGACCCGGGACCGGGCCTCCCCGCTGAGCTGGACAGCGCGCACGGCGACCTCCCGGACAGGCGGCGGGCGCCACCCGTCACGCACGACGCTAGCCCCGCACCCGTCGCGCGGTGGGCCGAACACGCCCACGGGCACGGCCGTCCGGGTGAGCATCCGGTGACGTCCGGGCGACGGCCCGGCGACGGCCCGGGGAGGCCGCGCGCGACCGCGCCGGCTCAGGCGCCGAAGCGGCGCTCGCGGGCCGCGTAGGAGCGCAGCGCCCGCAGGAAGTCGACCTTGCGGAAGTCCGGCCACAGCACCTCGCAGAAGTACAGCTCGGTGTGCGCGCTCTGCCACAGCAGGAACCCGGACAGCCGCTGCTCGCCGGAGGTGCGGATCACCAGGTCCGGGTCCGGCTGCCCCTTGGTGTACAGGTGCGCGGCGATGTGGTCCACGGTGAGCACGTCCGCCAGCTCCTCGATCGGCGTGCCGGCGACGGCGTGCTCGCGCAGCAGCGAGCGCACCGCGTCCGCGATCTCCTGCCGGCCGCCGTAGCCGATCGCCACGTTCACGACCGCGCCGTCGATGTCCGCGGTGACCCGTTCCAGCTCGCGCAGCCGCCCCGCCGTGGCCACCGGCAGCAGGTCCAGCGCTCCCACGGCGTGGATGCGCCAGCGCCGCGCCGCGGCCAGGCGCGCCACGCAGTCCTCGACGATCCCGATGAGCGGCGCCAGCTCCTCCTGCGGCCGGTGCAGGTTGTCGGTGGAGAGCAGGTACAGGGTGACGACCTCGATGCCCTCGTCGTCGCACCAGCCCATGAACTCGACGACCTTGTCGGCGCCGGCGCGGTGACCGTGCGCGCTGGGCGCTCCGAACGCCTTGGCCCAGCGCCGGTTGCCGTCGAGGATGATCCCGACGTGGCGCGGCAGCACGTCCGGGTCCAGCGACCGTTCCAGTCGCCGCCCGTACGCGCGGTAGAGGAGATCCCGGAGGGCCATCGGCGCTCACGGTATACCCGTGGCCCCGGGCACCGGCCGCGATCGCCGCACACCCCTCGACCGCCGCACACCGAACCTACGGTCCCGTAGCGTACGGTCGGGCCATGACGGTCTTCCCCACTGCGCTGAAGGCCCCGGCGAAGCCCCGGCTGCGCGGCTGGCTGCACGCCTGCACCTTCCCGGCCGCCGTCGTGGCGGGGGGCGCGCTGGTGGCGCTGGCCCCCACCGCCGCCGCGCGCGCGGCGGCGGGCGTCTTCACCGGCACGGCCGCCCTGCTGTTCGGCACCAGCGCCGTCTACCACCGCGGGACGTGGTCACCGCGTGCGGCGTCGGTGCTGCGGCGGCTGGACCACAGCAACATCTTCCTCATCATCGCCGGCACCTACACACCGCTCGCCGTGACGACGATGCCCCGGGGCGAGGCCCGGTCGCTGCTGACGCTGGTGTGGGCGGGCGCCGCGGCGGGGGTGGCCTTCCGCGTGCTCTGGCTCAGCGCGCCCCGCTGGCTCTACACGCCGGTGTACGTGGCGCTGGGCTGGGTCGCGGTGGGCCACCTGGGCGACTTCGCGCACGGCGGCGGCCGCTCCGTGGCGGCGCTCGTCGTGGCCGGCGGGTTGTTCTACTCCGCCGGCGCGCTCGTCTACGCGCTCAAGCGCCCGAACCCGGACCCGCGCTGGTTCGGCTTCCACGAGGTGTTCCACGCCTGCACCGTGCTCGGCTTCGCGTCCCACTTCACCGCCATCGCGATCGCGACCGCGCAGCACGGCTGACGCGCCCGGGGGCGGGCCACCGCCCCACCCCAGGGCGACCCAGCGCGTCGACCACGCGGTAGGGATCAGGGCAGGCGGGCCCCCACAGCGGCGCCCAGGGCGGCGACGTCGACGGTGGGCGCGTCGCACACCTGCCCCCGGCACACGTACGCGGCGGCCCGGCCGCCGACGAGGCCGCGCTCGGCCAGCAGCGGCGGCTCGGTCTCACCCGGTACCCCGCGAGCCACGACGAGGCCCGGCGCGGTGCCGGCCAGGGCGGTGCGGTGCAGCTCCGCGGCGGCCGGGTCACCGGGCTCGCCGAGGACGGCGACCTCGCGGGGCCCGTCGCGCAGCGCCTCGGCGACCGCGAGGCCCCAACCGGCGAAGCGCGGCGCCTGCTCCGCGAGCGCCGCCACCACGCCGAGGGAGCCCACGGCCGCGTCGGTGAACCGGGACTCCCCCGTCAGCGCCCCCACCGACAGCAGCGCTCCGGCAGCGGCCGTCCACCCGGAGGGGGTGGCGCCGTCGGAGGGGTCGGAGGGACGTTCGGCGCCGGCGCGCGCGGCGTGCAGGGCGGGATCGACCGCGTGGGCGGCGACGTCGTGGAACCCGCCGCCGTCGGCGGCGAACTCGGCCAGGACCTCCTCGCACACCTCGCGCGCCACCGAGGCCCAGCGGTGCTCCCCGGTCGCGGCGTGCAGGGCCAGCAGTCCCTCGGCGAGGTCGCCGAGGTCCTCCAGCACGGCTGCCGGCTCACCCACCACGCCGTCCCGGGACACCCGCCGCCAGCGGCCGTCGACCCGGTGCACGCGCACGAGGAACTCCGCGGCGGTGCGGGCCGCGAGCAGCAGGTCCGGGCGGGCCAGCAGCGCGCCGGTCTCGGCGAGCGCTGCGACCGCGAGCCCGTTCCAGGCGAGGACGACCTTGTCGTCGCGGGTGGGCTGGGGGCGGTCGGCGCGGGCGGCGGCCAGGCGTTCGCGCACCCGCAGCCAGCGGTCCAGGTCCTCGCCGTCGAGGGCGCGGGTCAGGCGGGCGGTGGAGGTGCCGTGCTCGAAGGTGCCCGCCTCGGTGACGCCGAGCAGTTCGGTGGCCCAGGGACCGTCGTCGATGCCGAGGACCTCCACGAGGTCGCCGGGCGTCCACACGTAGGTGGCGCCCTCGACGGCGCGCACGCGCCCGTCGGCGTCCAGGACGGGGGTGTCGGCGTCCAGCGAGGCGGCGAACGCGCCCTCGGGCGTCCCCAGGCCGGTGACGATCCACTCGCACGCCTGCTCGGCGACGCGGCGGTGCTCGGTGTTCCCGGTGGCGCGCCAGGAGTGCAGGTAGGCGCGGGCCAGCAGCGCGTTGTCGTAGAGCATCTTCTCGAAGTGCGGCACGACCCAGGAGGCGTCCACGGCGTAGCGGGCGAAACCCCCGGCGACCTGGTCGCACATCCCGCTGCGCGCCATGGCCGTCAGGGTGCGTTCCGCCAGCCCTGCAGCGGTTCCGGAGCCGGTGCGGGCGGCGTGGCGCAGCAGGAACTCCACGACCATCGACGGCGGGAACTTCGGGGCGCCGCCGAACCCGCCGTGCACGGTGTCCTCCTCGCGCGCGAGGGCGGCGACGGCGGCGGTGAGTTCGTCCTCGGTGGGCGGGGCGCCGCCGGAAGGGGCGGCAGCGGAACCCAGGGCCTGCGCGATGCGGGCGCTGGAGCCGAGGACCTCCTCGCGCCGGTTCACCCAGGCGTCGGTGACGGCGGCGAGGACCTGGGGGAAGGAGGGCACCTGCGGGTGCGGGCGCGGCGGGAAGTACGTGCCCGCGAAGAAGATCTCCCCGTCGGGGGTGCAGAACGTCGTCATCGGCCAGCCGCCCTGCCCGGTGAGCGCGGTGGTGGCGGACATGTGGACGGCGTCGACGTCGGGTCGTTCCTCGCGGTCCACCTTCACGCACACGAACCGCTCGTTCATCTGCGCGGCCGTGTCCGGGTCCTCGAAGGACTCGTGGGCCATGACGTGGCACCAGTGGCAGGCGGCGTACCCGGTGGAGACGAGGACGGGCACGTCGCGCCGGCGCGCCTCGGCGAACGCGTCCGGGCCCCACTCCCACCAGTCGACCGGGTTGTCGCGGTGCTGCTGCAGGTACGGGCTGCGGGAGTGCTGCAGGCGGTTGGCCATGCGCCCACGCTGCCACAGGGCACAGGCGCTCACCCGGCGACCTCGGGGCGGATCCGCTCGGGCCCCGACCCGGAGGCGCGCACGCGCACCGCCGGCCGGGTGGTCACTTGCGTCCGCTGCGGACCACCACCAGGGCGATCACCGCCACGACGACCACCGCGGTGATCACGGAGAACGCGAAGACGTGCCACGGTCGCAGTGCTCCCATGCACCCACCGTAGCCAGAGCGTCATCGCCGGGGGTGTCGCGCGAGGAAGGCATCGGCCGAGGCGGAGGTGGGTGCCGACGAGTCCGCGCAGCACGTGATCGAGACCCGCTCGGACCGGCTCCTGGCCGCCCGGGACGTGGCGCGCCGAACGCCGTGCACCACCCCGCTGGGCTCGACCGCGGCCGGCGACCCGCGCTCGTGCCGGTGAGCACGTGGCAGCGGTAGTGTCGAAGTTCGAGCGGTGCTCCTGCAGCGAAGCGGAGGTCAGCATGTCGTGGCTGGACGAGATGAGGCGCAAGCCCGCCGACGACAGTTCCGCCAGCGCCCCGGGGGAGCAGTCGCTGCTCGGGGTGGACAGCTGGGAGGGCGCCGGCCGGTGGCCGGAGGACGACTCCCCGGCGCCTCGCACGGACGAGCCGGAGGGGGATCTGTGGGTCAACGTGGACCCGGGGCGCCCCAGCGCCGGCATCTGACGGGTGCGATCGGCCGTCCCAGCGGCTGACCGCACCACCGTGCCCGGCGCACACCCGGATCCCGTGGGCTGCTCACGTGCTGGGTCCACCAGCCGCGTCACAGCGATCACCGGACCCTCCCGATGTCCTCGACGACGCGCGATCGACGCAGCACCGCGCGGGGGTTCGTCACCGTCCTCGCGGAGCGACGGGACGCACGCTCGTGCTGATCTGCGAGCGGTCACCAGAGGCGGCCGCGGCACCCGACTCGCGCAACTGGTGCCGCTCGACCAGCCACCAGCTGACACGATCCTCACCGTGGACATCGTCGTCGAAGCGGGTGACCGGGAGCACGAGTGCTGCGGGGCCGCCATCGAACGCGACGACGTCGTCACCTTCGACTGCATCCACCACGTGGAGCCGGACGGCCGGGTGCGACTGATCGAGAGCCACCACGACCGCGGGACCAGCGAGCGGGTGAAGGGACGAGTCAGCGACATCCACGTCGTCCAGGACGCAGGAGCGAGCCGGCCGATCCTCCGCGTGCCCAGCGGCAGCGCCCTGCGCGGCTTCGACCCCGAGGACGACGGGCACCTGGAAGACCCCTGGACCGGCGAGGTGATCACCTCGGACAGCACCGACTTCCTCGTCACCGTTCGCACGAGCCGCTAGCTGCGC
>NZ_JALBVB010000052.1:138123-220964 GCF_022669155.1 Kineococcus sp. TRM81007 | reverse complement strand
GCGGGATGACCGTGAAGTCCCCTGACATGATCGATTAGTGCTCGACCACCTACCGCTGCCGCGAGAAGCTCTCTTGCGAGCAGGCGTCGTGGCCTTCAGGTCCGGTGACCTACGCCCGAGGCAAGGTGTCGGGCACCGTGCCTCGGGCGGCCTGGAAGGTGCAGGGGTGGTGGCGTTGTGCTGAGCACGTTCCTGATCACCCACCGGTGGATCACCCCGGCTCTACTGCTGGTCTACATCGTCATCGGTCCGGTGATCGGTGCGTGGCTGGTCCGGCGCCCTCGACTGGCGTGGGCGTTGACTGCGCTGTCCCTGCTGCCGTTGGCGGCTCTGACGCTGGTGCCGGTCGATCGCGATCTGAGCGTGGGCTGTGCGGTCCAGTGGGACTGGCCAACGCCGGCTCGGGTGGAGTCCTTTGCCAACGTGGTGCTCTTTATCGCGCCGGTGCTGTTGGCGGGTGTAGCGACCCGTCGGTGGGTGTTGGCCGCTGTGGTTGGTAGTGCGCTGTCGGCGGGGATCGAGGTGCTGCAGGCTCTCGTTCCCGGCCTGGGTCGCTCGTGCGACACCGGTGACTGGTTGGCGAACACCATGGGCGCGCTTGTCGGTGGCCTGCTTGCGTGGGGGGCCTTGGCATTGGCGCGGTGGAGACGGCCTGCGGAGCGAGCCGCTCGCCTCCACTAACGCGACAGCGGGGTAATAGCCACAAGCATGTGCCGGTGGTGGCCGTAGCCGCGCGGAAGGGTCTGCTGCATGACCGTGAAGTCGTACGCCGCCGTGATCGCGCTCGGACCGCGGGATGAGCGGGCACTTCAGCAACCATCCACGCGAGCACGACCTCCTACTTGCCGTGATGGAAAGTCGTAGCTAGCTTTCCAGTATGGAAAGCGATCCTCGGGCCACTCCCGACGACGCCCGCGCAGCCCTGCGCGAACTCACCGACACGCGCCGGCGCCTGGCCGAGCGCATCACCTCCCCGTGGTGGTACCGCCTGGGCGCGGCCGCCTGCACCGCCTCGCTGTTCCTGGGCGTCGGCCTGCTCGTGGGCCGGCCCGACGCCGGCAGCAGCGCGGAGTCGGCATCGACGCTGCTGATCGTGTTCGGGGCCATCCTGGCGCCGATGGCTCTGCTGGCGGCGCTGAGGCGTTCGACGGGGATCTCCATCGAGCGCTACGGCGAGGGCCTGGGCACCTGGTACGCCGTCGTGTTCGGGCTCTTCGCGTTGGGGTTCGCGCTGCAGGCCTTCGCCGGCGTGCCCTTCGCCCTGCCCGTCGCCGGGGTCGGTGCCTTCGTGGCCACGGTGCTCACCGAGCGGCGCATCGACGACCTGCTGCGCCGGCGCGTGCGCGAGGGCCGAGGCGCGCAGGCGGGAGCGTGAGCGCGCAGGCGCGCCCGGTCTTCGACGAGATCGTCCACGCCCCCAACCGCCTGCAGGTCTGCGCGATGCTCGCCGCCGTGGAGGCGCTGGACTTCGCCACCGTGCGCGAGGCGCTGGCCATCAGCGACTCGGTGCTCAGCAAGCACGTCAAGGTCCTGGCGGACGCCGGGTACGTGCACACCGCCAAGACCCCGCACGGCTCGCGCACTCGTACCTGGCTGTCCTTGACCGACGCCGGCCGCACGGCGCTGGATGGGCACTTGGCGGAGCTGCGCCGCATCGCGGCCCTGGCCACGACCCCCTAATCACACCTCACGGATCGACAAGGCCGTGTAGTCGTCGGCCGGTCATGATCGCGCCCGGAGGGCGGGATGACCGCGACGTCGTACGAAGGGTGGCCGAGCGGTGCTCACCCAGCGAGCTCGGTCGCTGCCGCGCTGATCAGTCGAGGTAGCCGGTCTCGGGGTTGATGTCGGCGAGGAAGCTGGCGATCGACCGCTGCATGTCGGCTTCGGTGATGGCAGACCCGGTGGATGTGCCCAGGGTGAAAGCCGTAGTCGGGGTTGGGGCCCGTGAGCCAGGTGAAGTGGTAGGTGCCGGGCGCATCGGGCTGCTGCTCGACCAGCCAGTCGTGACCGTCGACGGTCAGGTTCCACGACGTCATGCCGTCCATGGTCACCTGACGCAGGCGTCTGTGGATCTCCTTGCGGAGATCGACAAGTCCGTGAGGTCGCCGGCCGGTCACGATCGCGCCCGGAGGGCGCCATAGTGATTCGTTCTGCGCGTCGGATCAGAGCTGATCGAGGGCTGTAGGGGCTGGTCGCGAAGACGTCCTCCTGGTGCGCTTGGCGGGCTTGGGGTCCCATGCGCAGGAGGAGGACGTCGTGAACAAGGCTAGTGCTCTCTCTCGTGGTGACGAGAGCCGCAACGCCCGTCTGGGCCGGTTGCGGATGCTGGTCCCGGTGACGAACGCGATCGTCGGGATCGACCTGGCCGATGCCAAGCAGATGACCGTGGTGACCGATCACGACTCCCGCGTCCTGGCCCGCAAGACCTTCCGGGTCCGCGCCTGGGACCTGGGCGCGGCGCTGGACTGGGCCGCGATCAAGGCCGCCAAGGCCGGCTTCACGGGCGTGACGATCGCGTGCGAGCCGACTGGTCACCCGTGGCGGATCCTGGGCCAGCTCGCCGCCGAACGCAGCATGGCCTTCGTCTGCGTCCAGCCGCTGATCTCCGCACGGGCGCGTCGCAGGGAGGACCTGACGACGGACAAGACCGACGAGAAGGACGCCGTCATCATCGCCCGCCCCGCTGCCCAGCTGCGCTGCTACGCCCCCGAGCCGGTGGACGAGACGTGGGGCTGGTTGCGGCACCTCGGCGCCCGCCGCGAACGACTCCTCGCTGAGCTGATCGCTCAGGTCCAGCAGATGCGCGACCTGCTCGAGCGCGTCTGGCCGGCAGTCCTGGAAGCGGCGAACTACCCGTTCCGGTCCCGGACGTGGGCGGCGACCATGTCGATCACCCTCGAGCGTGACGGGGGTGACTTCGCCCGGACCAAGCGGCTGGGGCTGGCACGGCTGGAGAACCTGGTCCGCGAGGAGGTGAGGTGTTGGAGCGCAGTGCGACCGACCTTGCGGATCACCCGCACGCTCTTCGCCGCCCTGGAAGATCGAGCCGGGGTGATCGCTCACCGTCGCGGGGCGTTGGAACGGGTGGGGTTCGTCCTGGAGGACTGGTTCGCCACCCGCTGGCGCCGCGCGGACGTCGAGGGACGCATGAGCGCAGTGCTCGATGAACTCGAACTGACGCAGTTGGTGACCTCGATCCCCGGCCTGAGCGCGATCGGGGCGGCGACGATCCTGGCCGGGACCGGCGATCTGCACCGGTTCGCCTCCGCGCGGGCGCTGGTCAAGCACGCCGGTCTGGCGGGGCATCTGGGGAACGCTGCGCAGCGACCCCGTCCACGCCGCCCGCTACCAGAACCTGACCACCCGGGAGCACAACCGCTTGAGGCCCACCCGAGCCCGAGCGGCCCTCGCCGCGGCGTTGCTGCGGCAACTGCACGCCGTGATCGTCACCGGCCGGCCCTGGAAACCCGACATCGCCACTCACAGCTCGCGTCGGCTCCTCCTGGAGGTCGTCGCACGATCAGCTGAGCGAGGTCCACCGCCGCCGACGCCAGTGCACGCCGTTCTGCGCCAGCACCTGGTGGGGCGAGCTCCCCGCGCCATCGAGGCCGCAGTCCGGACCTCGCCGGTCATCTTGAGCAGCCCCGCCCGTCGTCTCTTCAACCCGATCACACGCTGCCGGGCGCGAGTCCCGTCACCGCTGTGCAGGGCACCGACGACGAGCAGGGCACCCACCCTGGGACTTGACGCAGAACGTCTGCACACTGATGTGCGGTAGGTCGACGCGGTGGGGCACCACCTGTAGCAGTCGGCTGCTACGGTGGTTCCATGAGGACGATCAGCCAGCGAGAGCTCCGCAACGACAGCGGCAAGATCCTCCGCGAGCTGCGCGACGGCGAGGAGTTCGAGGTCACCATCAACGGCGAGAGCTTCGGCATCCTTCGGATGGACCCGCCGCCGGTCAAGCCTCAGCGGTTCGTCAGTGCCGAGGCCCTCCGAGCCCTGTACGCCGACGCGCCCCTCAGCGAGGCGCAGGCCGATGCCTGGAAGCGGGACGTGCGCGATGCCTTCGACGACGAACTGGAAGACCCCTACACCCGCGACTCCCGCCGTCGGGGTCGGTGACTTCGGCAGTGGCCGTGCTCATCGACAGCAACGTTCTGATCGACGGGATCGTCGTCGAAGGCGCCTCCATCTCCATCCTGACGATGTTCGAGTTGGCCGGCGGGATCAACAGCAGCGCTGATCCCGCCGTGCGATCGACCCGACAACGGCGCTACGACCTCGCCGCAGCAGTCTTCGACCCCTTCCCGGTGTCCCAGCGGGTTCTGGACGCCTACCACGACATCGACGCAGCCGTGGTGACGATCGGTCGCAAGCCCAGGCCTCGCCGCCTCGACCTCATGATCGCGGCGACCGCACGGGCCCACGACCTCTCGCTCGTGACCTCGAACCTCGGCGACTACCGAGGACTGGACGGCTTGGTCGAGGTGACCGGGCCCTGACGTGGGTCGATGGCCAGCCTTGCAAGCCGTGGAGCTTGACCCGCTACTACCGCGCCGGACTGTTGCTGGCCTCGCTGCTGCTCTGGCTGAAGCAGAGATCCATCAGACGGGCCCTGGGCGCGTGGACCCGCGACCGGCGCGCTCGGACCACCCTCGGGCCGGCGCAGAGCGCGCGCAGGTCGGCGGACGACGAGGACGGCCCCGGCACCCGTCGCGCGCGGTGCGCGTGCAGGGTGTCGGGGCCGACGTCGGACGGGGCTGCTGCTAGGAGACGAGCACCCACAGCAGCGAGATGATCGCGAAGGTGGTCCAGCCGAGGATCGTGCACAGCACGGTCCACGTCCGAAGGCCGTCAGCCACGGAAAGCCCGAGGAAGCGGGTGACGATCCAGAAGCCCGAGTCGTTGATGTGCGACAGGGCGATGGACCCGCAGGCGATGGCGAGCACGAGCAGCACGACCTGGAAGGCCGAGAAGTCGCCGCCCTCGACCGTCGACTGCAAGAGCCCTGCGGCCGCCAGCGTGGCCACGGTCCCGGAGCCCTGTGCGACCTTGAACACCGTCGCGATGAGGAAGGCCAGGAGCAGGACGGGCACGCCGGCACCGACCAGCAGACCCGAGATCGAGCCGCCGAGACCCGTCTCGGACAGGACCCGGGCGAAGACGCCGCCGGCGCCGGTGACGAAGACGACGATCGCCGCCGGGGCGAGCGAGGCGTCCATGACTTCGCCCATCTGCGTGCGGCCCCAGCCGTGCCGGACGCCGAGGACGTACAGCGAGAGCATCACGGCGACGAGCAGGGCGAAGGCCGGCGCACCGACGAGGCTGACGACGCCCAGGGCGGGCGAGTCGTCCGCCAGCAGGAGCCCCCCGACCGTGCCGATGGCGATCATGATGACGGGCACGGCCACCATGAGCACCACCGCGAGCGGCGAGGGCCGGGTGACGCCGCTGTCGGTGCGGGCGGCGACCGCGGCGGACCCGCCGGCGGCGACGGCGCGCTCGCCGTCGCCCTCGTGGCCTCGGCCGGCGCCGCCCGACGGCGCGTCGACGTCACCGGTCGTGAGGACCCCGGGGCGCTCGAACTGTTCCCGCACCCGGGGGGCGAGGTCGAAGTCTGGCCGGGTGACCAGCTTGCCCGCGACGTGGCACAGCAAGCCGATCGGCACGGCGATCAGGAGCGCGGTGATCGTCACCAGACCGATGTCGGCCCCGAGGAGCGTGCTGCTGCCGGTCACCCCGGGGTGCGGCGGCACGGTGTTGTGGAGGAAGACCATGAGCACGGCGACGGGGATGCCGACGATCACGGGCGAGCGGTGCCCGGCGGAACGGGCGAAGCTCAGGATGATCGGGACGAGGATGATGAAGGCGACGTCGAAGAAGATCGGCACGGCCACGATCGAGGACGCCAGCAGCAGCGCCGGACCGACCCGCTTGGGACCGAGCCGCTCGGCGAGGCCGTCGGCGAGGATCTGGGCCCCGCCCGTCTTCTCGACGATGGAGCCGAGCATGGCGCCGAGGCCGACGAGGAGGGCGACGGTGCCGAGCGTGCCCCCCATGCCCTCGACGACGAGCGGCACCACCTCCTCCGGCGGCACGCCGGTCGCCAGGGCGGTGCCCACGGCGACGAGGAGCAGGGCGACGAAGGCGGGGAGCTTCACCTTCATGACGAGCACGAGGAGCAGGACGATCGCCGCGACGGCGACAGCCACGAGGTAGCCGGTGCCCACGAGGGGCCTCCTTCTGGACGACGTTGTCCGCAGATGCGGAGGGACGGTGGTGCCCGGGCCGCCGCGCGGGCGGCCCGGGCACGGGGGTCAGCGCTTGATCTCGTCGATCCCGAGCATCTGGCAGATCACGCGGTCCAGCTCGGACTTGTCGAAGACCGTCTTCCAGTCCTCGCGGATGACCTGCTGGCGCCCGTAGTCCATGGCGCGCAGGCACGCGTCCGAGAAGGGGTTCGAGCCGCGCAGCCCGTTGGTGAGGGCGATGAAGATGTGGCCGTAGAGCATCGCCTCGACCGCGGGACGCGGGATGCCCTTCTCCTGCACCGCGGTCTCGCGGACCTCGGCGAGGAACTCGCCGAGCATGCAGCCGATGACCTCGACGGTCGTGGGCTCGAGGTAGGCGAGCTGCTCGACCGTCACCCAGTGCACGTCGAGCACGGGCGCGTACATCGTGGTGATGACCTCGCGGGCGAGTTCGCGAACGGCGTCGTCACCCGTCTCCAGGGCCGCGACGACCTCCTGGGGCGCCGCGACACCGCCGAAGGTGTCGGCCCACTCCTCCTTCGAGGTGCGTTCGAGGAAGACCGACGGGTGGCAGGGGTGGGCGCACGCGTAGTGCACGTCGTCGCTCCGGTGCAGCAGCCCGGCGTAGGCGGCGGCGGGGTCGAGCGTCAGCACGATCGTGCCGGGCCGCACCTTCGGGACGACCAGCTCGGACACCGGCCCGAGGGCGACGTCCGGCACCGCGAGAATGACGACGTCGGCGTCGGCGACGGCCTCGTCGGTCGGGGTGACCTCACGGCCCTTGGCGGCGATGCGCTCCTGGCCCGCCGGCGAGGACTCGCAGTAGCGGACGGTGAAGCGCGAGCGGGCGAGGTTGTCGGAGACCCGGGTCCCCATCTTCCCGCCGGCGCCGACGACGACGACCGTCGTGGTGGCCTGCTCTGCAGTGGTGCTCATGGTGTCTCCTCGTGGTGGTGGTACCCGTCGGCGACGACGGACGGACGGGGTGCCTGGCGGTGCCGGCCGGAGCCGGTCGGGGTGGTCGAGCTGGCCGGGCGGGGCGCTCACGCGGCGGCGCGCTGCCGCTCGCGCAGCACGCGCAGGCTGCGGGCGTTCCACTCCCGCTCGGCAGCGAGGGTCGTCTCGGCGTCCCCCTGCCAGGGGACCCACTGCTCGACGACGCAGGTGACGTCGGGGCGGTGGGCGAGGGCCGAGCCGAGCAGGTGGTCCAGGTCCAGCAGGCCCTCGCCGAGCGGGGCGCCGGCGTAGGTGAACCCCACCCAGCCGGCCTGGCGGCTGAAGTCGAAGTCCTTGACGTGCACGTTGCGCACGTGCGGCGCGCAGCGGTCGACGACGTCGCGGGGGTGCTCCAGCGCCGCCACGCAGTTGCCGGGATCCAGGCACACGCCCACCCGGTCGCTGCCGACCTCCTCGACGACGTCGACGAGGACGCTCGTCGGCACCTGCTCGTAGGTCTCCAGGGCCAGGTCCACGCCCTCGGCCTCCAGTCGCGGGACGACCTGCGCCACAGCGGCTACCGCCTCCCGCCGGCCGTCGGGGCCGCGGGCGCCGGCCGGCAGCATGCTGCGCAGGAGGCCGCTGCCCAGGTGCCCGCAGACGTCGAGCCAGCGCTCGAGGTGCTCGGGGTCGACGCCCCGGGTACCCACCTCGAGGGCGACGCCGTGGTCGTCCGCGAGCGCTCGCAGGTCGCGCAGGCGCGCCGGGGACAGGCCCTCGAGGCCCGGGTGGTCGCAGAGCTGGACGACGTCGGCGCCGTCCTCGGCCCCGCGGGCCACCAGGCCCGCCAGGTCGAGCGGCTCCCGGTCGGGCGCGTGCCAGGCCCAGTACAGGGCGTACGTGCTGGTGCCCACCTTCACGGCCATGCCTCCTCACCTCGTCGTGGTCCGCTGACCGTACTGGTCGACCGGTCGACCGGTCAACCGGTTGTCACTTCCGTGCGGGAGGTACGCTCGGCGGGTGAGTCCCGCTCCCACCGAGGCCGTCCGAGGCCTGGAGGCTGCTCTCGGCCCCGTGCCGCCGGGCTCCGCCGCCGCCGAGGTGGCCGGCGCCCTGCTGGATCTGCTCACGGGCGGCGCGATGCGCCCCGGTGATCGCCTTCCCGGCGAGCGCATCCTCGCCGATCGCCTGGGCGTGGGGCGCTCCGCGGTGCGCGAGGGCCTGGCCGCGCTGCAGGTGCTGGGGGTCGTGGAGATCCGGGTCGGCTCCGGCAGCTACCTGCGCTCGACGACCTCTGAGCTCCTGCCGCGCAGCCTGACCTGGGGCCTGCTGGTCGGAGCGGAGAGCACCGAGCACCTGCTCGAGGTGCGTTCCGGCCTCGAGCGGCAGGCCGCCGTCCAGGCGGCCGCGTCACCGCGTGAGGTCGACCTGCTCGAGCTGGACGCGCACCTGGACGAGCAGCGCCGCAGCCGCGACGACGTCGAGGCCTTCGTCACGGCGGACATGCGCTTCCACCGCACCGTGGCTCGGATGGCCGGCAACCCGGTGCTCGAGGACCTCCTGTCCACCTCCCGCGCGCTGCTGCGCGTGTGGGCGGAGCGCTACGTCAAGCGGGCGACGGACTTCGAGGCCACCGTCGCCGAGCACGCCGCCGTCGCCGCGGCCATCCGCGCCGGTGACCAGGCGCGCGCCGGGGAGGCGATGGAGACCCACATGCGTACCGCGTCGGCGCGGCTGCGCACTGACCCCGGCGGGGCGGCGGGCGCCGAGGCCCCGGACCCCGGGCCACCGGACGCCGGGTCCGCCGGCAGCTGAGCCCTGATCCACCGGTGACAGTCGGCGTGGTGGCGGTGAAGTAGGCCAGCTGCCCTGGTGACCAGGAAGGATGTCGAGCGCGACGTCCACATCCACCGGTCAACCAGGAGCGCCCCGTGGGTGAGGCTTTCCCACAGCATCGTCCGCCCGGTCTTCGACGACTCGAACCTGCTCGGCGCTGCGGGGCTGGTCCCGACGCTGGCCCTGGCCCGAGCAACGGCCCTGCACGCCCACCTGTCGGGAGTGAGCGTCCCGGTCCTGAACGCTCCGGCGAAGGTGACCTGCGTTGTCGCCGGGATGCTCGCCGGCGCCACCGGGGCGTCCTCGGCGTCGGGTCTGCTGCACGAACAGGTGACAGCTTGAGCTGTGAGGATCATGGTCCTCGCTGGAAGGATGACCACCGTGCCGACGCCGTTCCCCGAGGAGTTCCGCCGCGACGTGGTCGCTGTCGCCCGCCAAAGTGGCCGCTCCCGCGCCGAGGCCGCCCGCAGCTTTGGCATCTCCGAGTCCTGTCTGGGCCGCTGGCTGAAGATGGCTGACCGCGGGAACGGCAAGACCGCCCAGAGCAGCGACTCGGGCCCGACTGCCGGCGTCGATCTGGAGGTGGAGAACCGTGAGCTGCGCAAGCGGGCCAAGCAGCTAGAGCAGGAGAACGAGATCCTGCGCCGGGCGACGGCGTACTTCGCTCGGGACGTCCTCCCAAAATGATCTTCCCGCTGGTCCGTGACCTCGCCGCCGACGGCATCCCCGTGGCGGTGAACTGCCGGGTTCTGGGCTTCTCCAAACAGGCTTACTACAAGTGGCGAGCCGCGCCAGTGACCGCCCGGGACTGGGACGACGCCCACTTGATCAACGCCGCTATCGCCATCCACGACGACGATCCCGAGTTCGGGTGCCGCTTCATCGCCGACGAGCTTGAGCAGCAGGGCGTGACAGCGTCGCGCAACCGCGTCAACCGGCTGTGCAGCCTGCAGAAGCTGTGGTCGGTCCACGCCCGCAAGCGCGGCGCGGCCCGCAGGTCAGGGCCGCCCGTGCACGACGACCTTGTGCGCCGAAAGTTCACCCCTGACAAGCCCAACGTTCTCTGGCTGACCGACATCACCGAGCACCCCACCGCCGAGGGCAAGCTCTACCTCTGCGCAGTCAAGAACGCCTGTTCCAACCGTATCGTCGGGTACTCCATCGACGCCCGGATGACCGCCGACCTGGCCGTGCAGGCGTTGCAGAACGCGCTTGCGTTCCGGGGTGGCACCGACGTCCTGCAGGTCGTGGTCCATTCCGACCGCGGCAGTCAGTTCGTTCTCACCGCTACCTTCGCGCGCTGTCCGCAGCGCAAGCACGTGGGTCGATGGGCCGGGTCGGTACCTGCGCGGACAACGCCGCCATGGAGTCCTTCTTCAGCCTGCTGCAGAAGAACGTCCTGAACCGCAAGCGGTGGCCCAGTCGGGAAGCCGCTTACGCGGCTTGATCGCCCCTACCGAGACGAGTCAACTGAAGTAGGGGCAGACCCCGTGGATCGATGCGTCCGGTGGGGGATGAGCGACGCGTGGAGCGCTGATCGATGAGACCCCACAACCCGTGCTGCTGGTAGCGCTGGCACATCCGGCGTAGGTGACGATCGCTGATCGGGTGGCCTGCCGTCAGGGCCTGAGCTTTGGCGATGCTGCGTGCACGCATCGACGTCGCCTGCGCGTCTCTTGCATGCTCCGATGCCGATCGTCGGTCATCGTGGACCAGCAGCAGGTCGGCGACATGCATCTCCCAGAACCTGGCCTCGTCCAGGGTCGCTGCTGAGACGGTCGGCAGCGAGACCATGCTGGCGACGGGGGAGAGGTGCTGCCCCTTGCCACGTACCGGCTCAACGTCGTGGAAGGCGAACAGGTCGATGGCGCTGCATCGCCGTTCCGCCCCCGTGATGGAACGCAACGTCAAGGTGCCGCCGTCCAGAGCGACGACCGTGTGCGCTGTGCCGTCAACGCGCAGTTCCTCGCCGATGTGGAGCTCCGCCATGGTTCACCTTCCCGCACCTGGTGCGTCGATAGCCGTTGTGATGAGGCTGGCGTCGCTGAGGGGAAGGTGCTGCTCGTAGGTCAACACTCTTCGCCACAGCAGGTGGTACAGCACTGCTCGCCAGTGCAGGTTGCTGCCACAGGCAGTCAGGCCATCGGCCAGGGGGAGTGGCGCCTCGAAGACATCCAGCAGCTTGGTGCTCTTCTCCTCGTCAGAGCCGAAGCGAGGATGGCGGTAGCCGGACAGCCAGCGCACGTTGCGCACGTGCACGGCCTCGATGTCACTGCACACGCGGTACTGCCATCCGAGCTGGCGGCACAGTCGCCGGGTGCGCTCGAACGTCCGTTCGCTCACCGGATCGAGGCGGGCGCGAGCCCGGACGTCGACGACGACCGCAGAGCCGTCGCGCAGGCGCAGGAAGTAGTCGGGTGCATGCCAGGCATCCCGCTCACCGTGAGCGTCACCGTCGAAGATGATCCAAAAGGGTTGAGAGGCGATGCCGATGACGTCAGGATCATGGTCGAAGAGCATCAAGTGATCGCGCTCGAGCCAGGACTCGTACCCGATGTGCCGGCTGGTGGAGGCGGACCACCACCAGCCGTCGTAGCTGCGCTTGTGCGGCCACGTGGGAAACGAGCGCACTGGGTCGACGTCTTCGAACGTGATCGTGACGGCCACGGAAGGCGTGGCGATGCTGGCCGTGCCGTCGTTGGCCACGTAGCACAACCGGTCGGGACACGTCGTATCGACGTCCACAGCTGCAGAGTCCTCCGATCCAGCGGCGAGGACAAGTAGCTGAGACGTTGGGACAAGAAGAGTGGGACGTGGGACAGGACGACTGGGATTGGGACATCCCCACTGGGACGCGACAAACAGCGGGGGACGTACCACGGGCGTCACTCCGCGCGAACTGACATAATGTAGATTATCGGCGTTCGCAGGCAGGCGCGGCAGACCACTTCAGGACCCTCATCCAGCCCTTCACGGGCGCGCTCGGCGACGACGAACCCGACCACACGCACCTGTAGTGCGTACGTCTGGAGTGCGTACGTCGATCCGATGCCGCGACCTGCAGCAGATCGGGCCGTCGCGTGCTGCAGGTCCCACGCGACGGCATCGAGCGATCCGCCACCGACCTCACCGACCACCCGGAGTCGCACTCGGAGTCGCACCTGGAATCGCCTGAAGTCACCTGGAGCCCGCACGCACACCCACGGCCTCCGGGTGGGCCGCCTGGATCGGCGCGCCGACCGACGTCCAGTTCGACGCGCCGCCGAGCTGCTGGGGTCGCGAGACGTCGACGAAGGACGAGGGATCCACGAGGCGCGACTTCCCCACCAGCTCACCTCCGTCACCACCGGCCGCCGATGGTCGCTCGACGAGCCGACACCCGCACCCCCTCACCCCTCGACGCTGGTCCCTCAGGGTGAGGTCAGTGCGAGTGAAACACCGCGGATTCAGCATAACGGCGAATATGCAGACTTGCTCATCAAATACGTTGCGCTGCAACGGTTCTGCTTGACGCACCACTCCCCCGGCGCTACCTTGGAAACATGACTCCCCTGCTCCCCGGGGTTCCCGAGTCGATGACGGCGACCACCGAGCTCCCCGCGGCGGTGCACGCCTACGAGATCGCACGCCGGCCCCGCAAGGACTCCCCGAACACCGTCGCCGCTCGACGCCGCGACATCGCCGGTCTGCTCCCCCGCATCCACCGGGTCCTCGGCCACGACTGCCCCGCCGTCGCCGACCTGACCACCGTCGTGCTGCGCACCGCGTTCGCGGACTTCGCCATCGACCACGCCCGCAGCTCCATCGCCCGCTGCTGGTCCACCTGGAGCGGTTTCTGCGACTTCCTCGTCGCCGAGAACGCTCTGCCCGGCAACCCCATGGCCGGCGTGCATCGACCCCGACCCGAACGGCAACTACCCAAGCCCCTGCGCGGCGAGGACACCCCCGAAGTCCTCCTGGCGTCCGTCGCCGAGGGCCGCCGCACCGCCCGCGACCCCTGGGTCGAGCGCGACCTCGCCGTCCTCGCGACCCTGCTGGTCACCGGCATCCGCAGCGCCGAACTGCTCGGCCTGCGCGTCGGCGACCTCGCCGGCGCCGACGGGGAACAGCGGCTGAGGGTCGTCGGCAAGGGCAACGCCGAACGCAGCATCCCCGTCGAGCCCGCCCTCGCCGACCTCGTCGCCACCTACCTCGGCAGCCGCCGAGCCCGCTTCGGCGGGAGGAGAACACCCTTGAACGCCGCCCTGTTCGTGGACACCAGCGGGCAGGCACTGAACCGCAACCAGCTGCAGTACCTCGTGAGCAGCTGCTACCGCGCCGCCGGGATCGGCGACCGCGTCCAGCGCGGCGCCCTCGTGCACGCCCTGCGGCACACCTTCGCCACCCGCGTCGTCGCCGCCGGCGCCAGCGCCGTCGAGGTGATGCGACTGCTCGGCCACCAGAACCTCACCACCTCCCAGCAGTACGTCGACGCCGGAGCCCATGAACTGCGCTCCGCCGCCGCCGGCAGCACCACCTACGCAGCGCTGCGCCGACTCGGCGAGACGGGCTGAACCGCACCCGATCCCGCCCGGTGCACGGCGGGCGACCGCACCGCCGTGCACCGGGCGAACAACCCTCCGGTCAGCTCACCCGCGCCGGGGACTTGCGCCGCGGCGCCGGCGCCTGCCGCCCGACCGCAGGCTTCGCACCCAGCAGGTCCGCCAAGAACCGGCCCGTGTGGCTGGCAGGGTTCGCCGCCACCTCCTCCGGCGTGCCCGTGGCCACCACGGCGCCGCCACCACCGCCGCCCTCCGGGCCCATGTCCACCAACCAGTCCGCGCTCTTGACCACGTCCAGGTTGTGCTCGATGACCAGGACGCTGTTGCCCTTGTCCACCAGCCCTTGCACCACACCCAGCAGCTTGCGGATGTCCTCGAAGTGCAGACCCGTCGTCGGCTCGTCCAGCACGTAGATCGTCCGCCCGTTCGAGCGCCGCTGCAGCTCCGCGGCCAGCTTCACCCGCTGCGCCTCACCACCGGACAAGGTGGTCGCCGGCTGCCCCAGCCGCACGTACCCCAGACCGACCTCCGTCAACGTCGCCATGTACCGCGAGATCGCCGGCACCGCCGAGAAGAACTCCGCCGCCTCCTCGATCGGCATGTCCAGCACCTCGGCGATCGTCTTGCCCTTGAAGTGGACCTCCAGCGTCTCGCGGTTGTACCGGGCCCCGTGGCACACCTCGCACGGCACGTACACGTCCGGCAGGAAGTTCATCTCGATCTTCAGCGTGCCGTCCCCCGAGCACGCCTCGCACCGGCCACCCTTGACGTTGAAGGAGAACCGGCCCGGCTGGTAGCCGCGCAGCTTCGCCTCCGGCGCCGACGCGAACAGCTTGCGGATGTGGTCGAACACCCCCGTGTACGTCGCCGGGTTCGACCGCGGCGTCCGCCCGATCGGGCTCTGGTCCACGTGCACGACCTTGTCCAGGTGCTCCAGCCCCTGCACCGACTTGTGCCGCCCCGGCACCCGCCGCGCACCGTTCAGCTTGTTCGCCAGGACCGTGTACAGGATGTCGTTGACCAGCGTCGACTTGCCCGACCCCGACACCCCCGTCACCGCCACCAGGCACCCCAGCGGGAACTCCACCGTGACGTCCTTCAGGTTGTGCTCACGCGCACCCGTCACCACCAAGGACCGCTGCGGGTCCACGGGCCGGCGCTGCGCCGGGACCTCGATGCGCCGCGCCCCCGACAGGTACTGACCCGTCAGCGACTTCGGGTTCGCCAGCAACCCCGCCACGTCACCGGAGTGCACCACCTGACCACCGCGCTCACCGGCACCGGGACCGAAGTCCACCACCCAGTCCGCGACCCGCACCGTGTCCTCGTCGTGCTCCACCACGATCAAGGTGTTGCCGAGGTCCCGCAGCCGCGTCAGCGTGTCGATCAGCCGCCGGTTGTCGCGCTGGTGCAGGCCGATGCTCGGCTCGTCCAGCACGTACAGCACACCCACCAGCCCCGACCCGATCTGCGTGGCCAACCGGATGCGCTGCGCCTCACCACCGGAGAGCGTGCCCGCCGGCCGGTCCAGCGACAGGTAGTCCAGACCGACGTCCAGCAGGAACCCCAGCCGCGCCTGGATCTCCTTGAGCACCTGCGCGGCGATCTTCTTCTCCCGCGGCGACAGCTCCACCGTCCGCAGGAACGTCGCGCACCCGTCGATGGGCAGCGCGCACACCTCCGAGATCGACTTCCCACCCAGCTTCACCGCCAGCGACGACGGCTTCAACCGCGCCCCGCGGCACACCGGGCACGGCGTCTCGCGCATGTACCCCTCGTAGCGCTCCTTGCTCCAGTCCGACTCCGTCTCACCGTGCCGGCGCTTCACGAAGGGGATCACCCCCTCGAAGCCCGTGGAGTACTGCCGCTCCCGACCCCACCGGTTGCGGTACTTCACGTGGACCTCGTGGTCCTTGCCCTGCAGCAGCGCGTCCCGCGCCCGCTTCGGCAGCGCCCGCCACGGGGTGTCCATCGAGAACGACAGGTCCTCCGCCAGCGCCGTCATCAACCGCTGGAAGTAGTCCGCCGACCCCGCCGCCCACGGCGCGATCGCCCCCTCCGCCAGCGACAGGTCCTCGTCCGGCACCACCAGCTCCGGGTCCACCTCCAGCTGGGTGCCGATGCCC
Source organism: Kineococcus sp. TRM81007 (assembly GCF_022669155.1). Taxonomy (GTDB): domain Bacteria; phylum Actinomycetota; class Actinomycetes; order Actinomycetales; family Kineococcaceae; genus Kineococcus. Next base: position 205,268 of record NZ_JALBVB010000052.1, on the reverse strand, counting down.
GTGCACTCCGGGCACGCCCCGAACGGGGAGTTGAACGAGAAGGAGCGCGGCTCCACCTCGTCCATGTCCAGCGGGTGCTCGTTCGGGCACGCCATCTTCTCCGAGAAGCGGCGCTCGCCCTCCGGGCCGTCCACGTCCACCAGGTCCGCCACCAGCAGGCCCCCGGAGAGCACCAGCGCCGTCTCCACCGAGTCCGTCAGACGCCGCTTGACGCCGTCCTTGACGACCAGGCGGTCCACCACGACCTCGATGGTGTGCTTCAGCTTCTTCTGCAGCGCCGGCGGGGCGTCCAGCGGCACGACCTCCCCGTCCACCCGCGCCCGCGCGAAGCCCTTCCCCTGCAGCTCCCGGAACAGCTCCGCGTACTCGCCCTTTCGGTCGCGCACCACCGGCGCCAGCACCTGGAAGCGGGTGCCGGCTTCCAGCTCCAGCAACTGGTCCACGATCTGCTGCGGCGTCTGCCGCCCCACCGGCTCCCCGCACACCGGGCAGTGCGGCCGCCCAGCCCGCGCGAACAGCAGACGCAGGTAGTCGTACACCTCCGTGATCGTGCCCACCGTCGAGCGCGGGTTGCGCGAGGTCGACTTCTGGTCGATGGACACCGCCGGGGACAGACCCTCGATGAAGTCCACGTCCGGCTTGTCCATCTGCCCGAGGAACTGGCGCGCGTACGCCGACAGGGACTCCACGTACCGCCGCTGCCCCTCCGCGAAGATCGTGTCGAACGCCAGCGACGACTTGCCCGAGCCCGACAGCCCCGTGAAGACCACCAGGCTCTCGCGCGGCAGGTCCACCGACACGTCCTTCAGGTTGTGCTCACGCGCCCCCCGGACCACCAGGCGGTCCGAGCTGACGCGAGCGGTGGCCACCGGCCGCGCCGGTGCGCCGACGGCGGCGCGGGCACGCCGGGGACTGCTGCTGCGGGAGGTGCCGCTGGAAGGGGTGCGAGAGGCCACGCCCCAACCCTAGGTGCCGCCTCCGACACGGACCCGCCCCGCCGGACGGCCACCGCAGCCCACCGGACCCGACGGAGCCCCGCCGGCGCTCGCCACCCGCTCCGAGCGCCGCACCCCCCGACGGGGGTCGGCCGATCGGACGACGACAGTAGTTGAAGGGAACGACTACTCTGTGTGCATGGCGACCGGCGAAGCACTGCCCCAGACCCCCTCCAGCACCGCAGAACGCACCGGCAGCACCCGCTGGCTCGACCCCGAGGAGCAGCGCACCTGGCGCAGCTTCCTCGCCACCGTGCAGCTCCTCATGGACCGCGTCGACCGTCAGCTGCAGCAGGAGTCCGGGGTCGTCCACACGTACTACGAGATGCTCGTGCGACTGTCCGAGGCGCCCGGGCGCTCGCTGCGCATGAGCGAGCTCGCGGAGTCCTCCCTGTCCTCGCGCAGCCGCGTCTCGCACGCCGTCGCGCGCATGGAGGAGCGCGGCTGGATCCGCCGCGAACCCTGCGCCACCGACGGCCGCGGCTTCAACGCCGTCCTGACCGACGAGGGCCTGCGCGCCCTCGAGGCCGCCGCACCCGCGCACGTGGAGACCGTGCGCAGCCTCCTCTTCGACCGCCTCGACGCCGAGGAGCAGCTGCAGCTGCGCCGCACCTGCGAGGTCCTCCTGCAGCACCTGACCGACACCGGCAGCGTCTCCCCCGTCCCCCTGGTCGCTCCCCTGGGCGACGGGTGATCAGCCGCCGGTGAGCACCCGCGCCCCGGACCGCGGGTGTGNGTGCCGCGATCCGGGGCGACGGGTGCTCACGCCCCCTGCGCGGCCCGCATCCCCCGCAGCTCCTTCTTCAAGTCCCCGATCTCGTCGCGCAGCCGCGCCGCCAGCTCGAACTGCAGCTCCGCCGCAGCCGAGTGCATCTGGTCGCTCAGCTGCTGGATGAGGTCCGCCAGGTCCGCCTGCGGCAGCGACCCGCGCGGCTCCGGACCCACCTCGCGCCCCACCGCCGCTCCCTTGGCGCCCTTCGCCGGCGCCTTGCCGCGCGACTGCGACCGCCCGCTGCCGCCCTGCGCCGACAGCAGCGCCGCCGTGTCCGCGTCCTCCCGCGCGATGAGATCGGTGATGTCCGCGATCCGCTTGCGCAGCGGCATCGGGTCCACACCACGCTCCCGGTTGTAGGCGACCTGCTTCTCCCTGCGCCGGTTCGTCTCCTCGATCGCCTTCGCCATGGACGGCGTGATCGTGTCCGCGTACATGTGCACCTGCCCCGACACGTTGCGCGCCGCACGCCCGATCGTCTGGATCAGCGACGTCGACGAGCGCAGGAACCCCTCCTTGTCCGCGTCGAGGATCGCCACCAGCGACACCTCCGGCAGGTCCAGCCCCTCGCGCAGCAGGTTGATGCCCACCAGCACGTCGTACTCCCCCTGCCGCAGCTCACGCAGCAGCTCCACCCGCCGCAGGGTGTCGATGTCGGAGTGCAGGTACCGCACCCGCACGCCCTGCTCCAGCAGGTAGTCCGTCAGGTCCTCCGCCATCTTCTTCGTCAGCGTCGTCACCAGGACCCGCTCGTCCCGGTCCGTGCGTGCCCGCACCTCGTGCAGCAGGTCGTCGATCTGCCCCTTCGTCGGCTTCACCACCACCTGCGGGTCCACCAGACCCGTCGGCCGGATGATCTGCTCCACCACCCCGTCGCCGCGGGACAGCTCGTACGGGCCCGGCGTCGCCGACAGGTACACCGTCTGCCCCACCCGGTCCAGGAACTCCTCCCAGCGCAGCGGCCGGTTGTCCATCGCGCTCGGCAGCCGGAAGCCGAAGTCCACCAGCGTGCGCTTGCGGGACGCGTCCCCCTCGTACATCGCACCGATCTGCGGCACCGTCACGTGCGACTCGTCGATCACCAGCAGGAAGTCCTCGGGGAAGTAGTCCAGCAGCGTGTTCGACGCCGACCCCGGCTCCCGGCCGTCCATGTGCCTCGAGTAGTTCTCCACCCCCGAGCACGTCCCGACCTGCCGCAGCATCTCGACGTCGTACGTGGTGCGCATCCGCAGCCGCTGCGCCTCCAGCAGCTTGCCCTGCTGCTCCAGCTCCGCCAGCCGCTCGGCCAGCTCGGCCTCGATCGTGCCGATCGCCCGCTCCAGCCGCTCCGGGCCCGCCACGTAGTGCGACGCCGGGAAGACGTACACCAGCTCCTCCTCGCGCAGCACCTCCCCCGTCAACGGGTTCAACGTGTAGAGCGCCTCGATCTCGTCGCCGAAGAACTCCACGCGGATCGCGTGCTCCTCGTACTGCGGGATGATCTCCACCGTGTCACCGCGCGCGCGGAACGTCCCCCGCGTGAACGCCAGGTCGTTGCGCGCGTACTGCATGCCCACGAACTGGCGCAGCAGCTCGTCGCGGTCCATCGAGTCCCCCACCTTCAAGGTGACCATCCGGTCCACGTACTCCTGCGGGGTGCCCAGGCCGTAGATGCACGACACCGTCGCCACCACCACCACGTCCCGACGCGTCAGCAGCGCGTTCGTCGCCGAGTGCCGCAGCCGCTCCACCTCGTCGTTGATCGAGGAGTCCTTCTCGATGTACGTGTCCGACTGCGGCACGTACGCCTCGGGCTGGTAGTAGTCGTAGTAGGAGACGAAGTACTCCACCGCGTTGTTCGGCAGCAGCTCGCGGAACTCGTTCGCCAGCTGCGCCGCCAGCGTCTTGTTCGGCGCCATCACCAGCGTCGGCCGCTGCACCTGCTCGATCAACCACGCCGTCGTGGCCGACTTGCCCGTGCCCGTCGCACCCAGCAGCACGACGTCCTTCTCCCCACCGCGCACCCGCCGCGCCAGCTCCGCGATGGCCGCCGGCTGATCACCGGACGGGGCGAACTCGGAGACCACCTCGAAGGGGGCCACCCGCCGCTGGATGTCTGTCGTGGGCCGCATGGGGCCACTGTAGGTCGCACCCCCGACACGCACCCGGCTCCACCGCTCAGGGCGAACAGCCGCCCCACCCGGCACCCGGACACCCGGACACCGGGTCAGGCAGCCGCCGGTGACCACCCCACCCGCCGCGCCCACGCCTCCGCCGCCTCCACGTCCCCCAGCACGCCCCGCACCGCCCCGGCGCTCGCGGACCCGGGACCCGCACGCCACCAGTCCCGCAGCAGCAGCTCCCGTCGCCACCCCGCGCCGCCCCGGACGCGCACGTGCAGCCGGGCGGGGCGCCCCGGGTCGGCGGAGCCGTGCACCGCCGACCCGTCCGGCTCCACGGACACACGGGGGAAACCGATCGCCGCGAGCGGTCCGACGACCGCCGAGACGTCCTCCTCGGTGACGACCGCCAGCTGCAGCTCCAGCACGTCCTCGGCCGGCACCGCGGGCACCGCCGTGAGCCCCACGTGCTCCACCTCCCGCCCGCGATCACCGGCGGCCCGCGCGACGCGTGCGGCCAGGCGCGCGGCCTGTCCCTCCCACGCCGGGTCGTGGACCACCGGCGCCGTCACCGGGACGGGAGCCGGACGTCCCGAGCGCACGTTGCGCTCGAACGGCACCAGCCGTTCCCGCCACAGCCGCTCCACCACGGCCGGCAGAGGGTCGGGTGCGGTCGCGGAACGGCGCGGGTTGTCCAGCACGACATCGGCGGCCGCCAGCCGATCGGCGTCGTCCGCTTGCGCCGCGATGCGCGCTCGCGCGTCCTCCTCGCTCATCCCCCGGTCCTCGACGAGCCGTCGTACGCGCTCGCCGGCGTCCGCGTGGACCACCACCACCAGGGGGAAGCGGGACGCCCCTCCCGTCTCGACGAGCAGCGGCACGTCCTCGACCACCACGGCGTCCGCGGGCGCGGACGCCACCAGCTCCTCCCGCCGGGCCGCCACCAGCGGGTGCACGATGGCGTTGAGGTCCCGCCGGGCCGCGTCGTCCGCGAACACCAGCCGCCCCAGCGCCGGCCGGTCGAGCTCGCCCCCGGCGGACAGGACTGCGGTACCGAAGCGGTCCACCACCGCGCGGAGCCCGGGAGTCCCCCGCGAAACGACCTCGCGCGCCAGGACGTCAGCGTCGACGAGCACGGCCCCCAGACCTCGCAGGACGCGACCCACCGTCGACTTGCCGGCACCGATCCCCCCGGTCAACCCGATCCTCAACACCGTTCGAGCTTATTCCTCTTGGATCAGTAGTACTCAAGCATGATCGTTTTATCCTTTAGCCGCGATAAACACAAGTTACATCGTCATGCGAGGAGGGCTCCTGCGGCCGGTGCAGTCGACGGGCCGCGGGAGCTTCGGACGGTTCCGCACGGCCGTGGGAGCGACTCGTCCCTCCCACACGCGCGGTCCCTGCGGTGCGACCCCACGACGACGGAGGGGCCCGACCGGACGTCCCGGTCGGGCCCCTCCCCGAGAGCTCCCGCGGCTCAGCGCACGCCGGCTCGGCGCTTGTTGTAGACGTCGAACGCCACCGCGAGCAGCAGCACCAGGCCCTTGATGACCTGCTGGAGCGACTGGTCCACGCCCAGCAGCTGCATGCCGTTGGAGATCACGCCCACCAGCAGACCACCGATCATCGCGCCGGTGACCTTGCCGACGCCGCCGGTGACCGCTGCCCCGCCGATGAAGGCGGCGGCGATGGCGTCCAGCTCGAAGCTGTTGCCGGCGCCCGGCTGGGCACCGTTGGACCGCGAGGAGAAGATGACGCCGGCGACCGCGGCCAGGAAGCCCATGTTGACGAAGATCCAGAAGTTCACCCGCCGGACGTTCACGCCGGACAACTGCGCGGCGGCGAGGTTGCCGCCGATCGCGTACACCTGGCGACCGAAGACCGAGGACTTCATCACGAGCGAGTAGGTCAGGATGAGGACCGCGAGGATGATCAGGACGATCGGCATGCCGCGGCTGTTGGCCAGCTGCCAGGCGAAGGCCATGACCACGGCCGCGACGGCGATCAGCTTCAGGACGAACAGCGGCATCGACTCGACGCTCTGCTGGTAGCGCACCCGGGCGATCCGGTTGCGGACCTGGCTGACGGCGTAGCCGGCGACGGCCACCGCACCGATGAACAGGGTGAACGCGTCGTACCCGTAGCCGCCCATCAGCGCGGGGATGAACCCCGTGGCGATCCCGTTGTACTCCCCCGGGAACGGCGACAGCGACACGTTGTCCAGGACGTAGTACGTCAGGCCGCGGAACAGCAGCATGCCGGCCAGCGTCACGATGAAGGCGGGGATTCCCACGAAGGCGACCCAGAAACCTTGCCAGGCACCGATGGCGAGCCCCACGGCCAGGGCGGCGAGCACACCGACCCACCACGGCTGGCTCGAGCCGATGACCAGTTGCGCAGAGACCGCCCCGGTCAGTGCCACCACCGAACCGACCGACAGGTCGATGTGACCGGCGACGATGACGATGACCATGCCGATCGCCAGCACCAGCACGTACGAGTACTGCAGGACGATGTTGGTGATGTTGCCCGGGCTCAGGGAGAGCCCGTCGGTCAGGAACGCGAACAGCAGCACCACGACCACGAACGCGATGTAGATGCCGCTCTCACGCAAGTTGCCCGTGAGCGCGCGGAAGGGGTTCGCAGAGCCCGAGCGCGGCGCCGGGGGTTTCGAGGGCAGGCTCCCCGGGGCGCTGCCCTTCTTGAGGAGGTCGCCGGTACCGCTCATGCGGAGTGCTCCTGGTCGTCGTCGGTGGAGGGGGTGTGCGCGCCGGCGCGTGCCGGCGTCTTGTCCTTGGTCATGAGGCTCATGAGCCTCTCCTGCGTCGCCTCGGCGACCGGCAGTTCACCGGTGATCCGGCCGGCGGACAGGGTGTAGACGCGGTCGCAGATGCCGAGCAGCTCGGGCAGCTCGGAGGAGATCACGATGACCGCCTTGCCGGCCGCCACGAGGCGGTTGATGATCGTGTAGATCTCGTACTTGGCGCCGACGTCGATGCCGCGCGTCGGCTCGTCGAGGATCAAGACCTCCGGGTCGGAGTAGATCCACTTCGACAGGACCACCTTCTGCTGGTTCCCGCCGGACAGCTTGCCCGTCACCGCCATGACGGTGGGGGCCTTGATGTTCATGCTCCGCTTGCTGTCCTCGGCGACGCGGATCTCCTCGTGCGCGTTCACGAAGCCGCCGGTTGCCAGCTTGCCCAGTGCTGCGGCGGAGATGTTCCGCTTGATGTCGTCGATGAGGTTCAGGCCGTACTTCTTGCGGTCCTCGGTGGCGTAGGCGATGCCGTGCTTGATGGCCTGGCGCACGGACCGGGCCACGATCGGCTTGCCGTGCATGTAGAGCTGCCCGCTCAGGTAGCGGCCGTAGGAACGGCCGAAAACGCTCATGGCGAGTTCCGTGCGCCCGGCACCCATGAGGCCGGCGATGCCGATGACCTCACCGGCACGCACCGACAGGTTCGCTCCGTCGACGACGTGGCGGTCCTGGGAGGGGTGCCCGACCGTCCAGTCCTCGATGCGGAACACCTCCTCACCGGGGTGCGACTCGCGCTCGGGGAACCGGCTGTCGAGGTCGCGGCCGACCATGCCGCGGATGATGCGGTCCTCGGTGACGGTGTCCGCGCGCATGTCGAGGGTCTCGATCGTCTGCCCGTCGCGGATGATGGTGACCGCGTCCGAGATGGCCTCGATCTCGTTGAGCTTGTGCGAGATCATGATGCTCGTCATGCCCTCGGACCGCAGCTGGCGCAGCAGCCCCAGCAGGTGCTCGGAGTCGTTGTCGTTCAGCGCCGCCGTGGGCTCGTCGAGGATGAGCAGCCGCACGTCCTTGCTGAGCGCCTTCGCGATCTCGACGAGCTGCTGCTTGCCGACACCCAGTTGCCCGATGGGTGTCGTGGGGTTCTCGTCCAGACCGACGCGCTGCAGCAGCTTCGACGCCTCACCGTTGGCGCGGTGCCAGTCGATCAAACCCGTGCGACCACGGACCTCGTTGCCGAGGAACAGGTTCTCGGTGATGGACAGGTACGGCACGAGCGCCAGTTCCTGGTGGATGATGGCGATACCGGCCCGCTCGCTGTCCGAGATCCCGCTGAAGCGAGACACCTGCCCGTCGAAGACGATGTCCCCCTCGTAGGTGCCGTGCGGGTACACGCCCGAGAGGACCTTCATGAGGGTCGACTTGCCGGCGCCGTTCTCGCCGCAGATGGCGTGCACCTCACCGCGCCGGACCGACAGGGAGACGCCGGAGAGCGCCTTCACGCCGGGGAAGGTCTTGGTGATGGAACGCATTTCCAGGATGTTGTCGGTCATCGGCGCGCCGTCGTCCTCGCTCGGGGAACCGTGCGGGCGCTACCGCGCCCGCGGTGGTGTGGGGGGTGGTCCGCACGGTTCGTCCCCGCCGCGGAGCGCGACGGGGACGAACCGTGGAGTGGCGGAGGGTCAGCCGGCCTGGCCGGTGTCGACCTCGGCCTGGCTGTAGTACTCGGTGTCCACCAGGGTCTCGACGATGTTGTCCTTGGTGACGATCTGGGACTCCAGCAGGTACGCCGGCACGACCTTCACGCCGTTGTCGTACGTGGTGGTGTCGTTCGCCTCGGGCTCCTCGCCGTCGAGCATCGCCTCGGCCGCGGTCACAGCCTCCTCGGCGAGCTTTCGGGTGTCCTTGAAGATGGTCGAGTACTGCACGCCGTCGTTGATGAGCTTGACGGAGGCGATCTCGGCGTCCTGGCCCGTGATGATCGGCATGGGCTTCTCGGCGCTGCCGTAACCGGCGTTCTGCAGGGCGGTGATGATGCCGCGCGAGATGCCGTCGTAGGGCGAGAGGACGCCGTCGACCGTGCCGCCGCCGTTGTAGGCGGAGGTGAGCAGGTCCTCCATGCGCTTCTGGGCGGTCTCCTGCTGCCAGCGCAGGGTCGCGGCCTGGTCGATCGTGGTCTGGCCGGACTGCACGACGACCTGGCCGGAGTCGATGAACGGCTGGATGACGTCCATCGCGCCGTTCCAGAAGAACTGGGCGTTGTTGTCGTCCAGCGACCCCGCGAAGAGCTCGACGTTGAACGGGCCGGTGGCGGTGCCCGGGGAACCGTCCTCGTTCAGCAGGCCCAGGCCCGTCAGCAGGGAGGTGCCCTGCTGCACACCGACGTTGTAGTTGTCGAAGGAGACGTAGAAGTCCACGTCGCCACTGCCGCGGATGAGGCGGTCGTAGGAGATGACGGGGATGCCGGCGGCCTTCGCGGCGGCGAGCTGGCTGCTCAGGGCGGTGCCGTCGATGGCCGCCACGATCAGCAGGTCGTCACCCTTGGTGATCATCTGGTCGATCTGCTGGGACTGCGTGGGGATGTCGTCGTTGGCGTACTGCAGGTCGACCTCGTAGCCGGCCTCCTCGAGACCCGCCTTGACGTTGTTGCCGTCGGCGATCCACCGCTCGGACGTCTGGGTCGGCATCGCGACGCCGACGGTGATGTCACCGTCGGCGGCACCGCCGGAACCGGAGGTGCCGGAACCGGCGCCCTCGCCGCCGCAGGCGGAGACGGTCAGAGCCAGGCCGGCAGCGAAGGCTGCCAGGTAGCGACGAGTGATCACGGGGGAACTCCTCTGTACCTCGTGAGTGCCGCGGACGTGCGCGGTTCGCGGCGTGTGCTGGGGGGCGCCGACTGGCGGCGCGGGGCACCTGCCCGACCGGGCTTCCTCGTCCCGTTCGACATCGGCAGGTGGTTTGGCTCGAACATTGTTAACGTTAGCACTCGAGGGCGTCAAGCAGGTCCCCCATCGGGAGCAGCGGTGTCGGGAACCCCGCCCGGGACCGGTGCGGACCGTCGCGCGGTGGGTATCCTGACGTCTCCGGGAGCAGCGCGCCTCCCCGCCGCGCACCGGCCCCGCACGCGGACGTGCCGACCGCTCCCCCACTCCCCCGTGTCCCCACGGCCACAGGCAGGAAACGAAGATGAGTCCTCCCACCGACCCGGCGCCGACGCCGGGCGAGGGAACGCGCACACCGGTCTTGGCGGACGTCGCCGAGCTCGCCGGGGTGTCACAGCAGACCGTCTCGCGCGTGGTGCGCGGCTCCGGCTCGGTCGCCCGCCGCACCCGCGAGCGTGTCGAGCAGGCCATCGCCGAACTCGGCTACCAGCCCAACGCGGCCGCGCGGGCGTTGGTGACCCGCCGTTCCCACCGCATCGGCGTGGTGGCGGCCAGCACGTCCCTGTACGGCCCCGCGCTGACGCTCGTGGGCGTGCAGGAGGCCGCGCGCGCGGCGGGGTACTCGGTGACGGTCGTCATGGTCAGCGACCTGCTCCCGACGACGGTTGCCGAGGCGTTCCAGGAGCTGCGCGGCCAGACCGTGGACGGTGCCATCGCGGTCGTGCCCGAGGACGCCTCGCAAGCGGCCGTGGCCGCCACCGATGCCGCGTTCCCCTGCGTGCTGGCGCCCGGCCTGGACGGTGCGGGCGTGCCGGACGCCTACTGGAGCGAGGTGGCGGCTGCCCGTGCGGTGACCGAGCACCTGCTGGCGCTGGGGCACCGCACGGTGCACCACGTGGGTGGGCCGGTGGACTGGGCGGAGTCGCGGGCGAGGTCCACCGGCTGGCGCACGGCGCTGGTGGAGGCGCGGCGGGTGGTGCCGCGACCGGTGCGCGGGGACTGGACGGCGGCGTCCGGCTACCGGGCGGGCCGCGAGGTGCTGGCGGCGGGCGCGACGGCGATCTTCTGCGGCAACGACCACATGGCGATCGGGGTGGTGCGCGCCGCGACCGAGGGTGGGCTGTCGGTACCCGGCGACGTCAGCGTCGTCGGGTTCGACGACGTCCCCGAGGCGGCGTACCTGAACCCCCCGCTGACGACGGTGCGCCAGGACTTCACGGAGATCGGGCGCCGCTGCGTGCGGGTCCTGCTGGGGAGGCTGAACCGCCGGGTGGTGGAGCCGGGAGCGCTCACGCCCGAACTGGTCGTGCGGCAGAGCACGGGGCCGGCGCCGGTCGCGGCGGTCACCGCGGCGGCGGGCACGGATGCGCCCCGCTCCCCCGTGGCCGGCTGACGGGGGCACGACCCGCGACGCACGAGGGGCCCCGACCGGACGTGCCGNCGGGGCCCTCGTGCGTGGACGGGAGGCCGGGACCGTCAGAGCGCGGTCCCGGCCGGGTGGATCACTGCCCGCCGGTGAGCTTCTCGCGCAGGGCCGCCAGGGCCTCGTCGGACGCGAGCGTGCCCGCGACCTCCGGGGCCTCGGAGGTGTACGAGGACGGAGCCGAACCGCTGCCGCTGCCGCTGCCGCTCGTGCTGCTGCTCGTGCTCGCGGCGGCGGGGACGCCCTCGGCCTCGGCGCGCGCCTCGGCCTCAGCCTGCTCGGCGACCAGGCGACGGTGGGTCTCCCAGCGCTCGTGGGCCAGGGCGTACTGCGTCTCCCACTCCTCGCGCTGCGCCTCGTACCCCTCGAGCCACTCGTTGGTCTCCGGGTCGAAGCCCTCGGGGTACTTGTAGTTGCCCTGCTCGTCGTAGTCGGCGGCCATGCCGTACAGGGACGGGTCGAACTCGTCGCCGGCCGCGGCGAGCGCCTCGCTGGCCTGCTTCAGCGACAGCGAGATCCGGCGACGCTCCAGGTCGATGTCGATGACCTTGACGAAGATGTCGCTGTTGACCTGGACGACCTGCTCGGGCACCTCGACGTGGCGCTCGGCCAGCTCGGAGATGTGGACCAGGCCCTCGATGCCGTCGTCGACGCGCACGAACGCACCGAACGGGACGAGCTTGGTGACCTTGCCGGGGACGACCTGGCCGATCGCGTGGGTGCGGGCGAACTGCTGCCACGGGTCTTCCTGCGTCGCCTTCAGCGACAGGGACACGCGCTCGCGGTCCATGTCGACGTCGAGGACCTCGACCGTGACCTCCTGGCCCACCTCGACGACCTCGCTCGGGTGGTCGATGTGCTTCCAGGACAGCTCGGAGACGTGGACGAGGCCGTCGACACCGCCGAGGTCGACGAACGCACCGAAGTTGACGATGGAGGAGACCACGCCGGAGCGGACCTGACCCTTCTGCAGGGTCGTGAGGAAGTTCTGGCGCACCTCGGACTGGGTCTGCTCGAGCCAGGCGCGGCGGGACAGGACCACGTTGTTGCGGTTCTTGTCCAGCTCGATGATCTTGGCTTCGATCGTCTTGCCCACGTAGGGCTGCAGGTCGCGCACGCGGCGCATCTCGACCAGCGACGCCGGGAGGAAACCGCGCAGGCCGATGTCGAGGATGAGACCACCCTTGACGACCTCGATGACGGTGCCCTCGACGACCTCGTCGGCCTCCTTCTTGGCCTCGATCGTGCCCCAGGCGCGCTCGTACTGCGCGCGCTTCTTGGACAGGATCAGGCGGCCTTCCTTGTCCTCCTTCTGGAGGACCAGGGCTTCGACCTCGTCGCCGACGCCGACGACCTCGTTGGGGTCGACGTCGTGCTTGATCGAGAGCTCGCGCGAGGGGATGACGCCCTCGGTCTTGTAACCGATGTCGAGGAGGACCTCGTCACGGTCGACCTTCACGATGGTGCCGGAGACGATGTCACCGTCGTTGAAGTACTTGATGGTCTTGTCGACCGCTGCGAGGAAGTCCTCAGCCGATCCGATGTCGTTGATCGCGATCTGAGGGGTACCGCTCGCCGGAGCGGTCGTCGTGGTCGTCATGGAGGTAGGGACTCCGTCAGGGACACTCGTAGGGGCACGCCCGGGGGTTCCCGGCCGTCACGCGTGCCCTTCCCCGGGCCGTGTGAGGTGACCGGGGGCGGGCGCGCGCCGTTCCAGCCTACTCGCGCCCGCGCACGCAGGCAAAGCACGCCGCGCAACCCCTCGGCCCGCGAGCGCCCGCTGGGACGATGGGGTGGTGAGCGGTGACGTGAGCGGTGGGGTGGACGGTGCGTTCGGGGTGGAGCGGCGCGAGGTGGGGGCGGCCGAGACGGTGGCGGCTCAGCGGCGCTGGTGGGACGCGGAGGCGGTGGGGTACCGGGCGGAGCACGGCTCGTTCCTGGGGGACGCGCGGGTGGGGTCGGACCTGGTGTGGGGTCCGGAGGGGTTGCGCGAGGAGGACGCGGGGCTGCTGGGGGACGTGGCCGGCCGGCGGGTGCTGGAGGTGGGTGCGGGGGCGGCGCAGTGCTCGCGGTGGTTGGCGGGGCGGGGTGCGCTGGCGGTGGCCTCGGACCTGTCGGCGGGGATGCTGGCGCAGGCGGTGGCTGCGGATGCGGAGGCGGGGGTGCGCACTCCCCTGGTGCAGTGCGACGCGCGGGTGCTGCCGTTCGCGGACGGGGTGTTCGACGTGGTGTTCACGTCGTACGGGGCGTTGCCGTTCGTGGCGGACGCGGAGCGGGTGCTGGGTGAGGTGGGGCGGGTGCTGCGGCCGGGTGGGCGGTTCGTGGGGAGCGTTCCGCACCCGGTGCGGTGGGCGTTGCCGGACGTGCCGGGTGCGGAGGGGTTGCGGGTGCACCACTCGTACTTCGACCGGCGTCCGTACGTGGAGTCGGAGACGGACGGTGCGGGGCGGGTGCGGGTGACGTACGTGGAGCACCACCGGACGGTGGGTGACTGGGTGCGGTCGGTGCGGGGTGCGGGTCTGGTGGTGGAGGACCTGGTGGAGCCGGAGTGGTCGGCCGGGGAGGCGGTGTGGGGCGGGTGGAGCCGGCTGCGGGGTGAGCTGGTGCCGGGGACGCTGGTGCTGGTGTGCTCCCGCCCGCCGGTGGGTGCGGGCGGGAACTGAGGCGGGCGCTCGCGGGGGCTCACCGGTGGTGGGGCGTTGCGGGGCCGGGGTGGTGGGTGGTCAGTGACCGGCGTCGTGCCAGGAGCGGCCGGCGCCGACGGAGACGTCGAGGGGGACGGCGAGGTCGGCGGCGCCGGCCATGGTGCGGCGCACGAGGTCCTCGAGGTGCCGGCGCTCGCCGGGGGCGACTTCGAGGACGAGTTCGTCGTGGACCTGCAGCAGGAGGCGTGAGCGCAGGCCGTTCTCGCGCAGGCCGCGGTCGAGGTCGAGCATGGCGACCTTGATGATGTCGGCGGCGGAGCCCTGGATGGGGGCGTTGAGGGCGGCGCGTTCGGCCATCTCGCGGCGCTGGCGGTTGTCGCTGGTGAGGTCGGGCAGGTAGCGGCGCCGGCCCATGATGGTCTCGGTGTAGCCGTCGCGGCGGGCCTGTTCGACGATGCCGTGCAGGTAGTCGCGCACGCCGCCGAAGCGGGCGAAGTAGTCGTCCATGAGGCCGCGGGCCTCTTCGGTGGTGATCTTCAGCTGGTTGGACAGGCCGAAGGCGGAGAGTCCGTAGGCGAGCCCGTAGGACATGGCCTTGATCTTGGCGCGCATGTCGGGTGTGACGTCGGTGGGGTCGACGCCGAAGACGCGGCTGCCGACGTAGCGGTGCAGGTCCTCGCCGGAGGTGAAGGCGTCGATGAGGCCGGCGTCGCCGGACAGGTGCGCCATGATGCGCATCTCGATCTGGGAGTAGTCGGCGGTGAGCAGGCTCTCGTAGCCGGTGCCGCCGCTGTCGCGGCCGACGACGAAGGCGGCGCGGATGCGGCGGCCCTCGTCGGTGCGGATGGGGATGTTCTGCAGGTTGGGGTCGGTGGAGCTGAGGCGCCCGGTGGCGGCGATCATCTGCTGGTAGGTGGTGTGGACGCGGCCGTCGTCGGCGACGGACTTGCGCAGGCCCTCGACGGTCTGGCGCAGGCGGGAGGCGTCGCGGTGCTCCAGCAGGTGCTGCAGGAAGGGGTGCTCGGTCTTGACGTACAGGGCGGCGAGGGCGTCGGCGTCGGTGGTGTAGCCGGTCTTGGTGCGCTTGGTCTTGGGCATGGCCAGCTGCTCGAACAGGACGGTCTGCAGCTGCTTGGGTGAGCCGAGGTTGATCTCGGTGCCGATGACCTCGTGCGCCTGGGCCTGGGCGTGGGCGACGCGGTCGGCGAAGTGGTTCTCGAGGTCGGTGAGGAGGTCGTCGTCGACGGCGATGCCGACGCGTTCGGCGCGGGCGAGGACGTCGACGAGGGGCAGTTCGACGTCGTGCAGGAGGCGGGTGCCGCCGCGGGCGTCGAGCTCGGCGGCCAGGACGTCGGCGAGCTCGGTGACGGCGAGGGCGCGGACCATGGCGTCCTGGGCGCGCGCGTGCCGGTCGGCTCCGACGGGGCCGTCGTCGGTGTCGAGGGCGAGCTGCTCGTCGGCGCCGGCGGTGGGTGCGTCGGTGCCGGTGGCGCCCTCGGCGCGCAGTTCGCGCTTGAGGTGGCGCACGGCGAGGTCGGCGAGGTCGTAGCTGCGCTGGTCGGGCCGGCACAGGTAGGCGGCCAGGGCGGTGTCCATGACGAGGCCGGCCAGGGTCCAGCCGCGGGAGGCGAGCGCGTGGCTGGGGCCCTTGACGTCGTGGGCGACCTTGGGGGCGTCGGGGTCGGCCAGCCAGGCGGCCAGGGCGCGCTCGTCGCCGTCGGTGAGGGTGGTGGGGTCGATGTAGGCGGCGACGCCGTCGGCGCCGGCGAGCGCCAGGGCGGTGACGTCGCCGGTGCCGCGGGACCACTGGCCGACGACGTGCAGGCCGGTGCGGGCGGTGGCGTGCTCGGTGAGCCAGTCGGCGACCTCGTCGTCGAGGAGGATCGCGCCGTCGACGCCGAAGCCGGCTTCGGCTTCGGGTTCGGTGGTCTCGAGGGTGGCGAAGAGGCGGTCGCGCAGGACGCGGAACTCCAGGCCGTCGAAGACGGTGTGGACCTGTTCGCGGTCCCAGGTGCGGCGCACGAGGTCGTCGGGGGTGACGGGCAGGTCCAGGTCGCGCACGAGGGCGTTGAGGCGGCGGTTGCGGATGACGCCGTCGAGGTGGGCGCGCAGGTTCTCCCCCGCCTTGCCCTTGATGCGGTCGGCGTCGGCGATGACGCCGTCGAGGCCGTCGTGGGCGGTGATCCACTTGGCGGCGGTCTTGGGGCCGACCCCGGGGACGCCGGGGAGGTTGTCGCTGGTCTCGCCGACGAGGGCGGCGAGGTCGGGGTAGCGCTCGGGGGGGACGCCGTAGCGTTCCTGGACGACGTCGGGGGTCATGCGCAGCAGGTCGGAGACGCCCTTGCGCGGGTAGAGGACGGTGACGCCGTCGCGCACGAGCTGCAGGGCGTCGCGGTCGCCGGTGGAGATGAGGACGTCGTAGCCGGCGGCGACGGCGCGTTCGGTGAGGGTGGCGATGACGTCGTCGGCCTCGTACCCCTCCTTCTCCACGACGGGGACGCGCAGGGCGGCGAGGACCTCCTTGACGAGGTCGACCTGGCCGCGGAACTCGTCGGGGCTCTTGAGGCGGGTGGCCTTGTAGTCGGCGTAGGCCTCGGTGCGGAAGGTGGTGCGGGAAACGTCGAAGGTGACGGCGAGGTGGGTGGGTTCCTCGTCGCGCAGGACGTTGATGAGCATGGAGGTGAACCCGTAGACCGCGTTCGTGGGTTGGCCGGTGCTGGTGGCGAAGTTCTCCACGGGCAGGGCGTAGAAGGCGCGGTAGGCCAGGGAGTGGCCGTCGACGAGGAGCAGGCGGGGGCGGGTGCTCGGGGTGGTGCCGCCGGTGCTGCCGGTGGTGCGGCGGGACGTCGACGCGGGGGCTGGGGTCACGCCGGTCAGGGTAGTCAGGGGGTCGGACTCGCGAGGTGCGGGCGTGCGGGTGTGCGGGCGTGCGGGCGTGCAGGCGTGGTGGGCCGCGGGGCGGGTCCGGCGTCGGGGCGGTGGCGGGGCGGTGGCGGTGGCGGTGCGCGGGTCGCTGCTCAGGCGACCGGGGCGGTGCCGGGGACCTCCCCGGTGCCGGGCAGCGGCACCGTCCCCGTGGCACCGGTGTGGTCGGGGTGGGCGGCGGGGGTGCTCGTGGTGGCTGCGCGGGCCAGGCGGACGCGCAGGGAGCGGCGGCGGGCGACGACGCCGCGGGGGCTCCCGGTGGCGCCGGCGGGGCCGTCGAGGGCCAGCCGGCGGCGCAGGACGGTCAGTGGCGCGGCGCGGCGCACGACGACGGGGGCGAAGCCCAGGCGGGCCAGGTAGCGGGTGTAGTCGCGGTCGCCGGGCAGTGCGGTGCAGGCGAGCTGATCGGCGCCCTCGGCCTCGGCGAGCAGGACCGCGCGGCGCAGCAGGGCACGCCCGACACCGCGGCGGCGGTGCTCGGGCACGACGTGCACGTGCTCGACGCTGGGTCCGGTGCGGCCGGCCAGCGGCAGCAGCTGGGCGCGGGTCAGCAGTGCGTACCCGGCCGGCTCGCCGGCCACGGTGGCCAGCAGCACGCGTGCGGTGCCCTCGTCCAGGGCGCGGAGCAGTCGGGTGCGCACGTGCTCGACGGGGGCGCGCAGCTGGCCGGCGTCGAAGCGCGCCGAGGCGTACAGGCGCATCAGGGTGTCCACGTCGGTGAGCGCGGCTTCGCGCACCAGCACGACAGGTCTCGGCACGGCGTCCTCCTCGAACGGACCGGGCCCCCGCCTCCGGTCGCCGCGCTCGCGGCTGCAGGGACCATAGGGCCTGGCGGGGCGCGGCGGAAGATCCGCAGCGGTGCCGCGAAGGTTCTCACCCGCTCGGGTCAACGGTGCGGCGGGGGTGCCGCGGAGGTGCGCCCCGTGGCGGCACCGGGCGGGCAGGAGCGCCCCGGCACGAGGTGCGTGCCGGGGCGTCGCGGGGACCGGCGCGGGTGGTCCGCGCGGTCAGCTGCTCAGGGGCGGTCGTCGCCGGCGTTGATGACGGTGGTGGCGACCTCGCGCATGGTCAGTCGCTTGTCCATCGAGGTCTTCTGGATCCACCGGAAGGCCTCCGGCTCCGTCATGCCGAACTGGGTCTGCAGCTTCGACTTGGCGCGGTCCACGAGCTTGCGGGTCTCGAAGCGGTCGGCGAGGTCGGCGACCTCGTCCTCCAGCGCCATGATCTGCTGGTGGCGGCTGACGGCGATCTCCACCGCGGGCAGCAGGTCGGCGGAGGTGAACGGCTTGACGACGTACGCCATGGCGCCGGCGTCGCGGGCGCGCTCGACGAGCTCGGCCTGGGAGAAGGCGGTCAGCAGCACGACGGGGGCGATGCGGGCCTTGACGATGCGCTCGGCCGCGGAGATGCCGTCCAGGACGGGCATCTTGATGTCCATGACGACCAGGTCGGGCTTGTGCTCCTCGGCGAGGGAGACCGCCTGCTCGCCGTCACCGGCCTCGCCGACGACGTCGTAGCCGGCCTCCCGCAGCATCTCCACGATGTCGAGGCGGATGATCGCCTCGTCCTCCGCGACGACCACCCGGCGAGCGGTCGTGGGTGCGGTCGCGGCGGTGTCAGGAGTGTTCGTCACGTCCTCATCCTAGTGGGCGCTCCCCACCGCCCCGGAGCCGCGTCACCCGCACCGCCGAGGGCACCCGCGGGACCGGCCGGGTGCGGGTGGGCCGGTAGGGTGGCACCGCCGCCCGACGCACCCGGTGCGGGGGTGGCGCGCCCCGGTAGCCCAACCGGCAGAGGCAATCGACTCAAACTCGATCCAGTGTGGGTTCGAATCCCACCCGGGGCACCGCACGACGCACGCGCACCGCAAGCACGACGAGGGGGACGGACCAACCGGTCCGTCCCCCTCGTCGTGCGACGTGCTCGCCCCGCTCGGGCTCGCTCGCGCGTGGCCGGGCTCGCTCACGCGTAGGCGGAGGAGACCCCTTCCGTGGCGTCGCCGATGCGGTGCACCCGCACCGCGTTGGTCGAGCCGACGATCCCCGGGGGGGCACCGGCCACGATGACGACGAGGTCGCCCTCGGAGCAGCGGCCCATCTCCTGCAGCCGGGCGTCGACGGCCTTGACCATCTCGTCGGTGGTGCTGATGAACGGCGCGTGGTGGGCGTCGATGCCCCAGCTCAGGCCCAGGCGACGGCGCGTGCCGTGGTCGGGGGTGAACGCCAGCAGCGGGATCTGCGAGCGCAGCCGGGACAGGCGGCGGGCGGAGTCGCCGGACTGGGTGAAGGTCACCAGCAGCTTGGCGTCCAGCTGCCTGCCGATCTCGGCGGCGGCCAGGGTGATGGCGCCGCCCTTGGTGTGCGGCGTGGTGCCCAGCGGGGCGATGCGCTCCAGGCCGTGGGTCTCGGTGTTGTCGATGATGCGGGCCATGGTGCGCACGGCCTCGAAGGGGAAGGCGCCCACGCTGGTCTCCCCCGAGAGCATCAGCGCGTCCGCGCCGTCGAGGACGGCGTTGGCGCAGTCGGAGGCCTCCGCGCGCGTCGGGCGCGGGTTCGTGATCATCGAGTCGAGCATCTGGGTGGCGACGATGACGGGCTTGGCCTGCCGGCGGGCCAGTTCGATGGCTCGCTTCTGGACGAGGGGAACCTCCTCCAGGGGCAGTTCCACGCCCAGGTCGCCGCGGGCGACCATGATGCCGTCGAAGGCGGCGACGATCTCGCGCAGGTTTTCCACCGCCTGCGGCTTCTCCACCTTGGCGATGACGGGGACGTTCACGCCCTCCTCGTCCATGACGCGCCGCACGTCGTCGGCGTCGGCGGCCGAGCGGACGAAGGACAGGGCGACCATGTCCACGCCCAGCGACAGGGCGAAGCGCAGGTCCTCGACGTCCTTCTCGGACAGGGCGGGCACGCTGACGGCGACGCCGGGCAGGTTGATGCCCTTGTTGTTGCTGACGGGGCCGGGCACGGTCACGCGGGTGACCACGCGGGGGCCGTCCACGGCGGTGACCTCCAGACCGACCTTGCCGTCGTCGATGAGGATGCTGTCGCCGACGGAGACGTCACCGGGCAGACCCGCGTAGGTGGTGGAGCACACCTCGCGGGTGCCCACGACGTCCTCGGTGGTGATGGTGAAGACGTCACCGACCGCGAGGTCGTGGGGGCCGTCCGCGAAGCGGCCCAGGCGGATCTTGGGGCCCTGCAGGTCGGCGAGGATGCCGACCGCGCGGCCGCTGGCCTCGGCCGCGGCACGCACCCCCTCGAAGTTGGTCCGGTGCTCGTCGTGGGAACCGTGGCTGAGGTTCATCCGGGCGACGTCCATCCCGGCGTCCACCAGGGCCCGCAACCGCTCGGGGCCGCCCACTGCGGGTCCGAGGGTGCAGACGATCTTCGCTCTGCGCATGCCCCGACCCTATGCCGACGGCGGTGGCGCGCGCGCCGCGGGGCGTGCCGCCCGTGCGCTCGCGACCGGCTCGTCACACCCCGGTCACGCGCCCGTCACCCACCGGGGGTCGAGCAGCGCTCCTGACGCCCGTGCACGCCCTCCCGGGGTGCGCGGGCGCGTGACTGGTCCATGCTGGCTGCCATGACGACGGGAACGGGAGCGGGTCGCGACGACGTGGTGCTGGGGACCGCGGTGGACCGCGAGATCGACGAGCTGATCGAGCAGGGCGTGGCGGACCTGGAGCACGAGTACGCCGTCTACGTGCGGCTGCACGCGGACGCCGACTGGCCGCAGGGGGCGCTGCAGGAGCTGGTGGCGGCGCTGCGCACGGCGCACCCGCGCATCGAGTCGGTGGACGCGCCCGAGCACGACGTGGTCATCAGCGTCGACGGGGACGGGCTGGACGCCGAGAGCGCCGCGCAGCGTGCGCTGGCGAAGGTGGAGGAGGCCGCGGCCGAGCGCGGCCTGGCCGGGCACGCCGCGGACGTCACCGTGATCAGCGACTCGGCGGTGTGGGTGTACGACCGGGAGGCCGTCGCCGGCTGGTGACCCCTGCCCGGCGGGCCCGGTCGCGGCCCGCCGGGCGCACGGGGGCCCGCCGGAGGGCCGGCAGGGGGCGGCTGGCGGGTCGAGGCACGGGTCGAGGCGGGAGGGGTCGGTCGGTGCGGGTGGATCACCCCGAGGTGGAGACGGTGGCACCGCGCACGTGGGCGCAGCTGCAGGACCTGCTGTTCGCCGAGCCGTGGCCGCAGCGGGCGGGCCGGTACCACTCCAACGTGGTGCACCGGGGCCTGCCGTGCGCGGCGTACGGGCTGCTGACGTCGGTGCAGCGGCTGGGACGCGTCGAGCGCGAGACGGACCTGCTGCGCAACTTCCGCAAGTACTCGCGGGTGCCGTTCGGGCACCAGGAGAGCGACTGGGAGTGGCTGACGCTGGCGCAGCACCACGGGCTGCCCACCCGCATCCTGGACTGGACGTACTCGCCACTGGTGGCGCTGCACTTCGCCACGGCGGACGTGCGGCGCCACGACGAGGACGGGGCGGTGTGGAGCGCGGACTTCGTCGCCGCGCACGAGCGGCTGCCCGGGAAGGTGCGCGAGGCGCTGCAGGCGTCGGGGGGCACCGCGTTCACCGTGGAGCTGCTGGGTCAGGTGGCGCCGACCCTGGCGCGCTTCGACGCCCTGGACCCCGAGCCGTTCATGGCGTTCTTCGAGCCGCCGTCGCTGGACGAGCGCATCGTCAACCAGTACGCCAGCTTCTCGGTGCTCTCCTCGGTGCACGAGCGGCCGGACGCGTGGCTGACGCGCGCCGAGACGCCGTCGGTGCGCAAGCTGGTGGTGCCGGCGGCGTTGAAGCCGCTGGTGCGTGAGCGCCTGGACCAGGCCAACATCACCGAGCGGGTGCTCTTCCCCGGTCTGGACGGGTTGAGCCGGTGGCTGACGCGGTACTACTCCAGCCCGCCGCGCTGCTGAGCGCGGCGGGCTGGAGCGGGTGGTCGGCTCAGGCGGTCAGCGGTGCGGCGTCGGCGCGGACGGGTGCCGGCAGGGCGGTGTCGCCCATGAGGTACTCGTCCACCGCCGCGGCGCAGGCGCGGCCCTCGGCGATCGCCCACACGATCAGGGACTGCCCGCGCCCGGCGTCGCCGGCGACGAAGACGCCCGGTGTGCTCGTGGCGTAGCCGGGGGTGCGGGTGAAGCGGGTGCGCTCGTCGGGCACCAGGCCGAGCTGGTGCACCAGGTCGCCCTGCTCGGGTCCGGTGAAGCCGATGGCCAGGAGCACCAGCTGGGCGGGCAGGTCCTGCTCGGTGCCCTCCACGGGGGTCCACACGCCGTCGACCTTGCGGACCTCGATGACCCGCAGGGCCTTCACGCGGCCGTCCTCGTCGCCGATGAGGGCCTGGGTGGAGGCCGAGAAGCGTCGCTGGCCGCCCTCCTCGTG
The DNA here is from genome assembly GCF_022669155.1 of Kineococcus sp. TRM81007. GTDB lineage: Bacteria > Actinomycetota > Actinomycetes > Actinomycetales > Kineococcaceae > Kineococcus. The sequence continues at coordinate 183,384 of NZ_JALBVB010000052.1, read as the reverse complement.
GGAGGAGGAGACGCTGAAGACCTTCGGCACCGTGGGCCACGGCTCGTCCTCGCTGCGCTCCCCCGGTGCCTTGGGGTAGATGTCCAGCTGGGTGACGGACTTCGCGCCCTGGCGCAGGGCGGTGCCGTAGCAGTCCGAGCCGGTGTCGCCGCCGCCGATGACGACGACGTCGAGGCCAGCGGCGTCGACGAGGTCGTCCGGGCGGGGCTCGCCCACGGCGACGCGGTTGGTCGGCGGCAGGTACCGCATCGCCTGGTGCACGCCGTCGAGGTCGCGGCCGGGCAGGTCCACGTCGCGCCACTGGGTGGCGCCGGTGGCCACCACGACGGCGTCGTACCGCTCGCGCAGCTGCTCGCCGGTGATGTCGGTGCCGATGTCGACGCCGGGGCGGAAGCGGGTGCCCTCGGCTTCCATCTGCGCCAGGCGCCGGTCCAGGACGGAGCGCTCCATCTTGAACTCGGGGATGCCGTAGCGCATCAGCCCGCCGATCCTGTCGTCGCGCTCGTAGACGGCGACGGTGTGCCCGGCGCGGGTCAGCTGCTGGGCGGCGGCCAGGCCGGCCGGTCCGGAGCCGACCACGGCGACGGTCTTGCCGGTCAGCCGCTCCGGCGGGCGGGGCTCGATCCAGCCGTTCTCGGCGGCGCTCTCGGCGATCATCACCTCGACCTGCTTGATGGTCACCGGCGGCTGGTTGATGCCCAGCACGCAGGCGGACTCGCACGGCGCCGGGCACAGCCTGCCGGTGAACTCCGGGAAGTTGTTCGTGGCGTGCAGGCGCTCGACGGCTTCGCGCATGTCGGCGCGGCTGACCAGGTCGTTCCACTCGGGGATGAGGTTCCCCAGCGGGCAGGCGTTGTGGCAGAAGGGGATGCCGCAGTCCATGCAGCGACCGGCCTGGCGCTGCAGCTGGTCCTGGCTCTGCTTCTCGTACACCTCGCGCCAGTCCATCAGGCGCAGCGGCACCGGGCGGCGGGCGGGGAGCTCGCGCTCGCGGACCTTCAGGAATCCACGGGGATCAACCATGAGAAGCCTCCATGATGCGGGTCAGCACGGCCTCGGAGTCCGGCTCCAGCCCGTCGTTGACGGCCTGCGCGCGCACCTGCAGCACGCGGCGGTAGTCCCGCGGGACGATCGTCGAGAAGCGGCGGCGCGCGGTGCCCCAGTCGGCGAGGAGCTTGGCGGCCAGGGGTGAGTCGGTGTGCTCGCGGTGGGCGACGAGCAGGTCGTGCACGCGTGCGGCGGCCTCGTCGTCCATCGGCTCCACGTCGACCATGTCGCGGTTGACGCGGGACTCCTTCAGGTCCAGCACGTGGGCCAGGCCGCCGGACATGCCCGCGGCGACGTTGCGGCCGGTGCGGCCCAGGATCACGACCTCGCCGCCGGTCATGTACTCCAGCGCGTGGTCGCCGACGCCCTCCACCACGGCGGTGGCGCCGGAGTTGCGCACGCAGAAGCGCTCGCCGACCTCCCCGCGCAGGAAGATGGAGCCGGAGGTGGCGCCGTAGCCGATGACGTTGCCGGCGACGATGTCGCGTTCGCGGGTGCCGCTGGCGCGGTCCGGGCGCACCACGACGGTGCCGCCCGACAGGCCCTTGCCGACGTAGTCGTTGGTGTCACCGAGCAGGCGCAGGGTGATGCCGCGCGGCACGAAGGCGCCCAGCGACTGCCCGGCCGATCCGGTCAGGGTGATGTCGATGGTGCCCTCGGGCAGGCCCGCCTCGCCCCAGGCCTTGGTGACCTCGTGGCCGAGCAGGGTGCCGATGGTGCGGTTGACGTTGCGCACCGGCACCTCGATCCGCACCGGGGTGCCGTCGCGCAGGGCGCTGCCGGCGCGCTCGATGAGGACGTGGTCCAGCGCCTTCTCCAGGGCGTGGTCCTGCGTCTGCGTCTGGTGCAGCGCGGTGCCCTCCGGTGCGGCGGGCGCGTGCAGGATCGGCGCCAGGTCCAGCCCGGTGGCCTTCCAGTGGGCCACGGCACGGCGGGTGTCGAGGACCTCGACGTGGCCGACGGCCTCGGCCAGGGAGCGGAAGCCCAGCTGGGCCAGGTACTCGCGCACCTCCTGCGCCAGGTACTCGAAGAACGTCACCAGGTACTCGGCCTTGCCGGTGAACCGTGCGCGCAGCTCGGGGTTCTGCGTGGCCACCCCGACGGGGCAGGTGTCCAGCTGGCACACGCGCATCATGATGCAGCCGGAGACGACCAGGGGGGCGGTGGCGAAGCCGAACTCCTCGGCGCCCAGCAGGGCGGCGATGACGACGTCGCGCCCGGTCTTCAGCTGCCCGTCCACCTGGACGGAGATGCGGTCGCGCAGGCCGTTGACGACGAGGGTCTGCTGGGTCTCGGCCAGGCCGAGCTCCCAGGGGCCGCCGGCGTGCTTGAGGCTGGTCAGTGGTGCCGCGCCGGTGCCGCCGTCGTGGCCGGAGATGAGGACCACGTCGGCCTTGGCCTTGGACACCCCGGTGGCGACCGTGCCGACGCCGACCTCGGAGACGAGCTTGACGTGCACGCGCGCCGCGGGGTTGGAGTTCTTCAGGTCGTGGATGAGCTGGGCGAGGTCCTCGATGGAGTAGATGTCGTGGTGCGGCGGCGGGGAGATGAGCCCGACGCCGGGCGTGGAGTGCCGGGTCCTGGCGATGTTCGGGTAGACCTTGTGGCCGGGCAGCTGCCCGCCCTCGCCGGGCTTGGCGCCCTGGGCGACCTTGATCTGCAGGTCGGTGGCCGAGGAGAGGTAGTTGCTCGTCACGCCGAAGCGGCCGGAGGCGATCTGCTTGACCTTCGAGGTCTTCTCGGGGTCGTGCAGCCGCTCGACCTCCTCGCCGCCCTCACCGGAGTTCGAGCGCCCGCCGAGGCGGTTCATGGCGATCGCGAGGACCTCGTGAGCCTCCTGGCTGATGGAGCCGTAGCTCATCGCGCCGGTGGAGAAGCGCTTGACGATCTCGCTGATCGGCTCGACCTCGTCGACGGGGACGGGTTCGCGCACGCCCTTCTTCAGCTGCAGCAGCCCGCGCAGGGTCATCAGGCGCTCGGCCTGGTCGTCCACCCGGGAGGTGTACTTGCGGAAGAGGGCCTCGTTGCGCTGGCGGGTGGAGTGCTGCAGCTGGAAGACGGTCTCGGGGTCGAACAGGTGCGGTTCGCCCTCGCGGCGCCACTGGTACTCGCCACCGGTCTCCAGGCGCCGGTGGGCGCGCTCCTGGCCCTCCACGGGGTAGGCGATGCGGTGGCGGCGGGCGACCTCCTCGGCGAGCACGTCGAGGCCGACCCCGCCCAGGCGGGAGGTGGTGGCGGTGAAGTACTCGTCGACGAGGGTCTGGGACAGCCCCAGGGCCTCGAAGACCTGCGCGCCGCGGTAGGAGGCGACGGTGGAGATGCCCATCTTGGACATCACCTTCAGCACGCCCTTGCCGAGGGCCTTGATGAGGTTCTTCACGGCCGTGGGGGCGTCGACGCCGGTGATGACGCCGTCGCGGACGAGGTCCTCGACGGTCTCCATCGCCAGGTAGGGGTTGATGGCGGCGGCGCCGTAGCCGATGAGGAGGGCGACGTGGTGCACCTCGCGCACGTCACCGGCCTCGACGACCAGGCCGACCTGGGTGCGCAGCTTCTGGCGCACCAGGTGGTGGTGCACGGCGGAGGTCAGGAGCAGCGAGGGGATGGGGGCCAGCTCGGCGGTGGAGTCGCGGTCCGAGAGGACCACGAAGACGGCGCCGTCGGCGATGGCGCGGGTGACCTCCGCGCGGATCTCCTCGATGCGCCGGGCCAGCTCCGCGCCGCCGCCGGCGACGCGGTACAGGCCCTTGACGGTGTGGGTGGTGCGGCCCGGGTTGCGGCGGTCCTTGTCGATGTGGACGATCTTGGCGAGCTCGTCGTTGTCGATGACCGGGAAGGGCAGCACCAGCTGGTGGCAGTGCGCCGGGGACTCCGCGAGGAAGTTCTGGTGCGGGCCGGCGATGGTGATCAGCGAGGTGACGAGCTCCTCGCGGATGGCGTCCAGCGGCGGGTTGGTGACCTGCGCGAAGAGCTGGGTGAAGTAGTCGAAGAGCAGGCGGGGGCGCTCGGAGAGCACCGCCAGGGGCGTGTCGGAGCCCATGGAGCCGATCGGCTCCGCGCCGGCGCGGGCCATCGGGGCGAGGATGAGGCGCAGCTCCTCCTCGGTGTAGCCGAAGGTCTGCTGGCGGCGGGCCACCGAGGCGTGGGTGTGCACGACGTGCTCGCGCGGGGGCAGGTCCCCCAGGTGCACGACGTTCTTCAGCCACTCCGCGTACGGGCGGGCGGCGGCGAGCTCGGCCTTGATCTCCTCGTCGTCGACGATGCGCCCGCGGGCGGTGTCGACGAGGAACATCTTGCCCGGGGCGACGCGGCCGCGGGCGACGACGGAGGAGGGGTCCACGTCCAGCACGCCGACCTCGCTGGCCAGCACGACGAGGCCGTCGTCGGTGACCCAGTAGCGCGAGGGGCGCAGGCCGTTGCGGTCCAGGACGCAGCCGATGAGGGTGCCGTCGGTGAAGGTGAGGTTGGCCGGGCCGTCCCAGGGCTCGGCGAACATCGAGTGGAACTCGTAGAAGGCCCGGCGGGCCGGGTCCATCTCGGTGTTGTTCTCCCACGCCTCGGGGATCATCATCAGCACCGCGTGCGGCAGGGAGCGCCCGGCCAGGTGCAACAGCTCCAGGGCCTCGTCGAAGGAGGCGGAGTCGGAGCCCTCGGTGGCGCACACCGGGCCCAGTCGCTGCACGTCGCCGGGGATGAGGGGGGTGCTCATCTGCGACTCGCGCGCGGCCATCCAGTTGCGGTTGCCGCGCACGGTGTTGATCTCGCCGTTGTGGGCGATGGTGCGGAAGGGGTGCGCCAGCGGCCACGACGGGAAGGTGTTGGTGGAGAAGCGCGAGTGGACCAGGCCGAGCTCGCTGGTGAAGCGGCGGTCGGACAGGTCGGGGAAGAACGGCTCGAGCTGGCCGGTGGTGAGCATGCCCTTGTAGACGATCGTGCGCGCCGACAGGGAGGGGAAGTAGACGCCCAGCTCCCGCTCTGCGCGCTTGCGCAGCGGGTACACGCGCCGGTCCAGGTCCAGGCCGCTCTCGCCGGCCGGGCCGGCGACGAACAGCTGCGCGAAGTGCGGCATGCACGCACGTGCCTGGGAGCCGACGAGGTCGGCGGTCACCGGCACCTCGCGCCAGCCCAGGACGGTCAGCGACTCCTCGGCGGCGAGCTCTTCGATGCGGGCCACGGCGGCCGCGCGCTCGGTCTCGTCCACCGGCAGGAAGGCGTTGCCGACGGCGTAGGCGCCCTGGGCGGGCAGCTCGATGCCCTGCTCGGCCGTCACGGCGCGCAGGAACTCGTCGGGGACCTGGGTGAGGATGCCCGCGCCGTCACCGGTGGTGGTCTCCGCACCCACCGCGCCGCGGTGGTCGAGGTTGCGCAGGGCCGTCAGGGCGTGCTCGACGATGTCGTGGCCGGCCTCGCCGCGCATGGTGGCGACGAAGGCGACCCCGCAGGCGTCGTGCTCGTTGCGGCGGTCGTACAGGCCGGAGCTCGGCGGCAGCGTCGAGAAGGGCAGCGGTCGGACCGGCTGCGCCGTGGTGTTCCCGGGGGTCTGCGCGGTGGGCTGCGCGAGGGGTTGCGACATGCGGTGCACCGTCCTCGGAGAGAGGTCCGGGAGGACCTCGATGGACAGGGGGTCTCTCGACGGGTCTCTTCGAGCGTGGGTCCCCTCGGAGCCGGATGGGTCTCCTCGGGGGCACGGGTGCGCTCCTGGTGGGTGCGCACCCGAACGGGGGACGGCGCTGGCCCGCGTTCACCTCACTGTAACGCCCAGGAACCCGTGCTCATTCGCACGAGAGCGTCACCGGATCATCACGACTGGGGGTGGTCGCGTTCCCGTGAGGACGGCGGCAAGGACGCGGTCACGTTCGGTTCACCGGCCTGCTGCTCAGTGTCACCGGTGGGTGGAGTGGCCGCCGGGGACTGCGGTGAGGGTACCCGCTCGAGGGGCTCGTCCCGACCACCTGCGCCGCGGTGCCGGCGGCGCGAGAGGACCAGCGCGACGACCGCGGCGAGGAAGACCGCCGCGGCGACCCACTGGTTCACGCGCAGCTCGCCGATCTCGTTGGCCGGGTCGATGCGCAGCGCCTCGGTGACCGAGCGGCCGGCGGTGTACAGGGCCACGTACAGGAAGAACGCCTGCCCGTGGCGCAGGTGCCGGCGGCGGTCGACCAGCACGATGAGGGCGGCTGAGAGCAGGCACCACAGCGACTCGTACAGGAACGTGGGGTGGAAGGTGCCCAGCACCACCGGCTGGCCGTCCGCCCCGGTGTGCGCCCGCCCGGCGGCCTCGTCCCAGTCGTGGATCGTCAGCGCCCACGGCACGTCCGTGGCGCGCCCGTACAGCTCGTTGTTGAACCAGTTGCCCCACCGGCCCAGGGCCTGCGCGACGAGCAGGCCGGGGGCCACCGCGTCGGCGAAGGGGGCCAGGCGGTAGCCGGCGCGCCGGCAGGCGATCCATGCGCCCAGCGCACCGGCGGCCACCGCGCCCCAGATGCCCAGGCCGCCCTCCCACAGGTACAGCGCGCGCACCGGGTCCCCGCCGGGGCCGAAGTACGCCTCCGGGGAGGTGATGACGTGGTAGATGCGGGCGCCGACGACCCCCAGCGGCACCGCCCACACCGCCACGTCCAGGGGGAAGTCCGGGTTGCCGCCCTTGGCGCGCCAGCGCCGGGAGGTGATCCACAGACCGGCGGCGATGCCGGCGAGGATGCACAGCGCGTACGCGCGCAGCGGCACCGGGCCCAGGTACCACACGCTCTGCGTGGGGCTGGGCAGCGCGGCGGGCAGTGCCGCGGGAAGGGCGGTGATCACGAGGCGGCCGCCTCGGTGGCCCGGGCGACCTGCTCGCGCAGGTACGCACCGGCGTCCGCGCCGAGCAGCTGCCCGGTCTCCAGCGCGCGGGTCTCACCGCCGTCGGGGGTGAGCTGCACGGTGGGGGTGCCCTCGACGCCGGCGTCGGCCATGGACGCCTGCACGCGGCGCACGTAGCCGAGGTGGGTGTCGTCCGCCACGGCCTGCTCCCAGGCGTCCAGGTCACCCACCCCGGCCGCCTGCGCCGCGGCGCGCAGCTGCTCGTCGGTGTAGCCGTCGCCCTCCGCGCCGTCGTTGCCGGCGCGGCCGGGCTGGCGGGCGAAGACCTCCTCGCTGTACTCGGCGAAGCGGCCCTGGACGTCGGCGGCGGCAGCGCCCTGCGCGGCACGGGTGGAGGAGTCGTTGCCGAGGTTCTCGTCGAGGAAGCTGAGGGTGTGCACGACCACGCGGGCCTGCCCGGAGGCGGCCAGCTCCTGCAGGTCGTCCCCGGCGGCGGCCTCGAAGTCCGCGCAGAACGGGCACTGGTAGTCCAGCCACACGTCCAGCGTGGGGGCGCCGGGTGCGGCGTCACCGGCCAGCAGGTACCCGCCGTCGGGGGCGGTGGCCGAGGGCGGGGTGGCACCCTCGGTGGTGGTGTCGTCGCCCTGGCGCACCACCAGCACGACGACGACGGCCACGAGCGCGAGGACCACCACGACGGCGGCGCTGACCAGCAGCACCCGGCGGCTGCGCTCGCGCGCCAGCTCCTGCTGCCGCAGCGCGGCGGCCTCGGCGCGGCGAGCCGCGGCGGCGTCCTCGGACTGGCCGGCGCGGGCGGGGTGGCCGCCCGGTCGCTTCTTGCTCAACGCTCGTCCCCTCGCAGGCGCCCGCGCGCCGCGCGGGCGGTCGTCGGTCCGTTCCTCGTGCTGCAGGGTCCTCCCCCGCCCCGGGCCGGCGCTCAGGCGCGGCGCACGCCGCGGGCCAGGTCCTCGGCCAGCTCCCCCACCGCGCGGGCGCCCTCGGCCGGTGAACCCGCCTGCAGCAGGCGCGCCACGAACGCCGAGCCGACGATGACGCCGTCGGCGTAGCCGGCGACCTGCGCGGCCTGCTCCGGCGTGGACACGCCCAGCCCGACGCAGACCCGTTCGGCGCCGGCGGCGCGGGTGCGCTCGACCAGCCCGGCCGCGCCGGCGCCCACCGCGGTGCGCGCACCGGTCACGCCCATGGTGGAGGCGGCGTAGACGAAGCCGCGGCAGGCGGCGGCCGTGGAGGCCAGGCGGGCGTCGGTGGAGCTGGGGGCGACGAGGAAGACGCGTTCGAGGTCGTGCTCGTCGCTGGCGGCGATCCACCCGTCGGCCTCGTCGGGGATGAGGTCGGGGGTGATGAGCCCGGCGGCGCCGGCGGAGGCCAGGTCGGCGGCGAAGCGGTCCACGCCGTAGCGGTCCACCGGCGGCCAGTACGTCATCACGAGCACGGCCGCGCCGGTGGCGGCCACCTGCTCGACCGCGCGCAGCACGTCGGCGGGGCGGGTGCGCGCGCGCAGCGCGACCTCCACGGCCCGCTGGATGGTGGGTCCGTCCATCGTGGGGTCGGAGTAGGGCAGCCCCAGCTCCACGACGTCCGCTCCCCCGGCGACGGCCGCCTTCGCCGCCGCGACGCTCGCGTCGAGGTCGGGGAACCCGACCGGCAGGTAGGCCACCAGGGCCGCGCGGCCCTCCGCCTTCGCGCGGTCCACCGCTGCGGCGGCGGAGCCCGGTCGCGGCGCGAGCGCCCCGCCCGCGCCGCCGTCCACCGTGCTGCCCTCGACCGGGCCGTTCGTGCTCGCCCGTTCGCTCGTGGTGCTCACCAGCCTGCTCCCTCGGTGCGCTGCGGCGCGTCGGCGACGCGCTCGGCCTCGGACGCCACCAGGTCGGCGTCGCTGACCAGGTCGAACCAGCGGGCGGCGGTGTCCACGTCCTTGTCGCCGCGGCCGGAGAGGTTCACCAGCAGCACGGCGTCCGGGCCGAGCTCGCGACCCAGCTGCAGGGCGCCGGCCAGGGCGTGCGAGCTCTCGATGGCCGGGATGATGCCCTCCGTGCGGCACAGCAGCCGGAAGGCGTCCATCGCCTGCGCGTCGGTGACCGGGTGGTAGGAGGCGCGACCACCGGCCGCCAGCCAGGCGTGCTCGGGGCCGACGCCCGGGTAGTCCAGGCCGGCGGAGATCGAGTGGGACTCGATCGTCTGCCCGTCCTCGTCCTGCATGACGAACTGGCGCGCCCCCTGGAAGACGCCGGTGACGCCGGCGGTGATCGGGGCGGCGTGGCGGCCGGTCTCGACGCCGTCGCCGCCGGCCTCGTAGCCGTGCAGGGCGACCTGCGGGTCGTCGAGGAAGGCGTGGAAGATGCCGATGGCGTTCGAGCCGCCGCCCACGCACGCGCACACCGCGTCCGGCAGCCGGCCGGTCAGCTCCAGCACCTGGGCGCGCGCCTCCAGGCCGATGACGCGCTGGTAGTCGCGCACCAGGACGGGGAAGGGGTGCGGGCCGGCGACGGTGCCGAAGGCGTAGTGGGTGGTGTCCACCGAGGCGACCCAGTCGCGGAAGGCCTCGTTGACGGCGTCCTTGAGGGTGCGGCTGCCGGCGGTGACGGGCACGACGGTGGCACCCAGCAGCCGCATGCGCGCCACGTTCAGCGCCTGGCGGCGGGTGTCCTCCTCGCCCATGTAGATCGTGCACTCCAGGCCCATCAGGGCCGCGGCGGTGGCGGTGGCCACGCCGTGCTGGCCGGCGCCGGTCTCGGCGATGACGCGGCTCTTGCCCATCCGCTTGGTCAGCAGGGCCTGGCCGAGCACGTTGTTGATCTTGTGCGAGCCGGTGTGGTTGAGGTCCTCGCGCTTGAGCAGCACGGTGGCGCCGCCGGCGTGCTCGGCGAAGCGCGGCACGGGCGTGAGGATGCTGGGCCGGCCGGAGTAGGTGCGGTGCAGCTCGGCGAGCTCGGCGAGGAAGGACTCGTCGGCCATGGCCGCGGTGTGGGCGGCCTCGATCTCGTCGAGGGCGGCCACCAGCGCCTCGGGCACGAAGCGCCCGCCGAAGGCGCCGAAGTAGGGGCCGCGCTCGGCGGCCAGGCCGGTGGCGGGCGCGGGCTGCTCCTGCGCCCGGGCGACGGGGGTGCTCACGGGCGCACCGCCTGCACCGCCGGGTGGGCACCGGCGGCCACCAGGTCCGCCACGGCGCGGCGCGGGTCATCCCCGCGCACCAGGGTCTCCCCCACCAGCACCGCGTCGGCGCCGGCGCGGGCGAACTCGACCACGTCGTGCGGGCTCTGCACCCCGGACTCGGCGACCTTGACGACGCCGGCGGGGATCAGGGGGGCCAGCTCGGCGAAGGTGGAGTTGTTCACCTGCAGCGTCTTCAGGTCCCGGTTGTTCACCCCGACGACGCGGGCGTCGGCGGCCACCGCGCGCTCGACCTCCTCGGCGGTGTGCACCTCCACCAGCGCCGTCATGCCCAGGGAGTGCGTGCGCTCGACCAGGGAGACCAGGGCCTCCTGCTCCAGGGCCGCCACGATCAGCAGGACGACGTCGGCGCCGAAGGCGCGCGCCTCCCACAGCTGGTAGGAGCCGACGACGAAGTCCTTGCGCAGCACCGGCACGTCCACCGCGCAGCGCACCGCGCGCAGGTCCGCCAGGCTGCCGCCGAAGCGGCGCTGCTCGGTCAGGACGCTGATGACGGTGGCGCCACCGGCCTCGTACTGGCGGGCCAGCTCGGCCGGGTCGGGGATCTGGGCGAGCGCCCCCTTGGAGGGGCTGGCGCGCTTGACCTCGGCGATGACCTTCACGCCGCGCTGCTCGCTGTCGCGCGGGCGCAGCAGCGCCGCGGCGTCCTTGGCGGGCACCTGCCGGTGCGCGCGCTCCTTCAGCTCGGCCAGCGAGGTGCGGGCCTGCCGCTGGGCCAGGTCTTCGCGCACTCCGGCGAGGATGTCGTCGAGGACGGTCACGTCCTGCAGCGTAGTCCCCGGCGGGCCGGTGCCGACGCCGGTCCCCGCCTGCTCCCGGCGCCGGGCGGCGGGGCGGGACGTGCCGGTCTCAGCGCCCCGGGCGGCCGGCGCCCACGGCTTCCCCGGAGGCGGTGGTGACGCCGTGCCCGGTCTTGGAGAGCACGTAGGCGACCACGAGCGAGGCGAGGATGACGACCCCGCCGATGATCCCCCACAGCAGGCTGGTGAACACCACGGCCAGGGACAGGATCAGGAAACCGACCAGGGCGGTGCCGACACCGGCCCAGCCCGCGACGCTGTGGCCGTGGCCGTGCTCGTCGGCGGGGGCGCCGTGCGTGGTCTCGGGCTGCTGGCTGGTCACCGTGGTGCTCCTCGGACGTGGCGGGGGTGGTGCTCCCACGGTACCGGCCCGGCACCGCGACCGGCGGGCAGGGCGCGGCCGGTGGGCGGTGGGCGCCGGGCGGCGCGGCGGCGAGCGGGACCGGGCGCGCGAGGGGTGCGTGAGGGGTGCGTGAGGGGTGCGTGAGGGGTGCGTGAGGGGTGCGTGAGGGGTGCGGGGACGCGCGGTCAGCGGGTGGGGTCGTCCCCGCGCGTCAGGGAGTCCCAGGTGGCCGCCGGGTCGGCCGCGGCGGTGGGCCCGGCCGACCCGGCGCGAGCACCGGCCGCGTCGCGCTCGTGGCGGCTGGAGGAGCCCCAGGTGCGCCCGCGCACCAGCGCGGCGGCGCCCCCGGCGGCGGCCAGCGCCCCGCCGGCCGCGCACACCAGGGGCCACCCGGAGGTCTGCACGCGCTGCACGGGCGGCTCGCTCAGGCCGCTGACCGCGCGCGCCGGCGTCGTCAGCGCCTGCTGCGGGGAGGCGGCCACCGCCAGCGCCGCGGCGGCGGTGCCCGCGCCGGCCAGGAGCAGCACCAGCGCCGCCAGCGACCGGGCGGCGCGCCGGCCCAGCGAGCAGGCCACCACGGCCGCCAGGGAGACCAGCGCCAGCGCGGTCGCGGCGGGCGCGGCCGCGCGGCCGGCGGCCGCCACCTCCCGCGCCCCGGCGGCGGTGCCCACCGCGCCCTGCACCCACGTGGGGGCACCGGCGACCAGGGCCAGGACGGCTCCGGCGGCGCCGGCCAGCAGCACGGCGCCGCGGCCCCGCCCGGCGCGGGGGGCGGGGGCACCGGTGGCGGGGACCGGTGCGGTGCTCACGGGCGGGCGCCGGTGGCGGCGGGCAGCTGCACCGCGTCGAAGCAGGTGCGCTCGCCGGTGTGGCAGGCGGCGCCGACCTGGTCGACCTCCACCAGCAGCGCGTCGCCGTCGCAGTCCAGGGAGACGCGCTTGACCCACTGCACGTGCCCGGAGGTGTCGCCCTTGCGCCACAGGCCCCGGCGGCTGCGCGAGTAGTAGGTGGCCCGGCCGGTGCTCAGGGTGTGCGCCAGGGCGGTGTCGTCCATCCAGGCGACCATGAGCACCTCGCGGGTGTCGTGCTGCTGCACCACGGCGCAGACCAGACCGGCGGCGTCGCGCTTGAGGCGGGCGGCCACCTGCGGGTCCAGCACGAGGGGCTCGGGCTCGGCGGTGGGATCGGCGGAGGGATCGGCGGGCACGTGCCTCATGGTCGCACCGGCCTGTGCGAGCATCGCGCCGTGCCCGGACCCGATGCCGCCCGAGAACGCGACGGACTGTGCGACGACGCGCTGCGTGCCGGACCGCGAGCGCCCACGTTGTGCGAGGGGTGGGCGGTGCGGGACCTGCTGGTGCACCTGGCGGTGCGCGACGGCCGGCCGGACGTGCTGGCCGGGGAGGCCCTGGGGCGGGCGGTGCCGTCGCTGGGCGCGCACGCGCAGCGGGTGCGGTCGCAGTGGCTGCAGGAGCCGTTCGAGGCGCTGGTGCAGCGGGTGCGCTCGGGGCCGCCGTCGCGCAGCCCGGCGCGCTGGCGGCCGGTGGCGCAGGTGGTCAACGGGGTGGAGTTCTTCGTGCACCGCGAGGACGTGCGCCGGGCGCAGGGCGGCTGGCAGCCGCGGGAGCTGACCGGTGGGGAGTCGGCGGGGTTGTGGCGGGCGGTGCGGCTCGTGGCGCGCACGGCGTACCGGCGTTCGCCGGTGGGGGTGGTGCTGGTCAGCGAGCGGGGTCCGCGGGCGGTGGTGCGCCCCGGTGCGGTGGCGGTCAGCGTGCGCGGTGAGCCGCAGGAGCTGCTGCTGCACGCGTTCGGGCGGCGCTCGCACGCGCTGGTGGAGGTGGACGGTGCGCCGGACGCGGTGCGGGCGTTCGCCGAGGCGTTCCCGCTGGGCGGTTAGCGGGTTCGGGCCGGGTGCCCGGGACGGTCAGCGCACGGGGGCGCCGGTGGCGCGCAGGGCGTCCTTGACCTGGCCGATGCTCAGCTGCTGGAAGTGGAAGACGCTGGCGGCCAGGACGGCGTCGGCGCCGGCGGCGACGGCCGGGGGGAAGTGCTCGACCGCGCCGGCGCCGCCGCTGGCGATGAGGGGGACGCCGACGCGGGCGCGCACGGCGGTGAGCATCTGCAGGTCGAAGCCGGCACCGGTGCCGTCGGCGTCCATGGAGTTCAGCAGGACCTCCCCGGCGCCGAGCTCGGCGGCGCGCTCGGCCCACTGCACGGCGTCCAGGCCGGTGCCGCGTCGGCCGCCGTGGGTGGTGACCTCGAAGCCGGAGGGCGTGGTGGGCTGCCCGGGGAGGGTGCGGCGGGCGTCGACGGACAGGACGAGGACCTGGGAGCCGAAGCGCTCGGCGATCTCGGTGATGAGCTCGGGGCGGGCGATGGCGGCGGTGTTGACGCCGACCTTGTCGGCGCCGGCGCGCAGGAGGCGCTCGACGTCGGTGACCGAGCGGACACCGCCGCCGACGGTCAGGGGGATGAAGACCTGCTCGGCGGTGCGGGAGACGACCTCGTAGGTGGTCTCGCGGGAGGCGGAGGAGGCGGTGACGTCGAGGAAGGTGAGCTCGTCGGCGCCCTCGGCGTCGTAGCGGCGGGCGAGCTCGACGGGGTCGCCGGCGTCGCGCAGGTCGGCGAAGTTGACGCCCTTGACGACGCGGCCGGCGTCGACGTCGAGGCAGGGGATGACACGGACGGCGACGCTCACGGCAGGAGGGTAGTGGGCGCCGGGACGCCGCGGTGCCGGCCGGTGCCGTCCCGGTAGCGTCGGAGGGGTGATGAGCGCGGACAGCGGGGCGCTGCCCCTGCGGACGGTCGACCCCGCCGACGCGGAGGCGGTGGCGGCGTGGTCGCGGGTGCCGCAGGTGGCGTTCATGCGGCCGGCGCCGGAGGACGCGGGGCGGGCGGCGCTGGAGTCGGTGGAGCGGATGGCCGGTCACCGCCTGTCGGGGGTGGTGGACGCCGGTCGGTGGGTGGCGACGTACCGCTCGTTCGACTCGGAGCTGACGTTGCCGGGCACCGGGCCGGTGTCGGTGAACGCGGTCTCGACGGTGACGGTGCTGCCCACGCACCGTCGGCGTGGGCTGCTGCGTCGGTTGATCGGTGAGGACCTGCGCCGGGCGCGGGAGTCGGGGCACGCGCTGGCGGTGCTGATCGCGGCGGAGGCGCCCATCTACGGGCGCTTCGGGTTCGGGGCGGCGACGGCGTCGGCGGGTCTGGTGCTGGACGCCGGTGCGGTGCGCTTCCGCGCGGACGCACCGGGTGGTTCGGGGCGCCTGGAGCTGGTGGAGCCGGCGTTGGCGTGGCGGGAGCTGTCCGCGGTGCACGACGCGGCCCGCCGGGCGCGGCCGGGGGGGTTGCTGCGCGAGGACGTGTGGTGGCGGCAGTGGACGCGACCGGGCGCCCGGGGTGCGCTGGGGCCGCAGGCGCACGTGGTGCTGCACCGCGACGGTGACGGGCGAGCGGACGGGTACGCCGCGTACGAGGTGAGCGAGGAGTGGGCCGGGCGCGTCTCGCGGTGCTCGGCGCGGGTGCTGGACCTGCAGGCGCTCTCCCCCGGTGCCTACCGGGACCTGTGGGGGTTCGTGACCTCGCTGGACTGGGTGCGCACCGTCCACGCGGCGGACCGGCCGGTGGACGAGGTGCTGCCGCTGCTGCTGGAGGACCCGCGGGCGGTGCAGCGCGGTGCGGTGGACGACTTCCTGTGGGTGCGGCCCCTGGACGCGGCCGGGGCGTTGGCGGCGCGCCGGTACCTGGGGTGCGGTTCGCTGGTGCTGCGGGTGCTCGACGAGGACGGCCCGGCGGCGGCGACGGTGCGGCTGCACGTGGACGCGCAGCGCTGCGGGCAGGACGGGTGGACGTGCGCGGAGGTGACCGCGACGTCGCAGGAGCCGGACGTGGTGCTGGGTGCGGCGGAGCTGGGGGCGCTGCTGCTGGGCGGGGTGTCGGCGGTGGCGCTGGCGGCGGCGGGGCGGGTGGCGGGCTCGCCCGCGGCGGTGCAGCAGCTGCAGTCGCTGCTGGCGACGCCGCGGGCGCCGT
This sequence comes from Kineococcus sp. TRM81007, assembly GCF_022669155.1. Classification (GTDB taxonomy): domain Bacteria; phylum Actinomycetota; class Actinomycetes; order Actinomycetales; family Kineococcaceae; genus Kineococcus. The sequence goes on along the minus strand of NZ_JALBVB010000052.1, from coordinate 168,171 downwards.
GGTGCCCCACGTGGTTCTAGGCCTCTCGCGGGTGCGGGCCGGCGGCGTCGGGAGAGGTCGCGAGGGCGGCGTGGGCACCGCGGAGGTCGTGCAGCTGCTGGCCGCGCGCACGGCGGCGGCGCCGCGCCCACCGGCCGGGCCGCGGCTGGTGGCCGTGGACGGGCGCTCCGGCAGCGGCAAGACCGACCTGGCGGGGGCGCTGGCGGCGCACCTGGGGGCACCGGTGCTGCACCTGGACGAGCTGTACCCCGGCTGGGACGGGCTGGCCGAGGGGGTGGCGCTGCTGGAGCGGGAGGTGCTGGTGCCGGTGCGCGCCGGGCGCGCGAGCGCCCCGCGGCGCTGGGACTGGGTGCGGGGGCGGTGGGGGGAACGGGTGCCGGTGCCGCTCTCGCTGCCGACGCCGGAGGCGCCGGTGCTGGTCGTCGAGGGCGTGGGGGCGGGCTGCACCGCCGTGCGCGCAGACGTGCTGGTGTGGGTGGCGGCCGCGGAGGCGGTGCGCCGGCGGCGCGCCCTGGGGCGCGACGGGGCGGTGTTCGCGCCGCACTGGCGGCGGTGGGCGGTGCAGGAGGAGGCGCTGTTCGCGGTGCACGACGTGCGCGCCGCCGCCGACGTCGTGCTGGACGGTTCCCCGCCCCGGGAGGCGGGGAGCGCGGCCGTCGGCGGGGCGCGCTGGCGCGTGCTGGACGGCTAGCGCAGGACCGGGCCGTTCAGCTCCGGTGCGGGCGCGCGGCGCGCGCGGTGACCATGCGCGCCAGGCGGCGGGCCTCGGCCTGGGCGTGCTCGCCGTCGGAGCGCTGGACGGCCATGACGGCCACGTCCTCCCCGTCGGCGGTGCCCAGCACCAGCCACGGGTCGTCGCGGCCGAAGCGCACCTCGAGGACCTCGTCCCACCGCACCCGGCGGGTGAGGACGACGTTGCGCACGACGAGCGCCTCCGTGGTGGGCACGGCGCGCACGGACACCAGGCGCACCAGGCCCCCGCACAAGAGCAGCCCGAGGACCACGGTGGAGGCGGTGTCGAGCGGGCCCCAGCCGGTGCCCGGTTCCAGGGACAGCCCCACGGCGAGCGCCACCAGGACCACGGCCAGCGCGCCCGCTACGGCCAGGCCCACGGTGCGGGCGCGACGGGGCCGGAAGGGGGTGTCGTCCACGGTGGGGATGTGCGCTCCGCGTCCGTCCACGGGTGCGTTCACAGCCGGCAGGCGTGGATGCTGGTGACGAGGATGGCGCGCGCGCCCAGCTCGTACAGCTCGTCCATGACGCGGTTGGTGGCCGAGCGCTGCACCATGGCGCGCACCGCGACCCAGCCCGGGCGCGCCAGCGGCGAGACCGTGGGCGATTCCAGGCCGGGGGTGACGGCGGTGGCGCGCTCGACGAGCTCGGCGGGGCAGTCGTAGTCGACCATCACGTACTGGCGGGCCACGAGCACGCCCTGCAGGCGGCGCACGAGGACGTCCACGGCCGGGTCGGCGACCGCGCCGGCGCGGCGCACGAGCACCGCCTCCGAGCGCATGACGGGCTCGCCGAAGACCTCCAGGCCGGCGGCGCGCAGGGTGGTGCCGGTCTCCACGACGTCGGCGATGACGTCGGCGATGCCGAGGGCCACGGCGGTCTCCACCGCCCCGTCCAGGTGCACCACGTCGGCGTCGACGCCGTGCTCGGCGAGGTGCTTGCCGACCAGGCCGGAGTAGCTGGTGGCGATGCGCCGGCCGTGCAGGTCGGCCGCGGCGGAGGCGACGCCGGGTCGGCCGGCGAAGCGGAAGGTGCTGCGGGCGAAGCCCAGCTGGAGGACCTCGTCGGCCGGGGCGCCGGAGTCCAGCAGCAGGTCGCGGCCGGTGATGCCGACGTCCAGGGTGCCGGAGCCGACGTACAGGGCGATGTCGCGCGGGCGCAGGAAGACGAACTGGGCGTTGTTCTCCGGGTCGTCCAGCAGCAGTTCCTTGGCCTCGCGGCGCTGGTTGTACCCGGCCTCGCGCAGCATGGCGCTGGCGGCCTCCGACAGGGAACCCTTGTTGGGGACGGCGATGCGCAGCACGGGTTTGGCCTCCTGACCGTTCGGCTGGGCGCTCACAGGTGCGCGTAGACGTCGTCGAGGGTGAGACCGCGGGAGATCATCAGCACCTGCAGGTGGTACAGCAGCTGGGAGACCTCCTCGGCGGTGCGCTCGGCGGACTCGTGCTCGGCGGCCATCCACACCTCGGCCGCCTCCTCGACGACCTTCTTGCCGATGGCGTGCACGCCCGCGTCCAGTTCGAGCACGGTGCCCGAGCCCGCCGGGCGGGTGCGGGCCTTGTCCGTCAGCTCGGCGAACAGGCCGTCGAAGGTCTTCACGTGCCGGGAGTCTAGGCGGTGCGCGCCCCGGCCCGGTGCCGGGCCGGGGCGCGCCGGGGCTCAGGCGGGCGGGGCGGCCTCGCGCAGCGCCACGACGGTCTCCAGCGCGGCCAGGACGGCCTCGCGGCCCTTGTCCTCGCGCGAGCCGCGCAGGCCGGCGCGGTGCAGGGCCTGCGACTCGTTGTCGACGGTGAGCACGCCGAAGCCGACGGGCACGCCGGTGCTGACGGCCACCTGCGTCAGCCCGGCGGTGGCGGCGTCGCACACGTACTCGAAGTGCGGGGTGCCGCCGCGGATGACGACGCCGAGGGCGACGACCGCGTCGTGGCCGGTGCGGGCCAGGCGCGCGGCGGCCACGGGCAGCTCGAAGGCGCCGGGCACGCGCACCTCGGTGACCTCGGTGACGTTCGAGTCGGCCAGGGCGCGGCGCGCGCCGGCCAGCAGCCCGTCCATCACCTCGGTGTGCCAGCGGGCGGCGACCACGGCCACCTTCAGGCCGCTGCCGTCCACCTCGATCTCGGGGCTGCCGTCTCCGCTCACGCTGTTCCTCCTGGGGTGGGCTGTTCCTGCGGGGTGCCCGCGCGCAGGTGCGCGCGCAGGTCGGCGATGGTCAGGACCGGCAGCTCGTGCCGCCGGCCCAGCTCGGTGATCTGCTCCCACCGCGACATCGAGCCGTCGTCCTCGACGAGCTCGGCGATGACGGCCACGGGCGGCAGACCCGCCAGCCGGCACAGGTCCACGGCGGCCTCGGTGTGCCCGGGGCGCTCCAGGACGCCGCCGGGGCGGGCGCGCAGCGGGAAGACGTGCCCGGGGCGCACCAGGTCGCCCGGGACGGTGGCGGGATCGGCCAGCACGCGCGCGGTGCGGGCGCGGTCGGCGGCGGAGATGCCGGTGCTCACGCCGGCGGCGGCGTCGCAGCTGACGGTGTAGTCGGTGCGCAGGGAGTCCTCGTTGCGCTCGACCATGCGGGGCAGGGCGAGGGCGTCGGCGCGCTCGGCGGGCATGGGCGCGCAGAGCATCCCGGAGGTGTGCCGCACGGTCCAGCCGATCCAGGCGTCGGTGGCCAGCGACGCCGCGAGGATCGCGTCGCCCTCGTTCTCGCGGTCGGCGTCGTCGGTGACGAGGACGGGGCGGCCGGCGCGCAGGGCGTGCAGCGCGGCCGCGACGGCGCTCGCGGCGGTCTCGGCGGTCCTGGCGCTCACCGCTGCTCCCCCGCAGCGGGCTCCCCCGCAGCGCCGGCGCGCGCCGCCAGGCCGGCGGTGAGGCGCTCGACGTACTTGGCGAGCACGTCGACCTCGAGGTTGACGCTCGCGCCGGTGCCGCGGGCGCCCAGGGTGGTCAGCTCCAGGGTGGTGGGGATCAGGGAGACCTCGAACCAGGGGTCCGGGTCGTCCACGGCGCTGACGGCGGAGACGGTCAGCGAGGTGCCGTCGACGGTGATGGAGCCCTTCTCGACCACGTAGCGGGCCAGGGCGGGCTGGACGCCGATGCGCACCACCTCCCACGCCTCACCGGGGGTGCGGGTCAGCACGGTGCCGGTGCCGTCGACGTGGCCCTGCACGACGTGCCCGCCGAAGCGGGAGGAGGCGGACATGGCGCGCTCGAGGTTGACGCGCCGGCCGGGGGCGACGTCGCGCAGCGAGCTGCGCGTGAGGGTCTCGGCCATGACGTCGACGGTGAACACGCCGGGCTCGGGCTGGTCCACGACCGTCAGGCACACCCCGTCCACGGCGATGGAGGCGCCGTGCACGGCGTCGGTGGTGACGAGCGGGCCGCGCACGCTCAAGCGGGCGGAGTCCTCGCCTCGCTCGACGGCGACGACCTCGCCGACCTCCTCAACGATCCCGGTGAACACGGGCGACCTCCTCGACGACGGGCGGGTGGGACGGATCGGGGGCGCGCTCGCCGGCGGGCCGGGCGCGGGGGCGGGCGGTGACGCGCACGTCGTCGCCGACGCGGAGCACCGCGTCGGCACCGGGTGCCAGGTCCAGGCGCAGCGCGCCGGCGATGCCGGTGACGCCCAGGTCGGCCACGGCGGCCGCCCCGGCGCCCAGCAGCGCCGGGGCGAGGTAGGCGACGACCTCGTCGACCAGGCCGGCGCGGGCGAAGGCGGCCGCGAGCGCCGGGCCGCCCTCGAGCAGGACGGTGCGCACCTCCCGCTGGGCGAGGGCGTGCAGGACCTCGTGCGGGTCGCGGGTGCGCACGTGCAGCAGCTCGGCGCGCCCGTCGCGCAGGCGGGCACCGGCGGGCAGGTCGCGCAGGCCGGCGACCACGCGCAGCGGCTGCGGGCCGTCCTCGGTGCCGGTCTCGGTGCCGGCCTCGGTGTCGTCGTCGCGGCGCACGGTCAGGGCGGGGTCGTCGGCCAGGGCGGTGCCGGTGCCGACCAGGACGGCGTCGTGCCCGGCGCGCAGGCGGTGCACGTCGGCCCGGGCGGGGGCGGAGGTGATCCAGCGGCTGGTGCCGTCGGCGGCGGCGGAGCGCCCGTCGAGGGTGGCGGCGAACTTCCACGTCACCCAGGGGCGGGCGCGGGCCACGGCGGTGGCCCAGCGCTCGTTGAGGGCGTGGGCGGCGTCGGCGAGCAGGCCGACCTCGACGTCGACGCCGGCGGTGCGCAGCAGGTCCGCTCCCCCGGCGGCGGCGGGGTTGGGGTCGGTGTCGGCGATGACGACGCGGGTGGCGCCGGCGGCGAGCAGGGCCTGTGCGCACGGGCCGGTGCGGCCGGTGTGGGTGCACGGTTCGAGGGTGACCACGGCGGTGCAGCCGGCCGCGGTGCCGGCGCGGGCGGCGAGGTCGGCCAGGGCGGCGGCCTCGGCGTGCGCGGTGCCGGCGCCGCGGTGGTGCCCCTCGGCGAGGACGTGGCCGTCGGGAGCCAGCAGGACGCACCCGACGCGGGGGTTGGGGCCGGTGGCGGGGCCGCGGGCGGCCAGGTGCAGGGCGCGGCGCATGGCGGCCTGCTCGGCCGCGCGCCGGTCCCCGGGCTGCGCCGGGGGCTGCGTGTGGGGCACCGCGTTCCTCGCTCTCGCACCGTCGGGCGGTCCGAGGGGACGCGGAGGCCGTCGGTGGTGCGCGAGCGCACCAGCGACCCGGGTCGTGCGGGCGCACCGGCGCGGCGCGCGGCGGCGGAGCCACCGGGCGCGCGCGGGCACGAGCGCACTACCCGCGTGCTGCCTCCCGTCCGGACTCTCACCGTCGGTCCCGGAGTTCCACCGGGTCGGCCCGTCACCGAGGTGGGGGCTCGCGGACTGTCACCGCCGGTTCGGACTTCCACCGACCCCGGAGCACGCGTGTCGTTCGTTCCTGCTGGTCCTGCTGGTCCTGCTTCTGGTCTCGCTGGGCCGGTGTCCCCCGCGCGGGGCCGCCGGTCGCGTCAGTGTGCCACGCGGGCGGTGCCGGGACCGCCGGTGGCCGCGGCGTCAGTGCGCGCAGGCGGCCGTGGCCAGCTGGCGCAGCTCGTCCACGGCGGCGGCGGCGTCCTCGGCGCCGTAGACGGCCGAGCCGGCGACGAAGACGTCGGCGCCGGCCTCGGCGGCCCGCTCGATCGTGGAGGTGGAGATGCCGCCGTCGACCTGCAGGCGCACGTCCAGGCCGGAGGCTCCGATGGCGGCGCGGGCGCGGCGGATCTTCGGCAGGGTCACGTCGAGGAAGGACTGCCCGCCGAAGCCGGGCTCGACGGTCATCACCAGGAGCATGTCGAACTCGCCGAGGAGGTCCACGAACGGCTCCAGCGGGGTGGCCGGGCGCAGGGCGAGGCCGGCGCGGGCGCCGGCGGCGCGCAGCTCGCGGGCGAGCTTGACGGGGGCGGCGGAGGCCTCGGCGTGGAAGGTGACGCCCTGGGCGCCGGCCTCGGCGTAGGCCGGCGCCCACCGGTCGGGCGCCTCGATCATCAGGTGGCAGTCCAGCGGGACGGGCGAGGCCTTCCGCAGCGCCTCCACCACCGGCAGCCCCAGCGTCAGGTTGGGCACGAAGTGCCCGTCCATGACGTCGACGTGCGCGGCGTCGGCGGTGGAGATGCGCTGCAGCTCTGCGGCGAGGTTGGCGAAGTCGGCGGACAGGATGCTGGGGTTGACCTGGATCGTCACGGCGCGACCCTAGCGGCGGCCCCGGCCCGCGAGCGCCGGCCGCCGCTCCTCGCGCCGTTCCCCGGGCTGCCCCTCAGGCCGTCTCGGGCCGGCCCAGCGTCTCGCCCTGCACGGCGGCGTCGCGCTCGCCGGGGGCGGTCAGCACCAGGAACAGCCCGGCGTACGGGCCCAGCCACACCCCGAAGCTGCGCAGGTCGTCCACCCAGCCGATCTCGCCGCCGGTGGAGGCGTCGACGACGGCGTGGCGCGGCTCGAAGGCCTCCGAGCGCACGGTGCCCTCGATCGTGTCGCCGGTGAAGTTCAGCACCGTCACCTGCAGGGGTGCGTCGGTGCGGGTCGGGTCGCCGTCGTCGAGGCGGTGGACCATGACGAGCATGCCGGGGTGCGCCACGGGGGGCACGTCGATCTGGGTGGCGGCGGCGACCCCGTGCTTGGCGCGGGTGGCCAGCACGTCGCGCAGGCCGGCGACGAAGGACGTCTCGGACTCCAGTTGCGCGGGCAGGGAGCCGTACAGGGCGCGTCCGCGCGGCATCCCGGAGGCGGAGGCGGTGGCCTCGGGGGCGACGTCCATGAGGTCGTGGGCGCCGCGGTGCACCCAGCGGGTGTCGCCGCCCTCGATGAGGTCGCGCACCTGCTCGGCCGGCACCGGCAGGGTGCCGGTGAGGTCCCAGCCGGAGAGGGCGAACACGCCCGGCTGCCAGGCGTTGAACATGGCCAGCAGCAGGTGGGCGCGGCGGATGCCCTCCACGTGGCTGTCGTCGATGTCCTCCAGGGTGCGCAGGCCCTGGGTGGCGGCGATGACCGAGGCGGTGGTGCAGGCGATGCCGTTGGTGGTGAAGACGTGGTTGTAGTCGGCGGCCTCGCCGGTCAGGTGCGCCAGCAGGTCGGCGCGGACCGTCTCGGCCAGTTCCGCGCCGGTGGTCTCCCGCCCGCGGAAGGGGTAGGTGTCGGCGGCGTGCAGGGTCGCCCAGTGCACCAGCTCGTAGGTGAGCTCGTCGTGGTTCTGCAGGGCGTGCACGAGGCTGACGGGTTCGACTCCGGTCTCCAGCGAGGTGCGCAGCGTCAGGCGCAGGAACTCGGTGTCGCCGGTGGCCAGGGCGTGGTGGTAGGCGGGGCGGTTGACGAAGTCGTACGACAGGTCCGCGCCGACGCGGCCGGTGTCGCGGATGTCCTCCATCGTCAGGTTCAGCTCCTGGAAGGTGAACCCGCCGACCTTGCGGACCATCCCGGCGATGACGTGGTTGGCCGCGTGCGAGAGGGGGTGCCCCTCGGACCAGGCGGGCAGGCCCTCGGCGGACTTCTCCACGCCGAGGAAGCCGTTGGCGTCCAGGCGCAGCGCGCCGGTGCCCAGGTCGCCCAGGGAGTGCAGGGCGTCGCCGATGACCAGGCGCATGCCGGCGAAGGTGGGGTCGAGCCAGTTGATGGACGGCTGGCCCTGCTTGAAGTAGTGCAGGTACACCCAGCGGCGCACCTTGCCGTCCACGCCGGTGACGGGGGCGGTGGCCGACCAGTTGGTCTCCTTCACGCCCGGCGCGTAGAAGATGACCCGCTGCAGGGCGCCGATGATGTAGCCGTGCTCGGCCAGCTGCGCCTCGGCGTCGGCGTCGAGGTTGACGGCGTCGCGGCCGGCGGGCACCTCGGGCAGCAGGTGCCAGTCCTCCTCGGGGATCTCCACCATGTGGTAGATGCCGGGGTACTCGCGGTACGCCATCTCGGCCAGGCGGAAGTCGGCGCCCTTGCCGGTGTGGCCGGGCACGATGTCGTCGATGACGCTGCCGCCGTGGTGGTCGGCGACCTCGCACACCTCGCGGAACTCGTCCTCGGTGCCGAACAGGGGGTCGATGTGGGTGCTGATGCGGTCGAAGTGCCCGTCGACGCTGGGGGTCTCGTTCCACCCGGTCAGACCGCCGGCACGCTTGACGGGCCCGGTGTGCACCGCGTCGATGCCGATGCGCTGGAACGCCTGCCACAGCTCGTCGCTGCCCAGCGACCCCAGGAAGGACGCCCCCGGCGCGGTGATCAGGGAGATCGGGTAGGCGGTGAACCACACCGAGGCGGTGGCCAGGGCGCGGCGGGCGTCCGGGCGCGCGTACGGGTTGCGCCACATCGCCGGCTGGCCCGACAGCTGCCGGGAGAGCACGTCGGCGTCGGCAAGCATCGACTGCCCCACCAGCCACTGCACGTAGGCGGGGTTGGAGCCGTCGGCGGCGCGCGGGTCGCTGACGCGGCGCCCGCCCGCCTGGCGCAGCTGGGCGCGCGGGCGCAGCCGCCGCGGGCGTGCCGGGTAGCGCTGCTCGTCGTAGGTGATCTCGGCACCCTCCGCGCCGTCGTACTCACCGGCGTGCGCGCGGGCGAGCTCACCGGCGAGCTCGTCGGTGCGCCCACCGGTGCTCCGAGCGGCGTGGTCGCCCTCCCGGCCGTCGGCGGCCGGGGTGCGGGGGGTCTGGGTGTCGGTCTCGGGCGGCACGGGCTTCCTCCTGCTGGTGCGGTCGGGGTCCCACGCTGCCCACGCCGGGCGCGTCGCGCACCTCGAACCGCGGCGAGCGCCCGCCGGGACCGCTCGGGCGCTCGCTCTCAGGGCTGCGGGGGGGCGAGCGGGTGGCCCGTGGGGTGCGCGGGCTCGGGGTGGGCGACGTCCGAGGGACGCAGCTGCGCCACGTCGGGGACCCCGGCCTGGCGCAGGGTGGTGACCAGGTCCGCGCGCAGCCGCTCCAGCACGGCGCTCACGCCCGCCTGCCCGTCGGCGGCCAGCCCCCACATCACCGGCCGGCCCACGTGCACCGCGCGCGCGCCCATGGCCAGCGCCGCCACCACGTGCGAGCCCTCGCGCACGCCGGAGTCCACGTGGACCTCCACCTCGGCGCCGACCTCGGCGACGACCTCGGGCAGGGCGCGGGCGCTGGTGATCGAGGTGCCCAAGCGGCGCCCGCCGTGGGTGGACACGATCACCGCGTCGGCGCCGGCGTCCACGCAGCGGCGCGCGTCGCGGGCCGTCAACACGCCCTTGACGGCCACCGGCAGGCCGGTGAGCTCGCGCAGCCAGCCGATGGCGTCGGGGGTCAGGTCCTCCGCCGAGCGCAGCGCGTGCGGGCCGGCGGCGGCGCGCTCGGCGTCGGTGAGGTTGACCACCCGGGCCTTGCGGTGCGTGTCGGGCCACTCGGTGGGCTCCACACCGGGCAGCGCCGGTGCCAGGGCGGTGGTGTCCACCGTCAGCACCAGGGCCGAGGCGCCGGCGGCGGCGGCGCGCTCGACGAGCAGCCGCGTCAGGGAGCGGTCCTGCATGACGTAGACCTGGTACCACCACAGCGCGCCGGTGGCGGCGACGTCGGCGAAGGTCACGCCGGTGTTGGTGGAGACGCCCAGGACGGTCCCGGCCCCGGCGACGGCGCGGCCGGTGAGCACCTCCCCCTCGGGGCGGGCGGCGACCTGCTGCGCCATGGGCGCGACGAGCACGGGGAAGGACACCGGGGTGCCCAGCACGGTGGTGGCGGTGCTCACGCGGCTGGTGTCGCGCAGCACGGACGGGCGCAGCCGCAGCGCCTCCCACGCCGCGATCCCCTCGCGCCGGCACTGCCCGTCCCCGGCGGCGGTGGCGAAGTACTCCGCGACGTAGTCGGGCAGCTGCTCGTCGGCGCGGCGGTGGAGGTCCTCGACCCAGGTCACCGGCCCATCCTGCCCGCGTCCCCTCCCCGGTGCGGGGACGGCGCGCGGGCGCGCGGGCGGTGCGCTCAGGACGTGCGGCGCAGCAGGGCCACGTGCATGGCGTCGGTGCCGTGGGTGTGCGGCCACAGCTGCACGGCGGTGCCCGCGGCGGCGTGCTCGACGCCGGGGGCCACGCGCGCCAGCACCGCGGGGGTGTCCAGGCGTTCCAGGCCCACGCCGCGCTTGGCGGCGGCCTTGACGGCGTCGTCGACGACCAGGCGGGTCTCGGCCAGCACGGGCGAGCAGGTGGCGTACGCGACCACCCCGCCGGGGCGCAGCGCGTCGACCGCCGAGCCCAGCAGCGCCCGCTGCAGCGGACCCAGGGTGCCCAGGTCCGCCGGGGTGCGCCGCCAGCGCGCCTCGGGGCGGCGGCGCAGCGCGCCCAGGCCCGTGCAGGGGGCGTCGACCAGGACGCGGTCGTAGGTGCCGGGCTCGTCGCCGCCGACCTCGCGCCCGTCCCCCACCCGCACCTCGACCGGGCCCAGCGGGCCGTCCGGCACCGCGGCCAGCGCCGAGCGCACCAGGTCGGCGCGGTGCGGGGCGACCTCCACGGCCGTCAGGTGCGCACCGCGCTGCACGGCCGTGGCGGCCAGCAGCGCGGCCTTGCCGCCGGGGCCGGCGCACAGGTCCAGCCAGCGCTCGTCGCGCCCGTCGACGTCGGCGGCGGCCAGCAGGTGCGCCACCAGCTGGCTGCCCTCGTCCTGCACGCGGGCGCGGGCCTCGCGCACGGCCGGCACCTGGCCGGGGTCGCCGCGCTCCAGCAGCGCCGCGGTGGGCGAGAAGCGGCCCGGGCGCACGGTCAGGGCGCGGTCGTCGCTGAGCAGGTCCGCCGGGGCCGCCAGGCCGGGCAGCGCGGCCAGCGCCACCGCGGCCGGGGCGTTGTCGGCGGCCAGCAGCTCCCCGAGCTCGTCGGGGTCGTGGCCGTGGGCGCGCAGCGCCTCGCGCAGGGCGCGCACCACCCACTGCGGGTGCGAGGTGCGCACCGCCCACCCCTCGTCGGTGCCCACCGGCGGGGCGGCCTCCTCCAGCCAGGGACCCAGCTCGCGGCCGACGGCGCTGCGCAGCACCGCGTTGACCAGGCCGGCCGGGCCGGCGCCCAGCTCCCCGCGCGCGAGCGCCACCGTGGTGGCCACGGCGGCGTGGTCGGGCACCCGCATCGCCAGCAGCTGGTGCATGCCCAGGCGCAGCGCGTCCAGCACGCCGGGGTCCAGGTCGCTGAAGGGCCGGTCCACGACGGTGGCCAGCAGGGCGTCGTAGGTGCCGCGCCCGCGCAGCACGCCGTAGGCCAGCTCGGTGGCGAAGGCGGCGTCGCGCCCGCCCAGGTGCCGTCGGCGCAGCAGCTGCGGCAGGACCAGGTTGGCGTAGGCGTCCTCCTCGTCCACCGCGCGCAGCACGGCGAACGCGACCTGGCGCGCGTCGTCGACGCGGGTGTAGCGGTCCTGCTTCACCCCGCGGCGCGGCGACTGCCCACCGGGGCCCTCGCGCGAGGGGCCGCGCGAACCCGAGCGGTCGTCACCGCGGGCACCGCCGCGGGCACCACCGCGCTCCCCGCCGCGCGGGCCCCGCGAGCCGCCCGGGCCCCCGCGCCCGTCCCTCCGACCGCGCTCGTCCCCGCGCTCGTCTCCGCGCCCGTCGTGCGCCGGTGTCACCGCAGCTCCTCGTCCTCGCCGGGGCGCACCCCGCGCGCCCAGTCCACCGCGGGCATCGCCCGCTTGCCCGCCGCCTGCACCGGCCCCAGCTCGACCGGCCCGTCCCCGGTGCCCACCAGCACCCGCCGCTTCTCCACGACCACCCGGCCCGGCCCGGGGTTCTCCCCGGCGACCGGCAGCACGGGCGACAGCTTCAGCCGCTCACCGCGGAACGTCGTCCACGCGCCCGGCTCGGGCGTGCACCCGCGCACCCGGCGGTCGACCACGGTGGCGGGGGCGGTCCAGTCCACCCGCGCCTCCTCCACGGTGAGCTTCGGGGCGAGGCTGACCCCGTCGGCCGGTTGCGGCACCGCGAGCGCGGTGCCGGCCTCCATCGCGTCCAGCACCCGCACCAGCAGCTGCGCGCCGTGCACCGCCAGCCGTTCCAGCAGGTCCCCGGCGGTGTCGCGAGCGCCGACCGGCTCGGTGAGGGTGCCGTACACCGGGCCGGTGTCCAGGTCCTCCTCGAGCTGGAAGACGCTGGCGCCGGTGACGTCGTCGCCGGCGGTGAGGGCGCGCTGGACGGGGGCGGCGCCGCGCCAGGCCGGCAGCAGGGAGAAGTGCAGGTTGACCCAGCCCAGCCGCGGCACGTCCAGCGCCGCGCGCGGCACCAGGGCGCCGTAGGCGACCACGGGGCAGGCGTCCGGGGCCAGGGCGGCCAGTTCCTCGAGGAAGGCGGGCTCGCGCGGGGTGGCCGGCTGCAGCAGCGGCAGGCCCGCCTCGCGGGCGCGCTCGGCCACGGCCGAGGCGGCGGTGCGCCGCCCGCGCCCGGCGCGCGCGTCGGGGCGGGTGAGCACGGCGGCGACCTCGTGGGAGGAGGCCAGCAGCGCGTCCAGGGAGGCGAGCGCGACGTCGGGGGTGCCGGCGAAGACCAGGCGCACTAGCGGGCCTGGCCGAACGTGGCGTGCGGGGAGACCTTGACCTGCGGGGCGGGCTGGCCCATCCACTCCGCCTCGCGCACCGCCTTCAGCGCCAGCTTGCGCTGGGCCCGGTCGAGGCGGTCGATGAACAGCACCCCGTCCAGGTGGTCGGTCTCGTGCTGGATGGCGCGCGCCTTGAACTCCGAGCCGGTGATCGTGACGGGTTCGCCGTGCACGTCGTACCCCTTGGCGACCACGTGCAGGGCGCGGCGGGTGTCGGCGACGATGCCGGGGAAGGACAGGCAGCCCTCGTCGCCGTCCTGGCACTCCTCGGACAGGTCCAGCACCGGGTTGACCAGGTGCCCCAGCTCCCCGTCGGCGTGGTAGGTGAACACCCGCAGGCCCACTCCGAGCTGGGGGGCGGCCAGCCCGGCGCCGGGGGCGGCGAGCATGGTGTCCTCGAGGTCCTTGACGAGCTTGCGCAGCTCCTTGTCGAAGGTCGTCACCTCCTGCGCGCGCTGGCGCAGGACCGGGTCGCCGAACAGGCGGATCGGCTGGACTGCCACGGGGCTCCTCGTCGGGATCGGGTGGTGCTGGGCGTCTGTCGTGCTGCGGGTCCGTCGTGCTGCGGGTCCCGGGGCGCGAGCGCGGCGGGGCGCGCGCGGCCCTGAGAGTCTAGGTGGGCGCGCCGACGTCCCCGACCGGTCCGGGCCGGGCCGGGCGCGGGGGGCGGGCGGGGCGGGCGGCATCATCGTCGGCGATGACCGCGCTGCGCACGACCTCCCCGGCTGCCTCCCCGCCCGCGCCGCGGGCGCCGACGGGCGCCGGCCGGGCGCTGGTGGCGCTGGCCGGGGTGGTCTCGGCGCTGCTGTGCGCCTCGATCGGTCTGGGGCACTTCCACCGCGGCGAGGCGACGAACTACGACCTGGGCATCTTCAGCCAGTCGGCGGCCTCGTGGGCGCGCCTGCAGCTGCCCACGTCGGGCGTGCTGGGCGGCACGCCGCTGCTGGGGGACCACTTCTCGCCCGCCACGGCCGTGTTCGGCCCGGTGTGGGCGGCCTGGCCGGACCCGCGCTCGCTGGTGCTGGCGCAGGCGCTGCTGCTGGGGCTGGGCACGGCGCTGGTGGCGCGCTGCGCGGTGCGGCACCTGCCGCTGCCGGCCGCGGTGGCGGTGGCGGCGGGTGCGGCGGTGGCGCACGGGTCGCTGGCGGCGGCGCGCTTCGACGTGCACGAGGTGTGCCTGGCGGTGCCGCTGCTGGCGCTGTGCGCCACCGCGCTGCTGGAGCACCGGCACCGGGCGGCGGCGCTGTGGTCGCTGCCGCTGCTGCTGGTCAAGGAGGACATGGGCGCCACCGTGGCGGTGGTGGCGGTGCTGCTGTGGGTGCGCGGGCGGCGCCGGGCCGGGGCGGCGCTGGCGGCGGCGGCGGTGGCCGGGGTGGTGGTGGCGTTCGCCACGATGCTGGCGGTGGATCCCGCGCACGACCTGAGCCGGCTGGCGGCCTTCGGCGGCAGCGCGCGCACCGCGGCGGCGCCGGAGCCGGTGCCGGCCGGTGAGGCGCTGCGGCTGCGGGCGGTGCTGGTGCTCGCCACCGCGGTCGGCGGCGGGGTGCTGTGGGTCGCCTCGCCGGTGGCGGTGCTGGCGGTGCCGACGCTGGCGTGGCGGCTGGTCTCGGTCACGCCGTCGTACTGGTCGCCGGGTCTGCACTACGGGGCGGTGCTGGTGCCGGTGGCGGCGGTGGCGCTGGTGGACGTGCTGCGCCGGGTGGGCGGGCGGCGGCCGCGGGCGGTGGTGCCGCTGGCGGTGCTGGCGGCTCTGGCGAGCGCGGCGACGACGGCGTGGGTGCTGCCGGTGGGTTCGCTGTCGCTGCCGTGGCAGGCGGCCGCCTGGCGGCCGGGGCCGTACGTGCAGCAGGTGCAGGCGGCGACGGCGCAGTTGCCGGCCGGTACGCGGCTGGCGGCGGACAACACCTCCGGTCCGTACCTGCTGGGGGACGCCGGCGGTGGGCACGACGTGGTGGGTTGGTCGGTGGACGCACCGCTGGAGCGGCTGCCGGGCGTGGTGGTCCTGGACGCCTCGCGCGCGTCCACGGGCGTCTCGCGCGCGGGGAAGCTGGCGTGGCTGGAGGAGGTCGCCGCGCTGCCGGGGGTGCGGGTGGAGCGCACCGGCGACACGGTCGTGGTGCACCTGCCGGGCGAGGGCTGAAACGTGTGCTGAGGCCCGTGCTGAGGCCCGCGCCCGGCGCCGGCCGTCGTCGCGGACGGCCGGCGCCGGGCACGCAGCGGCACCGGGGCGGTGCGCTCAGCCCAGCGCGGTGAGCGCGGAGGTGGCGGTGTACCGCAGGACCCGCTCCGCGTGCTCACCGACCCGGCTGCTGCCCGGGCGCTGCTCGAGCCGGTCGAGGAAGCGGTGCAGCTCGCGCCCGGCCTGCTCCGCGCGGCCGCGCTCGAGGTGCCGCTGCGCGTTGCGCGCGTGCGCCCGCAGGACCTTCACCACCGGTCCGGTGACCTCGCCGGCGGCGGACAGCTCCGCCAGGCGGGCACCGAGCACCTCGGGGGTGGGTGCCAGCACGTCCGGTGCGGGGACCTGCGTGAAGTCGGTGTCGGAGGCGAGGTAGAACCCGGGGTGCGTCGGCTGGTTGTAGCCGGTCTGCTGCCGGGCGACCTCGTCGCGGTACTGCGCGTCGTGCATCAGGGTTCGCACGGCGCGGTCGGTCACCTCGGTGCTGAGGAAGATGCGCAGCGCCGTGCTGTCGGTGGTGCGCAGCACCAGTTCCTCGCGCCAGTCGCCGAGGACGTCGGCGACCAGGGCCGGGTTGCCCTTGGTGCCGTTGTCGGTGCGGGTGCCGGTCGCGGTGAGCAGGACGCCGTGGTCCCGGTCGACCACGACGGGGGTGGCGTCGCCGGAGCCCTCGACGATCTGGGTGGTGCCGTCGGCGGCCCAGCGGATCGACTGGTTGGTCCCGGGCGTGGTGGTGGCCAGCTGCTCGCCCCGGGCGCTGAGCAGGCCGGAGCCGTCCGTGCCGTTCGGCATCGACGCCCACACCTCGATGCCGCGGGTGCCGGGGTCGACGTCGCCGATCATGCCGCGGCCGGTGTCGCGGCCGGAGTAGGTGCCGAAGATCGTCTCGCCGGTGGCGGCGTCGCGCAGCGCGTTGCCGTACGGGGCCCAGGTGCCGCCCTCGTGCACGGTGAAGATCTCCAGGCCCGGGCGGTCGGGGTCGATGTCGGTGACGTGCATGGCGTCGCCGTGGCCCAGCCGGGCGCTCGCGCCGGGGTCCGCCGAGCCCTCGGGCATCGTGTCGAACGAGGAGTACAGCAGGGAGCCGTCGTCGTCGATCGTGGCGGAACCGTAGACGACCTCGTGCCTGCCGTCGCCGTCGACGTCGGCGGCGCTGAGGGAGTGGAAACCCTGCGTGGTGAGCGTGCCGTACACCGGGTCGGTGCCGTCGCGCCCGTGCGGGCTGTCGTCGAACGGGTTCGTCATGGGGGCGAAACCGCTGTCGACGGACCAGCGCCGCGTCAGCCGTTCACCGTCCCAGTCGTAGGCCACCAGCGTCGCCCGCGTGTAGTAACCGCGGGCGAAGACCGCCGAGGGGCGCTCGCCGTCCAGGTGGGCGACGCCGGCGAGGAACCGGTCGACACGGTTCCCCGGTTCGATGCGGGACATGGCGTAGTCGCCCCACATCAGGCCGTCGTCGGTGCGGCCGGGTTCGTACGCGACGGTCTGCAGCTCCTCGCCGGTGCCGGCGTCGAAGACGGTGAGGTACTCGGGCCCGGTGAGGATGAAACCCTCGAAGGCCCGCAGCGCGTTGCGGGAGGAGCGGGCGGGTGCGTAGACGTCGATGAAGTGGTCGGCCAGCGCGGCCGCGTCGGCCTGCGAGAGGGGGTAGGAGTACCTCGGTTCCAGGCCCAGGGCCTCCTCGACCGTTACCGGCCAGCGACCGGCGACGACCTCGGGGTGGGCGTGCCAGCCGCGCAGCACCCCGATGAAGTGCTCGCGGTACTGCGCGGCGCTGAGCCGGTAGTCGTCGGCGTGGGTCACACCCGCCGCCACGTCCTCGGGCAGCAGCGTGATCGGCCGGGTGCCGGCCGCCTCCCCGTCGACGTAGCGGGTGCTGGAGGTGCCCGGGGCGGTCTTGAGCATCAGCTCGGCGCGGCCGTCGCCGTCGAAGTCCTGCACCAGGAACTGGGTGTAGTGGGCGCCGGCGCGGATGTTCACGCCGAGGTCGACACGGGCCAGGAGGGTGCCGTCCAGCTCGTACGTGTCGAGGTAGGCGTTGCCGGTGTAGCCGACCTGGGAGACGTCCTTGGAGTTCGAGGGGTCCCACTTCACGACGAGCTCCAGCTGCCCGTCGCCGTCGACGTCCGCGGCGCTGACGTCGTTGGCGGAGTAGGTGTACTGCTCCCCCGCCGGGGTGGTGCCGCCGGCCGGCTTGCGCAGCGCCACGTCCAGGGACGCCCCGCCCCACGGGGTCGCCTCCCCCACCGGGCCGGCCTCGCGGCCGTCGACGACGGGCACGACGCGGTAGCGCGAGCCCTCGCCGCCGGCGGTGTCCAGCCAGTTCGTGCTGCCGGTGACGGTCGTCACGAGCGCGCCGTCGCGGTAGACGCGGAAGCCCGGACCGGTCTCGCCGCTCACCGTGGCGCCGGTGACCTCGTGGCCCAGCAGCCGCCACGACAGGAACACGCCGCGATCGGTGGCCGCCGCGACCAGGCCGCGGTCGAGCCACTCGAGCTGCACGCCGGTGCCGGCGCCCGTCCGGTCCGGTGCGGGGTGCGCGCCGGCGGTGCCGGCGGCGGAACCCACCAGCAGCGCGGCGCTGACGCCGCCGCACAGGAGCGCGCGACCGGTGGTCGCACGTGGGAGAAGCCTCATCGCCCGTCCTTCGTCCGTGGGTGGGCCCGGTCCACGCGACGCCGTCGTCGCGAAACGATTCAGCGGCGTACGGCCCTCCCGCTTCGATCGACCGTACGAGGCCGCGCGGCGCCCTGGCAAGCGCTTGCCCGGGCGCTTCGCGCTCAAGCGGTGGGCGGCACCTGCTGCCCGGCCAGGTCCAGCTCCCCGCGCGCGCCCGCCCAGCGCACCGAGTCCGCCACCGCGGCCTGCGAGGTGAAGCGCGGCGCGTAGCCGAGCAGGGCGCGCGCCTTGGCGATCGAGGCGCTGTGGCTGCGCGACAGGTGCTCCCAGGACGCCTGCGCGTGCTCACCGGCCAGCTCGCGGAACTCCTCCCAGGCCACGGGGCGCAGCACCGGCTCGCGCCCGAACCAGCCGGCGGCCGCGACGGCGAGGCCGCGCACCGTCAGCGCCCGCTCGGACACGACGTGGAAGCTCTCCCCCACCGCCCGCGAGCGCCGGTGCAGGGCCAGCTCGAAGGCCTGGGCGACGTCGTCGGCGTGCACGTGGTGCAGGGTCTCCAGGCCGAGGCCCGGCACGGGCAGTTCGGTGCCGGTGGCCAGGGCGTGCCAGACGGCGGGGTCGAGGTTGCCGAGCGGGGTGATGACGGGCCAGCCGGCGCCGCTGATGTGGCCGGGGTGCAGCACGGTGCAGGCCAGGCCGCCGGTGCGGGTCTCGGCGTGCAGGAGCCGCTCGATCTCCGCCTTCCGCGTGCCGTAGTCGCCGAACGGCTCGCGCGGGTCGTCCTCGGTCAGGGGTGAGGCGGTGGCGGGGCCGTGCACCCAGATGGTGCCGGCGTGCAGCAGGTGCCCGCAGCGCCCGCGCAGCGCGTCGACGAGCTGGGCGGCGGAGGCGGGGGTGAAGCAGACCAGGTCGATCACGGCGTCCGGGCGCAGGGCGGCGACGCGTTCGCCGAAGGTGCCGGCGGCGTCCTCGGCGTCGCGGTCGGTGCTGACGCGCTGGACGCGGTCCCAGGCGGGGTGGGGGTGGTAGGGCTCGCGGGTGCCGCGGCTGATCGCGACGACGTCGTGGCCGGCGCGCACGAGGCGGGGCACGAGGTGGGTGCCGACGTGCCCGGTCGCCCCGATGACCACCACGCGCACGGCGAACCCCCTCGTCCGGCGGGAGCCTCCCGCCGGGCGCGATCGTGGCACGGGTGCGCTCGCTGCGCCCGTTCGGGCGCCCTCCCCGCGTTGCACCCGCGCGTTCCGCGGGGGCGGGTGTCAGCCGATCTCGGGCGGGTCGACGCGCACCCGCACCACGGGCAGCTTGCGCACGCTGCGCCCGGCGGTGACGGTCTTGACGGCCTGCGCGAGCTCGGCGGAGGCGGTGCGCGGCACGCGCACGACGGTGCGCACGGCCGGGGCGGTGCCGGGGCGCTCGGGCAGCGGGACGGGGCCGAGGACGCGGGCGGCGGCGGCCGGGCCGGGTGGCAGGGCGGCCAGGACGGCGCCGACGGTCTCGGCGACGTCGGCGGCGGCGCCGATCAGGCCGGCGAAGCGGGCGGCGGGCGGCAGGTCCAGCTCGGCGCGCTGGGCGAGCTCGCGCTCGGCGAAGCCGGCGGGGTCCCAGCGCACGAGGGCCTGCACGGCGGCGGCCTGCGGGTCGGCGACCACGACGACGGCGCCGCCGTCGGTGACGGGCCGCACCAGGGCGGCGGCCTCGCACCAGCGGCGCAGCGCCTCCTCCTGGGCGCGCAGGTCGGGGCGGTTCAGCAGGGCCCAGCCGTCCAGGAGCAGGGCGGCGGCGTACCCGCCGGGTGCGCGTGGCTCGGCGCCGGGGGTCGCGATGACCAGGGACGGCTCGGCGGGCACGTCGTCCAGGACGCGGGAGCCGCCGGAGGTGCGCACCTCCACGCCGGGGAAGGCGCGGCCGAGCTCCTCGGCGGTGCGGCGCGCACCGGTGACCACCGCGCGCAGGCGGGTCTCGCCGCAGGTGGGGCAGGTCCAGTCGGCGGCGGGGCGGGCGCACCAGCGGCAGGCCGGTGGGGCGTCGGGGGCGCTCAGGGCGAGCGGGCCGTGGCAGGCGGTGCAGCGGGCCGGTTCGCGGCAGGTGCGGCACGCCAGGGCGGGCACGTAGCCGGTGCGGGGCACCTGCACCAGGACGGGGCCGCGGCGCACGGCGTCGCGCAGGACGCGCCAGCCGTCGCTGGGCAGGCGGGCGGCGGCGGCCAGCGGGTCCTGCGCGTCGGGGCCGGTGGTGCCGGCCACGACGGTGCGCGGGGCGGTGGCGCGCACGAGCTCGCGGGGAGCGGTGACGGCGCGCGCCCAGCCGTCGGCGAGCAGGACCTGCGTCTCGGCGGTGCGGGTGCGCCCGGCGAACAGCGCGGCGCAGCCGGTGGCGTCGGCGCGCAGGACGGCGACGTCGCGGGCGTGCGGGTAGGGGGCGCGCTGCTCGGCGTGGGAGTCGTCGCCGTCGTCGAGCAGGGCGATCAGGCCGAGGTTCGGCAGGGGGGCGAAGACGGCGGCGCGGGTGCCGGCGACGACGCGGGCACGGCCGGTCAGCGCCTGCAGGAACGCGCCGTAGCGGGCGGCGGGGCCGGCGTCGGCCTCCAGCAGCACGTGGGACCCGGCCGGCAGGCGCCGGGTCAGGGCGGCGTCCAGGCGGAGCAGGTCGCGGTGGTCGGGCACGACGAGCAGGGCGGTGCGCCCGGAGGCGAGGGTGGCGCGGGCGGCCACGGCCAGCGCCTCGTGCGGGTCGGTGCCGGGGGCGAGGGTGGCCACGGCGCGGGGGTCGCCGCCACCGGCCAGGTGGGTCAGGAACGCGCGCCCGGCGGTGTGCCGGTCCCAGCCGGCCAGGTCCTCGCCACCGGTGACGGGGTCGGGCACCGGCTCGTGGTGGACCGGGTCGGCGCGCAGGACGGTGTCCTCGGCGCCGGCGTGGCGGCCGGGCACGGCAAGGCGCACCACGTCGGCCAGGGTGCCGCCGTAGTGGGCGGCGACGCGCTCGGCGAGGTCGAGGACCTGGGGGCTGAGCACCGGCAGGCCGGAGACGACGCGCCGCAGCCGCGCCAGCTTGCCGGGGTGCTCGCTGGCGTCGCGGCGGGCCAGGACCCACCCCTCGACGTCGCTGCCGGCGAACGGCACCCGCACGAGGCGCCCGGGTTCGGCGGTGTGCTCCACGGAGGCGGGCACGAGGTAGTCGAAGGGGCGGTCCAGGTGCGGCAGCGGCACCTGGACCAGCACGCTGGCCACCGGGTCGGTGGCGGCCACGCCCTCCAGCGCCCTGCTGCGTCGCTTCGCCGGGGCGCGCTTCGCGGGAGCACGCTTCGCGGGAGCGCGCTCGGCCGGGGCGGGTTCGTCAGCCGGGGCCGGGCCGGTGCCGGCGCCCGGGTCGGCCGCCGTCCCGGTCAGCTGCCCGCTGCGGCGCGCAGGGCCTCGACGCGGTCGGTGCGCTCCCAGGTGAACCCGGGCAGCTCCCGGCCGAAGTGGCCGTACGCCGCGGTCGGCGCGTAGACGGGCTTGAGCAGGTCCAGGTCGCGCACGATCGCGGCCGGGCGCAGGTCGAACACCTCGCGGATGGCGGCCTGGATGCGGCCGAGGGCGACCTGCTCGGTGCCGAAGGTCTCCACGTACAGGCCCACCGGGTGCGCCTTGCCGATGGCGTACGCCACCTGCACCTCGCAGCGGCGGGCCAGGCCGGCGGCGACGACGTTCTTGGCGACCCAGCGCATCGCGTAGGCGGCGGAGCGGTCCACCTTGGAGGGGTCCTTGCCGCTGAAGGCGCCGCCGCCGTGGCGGGCCATGCCGCCGTAGGTGTCCACGATGATCTTGCGGCCGGTCAGGCCGGCGTCGCCCATGGGGCCGCCGATCTCGAAGCGGCCGGTGGGGTTGACCAGCAGCCGGATGTCGGAGGTGTCCAGCTCCAGGCCCTCCAGCACCGGCTCGATGACGTGCCGGCGCACGTCCGGGGTGAGGGTCCGCACCAGGTCCACGTCCGGCTCGTGCTGGGTGGACAGCACCACGGTGTCCAGGGTGACGGGGCGCTCGCCGTCGTAGCCGATGGTCACCTGCGTCTTGCCGTCCGGGCGCAGGTAGGGCACCTCACCCTTCTTGCGCACCTCGCTCAGCCGCTGGGAGAGGCGGTGCGCCAGGTGGATCGGCAGCGGCATCAGCTCGGGGGTGTCGTCGCAGGCGTACCCGAACATCAGGCCCTGGTCCCCGGCGCCCTGCAGGTCCAGCGGGTCCACCCCGCCGCCCTCCTGGCGGTTCTCCCACGCCTCGTCCACGCCCTGGGCGATGTCCGGGGACTGCGAGCCGATGGAGACCTCCACCCCGCAGGTGCGCCCGTCGAAGCCCTTGGCGGAGGAGTCGTAGCCGATGCCCAGCAGCGTCTGGCGCACGATCGTGGGGATGTCGGCGTACGCGGAGGTGGTGACCTCGCCGGCCACGTGCACCAGGCCGGTGGTGACCATCGTCTCCACCGCCACGCGGCTGCGGGGGTCCTGCGCCAGCAGGGCGTCCAGGACGCCGTCGGAGATCTGGTCGCAGATCTTGTCGGGGTGCCCCTCGGTGACCGACTCGGACGTGAACAGGCGCAGGGAGGTCACGGGGCTCCAGTCTCGGGGTTCTCGGCGGCGTTCTCGGCGGCGTCGTCGGCCGCGGGGGTGATCGCGGTCAGCATAGGCACCAGCGCGTCCCACACCGCGTCGGCGACGACGTCCTTGCTGGCCTCGGGCACGGTGCGCTCGGTGCCATCGGCGCCCAGCAGCACGACGGCGTTGGTGGCGGTGCCGAAGCCGCGCCCCTCCCCCACCTCGTTGAGCACCAGCAGGTCGCAGCCCTTGCGGGCCAGCTTGGCGCGGCCGTGCTCCAGGACGCTGCCCGTCTCGTCACCCGTCTCGGCGGCGAAGCCGGCGATGACGGGGCGGCGAGCGCCACCCCCGCCGGCTCCCCCGCCGGCTCCCTGCGCGGCGGCGCGGGCGGTGACGAGGCCGGCCAGGACGTCGGGGTTGCGCTCCAGGACCACCACGGGGTCGCGGGCGGGGTCGTCGGACTTCTTGATCTTGCTGTCCGCGCGGGTGGCGGGGCGGAAGTCGGCCACGGCCGCGGCCATGACGACCGCGTCGGCGTCCGCGGCGGCGGCCACGACGGCGTCGCGCAGCTCCAGGGCGGTACCCACGGGCACCACCTCCACGGCCGCGGGGGCGGGCACCTGCAGGTGCGCGGCCACCAGCGTCACGTGCGCCCCGCGGGCGGCCGCGGCGGCGGCCAGCGCCACGCCCTGCCGCCCCGAGGAGCGGTTGCCCAGGTAGCGCACCGGGTCCAGGGGCTCGCGGGTGCCGCCGGCGGAGACGACGACGCGCCGGCCGGCCAGGTCGTGGCCGCGGGCGCCGGAGCCGAGCAGGCGGCGGCAGGCGGCGGCGATCTCGGCCGGTTCGGGCAGCCGGCCCGGCCCGGAGTCGGCGCCGGTCAGGCGCCCGGAGGCCGGTTCGAGCACCGTGACCCCGCGCGAGCGCAGCAGGGCGACGTTGGCCTGCACGGCCGGGTTCAGCCACATCTCGGTGTGCATGGCCGGTGCCAGCAGCACCGGGCAGGTGGCCGTCAGCAGCACGTTGGTCAGCAGGTCGTCGGCCAGGCCGTGCGCGGCGCGTGCGAGCAGGTCGGCGGTGGCGGGGGCGACGACGACGAGGTCGGCGTGCCGGCCCAGCCGCACGTGCGGGACCTCCTCGGCACCGGTCCACACGTCGTGGGCAACCCGGCGCCCGGACAGGGCCTCGAACGTGGCGCGGCCGACGAAGCGCTCGGCGGCCGCGGTGGGCACGACGGTGACCTCGTGCCCGGACTCGGTCAGCTCGCGCAGCAGCAGCGCCGCCTTGTAGGCGGCGATGCCGCCGGCGACCCCCAGGACGACCCGGCGCGGGCCGCCCGGGGGCGCGGTGGGGCTCACTGCTCGACGGGCTCCGAGGTCAGCATGCCCTCGTTGATCTCGCGCATCGCCACGGACAGGGCCTTCTCCTGCACGTGGGTCTCCACCAGCGGGCCGACGTACTCCAGCAGCCCCTCGCCCAGCTGCGAGTAGTAGGCGTTGATCTGCCGGGCGCGCTTGGCCGCGTAGATGACCAGCGCGTACTTGGAGTCGGCGGCCGTCAGCAGGTCGTCGATGGGCGGGTTGGTGATGCCCTCGGGCGACGCGACGGTTCCAGCCACGGTGGCTCTCCTCGGTTCGGGACGTCCCCGCCGGGCGGCGGGCAGACGGACCCCATCCTACGAGGTCCGGCGGGTGCGGCGCCCACGCCAGGTGGCCGGCCCGGACGGTGGGGTCCTACGCGGTGGGGTCCTACGCGGTGGGGTCCTACGCGGTGGGCACGCCCATCCAGGTGACCAGCTCGTCGGTGGCGCGGCGCACGTCGTCGTTGTAGATCGTCACGTCGAACTCCGGCTCGGCGGCCAGCTCCACGCGCGCGGTGCTCAGGCGCCGCTCGCGCTCCTCGGCGTCCTCGGTGCCGCGCCCGACCAGGCGGCGCACCAGCTCCTCCCAGCTGGGCGGGGCGAGGAAGACGAACCGGGCCTCGGGCATGGCCTCGCGCACCTGCCGGGCGCCGGCCAGGTCGATCTCCAGCAGCGCCGGGCGCCCGGAGGCCAGCACCTGCTCCACCGGGCCGCGGGGGGTGCCGTAGCGGTGCCGGCCGTGCACGCGGGCCCACTCCAGCAGCTCGCCGCGCTCGACGTAGCCGTCGAAGGTCTCCTCGGACACGAAGTGGTAGTGCACCCCGTCGACCTCGCCGGGGCGCTGGGGCCGGGTGGTGGCCGACACGGAGATCCACACCTGCGGGTAGCGGTGGCGCAGGTCAGCCGAGACGGTGCCCTTGCCGACGGCGGTGGGTCCGGCCAGCACGGTCAGGCGCGCCGGGCCGGGGGCGTGCGGGTGGTGCTGCGGGTCGCTCACGGTCGCGGTGCGCTCCCGTTCGCGGCCGCGCGGGAGCTCCCGTTCGCCTCGGGCGCGCCGTCCCGGCCGTCGGCGCCGTCCCCGTCGCCGGCCGGTGCGGACCCCTGGCCGAAGCGCTCCACGAGGGCGGCGATCTGGTGCGCGCCCAGCCCGCGCACCCGCCGCGACTCGGAGATGCCGATCTCGGCCATGATCTGCCGGGCGCGGACCTTGCCGACGTTGGGCAGCGACTCCAGCAGCGCGGAGACCTTCATCTTGCCCAGGACCTCGTTCTCCTGGCCCTCCTTGACGACCTCCTCCAGGGAGCCGCCGGCGTACTTCAGCCGGTTCTTCACCTCCGCGCGCTCGCGACGGGCGGCGGCCGCCTTCTCCAGGGCGGCGGCGCGCTGTTCGGCGGTCAGGGGAGGCAGGGCCACGGTGTCACCTCGGGTCGTCCGGCTGGGGCTGGCCCGCTGGTCAGCAGGCGGGTCGGCGCAGCTGGTCAGGGCGTGCGCGGCAACCTAGCGACACCCCTCGACCAGCGGCAACGGCGGGGTGCGCGCACCCGCACCGCCCGGTCGCACCCGGCCGCAGCGGCCGCGCGCTCACGCGAACGCGGCGTGCCCGGTGATCGCGCGCCCGACGATGAGGGTGTTGACCTCCCTCGTGCCCTCGTAGGAGTAGACCGCCTCCGCGTCGGCGAAGTACCGCGCCACGCCGTGCCCGGGCACGATCCCGTTGCCGCCGAGGACCTCGCGGCAGCGGGCGACGGTCTCGCGCATCCGGGTGGTGGTGTACGCCTTGGCGAGCGCGGAGTGCGCGTCGTGCTGCCGGCCGGCGTCGAGCAGCCGGGAGACCTGCACGCACAGCGCCAGGGAGGCGGTGATGTCGCCCAGGCTGCGCACGAGCAGGTCCTGCACGAGCTGGTGGGCGGCGATGGGCCGGCCGAACTGCTCGCGCCGCAGCGCGTACGCCAGCGCGGCCTCGTAGGCGCCCATGGCCACGCCGACGGCCTGCCAGGCGACCTCGGCGCGGGTCAGGCGCAGCACGGCCGCGGTGTCCTTGAAGGACCGGGCGTTCGCCAGGCGGCGCTCCTCAGGCACGCGCACGCCCTCGAGCACGACGTCGGCGTTCTGCACGGTGCGCAGCGCGGTCTTGTCCTCGATCCTGGTGGCGGTGAAGCCGGGGGTGCCCTTCGTGACGAGGAAGCCCTTCACCTGCCCGTCGGCGACGTCGCGGGCCCACACGACGACGACGTCGGCGAAGGTGGCGTTGCCGATCCAGCGCTTGGCGCCGTCGAGGACCCACTGCCCGCCCTCGCGGCGCGCGGTGGTGCTCAGGCCCCCGGCCACGTCGGAGCCGGAGCCGGGTTCGGTCAGGGCGAAGGCGCCGACGAGCTCGCCGCGGGCCATGGGCGGCAGCCAGTGCGCGCGCTGCTCGGGCGAGCCGGTCTGCGCGATCGAGCCCATGGCCAGCCCGTTGGTGACGCCGACGAAGGTGGCGATGGAGGCGTCCACGCGCGCCAGTTCCAGGGCGACCCAGCCGCGGTGCACGGCGGAGCCGGCGAAGCGTCGCGTCTCCGGCCACGCCGCGCCGTAGCAGCCGAGCTCGGCCAGCGGCACGACGACCTGCCGGGGGAACTCCGCGCGCACCCAGCACTCGTCGGCGATCGGGCGCACCTCCCTCTCGAGGTACTCGCGCAGGGCGAGCACGGACTCCTGCTCGCGGGGCGTGAGGGCGTCGGCCTGGAAGGCGTAGAAGTCGCTGGTGAGCAGGTCGGTCACGAGGCTCTCCGTCGCGGTACCGGTGGCGCGCCGGTGCGCCACGCTCCCCCAGTCTGCAACGCTCCCGCGGGGGCTGTGGACACCGGGGGCGACCGGCCGGGGCGTCCCGCCGGCGCCGCCGGGCCTCACGTGCCCGGCGCGTCCTTCCGCAGTTCCCACAGCCCGTACCGCACGACGTAGGAGTACTCCTCGTGCCGCCAGGCCGGCACGAACCGGTACGACCAGGGGGACAGCCCCGCGGCCGTGACCGCTCCCAGCTGCGCGGTGGCGTCGTAGCTGTGCATGTCGATCCCCGGCAGGCCGTCCTCGGAGAACGCGCGCCGGGAACGACCGGGCTCGCGCGCGTCGCGGTCCTCGACGACCCCCACCAGCAGTCGCGCCCCGGGCGCGCACGCGTCGGCGAGGTTGCGCAGCGTCGCGGTGAGGTCGCGGCAGAACTCCAGGCACCCCACGGCGACGACGACGTCGAAGCGGCCCCGGTCGTCCGGCAGCGGGTCGTGGAAGTCGTGCCGCACGTACCGGCCCCCGGGCCGGGCGGCGCGCGCGACCGCGAGCATCCGCGGTGACAGGTCGATCCCCGTGACGGAGACGTCCGGGGCGAGGTCCCTCGTCAGCTGCCCCGGCCCGCACCCGACGTCGAGCACCCGGCACTCGGGCGTCACGGTGCGCAGCAGGAAGTCCGCGACCAGGGGGCCGTAGTGCTCCAGGGAACGCCACCCCGGCACGTAGTGCGGGGCGAAGTCGTCGTAGTAGAGCCCGATGGCCTCGTTCTGCTCGGGCCCCGTCGCGTCGGGTGCTGGCTCGCCGTGCACGGTGCGTTCGCTCCCGGGTGCTCTGGCGCCCCTCCGGGCGCACGGGTGGGAGGCGAGACTAGCGACCGCCACGCACCACGCGCGCAGCGCGCGGGACCGGCCGCGACCCGCGACCCGCGGCCCTGGCGGTCGGCGCGCGCAGGCGCCACCATCGGGAGCGGGAGCGCTGCGAGGGTCGCGGCGCGCCGGGAGGTGGTCGGGGTGCTGGTCCGCGAGGCGATGACGGTCCCGGTGGTGACCGTGCTGGACGACGACGAGGTGGCGCACGCGGCGCGCACCCTGCTGCACCACCGCATCTCCTCGGTGCCGGTGCTGGACGCCGACGGGCACCTGGTGGGCATGGTCAGCGAGAGCGACCTGCTGCGCGAGCGCCTGGGCGCCGACCCGCGCAGCCGCGAGCTGGACCGCGACGGCGACAGCGGTGACGGTGCGGCACCGCCGCGCACGGTCGCGGAGGTGATGACGACGCGGCCGCTGACGGTGGAGCCGCGCACGGACCTGGCCACGGCGGCGGCGCTGCTGCTGGACCACGGCATCCACGCCGCACCCGTGTGCGAGGGGCGCCGCGTGGTGGGGATCCTGGCGCGCCGCGACGTGCTGCGCACGATCGCGCACCCGGACGAGGACGTGCGCGAGGCGGCGCTGGCACGGCTGGCGGACGACCTGCCGGGGCAGCCGTGGCGGGTGCAGGTGGAGGACGGGGTGGTGACGCTGGACGGGGTGCACGACCCCGGGCAGCGGCGCATCGCGGCGGTGCTGCTGCGCACCGTGCCCGGGGTGGTGCACGTGTCCGGGGTGGACGAGCACGTCTCCATCGACCAGCCGGTGGGGCGCTCGCGCCCGTGACGCGGCGCCCGTGACGCGGCGCCCGTGACGCGGCGCCCGTGACGCGGCGCCCGTGACGCGGCGCTCGCACCCGGTGCGGTCCCGGGGGCGCGTCAGCCGACGATGGGCCGCTCGGGCGGCAGCCGGTACAGCCGGGGCCTGCTGCGCAGGGCCAGGGCGGTGGCCAGGGTGATGGTGCCGGTGCGCCCCAGGAACATC
This sequence comes from Kineococcus sp. TRM81007, assembly GCF_022669155.1. Classification (GTDB taxonomy): domain Bacteria; phylum Actinomycetota; class Actinomycetes; order Actinomycetales; family Kineococcaceae; genus Kineococcus. The sequence goes on along the minus strand of NZ_JALBVB010000052.1, from coordinate 140,110 downwards.
AGCGCCACCAGGACGAGCTGGTGCGGCACGGGCAACTGGGCGGTGATGCCGGTGGACAGCCCCACGGTGGCGAAGGCGGAGACGACCTCGTAGAGGATGCGGTCGAGGGTGAACGGCGTCGTCAGGGCGAAGGCGACGGCGGGCAGGACGACGGCCGCCACGCCCAGCAGCGCCACGGTGAGGGCCTGGCGCTGCACCCCGCGCGGCAGCCGGCGGCCGAAGGCGAGGACGTCGTCGTCGCCGCGCGCCTCGGAGACGATGACGAACAGCAGCACCAGGAACGTGGTGATCTTGATGCCGCCGGCGGTGCCGGCGCTGCCGCCGCCGATGAACATGAGCACGTCGGTGCCCAGCCAGGTGCCGGTGTTCATCTGGGCGACGTCGACGCTGTTGAACCCGGCGGTGCGGGGCATGACGCCCTGGAAGGCGCCCGCCAGCAGCTTGCCGGGCACGCTCATCGGGCCGAGGGTGCCGGGGTTGCCCCACTCGGCGAGCGTGAAGAACGCTGCGCCGGCGGGCAGCAGCACGGCGGTGCCGAGCAGGGTGGCCTTGGTGTGCAGGCTCCAGCGCGCCGGGGTGCGCAGGTGCCGGCGCAGCTCGAAGAGCACCGGGAAGCCGATGCCGCCCAGCACGACGGCGACGGCGATCGGCACGCAGATCCACGGGTCGGTGGCGAAGCGGACCAGGCTGTCGCTGTAGAGGGCGAAGCCGGCGTTGTTGAACGCCGAGACGGAGTGGAAGACCCCCAGCCACAGCGCGCGCGGCAGCGGTTCGCCGTAGCCGAGGGCGAAGCGGGCGGCCAGCAGCGCGGCGGTGACCGCCTCCACGACCAGGCTGAGGCGGGCGATGCCGACGAGCAGGGCGCGCACGTCCCCGGCCTGCACGGTCCTCGTCTCGGCGGCGGCGGCCATCCGGCCGCGCAGCCCCAGGCGGTGCGTGATGAGCACCCCCAGCAGGGAGGCCAGCGCCATGATGCCGAAGCCGCCGACCTGGATGAGCACGAGGATGACGACCTGCCCGGCGGTGGACCAGTGCGTGGGGGTGTCCACGACGGCCAGGCCGGTGACGCACAGCGCCGAGGTGGCGGTGAACAGCGCCTCCACGACGGTGGTGCGCACACCCTCGCGGTGCGAGAACGGCAGCAGCAGCAGGGCGGTGCCGACCAGGACGCCGACGGCGAAGCCGGCGACGGTCAGCTGCGCCGGGTGGGGGCTGGAGCGGGTCCGCCACGCTCGAGCGGGGCGCTGCGCGCGGCGGGGAGGACCGGCGCCGTCGGCGCTCCCGGCGCGGGAGGTCGTGCTCGTCACCGCCCCACGGTGCCAGCCGCCGCGCGCGCACCGTCGCCGCTGGTGCTCGCGCACGCCGATCTTGACGCGTCCTTGACGCGGCACCCGCGCGGCGTCACCGCGCGGCGGCGACCTGGTTGCGCCCAGCGGCCTTGGCGGCGTAGAGAGCCCGGTCGGCGGCGGCGAGCAGGCCGTCCGCGTCGGTGCCGTCCCCGGCGTGGGTGGCGACGCCGGCGGAGAACGTCACCGCGATCGCGGGGGCCTGCCGCGGGTGCGGCACCGGGCCCGTCAGGCGGACGGCGCCCGCGGCACGACGGCGGCGCAGCTCCTCCGTGCGCTCGAGGGCCTGCTCGCGGGAGGTCGAGGGCAGGACGAGCACGAACTCCTCGCCGCCGTAGCGGGCGACGGTGTCGTCGGCGCGGCACCCCGCCCGCAGCTCGTCGGCCACCGCGCGCAGGACCTCGTCACCGGCGCGGTGGCCGTGGGTGTCGTTGACCGCCTTGAAGTGGTCGATGTCGATGAGCACGACGCTCAGGGGGTCCCCGCTCCCCCGCGCACGTGCCAGCGCCCGTTCCAGCACCTGCACGAGGTGGCGACGGTTGTGCAGGCCCGTCAGGGAGTCGCGGACGGCGTCCTCGGCCAGACGTTCCTGCAGCGCCCGGGTGACGGCGAGCTGCTCGCGCAGGCGTGCGCTGGCGCGC
>NZ_JALBVB010000052.1:79230-138107 GCF_022669155.1 Kineococcus sp. TRM81007 | reverse complement strand
GCGCACGCTGCTCGACGAGCTCGCTGACGTCGCGCAGGACGACCACCCACCCGAACGGGTGCCCGCGGGGGTCGGTCAGGACGCTGGTGCGGGCGTCGACGTGCACGCCGGCGGCCAGTTCGGCGTGCACGCGCACGACCGTGCCCCGCAGCAGGTCGCCCAGCTCCGGCGGCAGCACCTGCGCCGCCGGGCGGCCGACGAGGTCGTCGGGGGCGCCGCGCGCCAGCAGCGCCGACGCCGCGGGGTTGGCGTCGATGACCCGCGCCTGGTCGTCGACGACCACCACGGCGTCGTCGATGCCGTCGACGACGCGGGCGCGCGCCACCGGCACCAGGTGCAGCAGGCCGTGCCGGAAGATCGCCCGCGCGTCGATCAGACCGGTCACGGCGAAGAAGAGGGGGGTGTGGTCCACCGGGTGCTCACCGCGGGCCGCGATCAGGACGGCGATGTTGCCGACCAGCGGCACGCACGCCGCGGCGAGCAGGTGGGTCAGCTGCCGGCGGAAGACCGACCTGGCGCGCCACCACGCGGTGGCGAGACGCTGCAGGCCCCAGCCCAGCAGGAGGTAGCAGTATCCCGTGTGGACCCAGAACAGCGGTCCCAGGCTGACGTCCAGGCGCTGGTCGGGCCCGGAGGCGCTGACGCTGGGGAAGACGAGGTGGTGCCAGGGGTTGGTGACCACCGCGGCCACCAGCAGGGCGGACGCCGTCGCCAGGCGCAGCGCGACGCCGCGCCGCAGCCGCCAGTGGCGATCGGCCACGGCCCGGCTCAGGCACCACAGGCCGAGGACCGACAGGTGGATGCCCGCGAAGCCGACCATGCCGCTGATCCGCTGCACGACGAGGTCCACGGGCAGGTGCGCGGGGACACCCGCCCCCGACCACACGGCGACCCCCGCCATCGCGGCCGCCAGGCTCCCCGCCGCAGGGGTGTTCGCCCGCCGCCGCCAGGCGAGGACGGCGGTCAGCGCGCACACCACGGCGGAGCAGGCGAACGCCAGCCCGAGAACCGGCGTCACCACACCCTCCCCCGCTCCGCACGACAGCTCGACCGGGGCATCGACGTCCTACCTCCTCCCCTGAAGGCCGCCGGCACCGGAACGGGCGGCGACCACCCGGCCGGCCCAGCGAGAGGGGCGCCGGCGGGACCGGACCCGCCGTGCCGGGCCCTCAGCGCCGAGCGGGGGCGGACCCGCGGGGGGCGAGCAGGACCAGCGCCACCGCCACCGCGGAGCCGAGGACCGTCTGCACGGCCCGGTCGGCCGCCACGCTGCCCGGGTCGACGGGGACCGCGAGGTGGACCATGAGCAGCGCCAGCGGGGTGATGCCCACGACCGCCAGGGCGTAGTGCCGGGTCACGAGCAGTTCCGCCCACGCCTGGAACAGCGCGGCGAGCACGATCGTGACCAGCGGGGACGGTTCCAGCGACAGCAGGGCGAAGGCCAGCGCCACCCCGCCCAGCGTCCCCAGCACGCGGTGCACCGAGCGGGCGAGGCGGTCGCGGGCACCGGCCACGGACAGCGGCGCGACGGCCGCGACCATCGCCCAGTACGGGTGCCCTCCCCCGGCGGCCGTCGCCAGTGCCCCTGCCAGCAGCGGCGCCAGGACGTGCGCGAGCAGGTCGCCACGCGCCGCGGGGTCGCGCACCTGCTCACCCACGGACGGCCCGGCGGGCACGTCCCGCTTCGGCCGCCGCCGCCCGGCGGGCAGCAGCGCCCCCGCCTGTCCCAGCAGCAGCGCGAAGGCCGCAGCTGCGGCGCTCAGCGCGACCGCTGCACCGACGTCCGCCCACGACCGCGGGTGCGCCGCGCACGCTCCTGCGGCGAAGGTGGCGAACAGCGAGCCCGGTGGCAGCCAGCCCCCGCGGCGCGCGGCGAGGAAGCCCGCACCGCTGGCCAGCGCCGGGACGAGCAGCGCCAGGGCGGCAACCCCCAGGGCAGCGGCGGAGGTCCCCGCGGCGACGCAGCCCACCAGGAGCGCACCCGCACCGGCCTGCACGCGCAACCGGGCGCGGTAGCGGGCGTGGCGGCCGTAGACCCCGGCGAGCGCGCCGAACGTCACGGGCAGCGCGTGCTCCAGGTTCCCGGTCGTCAGCAGCAGCAGCGCCGGTACCGCCAACCCCAACGCTGCGCGCAGCGCACCCCAGTGGGCCGCGTCGTGCGGGTGCACCGTGAGCAGTTCCCAGGCCGTTCCCCGCACGATCCTCCGTCTCGTCCGCGCGGCCCTGCGGCCGCGGCCCGAGGATAGGCGCAGCGCCCGTGGACGACCGGGTCACCCGCGCGACATCGTCGGCAGGACCCGGCGGTCGCTGGCGGCGGAGGAGGTCGCCGGGCTGGTGGTGATCGACAGGAGGATCGAGGCGGCCGAGGAGGAACCGGCCCAGGTGGTCGCTGTCGCCGGTTCCGGGTTGCCGCCACCGAACGACGTCGGCCCCTCGGGGGCGGCGCTGCTGGTGGGAGATGCCGGGGACGTCGCGCGGTTCCCGACCAGCACTCACGTCGAGTCCTGGAACGGCACCGCGCCGATCGGCGCCTCCAGCGGGGACGACGACCGTCGCCGCCTCCCGCGCCCGGTGAGGCGAGCGCGACCGCACGGCGCGGGCGCGGGACGGCGCTCGTGGCCGGGCACACGTGGACGGTCGCGGCGAGCGCCCGCTTGCTGCTGTACCGCTCGCTGCGCGCGCAGGGGCTGCCCGAGCCGGAGGTGCTCCAGCGAGGGTGGTGAGGCGGTGCGGTGAGCAGCGGAGCACAGCCGGGTCGTCACCTGGTGGGAGCAGCCGTACCCCCACGCGGTGGCGCTGCGGCCCGCTCACCCCCACCCGTGAGGGCCGGATCGGCGCTCAGCCCTGGTTCGCCGCGGGGGCCGGTAGTGAGTGCGCACTCAGGACGTCGTCCAGGCGTTCCGCCGGAACGCCTTGGCCGCTCACGCGTGGCCAGTGCACGGAGATCTCATCGAACCCCGCTGCAGCCAGCGCCTCACACGTGCGGTGGTATGCGTGCGCAGAAGCGAACAGGTCGATCCTGTCGAGCGCCACCTGCACGATGCGGCGCACACGACGTTCGGGGGCAGTTCGTGCCCGGATGTCGTCGAAGGCCCGGACCTGCCGCTCCAGGGCATCCAGCCACTCCTCGTGGCGAGGCCGGGCGTCGTAGGGGCCGTACGTCAACCAGGAGTCGGCGTACCGTGCGGCCAAGCGCATTCCGCGTGGCCCGGTGGCCGCCAGGGTGAGGGGTACGCGGGGTCGCTGCAGGCAGCCGGGGATGGTTCGCGCACCGTCTGCCGTGAAGTACGTGCCCTGGTGATCCGTGCGCTCCTGCGAGAAGCACGCGGTCAGCAGAGCGGTCCACTCCTCGAAGCGGTCCGCCCGTTCACGCAGGGAGAGGGGGGCTTGCCCCAGGACCCGGGCGTCGGAGTCCTGGGCACCGGCGCCGATGCCGATGCCGAGATCGATCCGACCACCGCTGAGGTGGTCCAGCGTCATGATCTCCTTGGCGAACGGCACCGGGTGGCGGAAGTTGGGGGTGGCGACCTGTGGCCCGAGGCGCACGGTGCGGGTGGCCGTGGCCGCAGCGGCGAGCAGCGGCACCGTCGCGTGCCAGGGCCCGTCGCGCAAGGCCCTCCAGGAGAGGTGGTCGTACGTCCACACCGTGCGTACGCCGGCGTCTTCGGCGTCGCGCACCTGACGGACGAAGTCCTCCGGCGCCTGGTCGGGGAGCACGACGCAGGACAGGGTCAGGCGGCTGTGGCGATGCGTCACAGGACGCGTCCGCCCTGCACCACGGTCCTCGGCCGCTGCCCGTTCCACAGCAGTGATCCCTCCTGCGGCAGGCGCCCGTCGAGCAGCAGCAGGTCCGCCACGGCGCCGGCCGCGATGGTGCCCAGGTCGGCCCGCTCCAGCAGACGTGCGTTGACCCGCGTCGCCGAGTGGATCGTCTGGTCGACGCCCAGCACCTCCGCCTGCAGCTGCAAGCCTCGGAGCTGGTCGTCTTCCAGCTGCGCCATCAGGTCCGAGCCGAACCCGATCGGCACTCCAGCGCTGCGCGCGGTGTCGACGGCCGCCTTCCCCGCCTCGAGGACTTCGGTGTTCTTGGCGCGCTGGACGGGGCTGAGGCCAACCTCGGCGTGCCGGCGCGCCATGGCGTCGTAGGCCGCCAGCGTGGGCACCAGGAACGCGCCGGCAGTGGCCATGGCGCTGGCCGCTTCGGCGTCCAGCAGGTTGCCGTGCTCGATCGAGCGCACCCCGGAGCGCACCGAGTGCAGCACCGCTTCGGGTGAGTACGCGTGCGCTGCGACGTAGCTGCCCCGTCGACGCGCCTCGCCGCACACGGCGGCGACCTCCTCGGCGGAGTACTGCGGCACGCGGATCGGGTCCGTGGGTGAGACGACACCACCCGACGTCATGATCTTCACGGCGTGCGCCCCCCGGCGGAAGCGGTCGCGGGTGGCCACGCGCAGCGCCTCCACACCGTCGACCACCTCGTTCATGGGGCCGCCGTGGAAGCACACGCTCACCTCCCCGGGTCGCGGGTCACCGTGGCCGCCGGTCTGGCTCATCGCCGGGCCGGTCCACAGGTAGCGGGGGGCGGGTAGCAGGCCCTCCCGGCAGGCTCGCTCCAGGCCCTCGTCGCCGCCGGCGACGTCGCGCACCGTGGTGAATCCCCGGCGCAGCGCCCGCCCGAGGCGCTGCGCCCCCACCAGGGCGGCGTAGCTGAGGCGCTGGGTCTCCAGCTGCCAGGCGTCCAGCGTCGTGGCGTAGGCGTGGAAGTGCGCGTCGATGAGGCCCGGCAGCAAGGACCTGCCCTGCGCCGGCAGCACCTGAGCCGCGCTGCGGTCCCGGCCCGCGCCGGCGCCCACGGCGACGATCCGTCCTGCGGAGACCACGACATCGGCCTCGAACGGCTCGCCGAGGCCACCGTCGTGCACCAGGGCATCCGTGATGATGAGGTGGGCGAACCGCCCGTCAGCGCCGAGGCTCTCGTCGGGGCTCATGCCGCCGCGCGCGCAGCCAGGGTCTGCGCCTCGTCGACGGCCAGGCCCCCCTCAGCGCCGGGTGCGGGGACGAGGACGACGCCGTAAGCGGTGCGTGCCGCCTCCAGCGAGACGAAGCCGTCGACGACGTCGCGCAACACCACCTCGGCCGGGCGCTGGAAGGCGTCGCCGTAGCCACCACCGCCGCCGGTGATGTTGGCCAGGACCTCACCGGCCTCGAGCTGGTTGTAGCTGCCGCGCGTGGTGACCTCGTGCTGCGTGCCGGGGTTCAGGACGATCCTCGCCGGTCGGGCCGGCTGCCCGCCGGCGATCGGCCACGGTGCGGACTTCGTCTTGTAGACCAGGCAGATGCCCGTGGAGGGTGCGGTGAACCGGTAGGTGCGCTGCACGCCCACTCCACCGCGGTGCAGACCGGCGCCACCGCTGTCCGGGACGTAGCCGTAGCTGTCGATCACCATGGGCGACTTCGTCTCCAGCACCTCCACCGGGTTGTTGCGGCAGCCCGGCTCGGACAGGTGCATGATCCCGTCTTCGCCGTCGCCGCCGGCGTGGCCGCCGAAGCCCACGGCCTCGTTGGTCGCCTCCAGCCAGTGCTCACCGGTGCGGGGGTTGACGCCCAGACCCATCATCGAGGAGACGTCGCCGCCGGAGCTGGCCGGTACCCGCTCGGGCATGCCCTGCGCCAGCGCCTTGAGGATCACCTCGCCGGCGATGATGCCGGTCCACAGCGTGAACGTCGGCATGGGCGGGACGGCGTGCATGACGCTGCCGGCCTCGGTGACCACGCGCAGAGGCGCGAAGTTCCCGGCCACGACGGGGGAATCAGGGGTGGTGAGCGCCTTGAAGATCAGGCTGCACAGGGCCATCGTCTGCCCGAGGGGCAGGTTGATGGGGCCGCGGACGTCCTTCTCGCTGCCCGTCCAGTCGACGACGAACTCGTCGTCGCTGATGGTGACGGTGGCCTTCATGAGGATCTCGCGGTCCAGGTCGACCCCGTCGGAGTCGACGATGTCGGTGGCCGTCCACGTTCCTCGGGGCAGTTCGGCCAGCGCGAGGCGGGCCAGGCGCTCGCCGTGGGCGTTGATGGAGTCCATGGCCTGCAGCAGGACGTCGGCGCCGTGCTTGGCCGCCAGGTCCTGGGTGCGGCGCACGCCGGTGACGCACGCCGAGACCTGGGCCTGCAGGTCCCCGATGGTGCGTTCGGGCATGCGCGAGTTGAACCGGACGATGTCGAAGATCTCCTGGTTCGGCTCACCGGCGCGGTACAGCCGTGAGACGGGGAAGAAGAGACCTTCCTGGTACATGTCGGTGGAGTCCAGGACGTAGCCGGGGTTCTTCTGCTTCAGGTCCAGCACGTGGATGCGGCAGGAGGAGAAGCCGATCAGCTGACCGTCGACGTGGATGGGCGCGAAGACCAGCGGATCGAGGGTGTGCGCGGAGGACCAGTAGGGGTAGTTCAGGACGAAGACGTCACCGGGGGCCATCGCGTCGCGGCCGAGGTGCTCGATGGCCCGGTGGATGCCGTGGTCGTTGCCGCGGGTGAAGATGGCGATGCCGGGGGCATCGGCGACGACGTCACCGTTGGCGTCGTGCAGTCCGATGCCGTAGTCGTGGATCTCGTAGACGACGGTGTTGTAGGCCGTGCGGCACAGGTTTCGGGCCATCTCTTCGGCGGCGGCCAGCAGGGCGTGGCGGATGACCTCGAGGGTGATGGCGTCGGTCACTGGGCGTCCTTCCTGTCGGTGTTCGCTCGCTCGACCCTGGTGGCAGCGTCGGTGCTGGTACCGGTGTCATCGACGCGCACGTGGATGACGAGCTCACCGAGGGCGGCGACCTCGAGGCGATCGCCGCGGTGCAGCACCGTGGTGGCGGTGTGCTCGGCGATGACCGCCGGGCCGTGCACGACGTCCCCTCCCTGCAGCGCTTCGCGGGTGTACAGGTCGTAGTACTCACCCTCGTCACCGGACAGGAAGACGGGCCGCCGGCCGAAGGGCGTCGGCGCACCCTGCGTGCGCACCGGGCACGCGGGCAGCTTCGGCTTGTCGACGACGCCGACCGCCCGCAGCCGCAGGGTGGCGATCTCAGCCGGTTCGTCCATGACGTGTCCGTACAGGCGCTCGTGCAACGCGCGGAAGTCGCGGGTGATGCTCGTGAGGACGCCGCCGTCACCCTCACCGGGGTACGGCACGGTCGCCGCGTGCTCTTGACCGACGTAGCGCACGTCCACGGAGCGGTGCATCTCCTGGTCGCCCACGGCGAAGCCCTCCTCGGTCAGCGTGACCCGCGCCTGGTCCTCCATCTGCTGGAAGGCGACCTCGAGGTCAGCCGGGCTCGTCGCGTCCAGCGCGACGACACTGGTGCGGGAGTAGTCGTGCTGGACGTCGGCCATGAGCATGCCCAGCGCGGAGAAGGCGCCCTGGCCGGGGGGGACGACCACGGTGGGGATGTTCAGCTCCCGCGCCACGTCGACGGCGACGAGTCCGCCACCGCCGCCGAAGGACAGCAGGGCGAAGTCCTTGGGGTCGCGGCCCAGTTCGACGGTGATGGCGCGCACCGCACCGACGATCTTCGTGGTGGAGATGCGCACGATGCCGCGGGCCAGAGCGGGCAGGCTCATGTCCAGCTGGTGCGCGATCGGCTGCAGCGCCTTGCTGGCGAGGTCGTGGTCCAGTTGCAGGGAGCCACCCAGGGGCGAGTCGCTGCCCATGTAACCGAGCACGAGGGCGGCGTCGGTGAAGGTCGGTTCGGTGCCCCCGCGACCGTAGGCGGCCGGCCCCGGTGCGGCACCGGCGCTGCGCGGGCCGACCTGCAGGGCGCCGGCGGCGTCGAGGTGGGCCACCGAGCCGCCGCCGGCCCCGATGGTGTGGATGTTCAGCGAGGTGGTGTTGATGGGCATCCCCTCGAACTGCGCGCCGGCGTGCAGGACCGGCTCGCCGTCGAGGACCAGGGAGGCATCCAGACTGGTGCCTCCCATGTCGATGGTGATGAGGTTCTCGTAGCCGATGAGCTTGGAGAGGGCCGCTGCCCCCACGACCCCGCCTGCGGGGCCGGACAGGATGAGGTTGACCGGCTGCTGCGCCGCGGCCGAGGCGGTCATGGCACCGCCGCCCGATCGGGACATCAGGAAGCGGCCGGTGAAGCCGCCGTCGGCCAGCTCGTGACCCAAGGCCGTCAGGTAGGTCCGCATGACGGGCTTGATGTAGGCGTCCAGGACGGCGGTGGAGGTCCGCTCGTACTCGCGGTACTCGCGGGAGAGCTCGTGGGAGAGGGTGACCTCGACCTGCGGCGCCACCTCCTGCAGGACCCGGCGCATGGCCCGCTCGTGCTCGGGGTTGGCGTAGGCGTGCAGGAAGGCCACGGCGACGGCGTCGTAGCCGCCCTCGGCGATCCGGCGGGCGACGGCGCGGGCGTCCCGCTCGTCGAAGGCGGTGAGCACCTCCCCGTCGAAGGTGCACCGCTCGACCACCTCGAAGGTGTCGCGCCGGCGCAGCAGCGGCTCGGGCTTGCGGTAGGTGAGGTCGTACATCGCCTTGCGGTCGGTGCGCCCCAGCAGGTAGACGTCACGGAAGCCCGCGGTCGCGACGACGGCCACCCGCGCACCGGTGCGGGTCAGCAGGGAGTTCAGGCCCAGGGTCGACCCGTGGTTGAAGGTGCTGACCTCGCCCAGCGGCGCTTCCGCGGCGTCGAAGGCGGCGAGAACCCCGCGGGTGGGCTCGGAGGGGGTGGTCGCCACCTTCTCGAATCGCAGTTCACCGGTGTCGGGGACCAGCTTCACCACGTCGGTGAAGGTGCCTCCGACGTCGACGGCGATGCGGACTTCTGCCATGGTGTGCGGTGCCTTTCGTGGCGTGGCCGGATGCGGCTCGAGTGCGGGTGGTCGGTGGCGAGACGCCACGGAGGTGCGGGAGCACCTGGCCTCGTCAGCGGCGCCGGCGGTCGGCGGCGGCCAGCGCGACGGCCGCCAGGATGATGACGCCGGTCACCAGGTCCTTCATCTGCGGGTTGACGCTGAGGATGTCGAAGCCGTTGCCGATGAGGGCGATGAGGAACACCCCGACGATGGAGCGCCAGACCGCTCCGACACCGCCGTAGATGCTCGTGCCACCGAGGATGACGGCGGCGATGGCCTGAAGTTCCAGCCCGGCTCCCGCCTGCGGTTGACCTGAGGCGATGCGCGAGACCCCGATGGCAGCGGCGATGCCGACGGCCAGGCCCGAGAGGGCGAAGACGGTGACGCGTGTGCTGTCGACTCGGACACCCGACAGGTGGGCGGCGTCGGAGTTGCCGCCGACGGCGAAGACGTGGCGGCCGAAGACGCTGCTGTGCAGCAGCAGGGAACCGAGAGCGACGATGCCGATCAGGACGATGACGGCGTAGAAGACACCCCCGACCCTGCCGCGGCCCAGGTCGCTGAAGCCTTCGGTGGTGACGGTGATCAGCGAGCCGCCGGTGACCAGGACGGCCACCGCCTTGTACACGAGGCTGGAGGCGAGGGTGGCGAGGAAGGAGTGGACGTGCAGCTTGGTCACCGCCAAGCCGTTCAGGATCCCCATCACGACGCCGAGCACGGGGGCGATCAGGAGAGCCAGGGCCGCGTTGTCGGTGTGAGTCGCCATCCAGGCCACGGCGACGCTGGCCACGGCGTACATCGCGGCGGTCGACAGGTCGAACGCACCGGAGATGATCACGAACGTCCCCGCGACGGCGATGATGGCCAGCGGGGTGTTCTGGTTGAGGATGTTCATGATGTTGGTGAACGACAGGAACGAGGACGAGATGATCGACAGCGTGACGAAGATGACGACGAGCAGGACGAGCGCCGCGTAGTCCCGGGCGAACGCCAGGACCCGGGCGCCGCTCGATGGCGTCGACGACGGGCTCGGTCGCGCTGGGGTCGCCGTTTCGGTGATGGTCATCGCGTGAGCTCCTCGCTGTGGGACGTCGACACGTCGACGCCGAGACCAGGGTCGTGCGTTCCTGCGGCGCTGTCCGCGGATTCGCCGGCGGCATCGTCCTGAGCTGCGAACAGGCGGCGCAGGAGATCCTCCGGGCTCAGGTGCGCGGGGTCGACCTCATCGAAGGTCCGCCCTGCGCAGACCAGGTGAGCACGGTGCGCCAGGCCGAGCACCTCCTCGTGCTCCGAGGAGATGATCAGGACGCCGACTCCTCGGCGGGCCAGGGCGACGATCAGTTCGTAGATGGCGAACTTGGCACCGACGTCCACGCCGCGGGTCGGCTCATCCAGGATCACCAAGCGGGGCTCACCCACCAGCCACTTCGCCAGGAGCGCCTTCTGCTGGTTGCCTCCGGAGAAGCCCTGCACGGGCAGCTCCGGCCGGGCCGGGCGGACCTGCAACTGCTCCACGAGCTCACCGACGCGGCGCCGTTCGCGCCGGCGGTCCACCAGGCCCCACCGGGAGAAGCGCCCCAGGAAGGCCAGCGTCATGTTCTCGCTCATGCTGCGCGCCAGGACCAGGCCCTGACCGTGGCGGTCCTCGGGCACCATCACCAGACCTGCGTCGCGACTGCGGCGAGGGCTCGTGCGACCCAGGCCCTGACCGTCCAGGACGACGGTGCCCGCCGTCACCCGGTCGACGCCGACCAGAGCCCGCGCGATCTCGGTGCGCCCGGAGCCGACGAGGCCCAGCAGACCGACGATCTCCCCGGGGCGGACGGCGAGGGTGGCTGAACGGACCCCGTTGTCACTGGCCATGTCGGTCGCGACCAGCAGCGGCTGGACATCGGCTGCCGGCGCCGGCGGTCGAGGAGGGAAGGTGACTGCCAGTTCGCGTCCCAGCATGGCCTCCACCAGGGACCGCTTGGTCTCGTCCCGGGCGGATCCGGTGCGGATGCGCCTGCCGTCGCGCATGACGGTCACGGTGTCGCTGACCTCCAGCACGGACTCCAGGAAGTGCGACACGTAGACGACCGAGCGGCCTTGCGCCGTCAGACGGCGGACGACCTCGTGCAGGCGCTGGGTCTCGTGCGCGGTCAGGGACGAGGTGGGCTCGTCCATCACGATGACCTTCGCGTCCCGTGCCAGGGCGCGGAGGATCTCGACCTTCTGCTGATCGGCGATGCGCAGGTCGCCCAGCCGGGCGGAGGGGTCCAGACCGAACTGCGCGACCTCGTCGAGCGCCGCGAACCTGCGCCGCTGGTCGCGACGCAGGATGCCGGCGCGGTGCTCCTCGATGCCGAGGAAGACGTTCTGCGCGACGGTGAGGTCGCGCACCAGCGACAACTCCTGGGCGATCATCACGATGCCCTGCCGCTGGGCGCGCACGGTGTCCCACCGCCCCACGGAGCGACCGGACACCGAGATCCCGCCGGCGTCGGGGGTGTAGATGCCTGCGGCGATCTTGCCGAGGGTGGACTTGCCGGCTCCGTTCTCCCCGACCAGGGCGTGCACACTGCCGGGGGTGACCGTCAGGTCCACCCGGTCGAGGGCGAGCGTGCCTCCGAAGCGCTTGGTGATGCCCGACAGGTCGAGGACTGCGCGCCTCGGAGAGCTCTGAGCGGGTGCAGCGGAGTCGGCGCTCACGCTCAGCCGTTCCACTCGCCGGTGAAGTCCGGGGTCGTCGCCAGGGTCTCCGCCGTGGCGTAGGGCTCGACATCACCACCGAGCGCGTCGGCGTCGACGACCTCGGTGACCTCCTCACCGGCGATCGCGGCCAGGAGCTGCTCGGCAGCCGCCTCGCCCATGCTGACGGGGAAGTTGATGTAGTCGGCCTTCCAGGTCCCGGCGCGCACCGCGGCCACCGCGTCCTCGGTTCCACCGCCACCGGTGAGGTACAGCGAGGCGGGGTCGATCCCGGCGTTCTGCAGGGCGATCACCGCGCCGGACGTCTGCTGGTCGGCGTTGGAGAGGATGACGTCGATGTCGGGGTGCGCCTGCAGCACGTTGCTGATCGCGCTCAGCGAGGTGTCCCGGTCGTACTGACCTTCGACGGCGCTGACCACCTCGATGTTGGCGGCGGTGGACAGCACCTCGTCGTAGGAGTCCTTGCGCGCCACGTCGAGGGTGGCGGAGAGGTTGCCGACGAGCTCGACGACCTTGCAGGGGTCGATGTCCGCGCAGTGCTCCAGGACCCCTTCGGCCTGCTTCTCGGCGGCAGCCGACGGGGAGACGGCCACGGTCGAGACCACGCCGTCGACCTGGGGCGTCATGGTGTCGATGTCCGGGCCGATGGGGTTGAGGACGGTGACCACCGGCACGTCGCTGGACAGCGGGAAGGCTGCGGCCAGGCTGACACCGTCGTTGGGCACCACGACGACTCCGTCGTAGTCGTCGCCGCTGGTGACGTTCTGCATCTGCGAGAGCTGGGTGTTGGAGTCGAACTGCCCGTCCAGCAGCTTGAGCTCGACGTCCTGGCCCGACGCCTCCACCGCCTTCCGCACACCTTCGTAGACGGCCTGGTTGTAGCCGTTCTGGCTGGAGGAGGCGAGCACGGCGATGTTCAGCGCTCCCCCGTCATCGCTGGCGGCGCCGTCCGCTGCTCCGCAGGCCGGCAGGGCCAGGATGCTGACCGCGGCGGCGACGAGGGTCGCACGGCTGGACTTCTTCACGCTGCGTTCCATGGTTCCTCCGCGGATCAGTGACGTTTCGGTACTATGTCACACACCACATTTTCTGGGAATGACGACGACGTAACAGCGGTGTTTCGCCTTCTGGCCATCGACCGAGCTCAGGTCGTGCTCACGATTCCCGGGGCGGAGCCGCAGCTCCACGCGAACCGGTCAGGCCCCGGCTCCTGCGCCACCCGCACAGCTCCTCCCCGAGGTCCACACGGTGCGGAGTCCTTCGGCCCCTCCCTCACCGGCATCGGCATCGGCATCGGCCCTACCGACTCGCACACCGCGGGGTCCACGCGCGCCGCCGGTTTGCATCGACGTCGTCGAGCTCCACGCCCGGCGGACGAGCAACTGCTCGCCCGTCGCCACAGCGACGCGGGCAGCCGAGCAGCGTCCGCCGGCGGCGTCTGCGCGTCCCCTCCCCGGCAGGAGGGGAATTCCTGGCGGAGCGGATCGAGTCCGCCTGCTTCGGGCACGGCCCGTTCAGCCCGCTGAACGCCTTGCCCGTCCAGCACCCCGACGCCCCGGCGTCGAGCGTGTCCGCCCCCCGGCAGCGACGGGCCTTCGCGCAGGGCGTGCGAACGACCTTCACCGGCGCCACGGTCACCACCGTCGAGCGCCGGTGGGATCGGTGGCCGAGGCCCCGTTCAGCACCGAGTCGTCGAGCCGGCGCACCCGCGACGTGACCGGTTCGCGGGCAGCGCTGGCCGAGTGGGTGCTCATCCACGCCCCCGCCCGGTCGGCCCCGGTCCCGCCGGGCTCCGGGAACCGGTGCGCCGCGGTCCTGCCTGAGGCTGCCGATCCCGGGAAGACGAGGAGCGTGGCAGCACTGCGCGCCGCAGAGGCGGTCCGCGCCACCGGCGACCCGGGAGGGGCGAACGCTCTCGACCCGCCGTGGCGCGCGGCTGCGTCGACGCCCACAGCTGGTTCGTGCTCCTGGTGGCGGACGTCGCCCTCGTCGACAGCGCACCCGTAGCGCTCGCGGGCGAGTTCACCACCACAGCCCGCGACGAGCCGGAGCGCCCCTCCTGCTGAGGTGCACACCCCGGACCCGTCCCGCGTCCGGTGCGCCGGGTCAGCGGAAGTACACCGCCGTGGGCACCCCGTCGAGCACGTGCACGCGCACCGGGGTGTCGAACACCTCGCGCAGCACGTCCTCGCGCACGACCTCCTCGGGGGTGCCCTGGGCGACGACGCGACCGTCGCGCACGGCGACGATGCGGTCGGACCAGGCGGCGGCGAAGTTCACGTCGTGCACGACCAGCGCGACGGCGCGGCCGAGCTCGTCGGCGACGCGGCGCAGCAGCCGCATCATCCGCACCGCGTGGCGGATGTCGAGGTTGTTCAGCGGTTCGTCGAGCAGGACGTGGCGGGTGCCCTGCGCCAGGACCATGGCGACGTAGGCGCGCTGGCGCTGCCCGCCGGAGAGCTCGTCGAGGTGGCGCCCCTGCAGGGCCGTCAGGTCCAGGAACCCCAGCGCCTCGTCGACGGCGGCGACGTCGGTGGGGGTCAGCCGGCCGCGGCTGTGCGGGAAGCGGCCGAAGGAGACCAGCTCGCGCACGGTGAGGCGGGCGGTGAAGTGGTTCTCCTGGCGCAGCACGGCGACGAGCTTGGCGACGTCGGCGGAGCGGGCGCGGTGCACGTCCAGCCCCACCGCGCCCGCGGCGTCGTCGACGTGCACGTGCACCGTGCCGGAGTCCGGTTCGGCCAGACGCCCGGCGATGGTGAGCAGGGTGGACTTGCCGGCGCCGTTGGGCCCGATCACGGAGGTGATGCCGCGGTCGGCCAGCACCTCGCTGACGGGGCCGAGGACGGGGGTGTCGCCGTAGGCCTTGGTGACGGCGTCGACGGTGATCACAGGGTGCCCTTCCGCAGCAGCAGGACGAGGAAGACGGTGCCGCCGACGAACTCCAGGACGACGGTGAGCATGCCGGTGGCGTAGAAGACGTGCTCCATGACGAACTGCCCGCCCACCAGGACGAGCACGCCCAGCAGGAACGACATCGGCAGCAGCACGGCGTGCCGGTGGGTGCCGGCGACCTGGTGGGTGAGGACCGCGACGAGGAACCCGAAGAACGTCAGGGGCCCGACGACGGCGGTGGACATGGCCACCAGCACGGACACGCACACCAGCGCCAGGGTGAGCTCGCGGCGGTGGTCGAGGCCGAGGTTGGTGGCCACGTCGCGGCCCAGGTGCAGGACGTCCAGGCGGGCGTGCCGGCGCACCACGACGACGCCGACGAGGACGCACACCCCCGCCGCCAGCGGCAGCACCTGCGGGTCGGCCGCGGTGAGCCGGCCGAACATGCGCGCGGACAGCAGGTCGTAGTCGGCGGGCGCCAGGACGCGCTGGCCGAAGGTGGCGACGCTGTCGAAGGCCATGCCGATGGCGACACCGACCAGCAGCAGCACGTGCAGGTTGGCGTGGCGGCCGGAGAACAGCCAGCGGAACAGGAACGTGGCGAAGGCCACCATGAGCAGCGTCTGGGCCACGACCTTGCCCACGCCGTCGGTGGCGGCCAGCACACCGCCGCCGAAGGCGACGACCATCGCGGTCTGGGCCAGGGTGTAGACGGAGTCGAAACCCATGATGGAGGGGGTGAGCACCCGGTTCTGGGTGACCGTCTGGAACAGCAGGGTCGCCACGCCCTGCGTGAACGCGACGAGCACCATGGCGCCCACGGCCGTCAGGCGGCGCTCGATCGCGAACTCGAAGGAGCCGCGCACGAACAGGAACAGGTAGCACAGCACGGCCACGGCGGCCAGGACGCCGACGACCGCCACGCGCAGCCAGGGCCGCGCGGGCCGCGCGAGCCGCGGCGCTCGTGCACCGGCCCCGCCGCGGGCGGGTGGGCGCGAACGCTGCCCCGTGCGCGGGAGGTGCGCAGCGGGAGCCTCCCGCACGGTGGTGTCCTCAGCCACGCAGCGACCCCTTCCGGCGCAGGACCAGCACGACGAACGCCGTGGCACCCACCGCTCCCAGCACCACGGACGCGGGGACCTCCAGCGGGAAGACGACGGTGCGCCCGACGAGGTCGCACACCACCATCAGGGCCACGCTGGCCAGCACCACCCAGGGCAGGTTGCGGCGCACGTCGTCGCCGCGCAGCAGGGAGACCACGTTGGGCACGACCAGACCCAGGAACGGCACGAAGCCGACGACCACGGTCGTCACGCCGGTGGCCAGTGCCACCATCGCGGTGCCGGTGAACACCACGCGGCCGTGGTGCAGGCCGAGGTTGGTGGCCACGTCCCGCCCCAGGCCGGCGATGGTGAACCGGTCAGCGGTGACGTACACGGCGACGACGACGAGACCGACGATCCACAGCGGTTCGTACCGGCCGCGCACGATGTCGTTGAAACCGCCCGAGCGCCACGAGGCCAGCATCTGCAGCAGGTCGTTGTCCGAGGCGAGGTAGGTGGTGACGGCGCCCACGACGGACCCGAGCATGATGCCGACCAGCGGCACGACGACCGAGGAGCGCAGCGAGACGCGCCGCAGGACGCCGAGGAACACCAGGGTGCCCACGAGGGCGAGCAGGCTCGCCACCACCATGCGCACGATCGTGGGGGCGCCGGGGTGCACGACGGCGAGCCCCACGATCCCCAGGGCCGCCCACTGGCTGGACCCCGTCGTGGTGGGCTCGACGAACTTGTTCTGCACGAGGACCTGCATCACGACGCCGGACACGCCCATGGCGGCGGCGGCGAGCACGAGGGCCAGGGTGCGCGGGACGCGGCTGATGAAGAACATCTCGCGCGCCTTCTCGTCGTGCAGGAACGTCTCGAGGGTGATGTCGTACCCGCCCACCGCCAGGGACAGCGCGACGAGGGCGAGCACGACGACGATCCCCGCGGCCAGGGGGACCCGACGCAGGGGTGCGGGACGCGACTGCCCGGCGGGTGGGGGTGCTCACGCCGCCGCGAACGCGTCCGTGATCATGTCGTACACCTCGGTGTAGGCCTGGATGCCCTCGGTGACGTAGAAGGTCGGCGGCAGGTAGACGATCTGGTCCTGCGAGACGAAGGTGGTGTCCTTCCACGCCTCCTGCTCGGAGACCAGCTGCTTCGCCGGGGAGGCGCCCTCGGTGCCGATGGCGGCGTCGCGGTCGAGCACGACCATCCAGTCGGGGTTCAGCTGGGCGATGGTCTCCGGAGCCAGCCCCGAGTCGTTGTGGATGGAGTCGCCCTCGGCCTCGAGCACGTTGGTCAGGCCCAGCGGTTCGGTGATGCTGCCCAGGCGCTCGGAGCCGTTGTCGATGTGGCCGCCGCTGGCCACGGCGAGGAACACCGATTCCCCGTCCGTCTCGGCGGCGGCGTTCTCCTGCGCCTCCTCCAGCGCGGCGACGAGCTCGGCGGCCCGCTCCTCCTCCCCGAAGATCTCGCCCAGGGTGGTGGTCTGCGCCTTCAGGCTCTCCACGAACCCGCCCTCGGCGTCGGCGGACGGCGAGACGTCGACGGTGGGGGCGATCTTCGACAGCTCCTCGGTCTGCTCCGCGAAGCGGTAGCCGCCGATGATGAGGTCCGGGTCGGCCTCGCTGATGGCTTCCAGCACGGGCTCGCGGTGGCTGCCGGCGTCGGCGATGGACTCGTCGGAGGCCCACTCGGCGAAGCCCTCCGCGGGCAGCAGCGGCTTGGGCACCGCCACGGGGGTGATGCCGAACGCCTTCAGGGTGGCGAAGGAGGTGTTGTCCAGGGCGGCCACGCGCACCGGCTCGGCGGGGATCTCCACGGCACCGGTGTTGGTCTGCACGGTGCGGGTCCCGGCGGCACCCGTGTCCGTGTCCGCCTCCGCGTCGCTGGAGCAGGACGCGAGGCCGAGGCACGCGGCGAGTCCGAGGGCGAGACCGGCTGCGGTGCGCCGGGGCAGGAGGTGGTTCACGGCAACGCCTTTCGAGCAGGGTGCAGGGGCGGGGCCCGCGGTTCCGCGCGACCCGATGCCAGGAAGCTTAGCCTTCCCTGACCACGCCGTGGACAGCACCGCAGGGTGTGCTTCACGTCACAGGATCAGCCCCCGCACGCACCCGCGCGGGGGACCAAGGGCCCTTCGCACCCGGGGCGCGCCGCGGTGTGCTGGACGCGGGGACGACGACGAGCTCGGGAGGACACCGTGCGACGGGACGGGTGGCAGCAGGACGGCGGGCAGGAGCACGAGTGGCGCGACGGCGAGCCGTGGGAGGACGCGCGGCCGGTGACCGTCGTCCACGACGGCTCCCCCGACAGCGCGGCGGCGCTGCGCCTGGCGTCGCTGGACGCCGCGCGCACCGGATCGGACGTGCACGTCGTGGTGGTGCCCGGCGCCCCGGGCACGGACGCGCTCGCCCTGGGCGCGCTGCTCGACTCCGCCCGCGAGGTGATCGCCGAGGCCGCGCCCGCGGCGGGCACGGTGCTCTCCGCCGCACCGGGACCGGTGGTGCCGGCGGTGCTGGCCGCGACCCGCGGCGCGCGACTGCTGGCGGTCGGCGCACGCGGGCCGGGGCAGGAGTGGAGCGCCACCTGGGGCGGGGTCGCCCTGGAGCTGAGCCGGCTCTCGCCGGTGCCGGTCCTGGTGGCCCGCGCCGGGTCGGTGCTGCTGGAGCAGGACGCGGACGCGGCGCCCGAGGTGCTGGCAGCGCTGGCCGGCGACGCCGGGGACGCCGTGGTGCTGCGCACGGCCGCGGCGCTGGCCCGCCGTGGCGGTGGCCGCCTGCACCTGGTGCGCACCGAGCGCGGCGCCGCACCGGAGGTGGGCACCGCCGCCACCGGCGACGACCCGGGCGGACGCCTCCCCTTCGCCACGCCGGCGGAGGCGCTGACCCACGCGGTCGCACGAGCCGACGTGGTGGTGTGCGAGGCCGACGAGGGCGTCGCGCTGGAGCACCTGCTGCCCACCGCGACGGTGCACACCCTCGCGGTGCGGATGGCCCGCCCCGTCCTCACGGTCCCGCCCGGCCCACCCGCGCAGGTGCGCGGCGGCGCGCTCGTGGGAGCTGCGCCGCCGCGCTGAGGGGTCAGGACTCCGCGCCGTCCCGCTCCTCGGGACCCTCGCCACGGCCCTGCTCGAGGGAGTCGGCGCCGGGGCCGCCGACGAGGCTGTCGGCGCCGTTGCCGCCGGCGAGCACGTCGTCGCCGAACCCGCCGAGCAGCACGTCGTCCCCGTTGCCGCCGGCCAGACGGTCCTGCCCGGCGCCGCCGCACAGGACGTCGTCGCCGTTGCCGCCGGTGATGACGTCGTTCCCGCCGAGCCCCACGATCACGTCACGGCCGTTCGTGCCCTCGAACACGTCGTCGCCCGCGGTGCCGCGGACGGTGGGCACCAGGCCTTGGCAACGCTCGTCGAGGTCGATGCCGACCACGATCGGGTCGTGGTCGCTGGAGCGGTACGGGTTCGCCGCGTACAGCGCCGGATCGCCGGAGTACTGGTACGCGAAGGACTCCACCGAGTTGATGTTCCAGTGGGTGGCGTCGGTGACCTTCGCGGTGAGCTCGGCAGTGGCCAGGGCGTGGTCCAGCGAACCGGACAGCGCGTCGTAGACGTAGCTGTAGCCGCCCTCGTCGAACCGGCTGCCCAGGTCGGTCAGGCCCGCGGTGCGCAGCACCTCGACCGGGTCCTCCTGCGTGTAGGCGTTGAAGTCGCCCATCGCCACCACGTCCGCGTCGCCGGTGCGCTCGCGCAACTGCGCGACGAACTCCGCCAGGGACTCCGCCTGCCGGACGCGGTCGCCGTTGTAGGCGCCCTGGCCGGTGTCGGTGTTGTCGCCGGTGGCGTCGTCCCCGCCGCCCTTGGACTTGAAGTGGTTCGCCACGACGGTGAACGCGTCGCCGTCCTTGACGAACGTCTGCGCGATCGGTTCGCGGGCGTTGGACCACACGCTCTCGTCGACCAGGCCGGCGGACTCGCCCACCGGCTGCACGACGTCCTTCTTGTAGATGATCGCGTTGCGGATGACGTCGCGGTCCACCGCGTACAGCTCCTCCGGCATCGGCACGTACGCCCACTCCTCGCACCCGGCGGCGGCGTTCAGCCGCTGCACCAGGTCGGCGAGCGCGGTGTCGGCGTTCCCGGGGGTGAAGCCGGAGGAGTCGGTGTCCTCGATCTCCATGAGGGTCACGACGTCGGCGCCCAGCGCCCGGATCGCCGGCACGATCTTGCCGGCCTGCTCCTCCAGCTCCTCCTGGCCGTCGGCGCCGCGGCCGGCCCCGCCGAAGGTGAGGAAGTAGTTCAGGACGTTGAAGGCGCCGACCTGCACGTCGCCGCCGACGGCCTCGGGAGCGTCGGGGCGGGTGTCCTGCGCCGCGAACACGCCGTCGGCGGTGCCGTCGGCCGGCTGCAGGCGCCACGCGTCGAACCCGTAGCCGAGCACGAGCGGCTCGGTGAACGTCACCTCGTCGCCGACGCGCACCGGGGTGTCCGGGCTCAGGTACGGGCGGTCGGTCGCGCTGCGCCGGGCGGTCGACGCGTCGTCGAGGACGATGCTGCGCCGCGCGTTCTCCGCGGCGATCGCCTCGGCGGCGTCACCGGGGCGGGCCAGCTCGGTGGGCTGCACGAGCACCCCGCCCTCGGACAGGGTGAGCTCGCCGTAGCCCGTGAGGTCGTACACCTCGCTGACGGTGAGGGTGTCCGCCGGGGCGACGAGCATCCCCTCGTAGCGCTCGCGGTCCTCGGTGCCGGCGGGCAGGTCCAGCACGGCGGCCTCGGGCAGGTCCGCGGCGTCGCCGTCGGCGACGACCGTGACGCCCGCGGGCGCGGAGATCTGGGTCTGCTCGTAGTACTCCTGCGCCTCGCCGGTGACGGTGACGGTGTCGCCGAGGTCGACGGCGGCGTCGGGGCTGAAGACGAAGATCCCGTCGGAGGTGGCCGGGTCGCCGTCGCCGTCGGGGTCCTGCAGGTGGAACCCGGACAGGCCGGGGGTGTCGCCGACGACGACGCCGGTGACGGTCACCTGCTGCCCGGCGAGCGGGGTCGTGGCGCCGGCGCCCTGCACCGCACCGATCTCGACGGGCTCACCCGGTGCGGGGGGCTCGGGGTCGGTCGGGGCGGCGCCGTTCACCGTGCCGGGGGTGGCCGCGGCGGGGCCGGACCACACCAGGGCGTCGGCGGCGGCGTCGTAGGTGCGCTGCAGGGACTGCCCGGCCGGGGTGCCGCTGCCTTCCCTCACGCCGATGTCCGTGCTGGTTCGCCCGGCGGCGGGTCCGTCAGCAGCCGTCACCGTCCCCTCGTAGGAGAGGAACTCCAGCACCTCGTCGCCGCGCACGAGAGCGAGGCCGTCCGGCGCCCCGTTCTGCAGGCCGGGGAAGTCGACGACGGCGACGGCCGGTGCGTCGGCGGGGGCGGTGACGGCCGGCAGGGCGCGGGTGCCGTACCGGGCACCGCCGTTGCCGTTGTAGGCGACGACCTCCAGCCCGGCCGAGCTCGTGCCGGCGGGCAGCTGCACCTCGACGAACTCGCCGGTGTCGTCACCCGCGTTGTCGTAGTGGATCTCGGAGACGAACGGAGCGGTCGGCTCCGCGGCGGAGGCGGAGGCGACGGGCAGGCCGAGCGCGGTGAGCGCGGCACCGGCGACGCCGAGGGCGGCGCAGCCGCCGGTCAGGCGCGTCACGCGGGAACGACTGGGCAAGGCGGGTCCTTCCGGGAGGGCACACGGACGCGCCGAAGTTAACCCTCCACCACCCACGCGCGGTCGTGCCCGGGGTGTCCGGGGGGTTGACGTCCGGTGACACCCGGGTGTCCCGTCGACCCGCCCGCGGCGGGCGGTGCGCTCGCGCTCCACGTGCGCCACAGCCGCGCGTAGCGCTCACCGGCAGCCACCAGCTCGTCGTGGGTGCCCAGCTCCACGAGACGCCCGTGCTCGAGGACCGCGACGCGGTCGCAGGCGCGCGCCTGGGTGAGGCGGTGCGCCACCACCACGGCGGTGCGCCCGGCCAGGACGGAGCGGGCCGCGTCCTCCAGCTCGCGCGCGCCGGCGCTGCCCGCCTCCGCGGTGGCCTCGTCCAGCACCACCAGCGCCGGGTCGCGCAGCACGACGCGGGCCAGCGCCAGCTGCTGCTCCTGCGCGGCGGTCAGCGGGTGCGCCCCGGCGCCGACGCGGGTGTCCAGCCCGTGCGGCAGCGCGGCGGCCCAGGCGTCGGCGCCCACGACGGCCAGCGCGGCCAGCAGCTCCACGTCGCCGGCACCGGGGGCGGCCAGCGTCAGGTCCGCGCGCAGGGTGCCGGTGAACACGTGCGCCTCCTGGGTGACCACGGCCACGTGCTCGCGCACCTGCTGCGGGTCCAGCAGCGCCAGGTCCACCCCGTCCAGCAGGACGCGCCCGCCGGACGGTGCCAGCACCCCGCCGAGCAGCGCCGCCAGCGTGGACTTGCCGGCACCGGACTCCCCGACCACCGCCAGGGTGCCCCCGGCAGGCACCTCCAGGTCGACGCCGTGCAGCACGGGCGCTCCCTGCGCGTAGGCGTGGAGCAGGCCCTGCGCGGTCAGCGTCGCCGGGTGGCGCACGTCCCGGTGCGGCTGCGCCGGCGGCGGCTCGGTGTCGGCGACGCCGACGAGGCGGGCCAGGGCGGCACCGGCGCGCTGGACGTCGTCGAAGCTGAGCAGCAGCACCCCCAGCGGGCCGAAGAGGCGGTGGAACAGCAGGGCCGCGGCGGTGACGTCGCCGACGCTGACGGCACCGGCGCGCACGAGGTGGAACCCGGTGAGCAGCAGCGCCGACAGTCCGATCGCCTCGGCGGCGTTCATCGACACCGACAGCCGCGCGAAGGTGCGCAGCGCGTCCAGCGCGGCGCCGACGCCGCGCCCGGAGGCCACCTCGACGCGGGCGGTCTGCTGCTCCTGGGCGCCGTACGCCTGCACGGTGCGGGCCCCGTGCAGGGACTCCAGCACCACCCGGGAACGCTCGGCGGCCACGGCGCGCTCGCGCGCGTACAGCGGTGCCGCGCGCGGCAGGTAGCTGCGCAGCGCGAGCGCGTAGACGGGGAAGACGGTGCAGAACGCCAGGGCCAGGCGCCAGTCCAGTGCGGCGAAGCCGGCGGCGGCGAGCACCACGGTCACCAGGGACGTCAGCACGGTGGCGACCAGTTCGGTGGAGGAGGTGAACAGCTCCACGTCCTCGGTCACGCGCGAGGCCACGTCGCCGCCGCCGGCGCGCTCGAGGCGCTCGGCGTCCATGCGCAGGGAGCGGTCCACGACCCGCTCGCGCAGGTCGGCGGCGACCTCCACGCCGAGGCGCTCGCTCTGCGCCCGGGCCAGGGCCGCGAAGACGGCGGTGCCGGCGGCGGCCGCGGCGAGCAGGCCGAACAGCAGCCACAGCCGCCCCTGCTGCCCGGCGTCCTGCCCCCCGGTGGCACCGAGGTCGGCGACGACGGCGTCGACGACGCGGCCGAGCAGCAGCGGCACGAGGACCAGGCCGGCGCTGGCGACGGTGGTGGTGACCAGGGCGAGGACGAGGGTGCGCCGGTGGGCGCGCGCGGCGGCCACCAGGACGGCGCCGGTCCGCCGGGCGGTGGCGACGGGCAGCGCGGTGCCGGCGCCCGCCGCCGCGGGGGCGCCAGGGGTGGTGCCCGGGGCGGCGCTCACCGCAGCACCGCCGCCGCGTAGGCGGGCTCGGCCAGCAGCTCGGCGTGGGTACCGCTGAGGGTGCGGGTGCCGGTGCGGGGGTCGTCCGCGGTGAGCAGCACGACGCGGTCGCAACGCGCCAGCAGCAGCGGGGAGGTGGTCAGCACCACGGTGGTGCGACCACCGGGAGCGCCGGGGCCGTGGCGCAGGTCGCGCAGGCCCGCGGCGACGGTGTCCTCCGTGAGGGCGTCCAGGGCGGTGGTGGGGTCGCGCAGCACGAGCACGGGCCGGTCGGCGGCCAGCGCCCGCGCCAGCGCCAGGCGCTGCTGCTGCCCGCCGGACAGGTTCGCCCCGCGTTCGAGGAGCTCGGCGTCCAGCCCGCCGGGGCGGGCGCGCACGACCTCGTCGGCGGCCGAGGCGGTCAGCGCCCGCTCCAGCAGGGCCGGTCCCCGCCCACCGGGCCCACCGGCACCGCCGGGGGTGCCGGTGCTCAGGGCCTCGCGCAGGGTGCCGCCCAGCAGGTGCACGGCGTGCGGCTCGACGAGCAGCCGGCCGGTGGCGACCGGGTCGCGGGCCGGGTCGAGCCCGCCCAGGCGCACGGTGCCCGCCTCGGGGGTGCGCCGCCCGCCCAGCACGCCGGTGAGGGCGTCGGCCAGCGCGGTGTCGGTGGTGACCACGCCGAGCACCTCGCCGGGGGCGGCGGTCAGGTCCAGTCCCCGCAGCGGGCCGGCGCTGACGCCCTCCAGCACCAGCGGCGCGGGCTCCCCCGGCGCCGCAGCGGCTTCCCCGGCGCCGGTCGCGGCGCTCCGCGGCCCGGGGACGTCGCCCGGCCCGTCGGCGAGCAGGGCCGCAACGCGTGCGGCGCTGGCGCGGCTGACGGCCAGGCCCTGCACGCACGAGGTGATGGTGCGCACCGGGTCGGCGAGGAACGCGGCGGCGCCCACGACGGTGACGAGCTCACCGACGTCGATGCGCCCGCGCACGGCCAGCGCGGTGGCCGCCGCGGCGGTGCCCAGCAGCAGCAGGCCGGTGGCCAGCGTGCCGGCGCCGACGACCGCCGCGGTGGCGCCGGCGGCGCCGACGGCCGCGTCGCGGGAGGTGCGGCTGACGGTGCGGTAGCGGCGCACCGCCTCGGGCACACCGCCGAAGCCGCGCAGCGGGCGCAGCCCGGCGAGCAGGTCCGCGGCGGTGGCCGCCGCCAGTCCCGCGGCCTCCTGCCGGGTGCGCACCCGCCGCTCCAGCCGCGGCGCCAGGCGCTGCAGGCCCAGCACGAGCAGCGGCACCGCCACCAGCAGCCCCAGTCCCAGCAGGGCGTCCACGCGCAGCAGGACCACCGCGGACACGGCCATCCCGACGCTGGCGGAGAAGAGGTACCCCAGCAGCGCCAGGACCTCGGCGGTGTGGCGGGTATCGGAGGTGGCGACGCTGAGGACGTCCCCGTCGCGCAGGTCCGCGGACGTGGGCGGGCGGTGCAGGACCGCGCGCAGCACCACCACCCGCAGGTGGTGCGCCTCGCGCAGCTGGGCACCCTCGATCGTCCAGAACGCGTAGGCGCCGGCGGCGGTGAGCACGGCGAACAGGGCCAGCACCCCGGCCACCGACCACGCGATCGCCGTGGTGTCGCCGGTGGCGACGGCGCGCGCGACGACCAGGCCGATGGCGACGGGCACGAGCGCCTCGCACGTCTGGTGCACGGTGGAGGCGAGGCACCCGACGAGGGCGGGGCGCCGGCGGCGGCGCAGGACGTCGGCCAGCAGCCGGCGCGAGGGGGTCACGGGAGGTGACCCTAACCGCGCAGGGCGCTCCCCGGTCCGGATCCCCGGCTGCGTGCCTCCTCCGAGCTCCTGCGGCTGCATCCCGAGCGCTGTCAGCGAATTAGGATTTGCGCTACTTTACCCGCCATAATCGATTGTTACCTGAAGATCGAGCCTCTCGACCCCGATCCTGTCGTGCAGCTCCCCTCAGCCGGCGCCGAGCGCCGTGCGCACCGCGTCGGCCGAGCGCAGGGCCGCGTCGCGCAGCGCGCCCGGGTCCGGGCCGGCGCCCAGCACCTCGCGCGAACTGGCGGCCAGCACGTACCGGCGGGCGTCGCCGAACACGGTGCGCAGGCCCTCGGCGGTGGCGCCCTGCGCCCCCACCCCGGGCGCCAGCAGCGGCCCGTTGACGGCGGCCAGGTCGATGCCGAGGTCCCGCACGGCATCGCCCACGGTGGCGCCGACGACGAGGCCGACGTCCCCCATCGGCGGCACACCGGCGTTCTCCGCGGCGGCGGCCTCGGCGACCGCGCGCGCCACCGAGCGCCCGTCGGCACCGCGCGCGTGCTGCACGCCGGCGCCTTCGGGGTTGGACGTCAGCGCGAGGACGAACACGCCGCGGCCGTGCTCGGCGGCCACGTCCAGCAGCGGCTGCAGCGAGCCGAAGCCCAGGTACGGGGAGGCGGTGACGGCGTCCCCGGCGAGCGGGGAGTCGCCGGCGAACGCGTCGGCGTAGGCGGCCATCGTGGAACCGATGTCGCCGCGCTTGGCGTCGACCACCGTCAGCAGCCCGGCGTCGCGGGCGTCGGCGACGACCCGTTCCAGCGCCGCGACGCCGCGCGAGCCGTGCCGCTCGAAGAACGCCGCCTGCGGCTTCAGGGCCGCGACGTTCCCGGCGAGCGCCTCGACGACGGTGCGCCCGAACCGCTCGACGCCGGCGGCGTCGTCGCCCAGCCCCCACGCCGCCAGCAGCGGGGCGTGGGGGTCGATCCCGACGCACAGCGGGCCGTGCTCGGCGACGGCCGCGGCGAGGCGGGCACCGAACCGCTCCCCCGCCCCGGCCGCCGCGGCGCCGCTCACGCGCGGAACCCGTCCCAGGCGGCGGCCAGCTTCGCGGTGTGCTCCTGCAGCGGCGCCACGGAGGTGCCGTGCCCGGCCCGCAGCGCCTGGATGGCCTGCACCGCGGCGGCGAGCTCCTGCACCGTGGTGATGATGGGTGCACCGACCGCGGTGGAGGCGGCGCGGATCTCGTAGCCGTCGGCGCGGGCCTGGTCCCCGGAGGGGGTGTTGACGACCATCGCGACCTGCCCGGCGGCGATCTGCCCGACGATCGTCAGCTCGCCGTGCTCCCCGGTGCCCTCGGAGCGCTTGCGCACGACGGTGGAGGCGATGCCGTTGCGGCGCAGCACCGCGGCGGTGCCCTCGGTGGCCACCAGCGTGAACCCGAGGTCGGCCAGGCGCTTCACGGGGAAGATCATGGCTCGCTTGTCGCGGTCGGCGACCGAGATGAACACGGTGCCGGAGGTGGGCAGCCCGCCGTAGGCGGCGGTCTGGGCCTTGCCGAACGCGGTCGGGAAGTCCGCGTCGATGCCCATGACCTCACCGGTGGAACGCATCTCCGGCCCCAGCAGGGAGTCCACGACGTGCCCCTCGGCGGTGCGGAACCGGGCGAAGGGCAGCACGGCCTCCTTCACCGACACCGGCGCCTCCGGCGGCAGCACCCCGCCGTCACCGCGAGCGGGCAGCAGGCCCTCGGCGCGCAGCTCCCGGATGGGGGTGCCGGCCATGAGCCGCGCGGCGGCCTTGGCCAGCGGCACGCCGGTGGCCTTGGAGACGAACGGCACGGTGCGCGAGGCGCGCGGGTTGGCCTCCAGCACGTACAGCACGCCGGCGGCGAGGGCGAACTGCACGTTGAGCAGGCCGCGCACGCCCACGCCGCGGGCGATGGCCTCGGTGGCGCGCCGCACCCGCTCCAGCTCGGCGCGGCCCAGGGTGGCCGGCGGGATGACGCACGCGGAGTCGCCGGAGTGGATGCCGGCCTCCTCGATGTGCTCCATGATCCCGCCGAGGTACGTCTCCTCCCCGTCGAACAGGGCGTCGACGTCGATCTCGATCGCGTCGTCGAGGAAGCGGTCCACCAGCACCGGCCGTTCCGGGGAGACCTCGGTGGCGGTGGCCATGTACTCCTCCAGGGACGCCTCGTCGTAGACGATCTGCATCCCGCGCCCGCCGAGGACGTAGCTGGGGCGCACCAGCACGGGGTAGCCGATGCCCGCGGCGATGGCCTTCGCCTCCGGGAAGGAGGCGGCGGTGCCGTGCTTGGGCGCGACGAGCCCGGCCTGCTCCAGGACGCGGCCGAAGGCGCCGCGCTCCTCGGCGAGGTCGATGGCGGCCGGGGAGGTGCCGATGATCGGCACCCCGGCCTCCTCCAGCTTGGCGGCCAGGCCCAAGGGGGTCTGCCCGCCGAGCTGGACGATGACGCCGGCGACGGGGCCGCAGCGCGTCTCGGCGTGCACGACCTCCAGGACGTCCTCCAGGGTGAGCGGCTCGAAGTACAGCCGGTCGGAGGTGTCGTAGTCGGTGGAGACCGTCTCGGGGTTGCAGTTGACCATGACGGTCTCGAACCCGGCCTCGCGCAGCGCGAAGCTGGCGTGCACGCAGGAGTAGTCGAACTCCACGCCCTGCCCGATGCGGTTGGGGCCGGAGCCGAGGATGACGATCGCCGGCTTCTCGCGCGGGCGGGTCTCGTCCTCCTCGTCGTAGCTGGAGTAGTGGTACGGCGTGGCGGCGGCGAACTCCGCGGCGCAGGTGTCGACGGTCTTGTAGACCGGCCGCACGCCCAGCGCGTGCCGCACGCCGCGCACGACGGCCTCGTCCATGTGCCGCAGCTCGCCGACCTGGGCGTCGGAGAAGCCGTGCCGCTTGGCGTGGCGCAGCAGGTCGGCGGTGAGCTCGTCGGCCTCGCGGACCTCCACGGCGATCTCGTCGAGGAGGAACAGCTGGTCGAGGAACCAGGGGTCGATGCGGGTGGCCTCGAACAGCTCCTCGGGGGTGGCGCCGGCGCGGATCGCGCGCATGACGAGGCCGATGCGCTCGTCGGTGGGCTGGCGCACGCGCTGCAGCAGGTCGCGCAGGTCACCGGGGTCGCCGGCCCAGCTGAACGACGCTCCGCGCTTCTCGGTGCTGCGCAGCGCCTTCTGCAGGGCCTCGGTGAAGTTGCGGCCCATCGCCATGGCCTCGCCGACGCTCTTCATCGTCGTGGTCAGCGTGGGGTCCGCGGCGGGGAACTTCTCGAACGCGAACCGCGGCACCTTGACCACCACGTAGTCCAGCGTCGGCTCGAAGCTGGCGGGCGTGGAGCGGGTGATGTCGTTGGGGATCTCGTCGAGGGTGTACCCGACGGCCAGCCTGGCGGCGATCTTCGCGATGGGGAACCCGGTCGCCTTGGACGCCAGGGCGGACGAGCGCGACACGCGCGGGTTCATCTCGATGACGATGATGCGCCCGTCGTCGGGGTTGACGGCGAACTGGATGTTGCAGCCGCCGGTGTCCACACCGACCTCGCGGATGACCGCGATGCCGATGTCGCGCATGCGCTGGTACTCGCGGTCCGTCAGCGTCATGGCGGGCGCGACGGTGATGGAGTCGCCGGTGTGCACGCCCATGGGGTCGAAGTTCTCGATGGAGCAGACGACCACGACGTTGTCGGCGCGGTCGCGCATGAGCTCCAGCTCGTACTCCTTCCAGCCGAGGATGGACTCCTCGAGGAGCACCTCGGTGACCGGGGAGTGGTGCAGGCCCTGACCGGCGATGCGGCGCAGGTCCGCCTCGTCGTACGCGAAGCCGGAGCCCAGCCCGCCCATCGTGAAGCTGGGCCGCACGACCACCGGGTAGCCGAGGTCGTCGGCGGCGGTGAGGACCTCCTCCATCGAGTGGCACAGGTGGCTCCTGGCCGACTCGGCGCCGCAGCGCTCGACGACGCCCTTGAACAGCAGGCGGTCCTCGCCGAGCTTGATGGCGTCGACGTCGGCGCCGATGAGCTCCACGCCGTGCTTCTCCAGCACGCCGGACTCGAACAGCGCGATGGCCGTGTTCAGGGCGGTCTGCCCCCCGAGGGTGGCCAGCAGCGCGTCGGGCTTCTCGCGGGCGATGATCGCCTCGACGGCGGCGGGGGTGATGGGCTCGACGTAGGTGGCGTCGGCCATCTCCGGGTCCGTCATGATCGTGGCGGGGTTGGAGTTGACCAGGACCACGCGCAGGCCCTCGGCCTTGAGCACCCGGCACGCCTGGGTGCCGGAGTAGTCGAACTCCGCGGCCTGGCCGATGACGATCGGGCCGGACCCGATCACGAGGACCGAGGAGATGTCGGTGCGGCGGGGCATCAGGCGTCCTTCTCGGTGGCGCCGGTGGCGGCGGGGTTCTCGGTGGTGTCCGCGACGCCCGTGTCGTCCACGAGCTGCGCGGCGGGGACGCCCTCCATGAGGGCGAGGAACCGGTCGAACAGGTAGGAGGCGTCGTGCGGGCCGGCCGCCGCCTCGGGGTGGTACTGCACGCTGAACGCGGGCGCGTCCAGGCAGCGCAGGCCCTCCACGACGCCGTCGTTGAGGCCGACGTGGCTGACCTCGGCGCGCCCGTACGGGGTGTCGCGCACCTCACCGGCCTTCCCGTCGACGGCGAAGCCGTGGTTGTGGGCGGTGACCTCGACCTTGCGGGTGGCCAGGTCCATCACGGGCTGGTTGATGCCGCGGTGGCCGTACTTCAGCTTGTAGGTGCCGTACCCGAGGGCGCGGCCGAGGAGCTGGTTGCCGTAG
Source organism: Kineococcus sp. TRM81007 (assembly GCF_022669155.1). Lineage (GTDB taxonomy): Bacteria > Actinomycetota > Actinomycetes > Actinomycetales > Kineococcaceae > Kineococcus. The sequence goes on along the minus strand of NZ_JALBVB010000052.1, from coordinate 108,454 downwards.
CAGATCCCGAAGAACGGGATGCGGCGCTCGAGCACGCCCTGCAGGACCTCGATCTCGTGGGTGGCGGCGGCGGGATCGCCGGGGCCGTTGGAGAAGAACACCCCGTCCGGGGCGGAGCCGTCGGGGCCCGCGGTGAGCACCTGCTCCAGCGAGGCGGTGGAGGGCAGCACGGTGACCTCCACGCCGCGCTCGGCCAGGCGCTGCGGAGTCATCGACTTGATGCCGAGGTCCACCGCGGCCACCGTGAAGCGCCGCTCGCCGACCGCCGGCACCGTGTACGGCTCGGGGGTGCTGACGAGGGAGGCGAGGTCGGTGCCGACCATGTCCGGGGCCTCGTGCACGGCGCGCAGCAGCTCCGCGTCGGGGCGCTGCGCGGCCTCGCCGGAGAAGACGCCGACCTTCATGGCGCCGCGCTCGCGCAGGTGCCGGGTCAGGGCGCGGGTGTCGACGCCGGAGATGCCGACGACGCCCTGGGCGTCCAGCTCCTGCTCCAGCGAGCGCTGCGAGCGCCAGTTCGAGGGCACGCGGGCGGGGTCGCGCACGACGTAGCCGGCGACCCAGATGCGCGAGGACTCGGCGTCCTCGTCGTTGTACCCGGTGTTGCCGACGTGCGGGGCGGTCATGACGACGACCTGGCGGTGGTAGCTGGGGTCGGTGAGGGTCTCCTGGTAGCCGGTCATGCCGGTGGAGAACACCGCCTCGCCGACGGTCTCGCCGACGCGACCGTAGGCGCGGCCGCGGAAGGTGCGCCCGTCCTCGAGCACGAGGACCGCGGGGACGCGCGTCCCCCGCTCCTGCCTGGCCGTCGTGGTCACTGGGCACCTCCGTTGTCCTCGCCCCGGCGCGCTGCGCGCACGAGTTCTTCCACCTGTTCGGCGAACCGCGCCCCCTGTGCGGGGTGGCGGGGTTTGACGCCGGTGTCGACGACGCGGTCCCCCAGCCGCCAGCGCAGGATCACCAGGCCGTCGCCGCGGCCCACCCACTTGCCGACCATGCCGGGCCCGTGCCCGACGCCGACGATGTCCGCGGTGGGCACCACGAACGAGCGGGCGCCCTGCCGCAGGAACCCGACGCCCTCGTCGACGAAGCCGACGGCGACGGCGCTGCGGGTGCCCAGGCCGTGGGCGGCGATGCGGTCCAGGGAGTTCTCCGCGTCCGTGGTGGACACGTAGACGCCCTCGACCGCGTCGCGCAGGCCCTGCCAGTCCTTGGAGCCGACCGGTCGCGGCAGGGTCTTCTGGCGCAGCGCGCGGCCGCGGTAGCCGGTGAACATCATCCGCCACAGCAGCAGCAGCGCGACGATCAGGATGATCGTGCCGACGAACTTCACGACCGGCTCCCCTCGGTGTCGTGCCGGGTGTCGTGCCGGGTGTCGTGCCGGGCCTCGCGGTCGACCGGGCGCCCGTCGCGGACGGTGGCCCGTCCGCGCAGGAACGTGGCGACGACCCGGCCGGGCAGCTCGGTGCCGCGGAACGGCGAGTTGCGCCCGGCGGTGGCCATGGCCTCGGGCTCGACCGTCCAGCGGGCCGCGGGGTCGACGAGCACGAGGTTGGCGGCGCTGCCGACGGCCAGGGGCTGGCCCTGCCCGGCGAGGCGGCCGATGCGGGCGGGGGCGGCGGACATGCGGTCGGCCAGGTCGGCCCAGGTGAGCAGGCCGGTGTCCACCATCGTGTGCTGCACGACCGACAGGGCGGTCTCCAGGCCCGTCATGCCCATCGCGGCGGCGGCCCACTCGCAGTCCTTGGCCTCCACCGGGTGCGGGGCGTGGTCGGTGGCGACGACGTCGATGGTGCCGTCGGCCAGGCCCTCGCGCACGGCCTCCACGTCGGCCTGCGTGCGCAGCGGCGGGTTGACCTTGTAGACGGGGTCGTAGCCGCGCACCAGCTCGTCGGTGAGGAGCAGGTGGTGGGGGGTGACCTCGGCGGTGACCTGCACGCCGCGGGCCTTGGCCCACCGGACGATCTCCACGGACCCGGCGGTGGACAGGTGGCACACGTGCAGGCGGGAGCCGACGTGGTCGGCCAGCAGCACGTCGCGGGCGATGATCGCCTCCTCGGCGACGCTGGGCCAGCCGCGCAGGCCCAGGACGGAGGAGACGGCGCCCTCGTTCATCTGCGCGCCCTCGGTCAGGCGCGGTTCCTGGGCGTGCTGGGCGACGACGCCGTCGAAGGCCCGCACGTACTCCAGGGCCCGCCGCATGAGGACGGCGTCGGAGACGCAGTGCCCGTCGTCGGAGAAGACGCGCACGGCGGCGGCGGAGTCGGCCATGGCGCCGAGCTCGGCGAGCTGCCGACCGGCCAGGCCGGTGGTGACGGCGCCCACGGGCCGCACCTGCGCCCAGCCGGCCTCCTCGCCCAGGCGCTGCACCTGCTCCACGACGCCGGCGGTGTCGGCGACGGGGAAGGTGTTGGCCATGGCGAAGACGGCGGTGTAGCCGCCGGCGGCGGCGGCGCGGGTGCCGGAGGCGACGGTCTCGGCGTCCTCGCGACCGGGTTCGCGCAGGTGGGTGTGCAGGTCCACCAGGCCGGGCAGGGCGACCAGGCCGCTGGCGTCGAGGACGTCGGCGCCAGCGGGGGCGGTCAGGCCGGTGCCGACCTCGGCGATCTCGCCGTCGCGCAGCAGCAGGTCGGCGACCTCGCCGCCGAGCAGGCGCGCGCCGGTGACCAGGGTGGTGCTCACGAGTCGCCTCCGGGGGTCCGGCCGTCCGGCGTCTCGCCGGCCAGCAGCAGGTAGAGCACGGCCATGCGCACCGCCACGCCGTTGCCGACCTGCTCCACGATGGTGGAGCGGGTGCTGTCGGCGGCGTCGGCGGAGATCTCCAGGCCGCGGTTCATGGGGCCGGGGTGCATGACGAGGGCGTGCTCGGGCAGCAGCGCGGCGCGGCGGCGGTCCAGGCCGTAGCGGCGGCTGTACTCGCGGGCGGAGGGGAAGAACCCGCCGCCGTCGGTGGTCATCCGCTCGGCCTGCACGCGCAGCATCATGACCGCGTCCGGTGCGCCGGAGCGCAGCGCGTCGTCGAGGTCGTGGGAGACCGCGCACGGCCAGGTCTCCACGCCCACCGGCAGCAGGGTGGGTGGTGCGACGAGGGTGACGCGGGCGCCGAGGGTGTGCAGCAGGAGCACGTTGGAGCGGGCGACCCGCGAGTGGAGCACGTCGCCGACGATCGTGACGTGCACGCCGGTGAGGTCCTCGCCCACCCCGGCGCCGCCGGGCCCGGGGCGCAGGTGCCGGCGCACCGTGTAGGCGTCCAGGAGGGCCTGGGTGGGGTGCTCGTGGGTGCCGTCGCCGGCGTTGACGACGGCGCCGCTGGTCCAGCCGGCGTGCGCCAGGCGGTGCGGGGCGCCGGAGGCGGGGTGCCGCACGACGACCGCGTCGGCGCCCATGGCCTGCAGCGTCAGCGCGGTGTCCTTCAGGGACTCGCCCTTGGAGACGCTGGAGCCCTTGGCGGAGAAGTTGATGACGTCCGCCGACAGCCGCTTGGCGGCGGCCTCGAAGGAGGTGCGGGTCCGGGTGGAGTCCTCGAAGAAGAGGTTGACCACGGTGCGCCCGCGCAGGGTGGGCAGCTTCTTGATCTCGCGGCGCTGGGTGAGCGCCATCTGCTCGGCGACGTCGAGGACCCGCACGGCGGCGTCGCGGCCGAGGTCGGCCGCGGACAGCAGGTGGCGCCTCACCGCGCTCCCCCCTGCCCGGCCGCACCGGGGGTGCTGATCTCGACGGCGTCGCGCCCGTCGGTCTCGGAGAGCAGGACCCCGACGCGCTCGGCGGAGGAGGTGGGCAGGTTCCGCCCGACGTGGTCGGCGCGGATGGGCAGCTCGCGGTGGCCGCGGTCGACGAGGACCGCCAGGCGCACCGCGCGGGGGCGGCCCAGGTCGTTCAGGGCGTCGAGGGCGGCGCGCACGGTGCGGCCCGAGTAGAGGACGTCGTCCACCAGCACGGCGACCTTGCCGTCGACACCGCCGGCGGGCAGCTCGGTGGGCAGCAGGGTCCGGGTGGGGTGGTGGCGCAGGTCGTCGCGGTACATGGTCACGTCGAGCGAGCCGACGGGGACCTCGGCGCCTTCGACGTCGGCGATGCGGGCGGCCAGGCGGTGCGCCAGCGGCACCCCGCGCCGCGGGATCCCCAGCAGCACCAGGTCCGCGGCCCCCTTGTTGGCCTCGAGCAGCTCGTGGGCGATGCGCGTCAGCGCCCGCTGGACGTCGGCTCCCTCGAGCAGGACACGCCGGGCAGCAGTCACCACGGACCTCCTTCCCCGCCTCACGGGACGGATCCTTAAAGGACGTCTGGTGCGGTCCGCCGGAGCGGGCCGCGGTCAGCGTCACCCTACAGGGGGTGCGCGGGCGTCCCCGGCGGCCCGTGCGGAGCGCGGACGGGCTCACCGACACTGTCGTTGTGAGGTCAAGCGCTCACACGGAGTAATGAACTTGGTGCCGAGAGAGTGGAAAGTCCCTGGACAGGCCCATGATGCGGCGGGTCAGCTTGACGAAGTTGTTCACGCTCCGTGAGCATTCTCGTATGGCATCGGACTACTCCCGCGCACTCGGATCGCGCCTTCGCGCCATCCGTACCCAACAGGGGCTGTCCCTGCACGGCGTCGAAGAGAAGTCCGAGGGACGGTGGAAGGCCGTCGTCGTCGGCTCCTACGAGCGAGGCGACCGTGCAGTGACCGTCCAGCGACTCGCAGAGCTCGCGGACTTCTACGGGGTCCCGGTCTCGGCCCTCCTCCCCGAAGGCGCCCCTCAGGGCAGCACCGAGCCGCCGGCGCGGCTCGTGCTCGACCTCGAGCGCCTGCAGGAGGTGCCCGCCGAGAAGGCCGGGCCCCTCGACCGCTACGCGAAGACCATCCAGTCCCAGCGCGGCGACTACAACGGCCGGGTGCTGAGCATCCGCGCCGACGACCTGCGCACCCTGGCCGTGATCTACGACGTCCCGGCCACCACCCTGTGCGACGAGTTCATCGCCTGGGGCGTGCTGAACCCGGACGCGCGCCGCGCCGTCGAGCACGGCTGAGCAGCACCGGACGCACGACGGCCCGGCCACCCCGAGAGGGGNGGGGAGGCCGGGCCGTCGTGCGTTCCGCAGCGGGCGGGCGCGCTCGCGCCGGCGCACCCCGCGGGGTGCGACGGCGCCGGGGCGCCGTCAGGCGGTGAGGGTCTCCTTGAGCTCGGAGATGCGCGCCAGCAGGCCGTTGATGAACTTCGGCGACTCGTCGGTGGACAGCTCCTGGCTGATCTCCACCGCCTCGCTGATGGCGACGTGGTCGGGCACGTCGTCGGCGTGCAGGACCTCCCACACGCCGATGCGCAGCACCGCGCGGTCCACCGCGGGCATCCGGTCGACCGTCCAGCCCATCGAGTACGTCGAGAGGACCTCGTCGATGCGGGGCATCTCGGCGACCACGCCCTCGACGAGGGTGACGGCGTAGTCCCCCACCGGCGGGTCCGCCCGCACGATCCTGTCCTTGAGCACGGTCAGCGGCTCCAGGCGGCGCTGGTCGGCCTCGAAGAGGACCTCCAGCGCGCGCCGGCGGGCCTTGCGGCGGGCCGCCACGTCAGTTCACGCGGCCGAGGTAGTCGCCGGTGCGGGTGTCGACCTTGACCTTGGTGCCCTGCTCGAGGAACAGCGGCACCTGGATCTCCGCGCCGGTCTCCACGGTGGCGGGCTTCGTGCCGCCGGTGGAGCGGTCGCCCTGCAGGCCGGGCTCGGTGTAGGTGATCTCCAGCACCACGGAGGTGGGCAGCTCCACGTACAGCGGGGTGCCCTCGTGGGTGGCGATGATCACCTCCTGGCTCTCCAGCATGTAGTTCGCGGCGTCGCCGACCGTGGCGGGCGGGACCATGACCTGGTCGTAGGTCGAGGAGTCCATGAACACGAAGTCCTCGCCGTCGCGGTACAGGTACTGCATGTCCCGCTTGTCGACGGTGGCGGTGTCGACCTTGGCGCCGGCGTTGAAGGTGCGGTCGACGACCTTGCCGGACAGGACGTTCTTCAGCTTCGTGCGCACGAAGGCACCGCCCTTGCCGGGCTTCACGTGCTGGAACTCGACCACCGACCAGAGGTTGCCGTCGAGGTTCAGCACGGTGCCGTTCTTCAGGTCGTTCGTCGATGCCACGTCGTCTCTCAGTCCGTCTCGTCGTCCGTGCGTCCCGCGGGCCGGGACCGGGCGCGGGTGTGGTGCCTCCATCGTACCGAGGACGGCGCGGGCACCCCGCCCGCGCGGGTCAGTCGCGGCTGATCTCGGCGTAGGCGGCCTGCAGCAGGGCCGGGTCCGGCCCCTCCAGCCGGCCTGGCCGGCCGATGCCGTCGAGCACCACGAAGCGCAGCAGCGCGCCGCGGGACTTCTTGTCGCGCTTCATGGCGTCCAGCAGCTGCGGCCAGCGGTCGCCGCGGTAGGTCACCGGCAGGCCCAGGGACGTCAGGACGGCGCGGTGCCGGTCGGCGTCGGCGTCGGAGAGGCGCCCGGCCATGCGGGCGAGCTCGGCGACGTAGACGAGGCCGACGCTCACGGCGGCGCCGTGGCGCCACTGGTACCGCTCGACGAGCTCGACGGCGTGGGCGAACGTGTGCCCGTAGTTGAGGACCTCCCGCAGGTCGGACTCCTTCAGGTCCTCCCCCACCACGCGCGCCTTGACGCGCACCGCGCGCTCCACCAGCTCCTGCAGGACCGGCGAGCGCGGGTCGGTGGCGGCGTCGACGTCGGCCTCGACGAGCTCGAGGACGCGCTCGTCGGCGATGAACCCGCACTTGACGACCTCGGCGAGCCCGGCGCGCAGGTCGTGGGCCGGCAGGGTGTCCAGGGCGTCCAGGTCGCACAGCACACCGGCCGGCGGGTGGAAGGAACCGACGAGGTTCTTGCCCTCGGCGGTGTTGATGCCGGTCTTGCCGCCCACGGCGGCGTCCACCATCGCCAGCAGCGTCGTCGGCAGGTGCACCACCCGCACGCCGCGCAGCCAGGTCGCGGCCACGAACCCGGCCAGGTCGGTGACCGCTCCCCCGCCGACGCCGACGACGGCGTCGGAGCGGGTGAAGCCGGACTGGCCCAGCACCGTCCAGCAGAACGCGGCCACCTCCGCGGACTTCGCCTCCTCGCCGTCGGGGACCTCCGCCAGCACCGCGTCCAGGCCCTGCGCGACGAGGTCCTCGCGCACCGCCTCGCCGGTGGCGCGCAGGGCGCGCGGGTGCACCACGAGGACCTTCTCGGCGCGCTCGCCGAGCAGCCCGCGCAGCTCCCCGAGCAGGCCGCGCCCGACGAGCACGTCGTAGGGCGCGTCCCCGGGCACGGTGATCCGGGTGGGCTGGGTGGGCTCGCTCATCGGTCCTCCGGGTCTCGCGCGGTGCGCTGCGTCTCGATGCGCCCCAAGACGTCGCGGGCGACCTCCTCGGCCGCCCGCCCGTCCGTGGGCACCGCGACGGTAGCGACCTCGTCGTACAGCCGCTGACGCGCGGCGTGCAGCTCGGCCAGGTCGGGGCGCTGCAGGAGGGGGCGGTTGGCGTCCCCGGCGGTGCGGGCGCGGGTCTGCTCCAGGCTGACGCGCAGGTGCACGACGGTGTGGGCGCGCAGCCGCTCCCGGGTGGCCGCGCGGCCGCAGGCACCGCCACCGAGGGAGACGACCGCGGCGGGACCGGCCAGGACGTCGGCGACGGCCCGCTCCTCCAGGTCGCGGAAGGCGTCCTCGCCGTCGGTGCGGAACACCTCCGGGATCGGCCGGCCCGCCCGGGCCTCGACGACGTGGTCGGTGTCGGTGAACGGCAGACCCAGGGGGGCGGCGAGCAGGCGGCCCACGGTGGTCTTGCCCGCGCCCATGAAGCCGACGAGGACGATCACGGTGGGACTCCTGCAGGCTCGGTGAAGAGGGCTGCCGAATCATAGACCCGCCCCTACCGATGCCCCCTTACGGCATGACGACAGCCGCGGCCCCTCTCACCGCCCTTCCCCGAGTAAATCGGAATGCAACGCAGAGCGAGCCTCTTCCATCGTCGCTCACCCGGTGAGGGCGAGGTTCTGCACGACGATGGAAAAGGATCAGTGACTCCGGCAGGTCCGCTCAGCCACGGATCCACAGTCCTGGGGCCGCCATCGATCCTGATGCCGCCCACCCTGCACCGACGAAATGCCGGGGTGCCGNCGAGCGGACCGCGCTCGGCACCCCGGACTCAAGGGATGACGCTCAGAGTCGAAGTCCCGCAAGACCCGCCTTGGCGATGAAGGACCTGTAGTAGACGAGGCCAGCCTTGGTGATGGCCTGCTGCGCGGCGGGACGGTAGCGATTGTAGTTGTTGATCGCATTGATTTCCTGCTGATCACTGATGTCGCTGCGCTGCGACAGCTGGTAGTTGCAGTTCGCGAGGCCAGTCAGGTGCACAGCCTGGGCCAGGCTGCTCTGGCGCAACCGCTCCGCCTTGTTGGCCGCTTCAGTGTACCTGGTCAGACAGTTGTTGAAAGCAGTAGCCGCGGGCGAGAGCGCATTCGCCGGCGCCGCCGTGGTCACGAAGCCACCGAGCACCACGCCCGCTCCTACGACGACCGCGGCTGCCCTGCGACGGAAAGTGTTCCTCATCACCCAACTCCTCGGATCACGCCACCGTCACGGAGATCCACAGCCGGTCGCGCGCAGCTGATCCGGCACGGATCTCCCGTAGGCCCCTTGTCCCTGGTGGCTCATTCACAACCGTAGCGAGCTGGCTCGGGAACACGCGCGATTCCTCAGTCGCGTCACTCGAAAGCACCCCCTTCGACACCGGCAACCCATAGGCTGTCGCTCGCTCAACTAGTTCAGGGGGCCACTTCGACAGCGCGGAGCGAAATCGAGCAAGGAGACGCGGCAGAAGCAGGCGAGCCCCTGGGGCGTCGTACTGAGCCAGGCGCAGGCTGGTCCGCGTAGCCATCGGCGTGAGGGTCCGGTCCCGCGAACTGATCGGCGGTGAGCTCCGAGAACTCCTCGCCCCACGTCCCCAACAGCACTGCCAGCAGCGCACGAGCGGCTGCGCGAGTGGACCGCCGACGGCACCCCGGAAACGCATCCCGGCCGAGGTCGCCCAGGACGACTCCATCGTCAGCATCGACCACACCGGCACCCAGGCCCACGGGCACTCAGCCGGTGCCCGGAGAGATGGGGCTGCGGAGCTGCAACCGGCACCCGCGCCTCGAGCGATGTCACCACCGGCGAGACGTACGCGCGCACCTCGACCCGCCCGGCGCTACGCCGAAACGCAACAGAGCATCCATCCCCGCGAATGTCGACCAGCGTGCGCACCGCCGAGCCACAGGTTCCGCCGGCGGGAGCGCACCCGTCTCCGGCGCCGATACCTACCGCCAGAGCACCGTCGTCGAACGCTGCATCGACCGCCTGGACCAGTCGTGGACCTCCGCCACCCGTCACGCCGAGCGGGCTGCGTACTCCCGCTGCGAGGCGCTCACCGCTTGCACCATGCTCCATCTCCAGTGATCCGTAGGGCACGTTCTGGGCACCGGCTCCGTCAGGGGCCGTGCAGGAGAAGGGGTGAGCTGACTGGGCGCAACGCCACTGACTCGAGGGGAGGTGAGGTCGAAGCAGACCCTCCCGGCTGCCACCGACGGCTCGCCGCCCAACGTCGTCCAGCACCTCGGACGTCACCGCTAGACGGTCGAACGCACCCCCATCCTGCTGCTCAGGCATGAACGCCCGCTCTTGCGCTGAGACACCAGCGCGTGCACCATCACCGCTCTGACCTGGCTCGCGGGCCCCCCTCATCCGCGCCCGAAGGCCACCCTCGATGAACTGCTGCACCACGTCCGAGGTGCTCGGGATACCCTCACCGTGAGTGCCGGCGCAAGACGTCGGCTGGACGGGAGCAGGGCCCGCACCCCCGGTGGGGTGCGGGCCCTGCTCCGCGGCGGGTGCGGTCAGCGCACCGCGGAGTCGCCGAAGTAGACGACGTGGTCCGTCTCGTCCTCGGACGACGTGCGCCCCGAGGACGTCGTCACCAGCTTGAGGTTGCGAACGCCGCGCACGTCGACGTCGATGCTCGCCGGCTGCCCCGCGGCCACGTCGTAGCCGCCGAGCAGCCGCTCGTCGCCGAACACCTCGACGCGGGCGGTCAGGCCCGAGGTGACGCCGTCGGCGACACCGGCGACCGCGGTGAACCGCGAGTGACCTGTGCCGATGTTCCACACCCGGTACTCCGCGTTGCGGATGTCCGTGGTGCTGGTGGGCACGTACGTGGAGAAGGCCGCGGTGCGCGGGTAGAACACCCCGCCGATCGTGGCGTGCGACTGCACGTAGGTGGCGTTGCCCTCCGGCTGCGCGAACTCGTCCAGGTACTTCTTCTCCCCCGCGCCGCAGGAGGTCCGCTTGGCGGCGACCTCGGAGTACGAGCCGTTCCCGCCCACGGCCTGGATCTGATCCGGCGACAGGCGTTCGATCTCCAGGTTCACCCGCTGCGGCAGGCAGTGCTGGGGCGTCAGGAGCACCGGGGAGGAACGACGGCCGGCGGAGGCCCCGGCGGCGATGGCGTCCGGCCAGGCGGAGCCGCTGGCCAGCTCGACCCACGGTGCCCCGGCCGGGAAGTACGCCTCGCTGGCGGCGACCGCCGTCTCGTAGCGGTCGGCGCCGGAGAGACGGCGGACCTGACCGCTCGTGTACTGCGCCAGGTCGCCGGCGACGGCGGCGCTGACCGACTGCTCCCCGCCCAGGACGGTGATGCGCTGCGGCGCCAGGCGGGCCAGCTCCGCGCGCACGCTGTCGGGGATGTGGCCGGGTTCCACCACGAGCACCGGCGAGTCCACCGACGCGGCCGCGGCGGAACCCGCGAGCGCGTCGGCGTAGTCGGTTCCGGTGGCGATGACGACGTCGGCGACACCGGGCGCGAACGACGCCGCGGAGAGCTTCGCCGCCGTCTCGTACCGGTCGGCACCCCCGACGCGGGACAGCTCGGCCCGCGTGTTCTGCCGCAGCCACGTCAGCACGTCAGGGCCGACGGCCGCCTCGCTGCCCACGACGACCACCTTGCGGTAGTAGCCGATGACGGCGCGGACGTCGTCGGTGAGCTGCTCGCGCGGGGTGAGGAAGATGTTCGACCCGCGGTGCCCCGCGACCGCCCCGGCGGTGACGCCGTCGGCGTAGTTCGCCCCGGTGACGACGTACGCGGTGTCGCGGGCGGGGTCCTCGAGGGTCGCCGCGGTCGCGTACCGGTCCACACCGTAGGCGCGGTGCGCCGTCACCGGCGTGGGGGTCGCCGCCGCGGAGGCCGCGCCCGCCACGGTCGCCAGGCCCACGAGGGCCGCGACCGCACCGGTGCGCCGGCGGGCGCTGGTGCGCTCAGAACGAGACGCCATCGGACTCACCTCCACCGAACGTGCCGAAGTAGATGTTCCCGGCGGTGTCCTTGAAGTAGGTGCCCGCCGCGGGCAGGTCCTCCACGTCGGGAGCGCTGCCGAGGAAGGTCAGGCCCGTCCCCTCGACGACCGCACCCTCGGAGTACAACTCCCCAGGCTCGCGGTCGATGCGGATCCAGGTCTGCTTGCCCAGCACGCCGTAGGCGCGGACACGACCCTGCGGGTGGCCCACGACGGCGTCGGGCAGCAGCACCTCACCCTCCGGGTCGGAGGTGATGACCCACCCGGTCCGCGCGTCGTTCTCGGCCGTGAAGACGGCCTTGACCGCGGGGACCTCGCCCTCCGCGGGCGCGGTCGCCTCACCCACCAGGCCCCCGTAGCGGATGCCGAGCGGGTAGACCAGGCTTCCCTCGGCGATGCGCACGTCCTCACCGGCGATGCGGAAGATGCCGTAGGCGTCCGTGCCCGTCACGAAGGACACTCGGGGCACCGTCCAGCCGGGGGCGGTGGACCGGGTGCCCGACGGGGTGGCCGACACGCTGGGCTCGGGAGCCGAACCGGTCGTGGTCGGAGCGGACGTCACCGGCGCGGTCGTGGTGGTGGTGGTGCCGGAAGACGCGCCCCGGCTCGGGACGACCGAGGCGACCGTCGTCGACCTGCTGGAGGCGCTCGCCACGGCGGTCCCCCCGGAGGTGCTGGACGAGGCGACCTCCTCCACCCCGAGGAGGGGATCGCTCGCTGCGGTCGGCATCGCCGTGCCGGCGAAGATGTCGCGACCACCGGCAGCGAAGGCGACGGCTGCGCCGTCAGGGGAAGACGTGGCGACCGGCGGTGTGACGACCCCGCCCGCGTAGGGACTGACGGCCTCGGCGCCCGAGGGAGCGCTGCTCAGCCACAGGAAGCTCGCGGCACCACCGCCGATGACGGCCACGCCGAGCGCACCAGCCAGCAGGGAACGCACCACACGGGCGTCGAGACGGCGCACGCGACCTTCGGGGAACTCCTCGGTCATGGCCTCGCCCGGCTGCGGCGAGGGAGAGGCGGGGGAGCTGGAGAAACTCATGGTCGCGTCCCTCAGGTGGTCTCGGTGGTCGTGGCGCTGGGCGGCGTCAGGGCCGGGGTGGTGGCGGTGGCGGCGGGTGCTTCGGTGACGGCTCCCGTGGCGGGCAGGACGAAGATCCTGCCGATGAGGGTCGTGGTGACCGCGGAGGTCGTCCCCGCCGCGGAGTCCTCCGCGGCCAGGCTCGCGTTCTCGAGCAGCAGGTAGCGCTTCATGTCCGCCTGCACCTGCTTGACGAACAGCTCGGTCTGCGCGAAGGAACCGCTCACCGCCACGGTCACCGGCAGGGCGGAGATCGCCGTCCCGGAAGATGCCGGTGCGGTCGCCGCCGCGGGATCCACACCGGGGGTGTAGGCCTCCAGGGCGCCGGGGGTGATGCTGACGAGCGTGACACCTGCCGACGTGGCGTACTGCTCCAGGGAGCGCAGCAGGGCGGGGACCTCGACCTCGGACGGGAACTCCGACCGGATCTCGGCGAGTTCGGCACGCCGCTCGGGCAACGTGGTGAACTGCGCCTGCAACTGCTCGGTCTTCAACCGGATCGACGCGTTGGACGCCTCTGCCGCGGCGCGGTCGGTGGCGAGGTCCGCCGCCACGGCGCGCTGGGGCGAGATGACGAGGAACCACGTGGCCAGCACCAGCGCCAGCGACACGAGGACGGCGCCCGCCGTCCACAGCTTGGTCTTCGAGATGCTCATGGGGTGCTCCTGTCGTCCCGCGTCACGAACCGTGCGCGAGCGCGGCCGACGTCAGGGTGCTGGACGTGGTGAAGGTGACGGTGCCCTGCTCGTCGCGCTGCGAACTGGAGAGCGCGGTGGCGTCCAGACCGTCGATGGCCTCCAGCGACTCCATCCAGCCGGCGACCTTGTCCTGGCTGTTCGTGGCGCCCGTGACGCTCACGGTCCCGATGCCGTCGGCGACCACCGGGGTGGTGCCGTCCACGGTGCCGCTGCTGCTGCCGCTGCCCGCCGTGACGGCGATCGTCAGCGAGGTCAGCGACAGGTCGGTCGGCGCTCCCGCGGCGATGCGGTCCAGGTAGGCGTACAGCGGCACCTCGTGGGCCTTCGCGGTGTCCCGCGCGCTCTGCACCTGCGCCAGCTCGCCGAGGACCTGCGGGACCTCGGCGTACTGCTGCTGGGCGCGCTGCAGCGCGGGCGTCTTCGCCTGTTCGACGTCGAGCGCCTCCTGCGCGGTGGACACGTGGCCCAGGGTGATGATCGCCGCAGCTCCCGCCATGCCGACGACCACGGCGACACCACCCGCGAGGGCCAGCTGCAACCGGCGGAAGGCGCGCTGCTGGCCGATCTCCGGGGGCAGCAGGTCCACGCGGACGACGGTCTGCTGCGTGGCGACCGCCTCCAGGGTCTGGAAGCTCATGCGATCGCTCCGAGTGCGAGGCCGACGGGCACGGCGGCGAGGGGCTGGATCTGGAGTAGCTGGCTCTCGTCGAGCCCGGTGCTGCCCAGGTGGAGGGGCGCGATCGGGTTGCCGGCGACCACCTCGAGGCGCGTGGCGGACGACAGGCCCTCCACGACGCCGGCGAGCAGGGAACCGCCTCCGGTGACGACGACGCGTTCCACGCGGAACTGCGGGTTGGACGCGGAGTAGTAGTCGATGGAGGTGCGGATCTCGTCGACGAACACCTCGCTCATGAGCTGCACCGCGGTCGCGGCCCGCTCCTCCTCGGCCTCCTCGACCGATTCGGTCTGACGCTTGACGGCCTCGGCGACGTCCATGGGAACACCGAGGCGCTCGGCGATGGCATCGGTGACGTCCTGACCGCCGGAGAGCAGGATGCGGACGAACCGGGGCGCGCCGCCGGAGTGGATGACCAGGTTGGTGACGCGGGCACCGATGTCGATGAGCGCCTCCGTGGCCGCGGGTCCGAAGGAGCTGCCGACGGAGCGCAGCACCGCGAAGGGGGTCAGGTCGACCGAGGCGACCTGCAGGCCCGCGGCGGAGGCGGCGTCGACGTTCGACATGACCATCTCTCGGGCCGCGGCGACCAGCAGGCCGCGCAGCGTCCGGGAGCCGTTCTCGCGCAGCTCGGCGACCGGGTGGAAGTCGATCACGCAATCGGCCACGGGCAGGGGCAGGTAGTCCTGGACCTGCAGCGGCAGGGACGACTTCAGCTCCCTGGCCGGCATCCAGGGCAGGTCGACCTGACGGACCACGACCCGCTGGTTGGCGACACCGAGGGCGACCTTGCGGGACTTGAACCCGCTGCCCTTCCACAGCGTCCGCAGGGCCTCGCTGACGATCTGGCGGTCGACGACCTCACCGTCGCGCACGGCCCCCTCCGGCAGGGCGACCTGCCCGAACTTCTCGAGCGTGATGCCACCCTTGCCGTAGGACAGCTCGGCGGCACGCACTCCCGACGTTCCGATGTCGAGGCCGATGGCGGTACGTCCGGGCACGTCGCCTCCTTCATGGGTCAGTGGGTCGGCCCGCGGCTGGCGCCGGCGGTGGTGGTCCGGCGCTGTGCGCCGGGGTGGGTCGTCCGTACCGTGATCGGCGCCCGGGGTGAGGCGCTTGAGCGTGACGCGCACGCTTCCCCCAGGTGGAGGACGACCGGTCAGGTGACGGGTCCCAGGTCGAAGAGCTGGAGGTACCAGCCGGCGAGGTCGGCGCCGACGAAGAGGGCCGCGATCGCACCGGCGAGCATGTGCGGGCCGAAGGGGATGCGTGTCTTGCGGCCCGCGCCGCTGAACAGCAGCAGGGCCACGCTGACGACACCTCCCACGAGGAAGGCGAGGAAGGCACCGACGAGGAACTGGGACCATCCCCACCACGCCAGGTACAGGCCGAGGACGCCGGCGAGCTTGACGTCCCCGAAGCCCATCCCGCCCGGCTTGACCCGGTAGAGCGCGTAGTAGAAGGTCCACAGCGCGAGACCACCGAGCGCTGCGCGCCCGAGCCAGCCCCACTGCCCCGTGCCGGCGCTGGCGACGGCCAGCAGCACGGGGGCGACCAGGTACGACGGCAGGACGATGACGTCCGGCAGTCGCTTGACGTCGAGGTCGATGGCGGCCAGGGCGACGGCGATGGCCGCCAGGTACAGGTGCGCGGGCAGCGCCCACGACCAGCCGACCAGCCAGGCCACCGCGGCGAACAGCGCACCGGTGAGCAGTTCGACGACGACGTAGCGCGGGCTGATCGGCCGGGCGCAGTGCCGGCAGCGGCCCCGCAGGGCCAGCCAGGACAGCACCGGGACGTTGTCCCGCCGCAACAGCGGTGTGCCGCACCCCGGGCACCGGCTGGCGGGGGCCACCACCGACTGCCCCAGTGGTACGCGGTGCACGACCACGTTCAGGAAGGAGCCGACCAGGACGCCGAGGGCACCCGTTGCGGCGACGAGGGCGATCACCGCTGCGCCAGGCCCTGGTTCTCGCTGAACGAGGACACCAGCCAGGGGTCCTTCGCCGGTCGGAGGAAGGACGGAGGGGGCATGGACACCAGCCGGGAGTCGTAGGCGTAGTCCTTGACGTAGCCGGTCCTGCCGGACAGCGCGACCGCACCGCGCTGCTTCTGGTAGATGCCACCGAAGACGCTCAACGTTCCGAGGGCGGCTCCCCGGTCGTAGTTCTGCACGGTGAAGGAGTTGGACACCGACAGGAGCGCCGCGTGCACCTCGATGTTCTGGACGGAGCCGGCGAGGTTGGCGTACACGCTGGCGGTGTCGGCCCCGAAGTCGGAGGCGTCGTTGACGCACGCACGGTCGACGACACTGGTAGCGCACCGCACGGGGTGGTAGATCTCCACGTTGCCGGTGCCTGCGATGAGGCCGAGGACGTCGGTGCCGGTCGAGCTGCGGCCGGAGACGTACGTGGTGTTGCCGGTGATGACGACGCGGTCGGCGGAAGCGATGGTGTAACGCCCCTTCACCCTGCCCTCGACGAAGACGTCCCCGGCGGCGCAGGAGTACGTGGTGACGTCCCCCTGGACCGGGTAGGTGTTGAGGACCCGGGGACCTCCCGCAGCAGGGTCGGTGCACTGACCGGAGAAGGCGTCCACGTAGATGACGCCACTGCTCGGCCCGGAGACGGTCTGGGCCACCCCCGAGGACAGGTTGCTGCCGCAGGCTGAGGAACTGGCGGCGGTGCGCGGACTGGTCACCGTGTACCCCCCACCGGCCTGGAACACGATGCGCGTCGGGCCCGTGTACAGGCAGCCTGCGGTACCCGCGGCAACCGCACGGATCTCACCGTTCGACGGCGGCAGGCTCACGTCCTCCTGGGTGATCGCGGGCTTCTGGCCGTTGAGGTTGTACCCGGAGGAGCCGTTGCTCGAGGCGTCTCGCCAGGGCGCGCCGGAACGCGGCGCCGGGGAGTAGCTCGGTTGCCAGTACGTTTGAGCAGAACCGATGAACGTCGGCTTGCTCTGGGCGCTGCCGCCCAGCATCAGCGCGTCCTTGGAGTAGAGACGGCCGGAGATCACGTCCTGCGGCCCGAACTGGATGTCGCACGAGCGCTGGGCGGTACCTGAGTAGGACCTGTTCCGGTTGGTGTAGATGACGTACGTCTCGACGAAGGGAGTCTCCTCGAAGGAGGTGCTGCTGTCGTACCTCGCTCGCCGGCCGTTGCCGCTGCCGTCGTTGTACCAGGTCCTGCTGCACCGCTCGGCGTCGGCGACGCTCAGGCCGCCGTACTCGATCTTGGTTCCCCACTCCGAGCATCCGTTCCACCACGAGGAGGCGAGGCACACGCGGTTGCGGGCGAAGTCCTCTGTCAGGGGCACGACGCGGGGGCCGAAGCGGGATCGCATGGTGCTCGGCGAAGGAGCCTCCCGCTCCGTGTAGTAGATGTACTGAAGGAAGCCCTGCTTGCTCAGCTCGATCGTCACGGTCCGCTGCTGACCGTCGACGTCACCGGTCGACCGGAGGCGGATGCGACCAGGCGTGGCGGTCCCGTCCGGCGCGCTCAGGATGTCGTACGTGAACTTCGCCCGGCCGGACCCGTCGGTGCCCGGAACGGAAGCCCAGGTGAGCAGCGCGGGACTGTCCGTGCTGCCTGGGCACGCCCGGGTGAAGGACTGCCCGGTCACGGCCTTGAGCTCTTCGTCGCGGGCATCACGCCAGTAGGCGTCACAGGCGTTGAGCCGGGTGACGAAGTCGTCGACGCCGGTCTGCGCCGCGGCCAGGGCGGCTTGTGAGTCGGCGTTCTCACGGCTCGGCTTGAGGTTGGACATCGCGATGGTGATGGTCGTGGCGACGACGATGGCCACGACCATCATGGTGATCATCACGAAGGCGAGGGCGTACCCCTCGTCACCGTCGCGGTGGACGCTCCTGCTCATCACGATTGCCCCACGGGGTTGACGAAGCTGACGTAGTTGCTGAACGTGGCGGGGCCCCCGGTCTCACCGACCGGGGGTGTGACGGCGATCTGGACCCGCACACCGGACACGGCGTCCAGGCCGGCACCCGTGACGGCGCCCCCGGCATCCACGGGCAGCGTGGAGTCGGGGAACTGCTGGCCGTCCGTGGGGCCCGACGCGACGTCGTCGACCAGGTACCCGGTGAAGATCCTGCCGGCGGGGACGCTGACACGGTGCGCCACCTCCCGCGAGGAGTTCGGCCGGCCCGGCCAGACGAGGCTGCCATCGAGGTTCACGCCGGTCGAGGTCCAGCGCTCCTCGCGCAGCACCGGGTCGGCGGGGTCGGAGGTGTCGAGGTACAAGCGGACCCTGGTGGGACGCTTGTCCTCCGCCCGTGTGACCCCGATGGCGGACAGGTTCGCCAGGAAGACGACCTCGGTCGGAGCGAGGACGGAGAAGGCGCGAACGGTCGGGCCGGGGGCGGCGTTGCCGCCCTGCGGCGGTACCGGGGTGTAGTTGGTCGCCGTGCGCAGCAGGGTGGCGGTGTCGTCCAGGGCGACCCGTGCCTGAGCGGCACGTTCCTGCCGGCCGTCGGCGAGACGGGTGGTGTCGAACGCTTGCGTCATGGTGAGCATGACGACGGTCGAGAGGACACCCGCGACCAGCATGGCCACGAGCACCTCCACGAGGGTGACGCCCTCGTCCGCGGGATCGCCGCTACGGCGGGTGGCGGTCACGGCGCGGTCACCTCGATCGTCCGGGTGGTCAGGGGACCGACGTCCACGGACGTCCGGTAGGCGGCGTTGGGTTCGGTCGCGGACACGCTGACACGCCAGGAACCGGCGGGGATCGCGATCCTGCCCGGGCTGCTCGTGGTGATGCCGGTGAGCTGGTACTTCTCGTTGGGGTCGTTGACGTTGACGACCCAGACGCTGCCGACGACCGTCCGGCCCCCCTTCTTCAGGACGACGTCCAGCCCCCCGAGCCCTGAGACGTCCACGGGTGTCGACTGTCCCGGAAGGGGCTTGATCGTGGCGACCGTCCGCGGCGAGGTGGTGCAGTTGCCGCAACCGCCGGCCGCTGCCCGGTACCCGCTGGTGCGCGGGAAAAGCCCCTGCACGTTCCAGGTGGCGCGGTCGGTCCCGGCACCGCTCTGGTCGGCGCACACCGTGGTCGTGGAGGAGCAGGCTGCCAGGACCAGGGGCGCACCCTGCGCGTCCCCGTTGAAGAGGGTCACGGGCACGCCCGCGGGCACGGGGTACCCGGCCGGCACGGGAGCGGTGATGACGGGTGTGGACGCACGGTCCCACTGGAAGCCGGGGTGCTTGGTGACCTGCTTCGCGACCACGGTGGTCACCACGGCGGTGCTGGGCGCGTGCCCCGGGTCGACGAAGCCGGACTGCCGGAGCTCGGCGCGGTAGCCGGCGCCGGCCTCGAGGTTCGAGAAGGCCACGCAGCCGTCGGCACCCGTCGCACGGGTGGCCAGAGCCACGCCGTTGCGGCTGAGCGCGACGGGGGAACCAGCGAGGGGACGGCTCTCGCGGTCGACCACCTTGAGGGTGAGGGTGCCGCGGGTGCTCGAGGAACCGGTGATCGGCAGGTTCCGGTAGGTGTCGGAGCGGACCGGGGCGACGTCGCCCATGCCGTCCCAGGTGACCGTGACGGTGACCCGCCTGAGGGCTTCCGCACCACTGGCGCCGTCGCAGGCGGACCCGCCCACGTCAGCGGTCTGGGAGTCGACGGTGGTCGTGACGCGGTAGGTCATCCTGCCGCGCTGGACCTCGACCGAGGCGTCCGCCAGGGTGCTCGGGTCGGCGTCGCGAGCGAGCTCGATCTGCTCGGCGGCCAGGTTGGTCGCCTGCACGCGGCCCTCGCTGGCCGCAGCTGCCCGGACCGCCGTGGTCAGCGCGACGGCGACGGTGGTGCCGAGGATGACGAACAGCACGGAGGCGACGATGACTTCGACGAGCGTGAAGCCGGTGTCCCGCGGTTCTTCCTGCACCACTGCTGCTCCTCGATCGTGTTTTCGGGGGTCGCGGAACGGGGGAGGCCCCGTGGGCCTCCCCCGTCACTGGCTCATCGTCAGCAGGCGCTCGACTCGGGCTTGCCGGTCGCGCTGTTGAAGCTCCAGTACTGGCTGTCCGTGTCACCGTCAGCACCCTTGAGCTTGGTGCTGGTCAGGTCGAGGCAGTACGCGGTGCCACCGGACGTGATCTCGATGGAGTTGCCGTCCGACGTCTTGAACATGCCCGCGGTAGCCGTAGTGGGGTAAGTGCCGGTCTCACCGAACTGCTCTTCCATCACCGTGGCGGCGTTGCGCAGGTCGGACTGGGCCGAGCGCGCCCACGCCTTCTCCCGCTGGTTCAGGAAGGTCGGGATGGCGATGGCGGCCAGGATGCCGATGATGACGATGACGACGAGGAGCTCGATGAGGGTGAACCCCTGCTCCTTGTCCTCGTTGGCCTTGCGGATGCGAGCGAGCATGGACGCTCCCCTTCTGGATCGTGAGCCGCTCGCTGGTCGCGCACCGTGGCCGGTGTGGCGGCTCTTGTACTCAAGCCATCGGCCCGGTCGGCGCCGCCCTTGAGCGCCTGGTGACCGCTTCACCCCCCTGGAGCAGTGACCGGCCGCGGGGACGGCGACGGCCCGTGAGCACGGGTGCGCTCACGGGCCGGCTGCGGGGGTGTTGGGACCTACTTGATCTGGTCCATGATGCTGAACATGGGCATGTAGAGGGCGATCACCATGGAGCCGATGATGCTGCCCAGCACGGCGATCATCAGCGGCTCCAGGAGGGCCGTGAGGCTCTCCGTCATCGCCTCGACCTCCTGGTCGTAGAACTCGGAGATCTTCTCGAGCATGGCGTCGATGGCCCCGGTGTCCTCACCGACGGCCATCATCTGCACCATCATCGCCGGGAACACCTTGTGCTTCGACAACGGCCCGGTGAGCGACTCGCCGTTGCGGACGCTCTCCTGAACGTCCCGGATGCCGCGGGTCAGCGTGATGTTCCCGGTGGTCTCCGCGACGATGTCCAGGGCCTGCAGGATGGGCACGCCGGCGGCGAGCATCGTGCTCATGTTGCGGGCGAAGCGGCTGAGCGCCACCTTCTGGAACAGCAGTCCGAAGACCGGCACCTTCAGCTTCAGCGGGTCGACGACACCGCGCACGCCGTCGCGGTTCTTCACCCGCTTCCAGACGAAGCCGAAGGCGATCAGCAGCACCGCGGCAGAGGGTGCGACCCACTTCATCTGCTCGCTGAGCACCACCAGCAGCTGGGTCGGCGCCGGCAGGCTCCCGCCCAGGGAGGCGAACATCTCCTTGAAGACCGGGACGACGAACATCAGCATGCCGAAGACGGCGGCCACGGCCATGATCAGCACGACGACGGGGTAGGTCATCGCCGACTTGATCTTGCCGCGGAGCTTGACCTCGGACTCGTAGTTCGCCGCGATGCGCAGCAGCACCCCGTCCAGGAAGCCGCCGACCTCACCCGCCCGGATCATGTTGGTCATGAGCGGCGGGAACACCAGCGGGTGCTTGGCCATCGCCGTCGACAGCGCCGTGCCCTGCTCCACCTCGGCACGCACCTCGTGCAGCACCTTGGCCAGCTTCTTGCTCTCCGTCTGCTCGGCCAGGATGCCCAGGGCGCGGATGAGCGTCAGGCCCGAGGACACCATCGTCGCGAACTGGCGCGACATGACGGCGATGTCCTTCATCCCCACGCCGTTGGACCCCGGCAGGGTGATCTCCATCTGGAGGCCCTGGCCGGCCTTGGACTCGGTGACGCTGATCGGTGCCATGCCCTGGCTGCGGAGGCGCTGCAGCACCGCGTCCTGGTCGGACGCCTCCAGCCTCCCCTTGACGAGCTTCCCGGCGCGGTCGCGGACGGCGTACTCGAACGTCCGCTGCCCCTTGGTGGCGGTGGCCATCGGTCGGTCCTCTCTCAGATCCGGCCGGTGAGGCGGCGGAACTCGTCGGCGGCGTGGCACTTCTCCAGGCCGTGCTCGAACGTGATCTGTCGGGTGCGGACGAGTTCCGCGAGGTGCTGGTCGAGGGTGTGCATGCCGAACTGCGCGCCGGCCTGCATGGCGGAGCCGATCTGGTGGGTCTTGCCCTCGCGGATGAGGTTGCGGATCGCGGGGGTGGCGACGAGGACCTCGGTGGCGACGACGCGGCCGCGGCCGTCGGCGCGCTTGCACAGCGTCTGGCACACCACGCCCTGGAGGGCACCGGCGAGCTGCACGCGGATCTGCTGCTGCTGGTGCGGGGGGAACACGTCGATGACGCGGTCGATGGTCTGCGCGGCGTCCTGGGTGTGCAGGGTGCCGAACACCAGGTGGCCGGTCTCGGCTGCCGTCAGCGCCACCGAGATCGTCTCCAGGTCGCGCATCTCGCCGACGAGGATGATGTCGGGGTCCTGGCGCAGCACGTGCTTGAGCGCGTTAGCGAAGGACTTCGTGTCCTCCCCCACCTCGCGCTGGTTCACCAGGCAGCTCTTGTGGCGGTGGAGGAACTCGATGGGGTCCTCCACCGTCATGATGTGGTCCTTGCGGGTGCGGTTCGCCAGGTCCACGATCGACGCCAGCGTCGTCGACTTGCCCGAACCGGTGGGGCCGGTGACGAGGACGAACCCGCGCTGCAGGCCCGCGAACGAACCCACCACGGGCGGCACGCCCAGGTCCTCCAGCGGCTTGATCTCGTACGGGATGCGCCGGAACGCCGCCCCCAGGGACTCGCGCTGGCGGTACACGTTGACGCGGAAGCGGGAGTGCCCGGGCACCTGGTAGGCGAAGTCCAGCTCCAGGTTCGCCTCGAACTGCTCGCGCTGCTTCTGCGTGAGGATCGCGTAGATCGCCTGCTGCAGCACCCGCGGGGTGAGCTTGTCGAAACCCTCCAGCGGGGTCAGCTCGCCCGACAGGCGCACGGTCGGCTCCGCACCGGACGTCAGGTGGATGTCGGAGGCACCCGCCTCCAGCCCGGCGACGAGGACGTCGTTGACCTTGAACGCCGGGCCGCTGTCGTCGCCGCCGGAGGTGACCAGCGCCTCCACGTCGACGGGCTCCTGCTGCGGGTCGGGGGCGAGCAGCGGCACCGCGGGACGCACCAGGTCCTCGGCCAGCCCCGGGGTGGCCGGGGGCTGGACGGCGCGCGGGGCGGGCACCTCCACGGCGGTGGTCTCCGGCACGGGCGCGTCACCGGTGAGCTTCGCCAGCAGCGCGCTGACGTCGCGGCGCGGGGCCACCTCGCCGTCGGGCCGCAGGTTCACCGGCACGTAAGCGTCGACGGGCCGACCAGCGGCACCCGCGTCGTTCATCTCGCTCCCCTCCACGGCGCCCGCCACGGCGCACGGCGGCGCCGTCGGTCGGCACCGTCCTCACCGTGTCGGCGCGGCGGGTGCGCGTCTTGAGGGGACGATCACCGCCGGGGACGGGTGTCAGCCGTTCGGGTCAGAGGGCCGGCGGGGAGGGGTCAGGGGGTCAGCAGCTCGGCGACCGAGGTGACCAGTCGCGCCACGCCCAGGTCCAGCTCGGCCGGCGGGTCGCCCGCGACCAGGGTGACGTCCGAGCGGTAGGTTCCGGCGTCGAGGGCGAAGGTCTGCACCACCTCGTCCCGCGGATCGACGATCCAGTAGTGCGGCAGACCGGCGGCCGCGTACTTCGTCGCCTTGCGCACGAGGTCGTCACCGCGGTTGCCGGACAGCACCTCGACGACGAGCGCGGGCGTACCGGTGAACCGCGCCGGACCGCCCGCTTCCACGTCCGCGATCGCGCACACCATCACGTCGGGGATGAACTCGTCGCGCGCGGGCTTCCACGCCCACGTCGGCACGGCCCGGTGCGTGCCGGGCAGCACCCCCCTCAGGGCCACCAGCAGGTTCACCGAGATCATCTGGTGACGGAAGGACGGGCTCGGGTTCACGACGAGGTGCCCGTCGACGTACTCGTACCGGGGCCCCTCCGGGAGCCGCGCGTACTCCTCCCAGGACATCGCCTGCCCGGGACGGGCCGTGGTCGGGACCGACACGTGAGAGCACCTCCTCCCCTCCGGGGCTCCAGGTTACGGCTCACGCCCGCGCGCGCTCCCGCAGCACGGCGAGCCCGGCGGCGCGCATCGCCTCCAGCGGCGCGGTGCGCCCCGTCATCAGCTCCACCTGCGCCGCCCCCTGGTGCAGCAGCATCTCGAAGCCGCCGATCACAGGCCCGGCCCAGCGCTGCGCCAGGGGCGTGGGCCACGGCGCGTAGACGACGTCCAGCAGCAGCGGGGCGGGACGCGACCCGCCCGGGGCACCGGTCGGGGCGAGGACGTCGGCGACGGCCTGCGAGGCACCGCTGGGCACCGTGGAGACCACGACGTCGGCGTCCAGGACGCTCGGCAGCTCCGCCCAGCCGCGCACCTCCACCTCGCCGCCGAGACGGGCCGCGACCCGCGTCAGCTCCTCGGCGCGGGCGGAGGAACGCACCACCGCCACCGGCCGCGGGCAGCCGGCGCGCAGCAGCGCCACCAGCGCCGAGCGGGCCGTCGCTCCCCCGCCGACGACCGCGCCGCGCGCCACGCCGACCGCGCCGGCCTCCGCGAGCGCCGCCACGACGCCGTGCACGTCGGTGTTCTCGGCCCGCAGGTGCACCCCGGCCCGGCCGGTACCGCCGGCGGGCCGGGGGGTGACCACGACGGTGTTGACGGCGCCGACGGCGCGGGCGAAGTCGCTGACCTCGTCGACGAGGGGCAGGACGGCCTGCTTCAGCGGCATCGTCAGGCTCAGCCCGGCCCAGCCGGTGTCCAGGGACGCCACGAGGCCGGGCAGGCGCTCCTCGTCGACCTCCAGCAGGTCGTACTCCCACCGGTGCAGGCCGAGGGCCGCGTAGGCGGCGCGGTGCAGGGCCGGGGACAGGGAGTGCGCGATGGGGGAACCGCAGACGGCGGCCCTCACCGCGCACCGGCCCCGGCGCGGGTGCCCGTCCGCGCGTCGACCCCGACGTCCGCTCGGGCGTTCACTCGGGCGTTCACTCCGACGTTCACTCGGACGTTCACTCGGACTCCGGGTGCTCCCGCAGGTACTGGCGGAACAGCTCCACGTTGGCGGCGTGCTCGGCGCCGGTCTCGGCGAAGCGCGTCTCACCCGTCGCGAGGTCCACCGTGACGAAGAACTTCCACGGCCCCGGCTCGGGGTTGACGGCCGCGCGCAGGGCGTCCATGCCGGGGTTGCTGATGGGCCCGGCGGGCAGGCCCTCGTGCATGTAGGTGTTCCACGGGGTGTCGGTGGCGCGCTCGTCCGCCGTGGTGGTGACGGTGGTGCCGCCGGTGCCGTAGCTGACGGTGGAGTCCAGCTGCAGCTTCATGCCGTCCTCGATGCGGTTCAGCAGCACCCGCGTCACCTTCGCCATGTCGGCGGCGCTGCGGGCCTCCTTCTGCGCGATGCTCGCCGTGATGATCACTTCGCGCTCGCGCTCGGGGGCCACGCCGAGCTCGGTGAGGGCCTGCTGGGTGCGGGCCACCATGCTGCTGAGCAGCTCCACGGCCGTCTCGTCGGGGTCCACCTCGTAGGTGGCGGGGAAGAGGTAGCCCTCGGCGTTCCCGCCGGCGGAGGCGGGCAGGCCGATGGCGGCCGGGTCGGCGAGGGCGGCTTCGACGTCCTCGGTGCTGAGGGGGGTCTGCTCCCCGATCAGCTCCACGACCTGCGTGACGCGCAGGCCCTCCGGGACGGTCAGCCGGGTGGTGACCTTCGAGGCGGGGTCCATCAGGAGGGCGACCGCCGCGGAGGCGGACATCTCCTGCTTCAGCCGGTAGGTGCCGGGCTGGATGCCGGCCATGCCGGGGTGGGCGGAGGCGGCGGAGATGAACGCCTCGGTGGTCTTGACGACACCGGCCTCCTGCAGGGTGCGGCCGATGGCGGTGCCGGTGTCACCGGCCTCCACCTTCACGTCGACGCTGCCCGTGCCGGTGCCCTCGTAGTCGTCGCTGGCGGTCAGCCGGCTGACGAGGGGCTCCAGGGTGCCCCAGGCGGCCCAGGTGCCGCCGCCGACGAGGCCGAGGGCCACGAGGAGGACGACGACCGCGCGCCAGGGGCGCCGGCGGCGGGGTCGGCCCTCGCGGGTACCGGGCAGGTCCATCAGGTCCATCACGCTTCTCAGCCCTCCGTGGCGTCGGGACGCTCGTGCGGGTCGTGCGCCGCGTCCGCCCCGGCGGGGCGTGCGGTCCTGCCGTGCCTGGCCTTGCGCCGCCGGGCGGGGCCGGCTCCCCCGGTGGCGGGGAGCACCTGGCCGGGTGCCCGCCCGGTGGAGCGTTCGGCGTCCAGGGCCGCCTGCAGCAGCACCACCGCGGCCGCCTGGTCGACGACGTCGCGGAACTGCTTCTCCCGCCGGCCCGCGTCGTGCAGGGCCCGGTGGGCGCCGACCGTGCTGAGGCGCTCGTCCACGAGGCGCACCGGCACGGGGTCGACGGCCACAGCGATCTTGCTCGCGTGCGCGCGCGCGCGCAAGGCCGCCGGACCCTCGGACCCGTCCATCGACAGCGGAAGACCCACCACGACCTCCACGGCGGCGCGCTCGCGCACCTCCGCGGCGACCTCGGCGACGTCCGCGTCGGCCTGCTCGTCGCGCGCGAGGGTGCGCACGGGAGAGGCGATCACCCCGGAAGGGTCGCACGCCGCGAGCCCGACGCGGACGCTCCCCACGTCCACGCCGACCCGCACCCCGGCCCGCACCGTCGCGGCGCCCGGCTCAGCGCGGGCCGGTGACGCGCCGGCCGACGGCGTCGCGCAGGCCCGTCAGGGCCTCACCGACCTTCGCGGGGTCCTGTCCGCCACCTTGCGCCACGTCGTCCTTGCCGCCGCCCCCGCCGCCGAGGGTCTGCGCGGCCTGGCGCACCAGCTCACCGGCCTTCACGCCCCAGCCGCGCGCCTCGGCGTTGGTGGCCACGACCACGACGGGGCGGTCCTTGGCGACGCCGGCGACGGCGACCACGGCGGGCCGCTCCTCGCCGAGGCGGGCGCGCACGTCCAGCGCGAGGGTGCGCAGGTCGTCGGCGGAGGCGGCACCGGCGTCGTGGGCGACGACGCTGACGCCGAAGACGTCCTGGGCGCCGGAGGCCAGCTGCGGGGCCAGCGCCAGGACCTGCCCGGCGCGCAGCTTCGCGATCTCCTTCTCGGCGTCGCGCAGCCGCGTCATCAGGGAGCCGATGCGGTCGGGCAGCTCCTCCGGGCGGGCCTTGACGACGTCGGTGAGGCGGCTGACGAGCAGGTGCTCGCGGGTCAGGAAGTCGTAGGCGTCGGTGCCGACGAGCGCCTCGATGCGGCGCGCGCCGGAACCGATGGAGCCCTCGGAGACGATGGAGACCAGCCCCACCTGCTGGGAGGTCAGGGTGTGCGTGCCGCCGCACAGCTCCTTGGACCAGTCGCCGCCGATGGTGACCACGCGCACGCGGTCGCCGTACTTCTCGCCGAACAGGGCCATCGCGCCGAAGTCGAGGGCGGCCTGGCGGTCCATGACCGTGGCGCCGACCTCGAGGTCGTCGGCGATGCGCTCGTTGACGACCCCCTCGATCTGGCGCACGGCGTCCGCGCCGACCTGGCCGCTGGCGGAGTAGTCGAAGCGCAGCCGGCCGGGGGCGTTCTCCGAACCGGCCTGGGTGGCGGAGTCGCCCAGGTGCTCGCGCACCACCTGGTGCACGAGGTGGGTGGCGGTGTGGGCGCGGCTGACGGCGCGGCGGCGCACCGCGTCGACCTCGGCGTGCACCCGGTCGCCGACGACGAGCTCGCCGGACTCGACGGTCGCGCGGTGCACGTACAGCCCGCGCACCGGCTGCTGCACGTCGCCCACCCGGGCGCGGGCGCCGGAGGCGGTGGTGAGGGTGCCGTGGTCGGCGAGCTGGCCGCCGCCCTCGGCGTAGAAGGGGGTGCGGTCCAGGACGACCTCGACGTCGGTGCCGGCCGGTGCGGACGGCACGCTCACCCCGTCGCGCAGCAGCACGACGACGCCGCCCTCGCTGTCGGCCTGCTCGTAGCCGGTGAAGACCACCGGGCCGGGCATGCCCTCCAGCGTGGTGCGGTAGCTGGACAGGTCCACCCCGCCGGTCTTCTTCGCGCGGGCGTCGGCCTTGGCGCGGCCGACCTGCTCGGCCATGAGGGCGCGGAAGCCGGCCTCGTCGACGGTGACGCCGGCCTCGGAGGCCATCTCCAGCGTCAGGTCGATGGGGAAGCCGTAGGTGTCGTGCAGCGCGAACGCGCGCTCACCGGACAGGGCGCTGCCGCCGGAGGCCCTCGTGGCGGCGACGGCGTTCTCGAAGATCGAGGTGCCGGCCACCAGGGTGCGGCGGAAGGCGTCCTCCTCGGCGTGCGCGACGCTCGAGATGCGCTCGAAGTCGGTGCGCAGCTCCGGGTAGGAGGCGCTCATGACCTCCATCGACGCGGGCAGCAGGTGCGGCAGGGCGGGTTCCTCCACGCCCAGCAGGCGCATCGCCCGCACGGCGCGGCGGATCAGGCGGCGCAGCACGTAGCCGGGGCCCTCGTTGCCGGGGGTGACGCCGTCGCCGATGAGCATCAGGGCGCTGCGCACGTGGTCGGCGACGACCCGCAGGCGCACGTCGTCCTCGTGCACGGCGCCGTAGCGCTTGCCGGACAGCTCGGCGGCCTTGTCCAGGACGGGGCGGACCTCGTCGATCTCGTACATGTTGTCGACGCCCTGCTTGAGGAACGCGACGCGCTCCAGGCCCATGCCGGTGTCGATGTTCTTGGCGGGCAGCTCGCCGGCGACGTCGAAGTCGGTCTTCGAGCGCACCGCGGAGAGCTGGTACTGCATGAAGACGAGGTTCCAGATCTCGAGGTAGCGGTCCTCGTCGGCCTCCGGGCCGCCGTCCGCGCCGTGCTCGGGGCCGCGGTCGAAGTAGATCTCCGAGCAGGGACCGCCGGGGCCGGGCTGGCCGGTGTTCCAGTAGTTGTCGGCCTTGCCGCGGCGCTGGATGCGCTCGGCGGGCACGCCCACCTCGCGCCACAGCGCGAAGGCTTCGTCGTCGTCGAGGTAGACCGTCACCCACAGCCGCTGCGGGTCGAAGCCGAGGCCGCCGTCCGCCTCGGGGGTGGTCAGCAGCTCCCAGGCGAAGGTGATCGCGTCGCGCTTGAAGTAGTCGCCGAAGGAGAAGTTGCCGTTCATCTGGAAGAACGTGCCGTGGCGGGTGGTCTTGCCGACCTCCTCGATGTCGAGGGTCCGCAGGCACTTCTGCACGCTGGTGGCGCGCTTGTACGGCGCGGGCACCTGGGCGGTGAGGTACGGGATGAACGGCACCATGCCCGCGACGGTGAACATGAGGCTCGGGTCGGAGGAGACCAGCGAGGCGCTGGGCACCACGGTGTGGCCCTTGCGCTCGAAGAAGTCCAGCCAGCGCCGACGGATCTCGGCCGTCTGCATCGAGGTGCCTCCTGCTCGTGCGGTGCCGCCGGGTCGGCCGCCCGGCGCTCGACCCTCGACCCTACCCGGAGCGCGGGCGCACCCCGCGCCGGCGGCCACCGGCGCGGACGGGAGCACCTCCCCCGACCCCCGCGG
>NZ_JALBVB010000052.1:33883-79180 GCF_022669155.1 Kineococcus sp. TRM81007 | reverse complement strand
CGCGGGTGAGGGTCGCCCACGCCGGTGGCGCCTGGTACCCGAACTCGGAGCAGAAGCGCGGGAGGGAGAGCCGGGGGCGGGGGGCGGGTGGGCTCAGCGGCCGCGGACGAGGCGGCGCAGGCGCGCCACGCGCTCGCGCAGCTGCGCCTCGAAGCCGCGGTCGGTGGGCGCGTAGTAGTCCTTGCCGACGAGCCCGTCGGGGGCGTACTGCTGCGCGGCCACCCCGGCGGGCACGTCGTGGGTGTAGACGTACCCCCCGCCGTGCCCCAGCCGCTTCGCCCCGGAGTAGTGCGCGTCGCGCAGGTGCGCGGGCACGGGCCCCGCCATCCCCGCCCGCACGTCCGCGATCGCCGCGTTCACACCGTTGTAGACGGCGTT
The DNA here is from genome assembly GCF_022669155.1 of Kineococcus sp. TRM81007. Classification (GTDB taxonomy): domain Bacteria; phylum Actinomycetota; class Actinomycetes; order Actinomycetales; family Kineococcaceae; genus Kineococcus. The sequence goes on along the minus strand of NZ_JALBVB010000052.1, from coordinate 78,802 downwards.
GGACTTCGGCGCGGTGGCGTTGTGCACGACCGCCTGCGCCAGCACGATGCGGGCCTCGGGCATCCCGATCTGCGCCACGGCGTGCATCGCGGCCACGGCGGTCTGCAGCGCCGAGGGGTCGGCCATGCCGACGTCCTCGGCGGCGGCGATGACGATGCGCCGGGCGATGAAGCGGGGGTCCTCCCCCGCCTCCACCATGCGCGCCAGGTAGTGCAGGGCGGCGTCCACGTCCGAGCCGCGCATCGACTTGATGAACGCGCTGACCACGTCGTAGTGCTGGTCGCCGGCGCGGTCGTAGCGCACCGCCGCGCGGTCCAGCGCCCGCTCGGCGTGCTCCAGCGCCACCACCGGGCGCGCGCCCTGCGCCACCGGGGCGTCGAAGGCGGCACCCGCCGCGGCCTCCAGCGCGGTCAGCGCGCGCCGCGCGTCGCCGTCGGCCACGCGCACCAGGTGCTCCAGCGCCTCCGCGCTCAGCTCCACCTCCCCGGCCAGGCCGCGCGGGTCGGCGAGCGCCGCACGCAGCAGGCCGCGCACGTCGTCGTCCTCCAGCGGGCGCAGCGTCAGCAGCAGCGAGCGCGACAGCAGCGGGGTGATCACGGAGAAGTTGGGGTTCTCCGTCGTGGCCGCGACCAGCACCACCCAGCGGTTCTCCACGGCCGGCAGCAGGGCGTCCTGCTGGGCCTTGGTGAAGCGGTGGATCTCGTCGAGGAACAGCACGGTCTGCCGGCGGTGCAGGTCGCGGTGCTCGCGGGCCTCGTCCACCACGCGGCGCACGTCCTTCACGCCGGCGGTGACCGCCGACAGCTCCGCGAAGCGCCGTCCGCCGGAGCGGGCGATGACGTGCGCCAGCGTGGTCTTGCCGGTGCCGGGCGGTCCCCACAGCACCACCGAGGCGGGGCCGGCGCGACCCAGGTCGCCCTCGGTGGCCAGCCGGCGCAGCGGGGAACCGGGCCCCAGCAGGTGCTGCTGGCCCACGACCTCCTCCACGCCGCGCGGGCGCATCCGCACCGCGAGCGGTGCGCCGGCCAGCACGGCGGGGCCGGTGCCGGCGGGAGCCGGGTCGCCGCCGGGCTCGGCGTCGGTGGAGAACAGGTCGGCCACGGCCCGAACGCTAACCCCCTGCGGCGACCGGCCGGGGCGCGCGGGTGCCGGCCGCCTCCTGAGCGCCGGCGCTGGGCCGTGCGGGTGAACGTCCCCGGGCCGCACAGGTTCTTCTCAGCCTTTCCCCTGATGCGTCGCAGTCGGGGCACCGACGATGGGGGCATGACCGCCACCACCACCCGCAGCGACCTGCAGCGCCCCGACGGCAGCCCGCTGCGCGTGCTCGTCGTCGACGACGAGTCCACCCTGTCCGAGCTGCTCAGCATGGCGCTGCGCTACGAGGGCTGGGACGTGCGCACCGCCGCCGACGGCCTGGAGGCCGTGCGCACCGCCCGCACCTTCCGGCCCGACGCGGTCGTGCTGGACATCATGCTCCCGGACATCGACGGCCTGGAGGTCCTGCGCCGGCTGCGCGCGGACTCCACCGAGGTGCCGGTGCTGTTCCTGACCGCCAAGGACGCGGTGGAGGACCGGGTGGCGGGCCTGACGGCCGGCGGCGACGACTACGTCACCAAGCCGTTCAGCCTGGAGGAGGTCGTGGCCCGCCTGCGCAGCCTGGTGCGCCGCTCCGGCCTGGCCGCCGCCAAGCAGGAGCCGGTGCTCAGCGTGGGCGACCTGGTGCTGGACGAGGACAGCCACGAGGTGTTCCGGGGCGGTGAGGAGGTCAAGCTGACGGCCACGGAGTTCGAGCTGCTGCGCTTCCTGATGCGCAACCCGCGCCGGGTGCTGTCCAAGGCGCAGATCCTGGACCGGGTGTGGAACTACGACTTCGGCGGGCAGGCGAACATCGTGGAGCTGTACGTCTCCTACCTGCGCCGCAAGATCGACGCCGGCCGCTCCCCCATGATCCACACCGTGCGCGGCGCCGGGTACGTCCTCAAGCCGGCCGTCGACCCGGCCGCCTGAGCGGCGCACCGGACGTGACGCACCGCACCGGCAGCGCGAGGGCGGACCGGTGAGGTTCCCGCTGCGCCGCCCGCAGACGCTGCGCGGGCGCCTCATCGCGACGGTCACCTCACTGCTGGTGGCGGTGGGGCTGGTGATCGGCGTGGTGACCACGTACGCGCTGAGCGAGCAGCTGGTGGACCAGGTCGACGGTCAGCTCGCCGAGTCGGTGGAGCTGGCCCAGCGCTCCGAGTTCGGCGGGCGGGGCGGCCCGCCCCCGGACGAGGAGGAGGCCAGCGCCTGCCCCTCGGGCACGCGGCCCGCCTTCGTGGGCCCCGGGCAGGTGGACGGGACCCTGGGTGCGCGCTTCGCCGGCGGTCAGCTGGTGGCGGGGCAGTCGGGGGTCATCGACACCAGCAGCACCGGCAGCCAGGAGTGCGCCGTGGCGCTGAGCGACGCGCAGGCCGAGGTGCTGCGCCAGGTGGAGCTGGGCGGCGCCCGCACCGTGGAGCTGCCCGGGCTGGGGACCTACCGCGTGGTGGCGGCGACCCTGCCCACGGGTGCGCTGCAGGTCACCGGGGTACCGCTGACGGGTGTGGAGACGACCCTGTGGACGGTGGTCGGAGTGGAGGCCGCCGTGATCCTGCTGGGCGTGGCCGCCGCCGCGGTCACCGGCACCGTCCTGGTGCGCCGCGACCTGGCCCCGCTGCAGCGGGTGGCGGCCACCGCCGCGCGCGTGTCCGAGCTGGAGCTGGACCGCGGGGAGGTGGACCTGGAGCAGCGCGTGCCCGAGGCCGACACCGACGAGCGCACCGAGGTGGGGCGGGTCGGCTCGGCGCTGAACCGCCTGCTGGACCACGTCGGCTCCGCGCTGAGAGCCCGGCACGCCTCCGAGCAGCGGGTGCGCCAGTTCGTCGCCGACGCCAGCCACGAGCTGCGCACCCCGCTGGCGGCGATCCGCGGCTACGCCGAACTGGCCCGCCGCAACCGCGAGAGCGTGCCGGCGGACGTGGCGCACGCGCTGCGCCGCGTGGAGTCCGAGGCGGTGCGCATGACCGGCCTGGTGGAGGACCTGCTGCTGCTGGCTCGCCTGGACTCCGGGCGGCCGCTGGAGCGCGAGAGCGTCGACCTGACGATGACCGTGCTGGACGCGGTCAGCGACGCGCGGGTGGCGGGCCCCGAGCACACCTGGCGCCTGGACCTGCCGGAGGAGGCCGTGGAGGTCCCCGGCGACGCGGCCCGGCTGCACCAGGTGCTGGTGAACCTGCTGGCCAACGCCCGCAGCCACACCCCACCGGGCACGACGGTCACCGTCCACCTCGCCGCCGACCCCGCCCCCGGCGGCGCGGGACGAGTGCACCTGGACGTCGTCGACGACGGGCCGGGCATCGCACCGGACCTGCTGCCCCACGTCTTCGAGCGGTTCGCCCGCGGGGACTCCTCCCGCTCCCGCGCCGCCGGCAGCACCGGCCTGGGCCTGGCCATCGTGCAGGCCGTCGTGGCGTCCCACCACGGCGAGGTCGCGGTCGACTCCCGCCCCGGGCGCACCGCGTTCCGGGTGAGCCTGCCGGCGGTGGGAGCCGCACCTCCCGCCCCGGCCGGCTGACCGGGCGCACGCTCAGGGAAGGCACAGGGAACCGGCAGGGCGGCCCGATCGCCGCCACAGCGACGCCACAGGGACGCGGAGCACTCTGCTGCCATGACGACGAACCTGACCGCCACCGCCGCCCGCACCACCCGCCGATCCGTGCGCAGCGCAGCGCTGCACCGCCGGGCGCTGGCCGCCGGCCTCATCGCCGGCGTCTCCTCCGTCGGCCTGGCCGTGACCACGGCGGGCACCGCCTCCGCCGCACCGGTCACCACGGTCGACGCCGGTGCGCGCGTGCCCGTCGCCGCACCGGCCGTGGTGACCTCCCCGGCCGCGCTGCCGGTGGAGCCGACCGGCACGGGCGCCGGGCGCGGCACGTACGTGGTCACCGTCTCGCTCTGACCCCCGGGCCGGGCCCACCGGGGGCCGGGCGCCCGGTGGCCGGCCGCCCCCGGGCCGCCAGCGCCGCGGCCAGCGCGACGAGGGCGGCGCCCATCAGCCAGCCGCCGAGGACGTCGGTGGGCCAGTGCGCACCCAGCCAGACGCGGTCGACGCCGATGAGCAGCAGCACCAGCGCCCCCGCCGCGGCGCGCAGCGCGAGCCGTGCCCGCGAGCGCGCCGGCGGCAGCAGGAGCACGAGCGCGCCGAGCACCACGGTGGCGGCGGCGAAGGAGTGCCCGGAGGGGAACGCCCCGCCGTCGGAGCCGGTCAGCCCGGCGTCCAGCGCGGGGCGGGTCCGCCCGACGAGGGCCTTCAGCACCGGTGAGGCCACGGCCGCGACAGCACCGGCGAGCAGCGCCCACAGCGCCTGGCGCCGCCGGCCGGAGCGGGCGCAGGCCGCGACGCCGACCAGGGCCGCCAGGTACAGCCACACCGGCTCGGTGACGTGCTCGACCACCTGGGCCGCTCGCGTCAGGCCCGGGGAGTCCACGGCCGCGGCGACCGCGGCGCGCGAGAGCGGCACGTCCACGCTCGCGGTCGCCCCCGAGGCGACGGCCGCGGTGAGCGCGGCGGCCGCGGCCGCGCACGCCGCGGCCGCGAGCGCCGGGCCCCGAGGGGAGCGCTCAGGCACCTGGCTGCTTGCGCTCCTCGGGCTTCGCGTCGACCCCGGCCTCCTTGCGCTGCTGCGCGGTGATCGGCGCGGGCGCCGCGGTCAGCGGGTCGTACCCGCCGCCGGACTTGGGGAAGGCGATGACCTCGCGGATGGAGTCCGCACCGGCCAGCAGCGCCACGACGCGGTCCCACCCGAGCGCGATGCCGCCGTGCGGCGGGGCGCCGTAGGAGAACGCGTCGAGCAGGAACCCGAACTTCTCCCGCGCGCTCGCCTCGTCGATGCCCATGACCGCGAACACGCGCTCCTGGACGTCGCGGCGGTGGATGCGGATCGAGCCGCCACCGATCTCGTTGCCGTTGCAGACGATGTCGTAGGCGTTCGTCAGCGCCGAGCCGGGGTCGGTGTCGAAGGTGTCGAGGTGCTCGGGCTTCGGCGCGGTGAACGCGTGGTGCACCGCGTTCCAAGCGCCGCCGCCGATGGACACGTCGTCGTCCTCGGCGGCCGGCTTGAACATGGGCGCGTCGACCACCCAGAGGAAGGACCAGGCGTTCTCGTCGATCGCGCCGATCCGCCGGGCGATCTCGCCGCGGGCGGCGCCGAGCAGCGCGCGCGAGGGGTTCACCGCACCGGCGGCGAAGAAGACGCAGTCGCCGGGCTGCGCGCCGACGTGCGCGGCGATCCCGGCGCGCTCGGTGTCGGAGAGGTTCTTCGCGACGGGGCCGGACAGCTCACCGTCCTCGCCGACGAGGACGTAGGCCAGCCCGCGGGCGCCGCGCTGCTTGGCCCACTCCTGCCAGGCGTCGAGGGTCTTGCGGGGCTGGGAGGCGCCGCCGGGCATGACGACGGCCCCGACGTAGGGGGCCTGGAAGACCCGGAAGGCGGTGTCGGCGAAGAACTCGGTGCACTCGACGAGCTCGATGCCGAACCGCAGGTCCGGCTTGTCGGACCCGTAGCGGCGCATGGCCTCCTCGTAGGTCATGCGCGGCAGGGGCAGCTGCACGTCGTGACCGATGAGCTTCCACAGCGCGGCGACGATCCGCTCGCCGAGGGCGATGACGTCGTCCTGGTCGACGAAGCTCATCTCGATGTCGAGCTGGGTGAACTCAGGCTGCCGGTCGGCGCGGAAGTCCTCGTCGCGGTAGCAGCGGGCGATCTGGTAGTAGCGCTCCACGCCGCCGACCATGAGCAGCTGCTTGAACAGCTGGGGGCTCTGCGGCAGCGCGTACCAGGAGCCGGGGGCCAGGCGCGCGGGCACCAGGAAGTCGCGGGCGCCCTCGGGGGTGGACCGGGTCAGCGTGGGGGTCTCGACCTCGGTGAAGCCGTCGGCGTCGAGCACCTCGCGGGCGGCCTTGTTGGCGGCGCTGCGCAGGCGCAGGGCGCGCGCGGGCCCGCTGCGGCGCAGGTCCAGGTAGCGGTGCTTCAGCCGCGCCTCCTCGCCGACGTTGAGGGTGTCGTCGATCTGGAACGGCAGCGGGGCGGCCTCGCTGAGGACCTCCAGCTCGGCCGTGTCGACCTCGACCGCACCGGTGGGGATGGCCGGGTTCTCGTTGCCCTCCGGGCGCAGCCGGACCTCGCCGGTGATCCGCACGCAGTACTCGTTGCGCAGCTCGTGGGCGCCGCCGGCGTCGAGGATCTCGTCGCGCGCGACGACCTGCACGACGCCCGAGGCGTCGCGCAGGTCGAGGAAGGCCACCCCGCCGTGATCGCGCCGCCGCGCCACCCAGCCGGTGAGCGTGACGGTCTGGCCTGCGTGGCCGGCGCGCAGCGCGCCGGCCTCGTGGGTGCGGAGCACGGGGGTTCCTCTCGTCGTCCGTGCGCGGTGGTGCGCGACGACGATCCTACGGACGTGCCCGGCGCGGCGGCTCGGCGCGGGGCCGGGCGGTCGGCGGGCGGCGCCGACCCCGGCGCCGGCGAGCTCGGCGGCCACGACGGCGGCGGCGCCGGCGTGGTCGGCGACGGAGCCGTCGTCGTGGAAGGCGAGCCCGTCGGTGCGGGTGCTGAGCACGTGGTGCGCACCGGCCACGTCCCGGCGCAGCGCGGCAGTCGGCGGCGGCCTCGCGCACGCTCCGCGCGCGGGCGGAGGCTGCTCCACGGCTCGTCGGATGCCCCTGCCGCTTCGACCGCGCCCGGTGCGCCCTGAACGGGCCGGGCCGCGGCGACCGGGTGGAACGGGCGACGTACCGTCACCGGCGGGGTGCTCGCGGCGGGTCGGCCGACGTGTCGGGAGCGTGCGCGAGGGTGGCGCCGTGACCCGATCCGCGCCGCGCCGGCCCGCTCCGCCCTCCCCCGACCTGCCGGCCCCGGCCGACGCGGTGCGCTCCGCCCGTGCGCCGGACGCGGGGGCGCCGCACGACGACCTCCTGCTGGAGGGCGTGGACCTGTCGGGGGCGGACGTCACCGACGCGCGGTTCCTGGGGTGCCGGCTGCTCGGCTGCCGCGGCGACGACCTGGTGCTGACGGGTGCGCGGTTCGTGGACTGCGTGGTCGCCGGCCTGGCGGCGACGGCGCTGACGCTGCGCGCGTCGTCCTGGCGCGAGTGCGCGCTGGAGCAGCTGCGGGTGGGGGCGCTGTCGGCGCCGGGAGCCTCGCTGACCCGGGTGGCGGTCGCGGGCGCGCGGGTCGACTTCGCGGACCTGCGCGAGTCGGAGCTGACGGACGTGACGTTCACCGGCTGCGACCTGCGCGACGTGGACGCCACCGGGGCCCGCTGGACGCGCGTGCGGTTCGAGGACTGCCGGGTGGGGGCGCTGGAGCTGTCCTCGGCGCGGCTGGCGGACGTGGACGTCTCCACGAGCGAGCTGGACGGCGTCAGCGGCGTGGCGGGGCTGCGCGGCGCGGTCGTCAGCGAGGTGCAGCTGCTGCGCCTGGCGCCGCTGCTGGCGGCGCACCTGGGGATCGCGGTCGCCGGCTGAGCGTGCGGCTCACCCCTGCAGCTGCCGCAGCCACGGGTTGGTGGCGCGCTCGCGGCCGATCGTGGTGGCCGGGCCGTGACCGGGCAGCACGTCGGTGGCGTCGTCCAGCGGCAGCACCCGCGTGGCCAGGCTGCGCACCATCGCCTCGCCGTCGCCGCCGGGCAGGTCCGTGCGCCCGATCGAGCCGGCGAAGAGGACGTCCCCGGCCAGCAGCAGGTCGCTCTCGCCGGGACGGGCGACGGCGAAGAGCACCGAGCCCTCGGTGTGCCCGGGCGCGTGGCTGACGCTCACGTCCAGCCCCGCGAGCGCCAGCCGCGCGCCGTCGCCGACGGTGACCACGTCGTCGGGTTCGCGCCAGGCGCCGGCGCCGGAGGCCTGCAGGGCCGCCCGCAGCTGCGGGCCCATCCCCGCCAGGGGGTCGCGCAGCCGGTGGGCGTCGTCGGCGTGGATGGTGGCGGCCACGCCGTGGGCGCCGCACACGGGGGTGACGGACCACGTGTGGTCGAAGTGCCCGTGGGTCAGCAGCACCGCCGCCGGGCGCAGCCGGTGCCGGCGCAGGACCTCGGCCAGCCGGTCGGCGACGTCGACGCCGGGGTCGACGACGACGCACTCCTCCCCCGCCGCGGGGGCCACGACGTAGCAGTTGGTCCCGGCGACGGCCGCTTCCACGGTCTCCACGAGCACACCGCCGACAGTAGGGGGAACCCGCTGCGCACGCCCGGGGGTGACCACGGCGCGCGAGCGCTGCGCGACGCCCGGTGAGCACCTGCGCCGTCCGGGGAGCTCGGGACCTAGACTGCGGCGGGTGAGCGAGCACCCCCAGGAGCCGGCGTCCGCCCAGGACGTTCAGGACACCCCCAGCGACCCCACGACGGCGGAGCAGGAGACCCCCGCGGCGCAGGAGCCGCAGGCCCCCGCCGGTGAGCCGGCCCCCCCGCAGGCCGGTGCGCCCGAGCAGGCGCCCGCGGAGGAGCCCGTGCAGGCACCGGAGCAGACGCCGGAGCAGACGTCCGAGCAGGCGAGCGGACGCGGCGGCGAGGTGCCCGCGCCCGCGACGCCCGCGGCGGCGGTGGAGGACGCCCGCGACGTCGCGGACGCCGCGGCGACGCGGCCCTCGCCGGCGGCGCTGGCCGGCCGCCCCTCCCCCCGGTCCGTGCCCCCGGTCCCGGCGGCGCCGCGCGCGCTGACCGACGACCCCGCCGCCGAGCCCCCGGCCACGGAGGTCGTGCACACCACGTCGGTGGACCGCGAGGCCGCGGCCGCCTTCGGCCGCGTGGACGAGAACGGCACCGTGTGGGTGCGCCGCGCCGACGGTGAGCACGAGGTCGGGCAGTACCCGGACGCCACCCCCGAGGAGGCGGTGGCGTACTTCGTGCGCAAGTACGAGGAGCTGGTGGCGCAGGTCGACCTGTTCGAGCAGCGGCTGCGCAGCACCGAGCTGGCCGGCAAGGACATCGTCGCCGGTGTCAGCGCGCTGCGCACCGCGCTGGCCGAGACCCGCGCCGTGGGTGACCTGGACGCGCTGACCGCCCGGGTGGAGGCGCTGGCGACCATCGCCGACGAGGCGCGCGCGGCCGCCGACCGCGCCCGGGCCGCGAACCGCGAGCGGCTGCGCGCGGCCCGCGTGGAGATCGTGGAGGAGGCCGAGGCGATCGCCGCCCAGGACCCCGAGAAGGTGCAGTGGCGCGCGTCCGGCGAGCGGCTGCGGGTGCTGTTCGAGGAGTGGAAGGCCGCCCAGCGCGAGGGCCGGCTGGACAAGCGCAGCGAGGACGAGCTGTGGAAGCGGTTCAGCCACGCGCGCAGCACCTTCGACAAGCTGCGCCGGCACCACTTCGCCGCCCTGGGTGAGCAGCGCTCCGGCACCCGCGCCGAGAAGGAGAAGCTCGTCGCGGAGGCCGAGGCGCTGTCCACCTCCACCGACTGGCGGGGCACGACGACGGCCTACCGCACCCTCATGGACCGCTGGAAGGCCGCGGGCCGGCTGGGCCGCAAGGACGACGACGCGCTGTGGGAGCGGTTCCGCGCCGCCCAGGACGTCTTCTTCGCGGCCCGCACCGCCGCCAACGAGGCGGTCGACGAGGAGTTCCGCGGCAACCTCGCCGTGAAGGAGGAGCTGCTCGTCGAGGCCGAGGCGCTGCTGCCGATCAAGGACGTCGGTGCCGCGAAGGCGGCGCTGCGCGGCATCCAGGACCGCTGGGAAGCGGCCGGCAAGGTGCCGAGGGGGGACCTGAACCGCGTCGAAGGGCGCCTGCGGGCGGTGGAGACGGCCGTGCGCGACGCGGAGCAGGCCCGATGGTCGCGCTCCAACCCGGAGGCGCAGGCGCGCGCCGGCGGGCTGGCCAGCCAGCTGGAGTCGGCCATCCGCGACCTCGAGGACGACGTGGAGAAGGCCCGCGCCCAGGGTGACGCCCGGGCCCTGGCCCGCGCCGAGGAGGCGCTGCGCGCCCGGCGCGCGTGGCTGGACGCCGCGCAGGCGGCGCTGCGCGAGACCGGTCGCTGACACCGGTCGCTGACACCGGGGCGCTGAGGCCCGCCGGGACCGCGGTGCACCCACAGCACCGCGGTTCCGGCGGGCGTCCACAGGCATCCGGCCTCGTGCCGCCGCCGGGGTGCGCGGTGCGGTCCACTGCGTGCGTGACCGCGTTCTCGCCGCCTCCGCCGGCCTCCTCCTCGCCCGCCTGGCTCACCGACCTGCTGGAGCGCGGCCGCTGCCCGGACCCCTCGGGGCCGTGGCGGCCCGGCCCCTCGGCGGCCGCCCGCGCCGCCACCGTCAGGGACGTGCGCGACGGTCTGCTGCGCCGCGTGGTCGGCGACGTGGTCGTCGCCGCCGGCGTGCAAGCGGACACCGGCGTGCGGGCCCGTGCGCTCGGGCTGCTCGTGCCGCCCGGCGCGGTGGTCGTGGGGTGGGCGGCCGCGTGGGTGCACGTGGGCGCACCGCTGCCGCCGCCCCAGCAGGTGCAGGTGGTGCGCCCGGGAGCAGCGCGCCACCGCAGCGTCGGCGGGGTGCGCCTGGTCGCCTCGCGCTGCCTGCTCGACGAGCGGGAGGTCGTGGACGTGGCGGGGCTGGCACTGACCTGCCCGGCGCGCACCCTGCTGGACGTCGCCCGCACCGCACCGCGCTCCGCGGCACGGCTGCGCGAGCTCCTGACCGCCTCCGGGGTCGACAGCGGGGACGTCGAGCTCGCGGTGCGCCGTGCCCGCGGCCGGGCGCACGTGCGCACCGCCCGCCGTGCGCTGGCCGCCGCCCCGGTCGGGCGGTGAGCCCGGCCCGGCCCGGGTCGTCAGACGCGGTAGGCGTCGAACACGCCGTCGACGCGGCGGACCGCGTTCAGCACGTGCCCCAGGTGGTTCGGCTCGGCCATCTCGAAGGAGAACTTCGACACCGCCACGCGGTCGCGGCTGGTGCTGACCGTGGCGGACAGGATGTTCACGTGGTTGTCGGAGAGCACGCGGGTCACGTCCGACAGCAACCGCGAACGGTCCAGCGCCTCGACCTGGATCTGCACGAGGAACAGCCGGGAGGAACCGGTCGGCGAGGACGCCGAACCCCACGCCACGTGCACGATGCGTTCCGGCTCGTGGCGCAACCGCACGACGTTCTCGCAGTCCTGGCGGTGCACGGAGACACCGGCGCCGCGGGTGACGAACCCGATGATCGGGTCGGTGGGCACCGGGGTGCAGCACTTCGCCAGCTTCGCCCACACGTCACCGCTGCCGTCGACGACGATCCTGGCGTCACCGCCGGCGCGGCCGGTGCGCGGCGCCCCGGGAGTGGTGGCCTCGGCGAGGTCCTCCTCGACGGCTGCTTCGCCACCGACGGCGACGAGGAGCTTGTCCACCACGTGCTGGGCCGAGACGTGCTTCTCCCCGACCGCGGCGTACAGCGCGGAGACGTCGGCGAGGTTCAGCTCGCGCGCCACCGCCAGCAGGGACTCGTGCGACACCAGCCGCTGCAGCGGCAGGTGCTGCTTGCGCATGGCGCGGGCGATCTCCTCCTTGCCGAGGTCGATCGCCTCCTCGCGCCGCTCCTTGGAGAAGTGCTGCTTGATCTTGTTGCGCGCCCGGGGGGACTTGACGAACTGCAGCCAGTCGCGGCTGGGGCCCGCACCGTCCGCCTTGGAGGTGAAGATCTCCACCAGGTCACCGTTGTCGAGGGTGGAGTCCAGCGGCACGAGACGGCCGTTGACGCGCGCGCCCATCGTGCGGTGACCGACCTCGGTGTGCACGGCGTAGGCGAAGTCCACCGGGGTGGACCCGGCGGGCAGTTCGCGCACGTCGCCCTTGGGCGTGAAGACGAACACCTGGCCGGCGTTGATCTCGAAGCGCAGGTCGTCGAGGAACTCGCTGGAGGGCGACTCGCGCTGCCAGTCGACGACGGACTTCAGCCACTCCATCTCGTTGTCGCGCTTGCCGCCGGTGGCGTTGGGGTCGTCCTTGTACTTCCAGTGGGCGGCCACGCCGTACTCGGCGCGGCGGTGCATCGTGAAGGTGCGGATCTGGATCTCGACGGGTTTGCCCTCGGGCCCGATGACCGTCGTGTGCAACGACTGGTACATGTTGAACTTCGGCATCGCGATGTAGTCCTTGAACCGGCCCGGGACCGGGTTCCACCGCGCGTGCAGGGCGCCGAGGACCGCGTAGCAGTCGCGCACCGAGTCCACGAGGACGCGCACGCCCACCAGGTCGTAGATCTCGGCGAAGTCGCGCCCGCGCACGATCATCTTCTGGTAGATCGAGTAGTAGTGCTTGGGCCGGCCCGTCACGGTGGCCCGCACGCGCGCGCTCTTGAGGTCGTCCTCGATCTGGGTGCGAACCCCGGCCAGGTACTCCTCGCGGGCGGGGGCGCGGTCGGCCACCAGCCGCACGATCTCGTCGAACACCTTGGGGTAGACCGTGGCGAACGCCAGGTCCTCCAGCTCCCACTTGATGGTGTTCATGCCCAGCCGGTGGGCCAGCGGTGCGTAGATCTCCAGCGTCTCGCGGGCCTTCTTCTCCGCGGAGGCCGCGGGGACGTAGCGCCAGGTGCGGGCGTTGTGCAGGCGGTCGGCCAGCTTGATGACCAGGACGCGGATGTCCTTGGCCATCGCCACGATCATCTTGCGGACCGTCTCGGACTGCGCGGCCTCGCCGTAGGTGACCTTGTCCAGCTTGGTGACGCCGTCGACGAGCTGGGCGATCTCGTCGCCGAACTCGCCCCGCAGGTCGCTCAGGGAGTAGTCGGTGTCCTCGACGGTGTCGTGCAGCAGGGCCGCGGCCAGCGTGGACGGCGTCATGCCCAGCTCCGCCAGGATGGTCGCCACGGCCACGGGGTGGGTGATGTACGGGTCGCCGCTCTTGCGGCGCTGGCCGTCGTGGGCGTTCTCGGCGCGGTCGAAGGCGCGCTCGACGACGCTGAGGTCCGCCTTCGGGTGCGTCATCCGCACCGTCCGCAGCAGCGGCTCGAGCACCGGCGAGACGCTGGACTGGCGGTGCTGACCGAAGCGGGCCAGCCGCGAGAGCATGCGGCTGGCGGTGACCGGGCCGGTGTGGACCGGTTCGGCCGGGCGGGCGCGTTCCCCGTTGCGGCGGCGCTCCGGCCCGGCGGGGCGGGCCACCGGCGGGGCCGGGTGGGAGGCCGCGACCGGGGCGGGCAGGACCGAGGACGGTGCGGGAGGGGGGGCCGCCGTGCGGGCGCGGGTGTCCTCACCCTCCGGCGGTGCGGGGTGGACCCCCACCGCTCGGCCGTCGGTGCCCGTGCCGTCCGCCATGGCGCTCCTCCTGTCCGCAGAGGGCCAGTCTAGGAGCCGTCGGGCCACCGCGCGGACCGCAGCGCCCCGGAGGGTCGGGTCAGGTGGTGCTCAGCGCCAGCACGTCACGCTCGCCCAGCCGGGCGCGACCACCGAGAGCGGTCAGCTCGAGCAGGACCGCCAGGGCCACCACGCGGGCGCCGGCCTCCTCGACCAGCTCGCACGCGGCGCGCGCGGTGCCGCCGGTGGCGAGCACGTCGTCGAGCACGAGGACCCGCTGGCCGGGACGCACGAGGTCGCCGCGCAGCTCGAGGGCGGCGGTGCCGTACTCCAGGGCGTACTCGCGCCGCAGCACCGGCCCGGGCAGCTTGCCCGCCTTGCGCACCGGCCAGAAGGGCAGGCCGGTGCGCTCGGCGACGGGCGCGGCGAGCATGAACCCGCGCGCCTCCACCCCGGCCACCGCCTCCGCGCCCGCGCTGCGCGCCACGTCGGCCAGCGCCGCCAGGACCGCGGCGAAGGCGGCCGGGTCGGCCAGCAACGGCGTCATGTCCCGGAACAGGACCCCGGGGGTGGGGAAGTCGGGGACGGTCCGCAGCCCCGCGTCCACCAGCGCGGCCACGCGGTCCGCACCGGGCACGGCGTGCTGCCGGGACTCCTGCGGCACGCTCACGCGGTACCGCCGGTGGTGCCGTCCGTGGTGGTGCCGGCGGCGGTCGCGCCCGCCGACGCGGCCCCGACCGGCTCCGTCTCGCCGCGCGCGCCGCGCTCGGTCACGGCGGCGTCCAGCGCCCGCACCCGCGGCTCGCGCGAGCGCAGCACCACCAGCAGCGGGGTGGCGACGAAGATCGAGGAGTAGGCGCCCACGATGGTCCCGACGAACAGGGCCAGGCTGATGTCGCGCAGCGTGCCGGCGCCCAGCAGGAGGTCGCCGATGAACAGGATGGCCGCCACGGGCAGCAGCGCCACGACCGTGGTGTTCACCGAGCGAACCACGGTCTGGTTGACGGCGAGGTTCGCCGCCCGCGCGAACGTGCGGTCGCGCTTCACGAACGCCTCGTCGGTGTTCTCGCGCACCTTGTCGAAGACGACCACGGTGTCGTACAGCGAGTACCCGAGGATCGTGAGGAAGCCGATGACGGAGGCGGGGGTGACCTCGAAGCCGACGAGGGCGTAGACGCCGGCGGTGATGACGAGGTCGTGCACGAGCGCGACCATGGAGGCCAGCGCCATCGTCCAGGTGCGGAAGTACACCGCCATGACCACCGAGACGAGGACGAAGAAGATCACCAGCGCGGTGAGGGCCTTGTCCGTCACGTCCTGGCCCCAGCTGGGGCCCACGGCCGAGGAGGTCACGTCCTCCACCGGCACGCCCAGGACCGTGGCGAGCTCCTGACGGACCCGGTCCAGCTCGTCGGTGCTGACCGTCTCCGTCTGCACGCGCACGCCGTCGGTGCCGACCTGCGTCACCTCGGGCACGGTGCCCGGCAGGACGGACTCGACGGCCTGGCGGGCGGCCTGCTGGTCGCTGGAGCCGGTGACGCGGAACTGCGAGCCGCCCTCGAACTCGATGCCGAAGTTCAGGCCGGGCTTGACGAGGAGCACCGCGGACAGCGCGACGCACACGGCGGCGATGAGGAACCACAGCTTGCGCCGGCCCACGAAGTCGAAGGAGGACTCACCGGTGTAGAGCCGGTTGCCCACTGCTGCCATGCCCATCAGGCGTCGCTCCTGTCGCTCGCGGCACCGGCCCCGCCGGTGCGCGCCGCCTCGTCGTCCGCGCCGCCGTCCGCAGCGCCGCCCGTCTCGTCGCCCTGGGCTGCCCGGGCCCGCTCCGCAGCGCGCCGCTCGGCGACCGTGGGGCGGTGCGCGCCGTGGTGCAGCGCGTGCCGCGCGACGGTCGAGCCGAGGTGCTCGGGGTCGAACCCGGACAGCTTGTGCCCGCCGCCGAAGAACTTCGTGCGCGCCAGCAGCCCCACGACGGGGTGCGTGAAGAGCACGACGACGAGCAGGTCGATGAGCGTGGTGATGCCGAGCGTGTAGGCGAAGCCGCGCACGTTGCCGACCGCGAGGACGAACAGCACGACCGCCGAGAGCAGGCTCACCGCGTCCGAGACGAGGATCGTGCGGCGCGCCCGGTGCCAGCCGGCCTCGACGGCGGAGGTGAGCGCGCGCCCGTCGCGGATCTCGTCGCGCACGCGCTCGAAGAAGATGATGAAGGAGTCGGCGGTGATGCCGACCGCGACGATGAGGCCGGCAACGCCGGCCAGGCTCAGCCGGAAGCCCTGCAGCCAGCTCAGCAGCAGGATGACGCCGTAGGTCAGCAGCGCGGCCAGCGCCAGGCTGCCGATCGTGACCACCGCCAGGGCGCGGTACTGCAGGACCGAGTACGCCACGACGAGCAGCAGGCCGACGAGCCCGGCGATCAGGCCGTTGCGCAGCTGGTCCTCGCCGAGCGTCGCGGAGATCTGCTCCTCGGTCTGCACCACGAAGGACAGCGGCAGGGCGCCGAACTTCAGCTGCTGGGCGAGCGCGTCGGCGCTGGCCTGCGTGAAGTTCCCGGTGATCTCCGGGTCGCCCACGATCGTCTGGCTGACGCTCGGGGCGGTGACGACGAGGCCGTCCAGGACCGCGGCGAAGCGGTTCTTGGGGTCGCTCAGCTGCGAGATGCGCGCGGTCAGCTCCTGGAAGACCGCGTCGCCGCTGGCGTCGAAGGACAGCTGCACGGCCCAGCCACCGGTCGCGTACCCCTGGTCGTTGCGCGCCTGGGCGGCGGTGGCGTCGGTCAGCTGGGTGCCCTCGATCACGGCGGGCCCGAGGACGTACTTCTCAGTGCCTTCCTGGTTGCAGGTGACCAGCGGCAGGTCGGGGTCCTCGAGGAGGCCGCCGGCGCGCTGCGCCGGGTCCGAGCAGTCCAGGCCCTGGAAGACCTCCACCAGCCCGGGGCTGGACAGCCACGCGTCGTCGCTGGCGTCCGTGGGGGCCGGGGTGGGCGCCTCGCTCGGCTGCCCGGGCCCTGGGGTGGGCCGCGGGGTGGCCAGCTCGGTGAGGGAGGGCGGGGTGGGCGCCGGCTCGGCGGGGGCCGCGGGCTCGGCGGGGGCCGCGGGCTCGGCGGGGGCCGTGGTGGCCCGCTGCAGGGCGGCGGGCGCCGCCGCGCCGTCGGCGCTCTGCGTGGGGGTCGGGGTCGCACCCTCGGTCGGGGTCGCACCCTCCTCGGGCACCGCCGTGGGCTCGGGGTCCATGGACAGGGCGACCGGCTCGGCGTAGATCACCGGTCGCATGCGCAGCTGCGCTGACCGGGCGATGAGGTCGAGCTGCTCGCGGGTGGCCCGGCCGGGGATGGAGACCGTGATGTTCTCCCCGCCCTGCACCTGCACCTGGGCCTCGGAGACCCCGGTCGCGTCCACGCGCTGGCGGATGATGTTCGCTGCGCGCTGCACCTGCTCGGTCTCGACCTCACCGCCGTCGACGGCACGCGGTGTCAGGACGACCTGGGTGCCGCCCTCCAGGTCGAGGGCCAGACCCGGCGACCAGCGCGCGGTCCCCCAGATCGAGCCGGCGCCGACGGCGCCGAACAGCAGCGCGACCAGCACCGCCAGCAGCACCAGGGTGCGCCCGGGGTGGGGACGGCGGATGGGTGCGCCTCGGCGCACGCGCGGGGGCCTGTCGTTGGACACTGGGTACCTCGGGACGGGGCTCACCCGGAGACGGTCGTCACCCGGTCAGCGCAAGCTTGTCACTGATAGTAGATGGCCGCTGTCATACCAGTAACCGCTGTGAGCGGGACGGGCGCAGCGGCGCAGGGCGTGTCAGGCGCGGTGGGCGCCGCCGTCCGCGGGGTCGTCGCCCGCCGGGTCCTGACCGGGCTTGCGCAGGTCCAGGCCGCCCTCGGCGCCGGGAACGGCGTCGGCAGGGCTCACCGGCGCCAGGGCCGGGGTCACCACGCGCGCGACCGCGCGCCGCGCCCACCGGGTGCGCACGCCCGGCGCGATCTCCAGGACGACCGTGTCGCCGTCGACGTCCACGACCGTCCCGTAGGTGCCCGACGTCGTCATGACCTCGGCACCCGGACCGACGCTGTTCTGCATCTCCACCTGGGCCCGCTGCTGCTTGCGCGTCCGGCTGAACATGAAGACCAGCAGCGCGACCATCAGCAGCAGGAAGATCAGCTGGCTACCGCCGCCACCACCCACGACATCCCTCTCCGCGCCGGTGGGTTCGACGGCGCACCGGCACCCGCGCCGGCCCGTTGCCGGCACGGCGGGCCAACGCCAGGCACCCGCTGCGGGTTCCTCGACCCGGCAGGCGCCGGCCGGCCGGCCCGCCCGCGCAGTCTAGACGGATCACCCGGACAGCCCTGGACAGCGACGTGGCCCGCACCCCCGGTCCGCCGCTCCCCCGGGCGGCTCACGCGCCGCCGGCGCCGTCCGCCTCGTCGTCCCCCTCGCCGGCAGGCTCCGGCAGCAGCTGCCAGGCGGCGTCCCGCGGTGGGGTCAGCCCCAGGTGGGCCCACGTCTCCGGCAGCGCCACGCGCCCGCGCGGGGTGCGGCCCAGCAGCCCCTCGCGCACCAGGAACGGCTCGGCGACCGTCTCCACGGTCTCGGCCTCCTCCCCCACGACGACCGCGAGGGTGGACAACCCCACCGGCCCGCCGCCGAAGCGGCGGCACAGCGCGTCCAGCACGGCCCGGTCGAGCCGGTCCAGACCGCGCTCGTCCACCTCATACACCTCCAGCGCGGCGCGGGCCGCGCGGCGGTCCACCAGTCCCGAACCGCGCACCTGGGCCCAGTCCCGCACCCGGCGCAGCAACCGGTTGGCGATGCGCGGGGTGCCGCGCGAGCGACGGCCGATCTCGACGGCGCCCTCCGCGGTCAGCTGCACCCCCATCAGGGCGGCGGAGCGGCGCAGCACCTGCACGAGCTCCTCGGGCGTGTAGAAGTCCAGGTAGCCCGTGAAGCCGAAGCGGTCGCGCAGCGGCGCCGGCAGCAGCCCGGCGCGCGTGGTCGCGCCCACCAGCGTGAAGCGCGGCAGCTCCAGCGGGATGGCGGTGGCGCCCGGTCCCTTGCCCACGACGACGTCGACGCGGTAGTCCTCCATCGCCATGTACAGCATCTCCTCCGCCGGGCGCGCCATGCGGTGGATCTCGTCGAGGAAGAGGACCTCACCCTCGTCGAGGGAGCTGAGCACGGCGGCGAGGTCGCCGGCGTGCTGGATCGCCGGGCCGCTGGACTGCCGCAGCGGCGCCCCCATCTCGGCGGCGACGATCATCGCCAGCGTCGTCTTGCCCAGCCCGGGCGGGCCGGAGAAGAGCACGTGGTCGCTGGTACCGCCACGGGCCCTCGCCGCGTCGAGCACCAGCGAGAGCTGCTCGCGCACGACCTTCTGGCCGACGAACTCGTCCAGGCCGTGCGGGCGCAGCGCCGACTCGGCGGCGCGCTCCCCCTCGTCGGCGCCCGCCGTGACCATCCGCTCGCTCACGTCGTCCTCCCTCGCCATCGGCGCGTCAGCGTCCCGACAGGTGCCGCAGGGCGGAGCGCAGGGTTCCCGCCACGTCCGTCACGCCCACCTCGTCCTCGCCCACCACCGCGTCCACCGCGTCCCCGGCCTGCTTCGGCGCGTAGCCCAGGCCCGCCAGGGCGTCGACGACCTGCTGGCGGCGGGCGTCCTCGACGGCCGGCGCGGGCACCGCCGGGGCGGCCGCCCCGCTGGGCGGGCCGAGCCGGTCGCCCAGCTCCAGGCAGATCCGCTGCGCGCCCTTCTTGCCGATGCCGGGCACCCGCACCAGCGCGGCGTGGTCCTCCGCGGCCACGGCGGCGCGCAGGCCGTCGGGGCGGTGCACCGCGAGCATCGCCAGCGCCAGGCGCGGGCCCACGCCGGAGACGGTCTGCAGGACCTCGAAGACCTCGCGCTCGTCGGCGTCGGCGAAGCCGAACAGCGTCAGGGAATCCTCGCGCACCACCAGGCTCGTCGCGAGCGTGGCCTCCTCACCGAGCCGCAGCGCCGCCAGCGTCGCGGGGGCGGCCTGCACGAGCACGCCCACCCCGCCGACCTCGACGACCGCCGAGTCCAGCCGCACCGCGAGCACCCGCCCGCGCACCGACGCGATCACACGACCTCCACCCCAGCGCGGGACGGCCCCGCGCGAACACGTGTACGAGCGAAGGCTAACGAGCGCGACCGACACCCCCCCGCGCGGCGCGCGGCCGCAGGCGGCACGATCGGGTGCCGTGAGCCACGAGCAGCACGCCAACCCCCGCCAGAACGTCACGTTCGAGAGCGCCTCCGAGAGTGGTCACGCGCACGGCTACCTGCGGGTGCCGGCCTCCGGCAGCGGGCCGGGGGTGATCGTCGTGCAGGAGTGGTGGGGCCTGACCGACCACGTCGCCGGTGTCGTCGACCGCTTCGCGTCCGAGGGCTTCGTCGCCCTGGCGCCCGACCTGTACGGCGGGCGCACCACGCACGACGCCGAGGAGGCGCAGCGCTTCCTGGCCGAGCTGCCGCCCGAGCGGGCGGCCCGGGACCTGGCCGGCGCGGTGACGCACCTGCTGGCCCGGCCGGAGACGACCTCCGCCACCGTCGGTGCGGTGGGCTTCTGCATGGGCGGGGCGTTCGTCCTCACCCTCGCCGCCCAGCAGGGCGAGCGGATCGGGGCGGCCGTGCCCTGGTACGGGATCCCCGGGCCGACCACGGACTTCTCGGGGCTGCGGGCGGCGGTGCTGGGGCACTTCGGCGAGGAGGACGCCTCCGTGCCGCTGGACGCGGTGCGCGAGACCGAACGGCGCGTGCGCGAGCAGTCCGGCGCCGAGGTGGACTTCCGCACCTACCCGGCTCCGCACGCCTTCTACAACGACGAGCGCCCGAACCACCGCCCCGAGGCCGCGGAGCTGGCCTGGTCGCGCACCACGGCGTTCCTGCGCGAGCACCTGCGCTGACCGTCCGCGCGGGGCGGCGCCGAGTGGCCGACCGGCGGGGACGGCAGGACAGTGGCGCGGTGACCTCGACGACACGCAGCCCCCGCAGCCCCCTCGGCGTGCTCCTCGCCGGCGCCGCTTCCGGCGCCGCGGGCACGACGGTCCTCAACGCCGTCACGTACGGCGACATGGCCGTGCGCGGCCGCGCCCCCAGCGCGGTGCCCGAGCAGACGGCCACCGCCCTGGCCGAGCGCCTCGGGCGCCCGGTGGCCGGCCGCGGCGCCGAGCGCGCGCACCGCACCAGCGCCCTGGGCGCGCTGTCCGGGTACGCCGCCGGTGTCGGGGTGGGCAAGCTCGTCGGGCTGGGCCGCGCCGCCGGGCTGCGCATGCCCGCCGGCCTGGGCGGCGTGGTCACCGGCGCGCTCGCGATGGCGGCGACCGACCTGCCGGCGCACGCGCTCGGCGTGACCGACCTGCGCACCTGGGGCACGCAGGACTGGGTCTCCGACGCCCTGCCGCACCTGGCCTACGGCGTGGTCACCCACGCGACGCTGCGCGCCCTGGACCCGGTCCCCGGGCGGGCCCGCACCCCGATCGTGGACCTGCCCTCGCTGGACCGGCCGGCTGCCGGACGCCGCTCCCCGTCCCGCGCCTCCGCGGGCCTGGTGCTGCGCAGCGCGCTGCTGGGCGTGGCGGCGGGCGGGCGCAGCTCCCTGGGCCTGGCCGGCCCCGCGCTGCTGTCCGCCGGGACCCGGGCGCTGCCCGGCGGCGCCCCGGCCGCCGCGCTCAGCGGCCTCGCTCTGGGTGGTGAGCTCATCGCCGACAAGCTGCCGGGCACGCCCAGCAGACTCGGCGCCAGCGGGTTGCCGCCCCGACTGCTGACGGGAGCGGTGGGCGCCGCCGCCCTGGCGCGCCGTGAGCGCAGCAGGACGCTCCTGCCGGCGCTGGCCGGGTTGGCCGGTGCCGCGGCCGGCTCGTACGCCGGTGCCGCCTGGCGCGCCTGGGCGGGCGAGCGCGTGCCGGACGTGGACGCCGCGCTCGTGGAGGACGTCGCCGCGGCGCTCCTGACCCTGGTGGCGGCGCTGCCGCACCGTCGCGGCTGAGGAGAGCCGCCGCACCGTCGCGGCTGAGGAGCCCCGTCAGCGGGTGGCGCGCCCGGGCTGCCCCACCGGCCGGCGGGCGGCGGCACGAGCCGCCTCGGCGTAGCCGTTGCGCCGCCCGGTGACGAGGGCGCCGTGCGCGGCGGCCTCCAGCCGGGTGGTGGCCGACCCCCGCCACAGGTGGCACAGCGCCAGCGCCAGCGCGTCGGCGGCGTCGGCGGGCCGGGGCGGTGCGTCCAGGCCGAGGATGCGGGTCACCATCGCGGTCACCTGCTCCTTGCCGGCGCGCCCGGAACCGGTGACGGCGGCCTTGACCTCGCTGGGCGTGTGCATCGCCACCGGCAGCCCGCGCCGGGCGGCGGCGACGAGCACCAGTCCGGCGGCCTGGGCGGTACCCATCACCGAGCGGACGTTGGCCTGGGCGAAGACGCGCTCGACGGCGACCACGTCGGGGGTGTGCTCGTCCAACCACTCGTCCAGCCCGTCGGCCACGGACAGCAGCCGGGCGGCCACGGGCTCGTCGGCGGGGGTGCGCACGACGCCGACGGCGACCATCCGCACGCGACGACCCGCCGCCCGGGCGGCGGCGGTGGAGCCGGTGGACTCGACCACCCCCAGACCGCAGCGGGTGAGACCGGGGTCGACGGCGAGGACGCGCACGGCCCCCAGCCTCGCACGCGGCGAGGTGGGGGCCGTCCCGGGCGCGCGGGACGCGCCTGCGGTGGGCCGCTCAGGCGTCCTCGAGGGCCGCCATGACGTCGTCGGAGACGTCGTAGTTGGCGAAGACGTTCTGCACGTCGTCGCAGTCGTCGAGCGCGTCGACGAGCCGGAAGACCTTCGCGGCGCCCTCGGCGTCCAGCGGCACCTGCACGCTGGGCACGAAGCTGGCGTCGGCGGAGTCGTAGTCGATCCCCGCCGCCTGCAGGGCCTCGCGCACGGCCACCAGGTCGGTGGGCTCGCAGACGACCTCGAAGGTGTCGCCCTGGTCGGTGACCTCCTCGGCGCCGGCCTCCAGGACGGCGGCCAGGACGTCGTCCTCCGTGAGGTCGGTGCCCTCCTTGCCGATGACGACGACGCCCTTGCGGCTGAACATGTACGCCACGCTGCCCGGGTCGGCCATCGAGCCGCCGTTGCGGGTCATCGCCGTGCGGACCTCCATGGCCGCGCGGTTCTTGTTGTCCGTCAGGCACTCCACGAGCATCGCCACGCCGTTGGGGCCGTACCCCTCGTACATGATCGTCTGCCAGTCGGCGCCGCCGGCCTCGGCACCCGAACCGCGCTTGACGGCGCGGTCGATGTTGTCCGCCGGCACGGAGGTCTTCTTGGCCTTCTGGATGGCGTCGTACAGCGTCGGGTTGCCCGCGGGGTCGCCGCCGCCGGTGCGGGCCGCGACCTCGATGTTCTTGATCAGCCGAGCGAAGCTCTTGGCGCGCTTGGCGTCGACGACGGCCTTCTTGTGCTTGGTCGTCGCCCACTTGGAGTGGCCGGACATGGTGTTCCCTCCGCCGTTCGCTCGCTGGTCGATGTCTGCCGGGCGATCTCAGCCCCGCCGCTCCTCGTGCCCCTGCCCGCGGTCCCGGCCTCGCACCAGGTCCACGAAGTAGCGGTGCACCCGGTCGTCCCCGGTGATCTCCGGGTGGAACGACGTCGCCAGCAGATCGCCGGAACGCACTGCGACGATCCTACCCGCGGCCGGCCCGGAGCCCACCCGGGCGAGCACCCGCACACCCTCGCCGGCCTCCTCCACCCACGGTGCGCGGATGAAGACGGCGCGCACGTCATCGCCGCCGTCGGTGACGCCCTCGACCGGGAGGTCCTCCTCCCAGCTCTCCACCTGCCGCCCGAAGGCGTTGCGCCGCACCGTGATGTCGATGCCGCCGAGGGTCCGCTGGTCCGGCGCGCCGTCCAGGACGCGGTCCGCGAGCAGGATCATGCCCGCGCAGGAGCCGTAGACGGGCAGGCCGCCGTCGACGCGCTCGCGCAGCGGCTCGCGCAGCTCGAAGGTGCGCAGCAGGCGGTCGATGGTGGTGGACTCCCCGCCGGGCAGGACCAGGCCGTCCACCTCCGCCAGCTCGCGCTCGCGGCGCACCGTGACGGCGCGCGCCCCCGCGGCGGTCAGGGCCGCCAGGTGCTCACGGACGTCGCCCTGCAGGGCCAGCACCCCGATCACCGGTTCCTCGCGCACCGGGTGAGCGTAGGACCGCTCCCTGCTCAGGCGATCCGCAGGGGTGGCCCGTCCCAGCGCACCGGCAGCTGCGCGAGCAGGTGCGCCAGAGCGGCGGGGTACACGGTGTCGGTGGTGCGGGCCAGCTCGGCCACGTCCCACCAGCGCACGTCGGTGAGGGTGGCGACCTCCAGGGCCGTCCACCGCTCGCGGGACAGCTGCGCGGGGGCGGGCAGGCGGTGCACGAAGAACTCCTCGTGCTGGCGGCAGCGCTGCCCGAGGTAGGGGAAGTCGGCAGTGCGCTCCCACACCGGGCCCACCAGCTCGGCCGGGTCGGCGACGATGCCGGTCTCCTCGCCCAGCTCGCGGACCGCTGCGCACCGGGCCGGCTCGGCGGCGTCGCGGCCGCCACCCACCGTGAACCACCACGCCGCCCCCGGTGCGCTGGGGTCGGTGCCGCGCACGAGCAGCACGCGACCCGCGTCGTCGAGGACGACGACGCGGGCCGCGCTGCGGGTGCGGGTCCCGTCGGGGGCGGTGCCCCACTCCGGGCCCAGCGGGTCGTGCTCGCCCGGGTCCTGCTCGCTCAGCGGGTCACCAGCCGCGGGTGGCCAGGCGGTGCGGCTCCGGGAGGGCCTCGACGTTCAGCCCCACCATGGCCTCGCCCAGACCGCGGGAGACCTTCGCGACGACGTCGGGGTCGTCGTGGAAGGTGGTGGCCTTGACGATCGCCTCGGCGCGCTGAGCGGGGTTGCCGGACTTGAAGATGCCCGAGCCGACGAAGACGCCGTCGGCGCCGAGCTGCATCATCATCGCCGCGTCCGCGGGGGTGGCGATGCCGCCGGCGGTGAAGAGCACCACGGGCAGCTCCCCGCGCTCGGCGACCTCGCGGACCAGCTCGTAGGGGGCGGCCATCTCCTTCGCCGCCACGTACAGCTCGTCCGGCGCCATCGAGCGCAGCCGGTTGACCTCCGCGCGGATGGTGCGCACGTGCGTGACCGCGTTGGAGACGTCGCCGGTGCCGGCCTCCCCCTTGGAGCGGATCATCGCCGCGCCCTCGGTGATGCGCCGCAGCGCCTCGCCCAGGTTCGTGGCCCCGCACACGAACGGCACGGTGAACGCGTGCTTGTCGATGTGGTGGGCGTAGTCGGCCGGGGTGAGGACCTCGGACTCGTCGACGTAGTCCACGCCGAGGGACTGCAGCACCTGCGCCTCGACGAAGTGACCGATGCGGGCCTTGGCCATCACGGGGATGGACACCGCGGAGACGATCGACTCGATCACGTCCGGGTCGGACATGCGGGACACGCCGCCCTGGGCGCGGATGTCGGCGGGCACCCGCTCCAGGGCCATGACGGCCACGGCGCCGGCGTCGGCGGCGATGCGGGCCTGCTCGGCGGTGACGACGTCCATGATCACACCACCCTTGAGCATCTCGGCCATGCCACGCTTGACGCGGTCGGTGCCGACGGCGGGACCCGCGCCGGCGCGGACCTCGGCCCGGGGCGCGGGCATCCCGGCACGGGGGGTGGACTGGTCGGTGCTCACGCTCTGGCGCCTCGCGCTTCGTGTCGGGGTGTGCTCCGGGGAACCGGACCTGCCGGGCGCATCCTACGGACCGGGCCGGACGTCCCCGTCCGCCGTCCCGTCGTGGAAGTCGGCCGTCTCGGGCAGGCGCGCGTGCCCGGCCAGGTGCCCCCAGCGCACCACCCGCTTGCCCCGCAGGCGCCGGGCTTGGACGACGGCGTCGTTGTGGAAGCGCCGGGCCAGCCCGACCCGGTGCCAGGCGTCCAGGACGCGCGCGCACCGCTCGTCCCCGCCCTCGACCCCGAGCCCGCCCGGGGCCGGCTCGTCCGCGCCCGTCGGCCCGGCCCGCTCGCCCGGGGGCGGCAGGGCGGCGGCCAGCGCCCGCGTCAGGTCGCTCTCGGCGCGCCAGCGCTGCGCGTCGTCGGCGTCGGTGGCGTCGCGCAGCGCCGCGGGGGTGCGGGGCGCGTCCAGGGCGGCCGTGGCCGCGTCGGCCAGCAGCAGCGACGACGCCGGGTCCAGCCGGCCGGAGGTGGCCAGCTCCAGGGCGGCCGAGGCCCGCCGGGTCAGCTCCGCGTCCAGCGCCGCCCGGCTGGTCTCCACCCGCCGGTGCAGCCGGTCCAGCCGCTGGGCGGTGGCCGACAGGTACCAGGCGACCAGGCACAGGACCAGCAGCCCGGCCAGCGCCCAGGTCAGGGGGTTCACCGCCCGGACCTGCGCTGCTCGCCACCACGGTGGGCGTCCTCGCCGGAGCGGACCGTCTCGTAGACGGCGAGGACGTCGGCGGCCACGACGGACCAGTCGTAGCGCCGGGCCGCGCGCTGCCCGGCGTCCACCAGGCGCCGCCGCTGCCCGGGGTCGGTCAGCAGCTCCAGCAGAGCGGCCGCGGCCGCAGCTGCGTCGCCGGTGGGGAACAGCCGGCCGTGCGCGCCGTCGTCCAGCACGCGGCGGAAGGCGCCCAGGTCGCTGGCCACGACGGCCGCACCGGCCGCCAGGGCCTCGACCAGGACGATGCCGAAGCTCTCCCCCCCGGTGTGCGGCGCCAGGTAGACGTCGGCGGAGGCCAGCAGCGAGCGCTTGTCGTCGTCGTCGACCGCGCCCAGGAACTCCAGGGCCCCCGGGTCGGGCGCGGTGGCGCGCGCGGCGTCGGCGTCCCCGCGCCCGGCGACGAGGAAGCGGGCGCCGGGCAGGACCGCGCGCACGCGGGGCACCGCCTCGCACAGCACCCCCAGGCCCTTGCGGGGTTCGTCGAGGCGCCCGACGAACGCCACGACGGGCCGTTCGGGGGTGCCGCACCACTCCGGGCGGCGCGGCGCGCGCGCGAAGCGGTCGGTGAACACGCCGTTGGGGACGACCACGGCGTCGCCGCCGACGTGCTCGACGACGGTGCGCCGGGCGTCCTCGCTGACGGCGATGCGGGCGGCGATCTTCTCCAGGCTCGGGCGCAGCAGCGGTGAGGCCGCCTGCATCGCGCGCGAGCGCAGGTTGGCGGTGTGGAACGTCGCCACCACGGAGCGCTGCGCGGCCCACAGCGCCAGCAGGGAGGTGCTGGGCGACAGCGGCTCGTGCACGTGCAGCACGTCGAAGTCCCCCTCGGTGACCCAGCGGCGGACCCTGGCCGCGGTCAGCGGCCCGAACGACAGCCGGGCCACCGAGCCGTTGTAGGGAACCGCGACCACCCCGCCGGCGGCGTCGGCGAAGGCCGGCAGGGTGGCGGGGTCGTCGGCGGGGGCCAGGACGCGCACGGAGTGGCCCAGGGCGATCAGGTGCTCGGCCAGGTCGCGCACGTGGAACTGCACGCCACCGGGCACGTCGAAGGAGTACGGGCAGACGATCCCGATCCTCACGGGGTCCCTCCCCGCGCTCCCCCGCGGGCGACGTCCGCGGGGAACACCGGCTGCAGCACGTGCCAGTCCTGCGGGTGGGCGCGGACCGCCGCGTCGAGCGCGTCCGCGCAGCCCTGCGTCATCGCCGCCACCGCCGCGGCGCGGTCCTCGCGGGCGGGACGGGCGGGGTCGGCCGGCGGCCGGCGGACCTCCTCGCCGACCTCGACCACGAGCGTGCGCGGGCGCGACGGCGGCCCCTCGTACCAGACGGCCGCGGGGAACAGCGGCACCCCGGCCGCCAGGGCGAGCGTGGCCGGTCCGGCGGCCATGGGCAGCGTCTCGCCGAGGAAGCGCACCGGCACGCCGCTGCCCGACAGGTCCCGGTCCGCCAGCAGCGGGACCACGGCTCCCGCTCGGACCCCGCGCACCAGCGCGGGGAAGGTGCCCGGGTCGCCCAGCGGCAGCACCTCCACGCCGAGTCGCCGGCGGAAGGCGAGGAACTCGGTGAAGACGGCCTCGGGGCGCAGCCGCTCCGCGACCGTGACGACCCGGGAGAGCCCGGAGGCCGACCACCACGCCGCGGCGTGGTCCCAGTTGCCCAGGTGGCCGAGGAAGAGCACCGCTCCCCGCCCCGAGCGCAACTGCTCGAGCAGCGGCTCGGCACCGCTCGCGCGCACCCCCGCGGTGGTTCGTTCGCGGGACCACGCGGGCAGCCGGAACACGTCGCACCAGTAGCGCGCGTAGGAACGCAGGCCCTCGTGCACCAGGTCGTCCAGCTCGGCGGGCGACGCCTGCGGTCGCGCGCGGCGCAGGTTGGCCCGCAACTGCTCCACCCGGGTGCCGCCGCGGGCGTGCACCCGGTCCGCGGCCCGCTCGGCCAGCGTCAGCGCCACCGGTTCGGGCACCGCGCGCGCCAGCCGCCACGCCAGGCGGAAGGCGGACGCGGTCAGGTCGTCGCGGGCGCCGCTCACGCGCGCGGAGCGGAGGCGGGCGGGGAGGCGTCTGCGGCGGCCAGGGCCTGGCGGCGCACCGCTGCCATGCGCTGGACCACGGTGACGAGGCTGGCGACGGCCAGCAGCGCGAGCACGACGGTCAGGAACGGCAGCGGCACGCCGAGGCCGACGAGCGTGGTGGCGGCGAGGACGGCGAGGAGCCGGTCGGAACGCTCGGCGATGCCGACGTTCGCGGTGAACCCCAGCCCCTCGGCGCGCGCCTTGGCGTAGGAGACGAGGCTGCCCAGCACCAGGCACAGCAGCGCCAGCCCGGCCGTCACCGGCGAGTCGCCGCCGCGCGCGAACCAGACGACGAGGCCGCCGAAGACGGCGGCGTCGCCGAAGCGGTCCAGGGTGGAGTCCAGGTAGGCGCCCCAGCGGCCCGTGCGGCCCAGGGTGCGTGCCATGATCCCGTCGACGGTGTCGGACAGGACGAAGAACCCCACCGCGATGGAGCCCCAGAACAGCTGCCCCAGGGGGTAGAGCACCAGGGCGCTGGCGAGGACGCCGGCCGTGCCGGCGATCGTCACCGCATCGGGGTCGACGCCCAGGCGCAGCAGCAGCTTCGCGGGGGGCGTGAAGACGCGGCCGGCGAAGGCGCGGGCGTTGCGGCCGAGCACGCCTCAGCCCTCGCCGCCGGCCGCGGCGGCCGGGACGGGCGCGGTCCACGCCTCGGCCAGGCGCCTGCGGGTGTCCTCCAGCAGTTCCGGCAGGGCCTTGGTGCGCGCCACCACCGGCAGGAAGTTCGCGTCCCCGGCCCAGCGGGGCACGACGTGCTGGTGCAGGTGGGCGGCGATGCCCGCCCCGGCGACGGCGCCCTGGTTCATGCCGACGTTGAACCCGGCGGGGTTCGAGGCGGCCCGCAGGGTGGCGAGCGCCGCCCGGGTGAGCGCGGTGAACTCGGCCAGCTCGGCGGCGTCGAGGTCGACGTAGGAGGACACGTGCCGGTAGGGGCACACCAGCAGGTGACCGGGGTTGTACGGGTACAGGTTCAGCACGACGAGGACGCGCTGCCCGCGGTGCACCACGAGGCCGTCCTCGTCCGAGCGCGACGGCGCCCGGCAGAAGGGGCACTGCTGGGCGTCGTCGGGGTCGGTGGGCTTCCTCTCACCCCGGATGTACGCCATGCGGTGCGGGGTCCACAGCCGCTCGAACCCGTCCGCGTCGCCGGGCAGGGCGCCGGCCGGCTCCACCGACGCCTCTCCCCCGGGCTCGTGCGCGTCGCTCATCAGACCTGCACGCGCCGCTGGACGGCGTCCACGACCTTCGCCACGGCGTCGTCGACGGGTACGCCGTTCTCCTGGCTGCCGTCGCGGTAGCGGAAGGAGACCGCGCCCGCCTCGACGTCCTCGGCACCGGCGATGAGGAGGAACGGCACCTTCTGCTTGGTCCAGGTGCGGATCTTCTTGGGCATGCGGTCGTCGGAGGCGTCGACCTCCACGCGGATCCCGCGCTCGCGCAGCTTCGCGGCGACCTCCTGCAGGTGCGGCACGTGCGCGTCGGCGACGGGCACGCCGACGACCTGCACGGGCGCCAGCCAGGGCGGGAACGCGCCGGCGTAGTGCTCGGTCAGGACGGCGAAGAAGCGCTCGATGGACCCGAACAGCGCGCGGTGGATCATCACGGGGCGCTGCTTGGAGCCGTCGGCGGCGGTGTACTCCAGGCCGAAGCGCTCGGGCAGGTTGAAGTCCAGCTGGATGGTGGACATCTGCCAGGTGCGGCCGATGGCGTCGCGGGCCTGCACCGAGATCTTCGGGCCGTAGAAGGCAGCACCCCCGGGGTCGGGGACCAGTTCGAGACCGGACGCCTGCGCGACCTCCGCGAGCGTCGCGGTGGCCTCCTCCCAGGCGTCGTCGGAGCCGACGTACTTCTCCGGGTCCTTGGTGGACAGCTCGAGGTAGTAGTCGTCCAGGCCGTAGTCGGAGAGCAGCCCGAGCACGAAGCCGAGGGTGCGGGTGAGCTCGTCCTTCATCTGCTCGCGGGTGCAGTAGATGTGCGCGTCGTCCTGCGTCATCCCCCGCACGCGGGTGAGCCCGTGCACGACACCGGACTTCTCGTAGCGGTAGACGGTGCCGAACTCGAACAGGCGCAGCGGCAGCTCGCGGTAGGAGCGTCCGCGGCTGTCGAAGATCAGGTTGTGGAAGGGGCAGTTCATGGGCTTGAGGTAGTAGTTCTGCCCGGCCTTGCGCACCGTGCCGTCGGCGTCGACCTCGGCGTCCAGCTGCATGGCGGGGAACATGCCCTCGGCGTACCAGTCGAGGTGCCCGGACACCTCGAAGAGGTTCTGCTTCGTGATGTGCGGGGAGTAGACGAACTCGTACCCGGCCCTCTCGTGGGCCTGGCGCGAGTAGTCCTCCATCGCCCGGCGGACGACACCGCCCCTGGGGTGGAAGACCGCCAGCCCGGAGCCGATCTCGTCGGGGAAGGAGAAGAGGTCCAGCTCCACGCCCAGGCGGCGGTGGTCACGGCGCTCGGCCTCCGCGACCCGCTCCTGGTAGGCCTTCAGGTCGTCCTTGGTGGGCCAGGCGGTGCCGTAGACGCGCTGCAGCTGGGGGTTCTTCTCGCTGCCGCGCCAGTACGCGGCCGCCGAGCGCAGCAGGCTGAACCCGTTGCCGACCAGGCGGGTGCTGGGCAGGTGCGGCCCGCGGCACAGGTCCTTCCAGGCCACGGTGCCGTCGCGGCGGACGTTGTCGTAGATCGTCAGCTCGCCCGCGCCGACCTCGACGCCGGCGCCCTCGGCGGCCTCACCGGCGGTGGACTTCAGGCCGATGAGCTCCAGCTTGTACGGCTCGCCGGCCAGCTCGGCGCGCGCCTCGTCGTCGGTGACGGCGCGGCGCACGAAGCGCTGGCCCTCCTTGACGATGCGCTGCGCCGTCTTCTCGAGGGTCTTCAGGTCCTCGGGGGTGAAGGGGCGCTCGACGTCGAAGTCGTAGTAGAAGCCGTCGCGGATCGGCGGGCCGATGCCCAGCTTGGCCTCGGGGAAGTGCTGCTGCACGGCCTGGGCCACGACGTGCGCGGCGGAGTGCCGCAGCACCGCCAGCCCGTCCTCGGAGGAGATCAGGACGCCCTCGACCTCGTCGCCGTCGGCCAGCGGGTGCGTCAGGTCCCGCAGTTCGCCGTTGACGCGGGCGACGACGACGTCGCGCTCGTCGGTGAACAGCTCGCCGGCGGTCGCGCCGGCCTCGACCTGCACCGTCGTCGCGGGCGCCGAGGCGCCGGAACGGGTGACGGTGAGCTGGGCGGACACTGCGCGCCTCCGGGGGTCGTCGGTCAGGGGCGTGGGGGCTCCCCCACGCCCGCGACTCTAGCCGGGAGCCCCGCCCGGGCCGTCGGCACGCGTCCGCAGCCGCGCCGCGTCACCGGTGCGCACGGTCCCGCCGCGCAGCACCTCGGCGAAGGAACCGGCGCAGTGGCGCGGCGGCCGCCCCAGCCGCAGCAGCACCGGTCCCACCTCCAGCAGGGCACCGGCGAGCTCCGCGGCGGGCGGGAGCGCGGCGGCGGCGGGACGCAGGAGGAGGTTCGCCCGCGAGGAGTCGCCGGCGCCGGGGGCGTCGCGGTCCGCGGTGGTCACCACGTGCACGGCGGCGACCTGGCGCGCGCCCCCTGGGGCGGGGTGCAGCTGCACGGGTGCGTCCACGCCGAGGAAGCGGGCCACGGCCCGCAGGTCGCCGGGAGCGGCGCCCGGGGCGCTGACCAGGGGCGCCTGCGGCGTCCCGGAGAGCTCGAGCTCACGCAGCTGGGGGGTGGTCTTCGCCCGCAGCGGTTCACCGCCGGCGGTCAGGACGAACCCGCGGTCCCCCTCCAGGCCCTCGGGGCCGACCTCGACGGCCGCGGGGAGCAGACCGGCGACGGACTTCACGGGGAAGACGGCGATCTGGACGACGAGAGCCCCGGCGTCGACGACTCCGGGGCTCTGCACGTGATGCTCCTGGTGGTGCTGGTGTGGGCGATACTGGGATCGAACCAGTGACCCCCTCGGTGTGAACGAGGTGCTCTCCCGCTGAGCTAATCGCCCGGTGCGACCGCTGACCGCGACCGGTGGAAGAACCATACCGTGTCCCCGGGGGTGTTCACGACCGCCCCCGCGGGTGCGTCGTTCAGAGCCCGGGGAGGCGGCTCAGCTGGGCGGTGACCACCTCGGGGCTCCAGGCGGGCACGCCCTGCCAGGCCAGGTACCCCCACGCCGCGGCCCCCACGGCCGCCGCCGCGCCCGTGCCCAGGCCGATGCGGGTGGCCCACGAGCGCCCGGCGATCCACTGCGTCCACCGGTGGACCTGGCGGTGCGCGAAGCGGTGCACGCGCCGCGCGGTGGCGAACTCGGTGCCCAGGATCGCCAGGCCCAGGAAGACGACGAGCCAGCCGGGGCCCGGCAGCGGGACCATGACCAGGCCCAGCAGCGCCACGGCGGTGCCGACCACCGCGACCGCGGTGCGGTAGGCGCGGTCGGCGTGGGCGTCGGCCCGCAGGCGCTCGCGGCGCCGGCGCAGGGCGGCGCGCAGGCGCTCCGCGCGCCGCCGGCGGACCAGCAGCGGGTCGCCGGCACCTGCGCCCCCCGGTGCGGTCGCGGGCGCCGGCGCGCCCGTCGGCGAGGTGCCGCCGACCCTGGCCGCGGGCACCGCCCCGTCCGCGCCGCGCGGCCCGTCGCCCCCGGGCGGGGCGAAGGGGCCGGGCGGCGGCACGCGCTCCGCCTCGTCCCCACCGCCCGCGCGGCCCTGCCGACCGTCCGCCGTCACGCGCACCCGCTCCTCCTCGCCCGCCCCGCCGCCGGGGCCCTCCGTCGACCACCCCAACGCACGAGGTGCCGCGAACGCTCCCCGGCGCACCGGGGTCCGGGCCGGTGCGGCGGGGGTGGCGGCGGGCCCGGGGGGAACCGCAGGTGGACGGGACACGTCCCAGTTGCGCCGTCCGGGTGTTTGGGAGGCCGGATCGGTGGGAAACTCCTCAGCACGGTCGCTGTAGCCCGTCAGCGGCCATGAGCACACGGAGGTCGACGTGCCTGCACTGCCGCACCGCAAGACCGAGGTCGACGTCGACGTGTCGCTGCGCCTACGCACCACCAGCGGGCCCGGTCTCCCCGTCCCCGCCAGCCTGCACTACGGGGCTGACGACCCCTTCGCCATCCACGCGGTCTTCCGCGGGGGTGACGCGGACGTGGAGTGGGTCTTCGCGCGCGACCTGCTGAGGGAGGGGCTCACCGCACCCGCCGGCGACGGCGACGTGCAGGTGCGCCCGTGCACCGACTCCCCCGAGGGTCGCCCGCGCGTCCTGCTCCGCCTGTCGTCCCCGGACGGCAACGCGGAGCTCGAGGCGGACGAGGCGGACGTCCGGCGCTTCCTGCGCCGGGCGGAGGCCCTCGTGCCCCCGGGGCGCGAGGCGCGTCACCTGGACCTGGACGACCTGATCGCCCGGCTGACCGCCTGACCAGCAGCGACGAGCGCGACGCTCGCACCAGGGGCCCGCGCCCGGCACCGACGCCGGGTGCGGGCCCCTGGTGCGCCCACCGCCCCCGCTCGACGAACGCCGGGTGAACGCGCCGGGCGGGGCGGTTGGACTGCACCCGCAGCCGTCGGCTACTGTCTACGACGTCACGGGGAACCGGCCGGAAGGGCGGGAAGCCGGAGACGTGCGGACGTAGCGCAGTTGGTAGCGCATCACCTTGCCAAGGTGAGGGTCGCGGGTTCGAGTCCCGTCGTCCGCTCGGAGGCCGGCTCACAGGCGCGAGCCTCACGGTGGAGTGGCCGAGAGGTTAGGCAGCGGCCTGCAAAGCCGTCCACACGGGTTCGAATCCCGTCTCCACCTCACAAGCTCATCGGGTCGCTCCCGGTGTGCTCGAGGGCGATTGGCGCAGCGGTAGCGCGCTTCCCTGACACGGAAGAGGTCACTGGTTCGATCCCAGTATCGCCCACTCCCTCGATCGAAGGCCCGGCACCCGCAGGTGCCGGGCCTTCGTCGTGCCCGGCGCCTGGCGCCCGCACGGCGGAGCCGGGACGAGCCCCGTCTCACGGCACCCAGCGGCGCCTCTCGACGGCCTCGGCACGCGCCGCCTCGCGCGCGGCCGCCTTGCCGGGGTCGGGCCAGACCCGGTCCACCGCGGCGTTCAGGGCCGCCCCGGCGAGCACGGCGATCGCCAGGACGTAGAACCACACGAGCACCACGATCGGCGCGGCCAGGGGCCCGTAGATCGAGGTGGAGGTGCCGCCGACGGAGGCCGACAGCAGCGGACGCAGCAGCGAGGAGGCCAGCAGCCACAGCAGCAGCGCCAGGACGGCGCCGGGCAGGTCGCGCCACCAGCGGCTGCGCACCGGCGTGGCCAGGTGGTAGAGCGTCGCGAGGCAGAACACCGACAGCAGCAGCACCACGGGCCAGTAGCTGCGGGAGAGCACGGCGAGCTCCGCAGGCAACCAGCGCCCCACCACGCGCGGCCCCACCAGCAGCAGCGGCAGGACGACCACGGCCACCAGCAGACCCGCCAGGTAGGTGCCCAGCGACAGCAACCGGGTGCGCACGATGCCGCGGTGACCACCCAGGCCGTACATGATCGAGATGGTGTCCACGTACACGTTGAGGGCGCGCGAACCGGACCAGACGCTGAACCCGAAGGCCAGCAGGGTGAGGTCGGCCCGTCCCGCGGTGGTCACCGAGTCGAAGGTGGGCAGGACCACCTCGTCGATGACCTCGGGGGTGAAGAAGGCCTCCGTCAGGCGGGTCAGCTGCCCGCGGGCGGCGGCGACCTCGTCCCGCCCCAGCCAGCGCCCGACGTAGCCGAGGCTGGCGACGAGGCCGAAGACGAGCGGCGGCAGCGACAGCAGCGCGAAGAAGCCGCCCTCGGCGGCCAGCCCGGTGATCCGGAAGCGCAGGCAGGCGCCGACCGTGCCGGCGACCAGCTCGCGGGCGGCGCCCAGCGCGCGGCGCACCCGCGGGGAGCGGGCGGCGGCGGGCACGGCGGGCAGGGCGGGCAGGGCGGGTCCGCGGTAGGCACCCGCGGGCCGGGAGGGGTCTTCGGGCACCGCCGAAGGGTAGCCGCGCCGGCGGCGCGGGCCGCGGCGCACGCGCCGCCGCCGCCGGTCGGGGTGTGAGCCGGGGCGCGAGCGGACATGATGACCGTCGACCGCGCACGTGGAGTGCACGAGCTAGGCAGTGGAAGGACCCGCGATGCAGATCTGGCCCGGACGGCCCTACCCCCTGGGCGCCACCTACGACGGGGCGGGGACCAACTTCGCCCTCTTCTCCGAGGTCGCGGAGCGGGTGGAGCTGTGCCTGATCGGCGACGACGGCACCGAGGAGCGGTTGGACCTGCCCGAGGTGGACGGCTTCGTCTGGCACGCCTACCTGCCCTCGGTGATGCCCGGGCAGCGGTACGGCTACCGCGTGCACGGCCCCTTCCACCCCGAGAGCGGGGCGCGCTGCCAGCCGGAGAAGCTGCTGCTGGACCCGTACGCCAAGGCCATCGAGGGCCAGGTCGACGGCGACGAGTCGCTCTTCTCGTACCGCTTCGACGACAACTCCGTCGTCAACGACGACGACAGCCTGGGGCACACGATGCTCTCCGTCGTGGTCAACCCCTTCTTCGACTGGGGCAACGACCGGCAGCCGGGCCACGAGTACCACGAGTCGGTGATCTACGAGGCCCACGTGAAGGGCCTCAGCCAGCTCCACCCGGACATCCCCGAGGAGATCCGCGGCACCTACGCCGGCATGGCGCACCCGGCGATGATCGAGCACCTCACCTCGCTGGGGGTGACGGCCGTGGAGCTGATGCCGGTGCACCAGTTCGTGCAGGACACGCACCTGACCGACAAGGGGCTGTCCAACTACTGGGGCTACAACACCATCGGCTTCTTCGCACCGCACAACGCCTACTCCTCCACCGGCCAGCGCGGCCAACAGGTGCAGGAGTTCAAGTCGATGGTGCGGGCGCTGCACGAGGCGAACATCGAGGTCATCCTCGACGTGGTCTACAACCACACCGCCGAGGGCAACCACATGGGCCCGACCCTGTGCTTCCGCGGGATCGACAACCAGGCGTACTACCGGCTGGTCGACGAGGACAAGAAGTTCTACTTCGACACCACCGGCACCGGCAACAGCCTGCTGATGCGCTCTCCGCACGTCCTGCAGCTGATCATGGACTCGCTGCGGTACTGGGTGACGGAGATGCATGTCGACGGCTTCCGCTTCGACCTGGCGGCGACGCTGGCCCGCCAGTTCCACGAGGTGGACCGCCTTAGCGCGTTCTTCGACATCGTCCAGCAGGACCCGGTGATCTCCCAGGTCAAGCTCATCGCCGAGCCGTGGGACGTCGGCGAGGGCGGCTACCAGGTCGGCGGGTTCCCGGCGCTGTGGACGGAGTGGAACGGTCGCTACCGCGACACCGTGCGCGACTTCTGGCGCGGGGAGGCCGGGACGCTCGGGGAGTTCGCCAGCCGCATCACCGGCTCCTCCGACCTGTACGAGCACTCCGGGCGCAAGCCCATCGCCAGCATCAACTTCGTCACCGCGCACGACGGCTTCACGATGCGCGACCTCGTCTCGTACAACGACAAGCACAACGACGCCAACGGTGAGGGCGGCGCGGACGGCGAGAGCCACAACCGCTCCTGGAACTGCGGGGTCGAGGGCCCCACGGACGACGAGGAGATCATCTCGCTGCGCGCGCGGCAGCACCGCAACATGCTGGTGACGCTGCTGCTGAGCCAGGGCGTGCCCATGATCCTGCACGGCGACGAGATGGGCCGGACGCAGCAGGGCAACAACAACGTCTACTGCCAGGACAACGAGCTGGCCTGGATGGACTGGAACCTGTCCGACTCGCAGCAGGAGCTGCTGGAGTTCACGCGCCGGGTGGTCGAGCTGCGCCGCACCGAGCCCGTCTTCCAGCGCCGGCGCTTCTTCGCCGGCGACGCCGGCCACGGCGGGGAGAGCAAGATCGGCGACATCGAGTGGTTCGTCGCCGACGGCACCGAGATGACCGACGAGGACTGGTCCGACGCGGCCAACCGCAGCGTCATGATCTTCCTCAACGGCGAGGCGATCCCCGAGCCGGACCGCCGCGGGGAACGCATCGTCGGCGACTCCTTCCTGATCATGTACAACCCGTGGCACGAGGCGGTGGAGTTCACGCTGCCCGAGAAGGCGTACGGCGACGACTGGCACGTGCGCCTCGACACCGCCGACGACCAGGTCGGGGTGGTGTCCATCTTCACCGAGGAGTCGGCGTTCTCGCCGGGCACGAAGCTGCCCGTGGCCGGCCGCTCCGTGCTCGTCCTGGCCCGAGAGCCGCTGGGGGACAAGTGACCGATCCCACCTACCGCCCGGCCGTGGTGCCGGTGAGCACCTACCGCTTCCAGGTGCAGCCGGCGTTCACCTTCGACGACGCCGCCGCGCAGGCCGAGCACCTGCAGCGCCTGGGCGTCTCGCACGCCTACCTCTCCCCCGTCCTGGCCCCCGCGAGGGGCTCCACCCACGGCTACGACGTGGTGGACCACTCCCGGCTCAACGAGGAGGCCGGCGGGCGCGCGGGCTTCGACCGGCTCGTGGCCGCGCTGCGCGGGGCGGGCCTGGCCGCCGTGGCCGACGTGGTGCCCAACCACATGGCGGTGCCCACCCCGGCGCACGAGAACGCCCAGCTGTGGTCGGTGCTCAAGGAGGGGCCCCGCTCCCCCTACGCGCGCTGGTTCGACGTGGACTGGTCGGTGCCCGACCGCGCGATCCTCATGGCGGTGCTGGGGCAGCGCATCGGCCAGGTCCTGGCCGCCGGTGAGCTGAGCCTGGGCACCCGCTCCACGCCGCAGGGCGAGGAGCACGTGCTGCGCTACTACGACCACGTCTTCCCCGTGCGCCCGGGCACCGAGGAGCTGCCGCTGGCGG
Organism: Kineococcus sp. TRM81007; assembly: GCF_022669155.1. Taxonomy (GTDB): domain Bacteria; phylum Actinomycetota; class Actinomycetes; order Actinomycetales; family Kineococcaceae; genus Kineococcus. The sequence continues at coordinate 41,155 of NZ_JALBVB010000052.1, read as the reverse complement.
AGCTGGTGGACCGGCAGTGGTACCGCCTGGCGCACTGGCGGGTGGCCGACGAGGAGCTGAACTACCGGCGCTTCTTCGACGTGGACACCCTGGCCGCGATCCGCGTGGAGGACCGGGAGGTGTTCGACGCCTCCCACGCCCTGCTGCTGGAGCTGGTGGGCCGCGGGGACCTGCAGGGCCTGCGCATCGACCACCCCGACGGGCTGGCCGACCCGCGCGGTTACCTGCGGTGGCTGGCGCAGGCCACCGCGAACGCCACCGGGGACGGCAGCGCCTGGGTCGTCGTGGAGAAGATCCTCGAGGGCGAGGAGCAGCTGCCTGCGGACTGGGCGTGCGCCGGCACCACCGGCTACGACGCCCTGCAGCGGGTGGGCGGGCTGTTCCTGGACCCGGCGGGGGCCGAGCCGCTGACCGAGCAGTACACCGCGCTCACCGGCGAGACCGGCACGTTCCAGGCGGTCGTCGACAACGCCAAGCGCGAGGTCGTCGAGCACGGCCTGTACGCCGAGGTGCACCGCCTGGTGGACCTGCTCTCCGGCATCTGCCACGACGACGTCGACCTGCGCGACCACACCCGCCGGGGCCTGCACGAGTGCGTCGTGGAGCTGCTGGTGGCGTTCCACCAGTACCGCGCCTACGTGGTGCCCGGGGAGGAGGCGTCGCCGGAGGCCGTCCGGGTCGTGGAGGGTGCCGCCGAGCAGGCCCGCGCCCACCTGCCCGAGGAGCGCCACGACACCCTGCAGGTGGTGGTGGACCTGGCGCTGAACCGGGCCGGCGACCCCTCGGACGCCCGGATCGCCGAGTTCGTGGTGCGCTTCCAGCAGACCTGCGGCCCGGTGATGGCCAAGGGCATCGAGGACACCTCGTTCTACCGCTGGTTCCGGCTGTCCTCGCTCAACGAGGTCGGTGGGGACCCCACCCGCTTCGGGACCTCCCCGGAGGAGTTCCACTCCTTCTGCTCCGCCCTGGCCCGCGACTGGCCCGCGGCCATGACGACGCTGTCCACGCACGACACCAAGCGCAGCGAGGACGTGCGGGCGCGGTTGTCGGTCCTGTCGGAGCTGACGGAGGAGTGGGGCGCGGCGCTGACGCGATGGCGCGAGCTGGCCGCCGAGCACCGGGCGGGCGAGCTCGACGCGCGCACCGAGCTGCTGGTGTGGCAGACCCTCTTCGGCACCTGGGGCGAGGGCCCGATCAGCGACGAGCGGCTGGTGGGCTACCTGCAGAAGGCCACCCGCGAGGCGAAGGACCACACCACGTGGACCTCGCCGGACGAGGCGTACGAGGCGGCGGTGGAGCGCTTCGCCACCGGGGTGCTGGGGGACGAGGCGGTCCTGGCGGCGGTGCGGGAGTTCGTCGACGCGACCGCGGCGCAGGCCCGCGTGGCGGTGCTGGGGCAGAAGTTCGTGCAGCTGGCGATGCCGGGCGTGCCGGACGTCTACCAGGGCAGCGAGCTGGTGGACCTGTCCCTGGTCGATCCCGACAACCGCCGGCCCGTGGACTACGCCGAGCGGACCCGCCGCCTGGCTGCGCTGGACGGCGGCTCCGCCCCGGCGGACCTGCACGACGAGAAGCTGCTCGTCGTCTCCCGGACCCTGCGGGCCCGCCGGGACCACGAGCGCTCCTTCGTCGGCCCCGAGGCCGGCTACTCCCCCGTGCCGACGTCCACGGGCAACGCCCTGGCGTTCGCCCGGGGCCCGGTCGAGGCCCCCGGGGCGATCGCGGTGGCGACCCGGCTGCCGGTGTCGCTGGAGCGCAACGGCGGCTGGGGCGAGCACACGCTGACCCTGCCCGAGGGCCGCTGGCGCAACGCGTTCACCGGGGCGGAGCTGGCCGGCGGCCCGGCGCGCATCGCCGACCTGCTGACCGACCTGCCGGTGGCCCTGCTGCTGCGCTCCTGAGGACCGGGCCGGGACGCACCGGGGGCGCNCTGCACCGCGACGGTGCAGCGCCCCCGTGCGTTCGGGGTGAGGCCCTCAGCGGTCCTCGACCAGCATGTCGGCGCACTTCTCACCGATGGCCATCGTGGTGATGTTGGGGTTCACCGCACCGAGGAACGGCATGATGGAGCCGTCGGCGATGCGCAGGCCGCGCACGCCCTTGACCCGCAGCCGCGGGTCGACGACGGCCATGCGGTCGTCCTCGGCACCCATCCGCGCGGTGCACGCCGGGTGGTAGACGGTGTTGTGGGTCTTGGTGATGTAGTCGGCGATCTCGTCGTCGGTGACGACGTCCTTGCCGGGGGCAAGTTCCGCACCGGCCCACGGCGCCATGGGCTCCTGCTCGACGATCCGGCGGGCGAGGCGGATGCCCTCGGTCATGACGGCGAGGTCGTGACCCTCGGGGTCGGTGAAGTAGCGGGGGTCGACCTTGGGGCGGTCCCGGAAGTCGCGGGAGCGCAGCTTCACCGTTCCCCGGGACTTGCCCTGGGTGACGTTGGGCGTGAGGCAGAACCCGTTGTCGGTCGTCGGGTACCCCCAGCGGACCGTGTTCAGGTCGAACGGCACCGACCCGTAGTGCATCATCAGGTCCGGCACGTTCGTGCCGGCCGCACGGCCGAGCTCGGTGGTGGCGAACACACCGATCTCCCACCACTGCGTCGACGCGGTGACCATCGGCTGCAGGGCGTCCCAGAACACCAGGCCCTCGACGTGGTCGTCGAGGTTCTCCCCCACCCCGGGCGCGTCGACGAGGACGTCGATGCCGAACCCGCGCAGCTGCTCGGGCTGGCCGATCCCGGACAGCATCAGCAGCTTCGGCGTGTCGATGGCCCCGGCGGAGAGCACGACCTCGCGGCGGGCCCGCACCGTGCCGTGGTGGATGAGGTCCGGCGCCATGAACTGCACACCCGTGGCGCGGTGGGTGCCGTCCGCCGGGTCCTGCTCGACGAGGACCTTCTCCACCCAGTACCCGGTGCGCACCTCGAGGTTCGGGCGCGTGCCGAGGATCGGGTGCAGGTAGGCGTGCGAGCTGGACATGCGCGTGCCGTCGTCATCGGCGTTGATCTGGAACCACCCGGCGCCGTTCATCACGGTGGCGCCCTCGTTGTACCGGACCGTCGGCAGCCCGGCGGCGGCGGCCGCCTCCAGCAGCGCGACGCCGGCGGGGTCCACCGGCGGGACCGTCCGCAGCCGGACCGGCCCGCTGCGGCCGTGGTGCTCGCCCGGGCCGTCGTTGTTCTCCAGCCGCTTGATCAGCGGCAGCACGTCCTTCGCGCCCCACCCGGTGCAGCCCATGGCCTCCCAGGCGTCCAGCCCCTCGGCGGGCGGGTGGAAGGCGATGCACGAGTTGTGCGACGAGCAGCCGCCCAGCACCTTGGCGCGGGCGTGGCGCAGGAAGCTGTTGCCGTTCTCCTGCGGCTCGACGGGGTAGTCCCAGTCGTAGCCGGAGTCCAGCAGGTGCATCCAGTCGGTCAGCTTGAGGATGTTCTCGTCGCCGACGTCGCTCGGGCCCGCCTCCAGCAGGCACACCGTCACCGACGGGTCCTCCGACAACCGGGCGGCGACGACGCACCCGGCGGTGCCGCCTCCGGCGATGACGTAGTCGAACTCCTCGACGGGGGTCGTGGTGCTCACCGTTCTCCCTCTCCTCCGGCCGACACCGTCAGCCCTTGAACCAGTCGGCTGCCGCCGGCTTCGTGTTGCGCCACACGTGCTGCACCTCGCGGTACTCCGCGAGGCCCGCGGGCCCCAGTTCCCGGCCGTTGCCGGACATCCGCATGCCGCCCCACTCCGCCTGCGGGACGTAGGGGCCGAAGTCGTTGATCCAGACCGTGCCGTGCCGCAGGGCGCGCGCGACGCGCTCCCCGCGCTCGTCGTCACCGGTCTGCACCCCGCCGGCCAGGCCGTAGGCGGTGTCGTTGCCCAGCTCCACCGCCTCGGCCTCGGTGCGGAAGCGCTCGACGGTCATGATCGGGCCGAAGGTCTCCTCCTGCACCAGGCGCATCGAGCGGTCGCAGCCGTCGAAGATCGTGGGCTCGTAGAAGAAGCCGCGGGCCAGGGCCGGGTCCGCGGGGCGGCGCCCACCGGTGACGAGCCTGGCGCCCTCCTCCAGCCCGAGGCGCACGTAGCCCTCGACCTTCTCCCGGTGCACCGCCGAGACCAGCGGCCCGGACTCGGTGCCCTCGTCCAGCCCGTTGCCCAGCCGGACGCGCCGGGCGCGCTCGGCGACGCGGGCCACGAGCTCGTCGGCGATCGACTCCTCCACGATGAGCCGGGTGCCCGCGGAGCAGACCTGACCGGCGTGCAGGAACACCCCGGTCAGGACGGTGTCGGCGGCGCGGTCGAGGTCGACGTCGGCGAAGACGAGCTGGGGGTTCTTGCCGCCCAGCTCGACCGTCGTGCGCTTGACCGTCTGCGCGGTCGAGCGCAGGATCGCGCGGCCGGTCTCCAGCCCTCCGGTGAAGGAGACCAGGTCGACGGCCGGGTGCTCGGTCAGGACCGGCCCGACCGCGGACCCCGCCCCCAGCACGAGGTTGACGACGCCGTCGGGCACGCCCGCCTCGACCAGCAGCCGCACCAGGTGCACCGTGCTCAGCGGGGTGACCTCGCTGGGCTTGAGGACGACGGTGTTCCCCGCGGCCAGAGCGGGGGCGACCTTCCACGACATCTGCAGCAGCGGGTAGTTCCACGGCGCGATCAGGGTGCACACGCCGACCGGGTGGTGCACGACCCGGCTGACGACGTCGTCGCGGCCGACGTCCACGGTGCGGTCGACCTCGACGAGGACCTGCTCCGCGTAGTAGCGGAACACCGCCGCCACGTCGTCGACGTCGATGCGGCTCTCCACCAGCGTCTTGCCGGTGTCCAGGGTCTCGGTGCGGGCGATCTCCTCGCGGTCGCGCTCGAGCAGGTCCGCGACGCGGCGCAGCAGCGCCGAGCGCTCCCCGACACCGGTGCGCGGCCACGGCCCGGTGTCGAAGGCGCGGCGGGCCGCGAGGACGGCCGCCTCCGCGTCGGGTGCCGAGGCCTCGTCGACGGTCGTGAAGGCCTCGCCGTCGTAGGGGTTGACGACCTCGCGACGGCCGCCCTCGGCGGCCGGTCGCCAGGTGGAGTCGATGAACAGCTCGGGCACGGTGGCTCCTCCGGGTCTTCGGGGACGGTCAGTTCGCCTGGCGGGTGGAGTCCTGCTGCAACCGCAGCCACTCCACGTGGCGCTCGTACTGGTCGAGCACGTCGTCGATCAGCTGGGAGTGCGTGTAGCCCATCACGTCGTAGCCCTGCCCGCCCTCGGCGAGGTGGACCTCCAGGCGGGAGTAGGCCTGCTCACGGTCGTCCCCACGGTCGTCGCCGGATCGGCTCGGGGTGTCGCGGGCGAAGACGGGCACCGGCAGCTCGGCCCGGTGGACCCGGTAGCAGAACGGCTGCACCTGTCCCAGGTCCGCGGCCAGCTGCGCGTAGCGGTCGCCGAACGCGTCGGTGGTCCAGCCCACCTCCGCGTCCACCCCGCGCTCGCGCATCTCACCGGCGACCTCCCGCAGCGCGGGCAGGACGACCTCGTCCAGGTGCCGCTGAGCGGCGTCGCGGGAGGGGTACCCCATCGCCCGTCCCAGGCGCAGGCGCCAGCTGTCCCCGTCGCGCCGCTCGGGCACGCCGGGGCTGCGGCCCGACAGCCGGCCCGGCAGGCTGGAGACCCGGCTGACGTCCCGCAGGCCCTCCACGCGCAGCGCCTTGTACAGCCCGACCATGACCAGCAGCATCACGAAGGTGAACGGCAGGCCCATGACGACGGTGGCGCTCTGCAGGGCGGTGACGCCGCCGACCAGCAGCATCCCCACCGTGAGCAGGCCGGTGACCAGGGCCCAGAAGACGCGCAGGCCGGTGCCGGCGTCGGTGTTCGGCGTCGGCAGCCTGGACGACAGGTTCGCCATCACCAGTGCGCCGGAGTCGGCGGAGGTCACGTAGAACAGCAGGCCGATGACGGTCGCCAGACCGGCCACGAACGTGAACGCCGGGTACTCCATGAGCAGGGTGTAGAACCCCCGCTCGGGGGTGTTCACGGTCAGCTCGCCGAAGTCCGAGCCGCCCCGGCGCACCGCGTCGATGGCGCTGTTGCCGAAGATCGAGACCCACATGACGATGTAGGCGAACGGGATGGTCAGGCTGCCCAGCACGAACTGGCGGATGGTGCGGCCCCGGGAGATCCGGGCGAGGAACATGCCCACGAACGCCGCCCAGGCGGCCCACCACGCCCAGAAGAAGAGCGTCCAGCCGTTCATCCAGTCCTGCGGGTTCGTCCAGGCGAAGGTCTCCATCGTCAGGGACCCGAACCCGCTGGCGAAGTCGCCGACGTTCATGACCAGGCCGTTGAGCAGCAGCGTGGTGTTCCCGGCGACCAGCACGAACAGCACCAGGCCGGCGGCGAGGAGCACGTTGAGCTGGGACAGCAGCTTGATGCCGCGGTCCACACCCGTGATGGCGGAGATCGTGGCGAGGACCACCGCCAGGGCGATGAGCCCGATCTGGGCGGCCGGGCCCTCGGGGACGCCGAAGAGGACGAACAGGCCGAAGTTCAGCTGCACGACGGCGATGCCCAGCGACGTCGCCACACCGAAGATCGTGCCGAGCATGGCGGCGATGTCGACGCCGTGACCGAGGGCACCGTGCACGCGCCGGCCGAACACCGGGTACAGCGCCGAGCGGATCGCCAGGGGCAGGTTCATCCGGTAGGAGAAGTACCCCAGGGCCATGCCCATGAGCGCGTACATGCCCCAGCCGGAGATGCCGTAGTGGAACATCGTCCACACGGTCGCCTCGCGCGCGGCGGCCACCGTGCCGCCCTGGCCGACCGGCGGCTGCAGGAACTGCGTCACCGGCTCGGCGACCGCGAAGAACATCAGGTCGGTGCCGATGCCCGCGGCGAACAGCATCGACACCCAGGCGAAGGTGCTGAACTGCGGGGAGGAGTGCTCCGGGCCGAGCTTGGTGCGCCCGTACCGCGACAGCGCCAGGACCACGACGAAGACGAGCACGACCGTGGCGAACAGGACGTAGTACCAGCCGAACCACTGCCCCACCCAGCCCACCGCGGTGGAGATCACCGACGACGCGGACTCGGGGGCGAGCAGGATCCAGCCGGCGATCGCCAGGATCGCGATCGCCGCACCCCAGAAGACGGGCGCCTGGACGCTGGCCTCCCGCCCCGCCGGGGCCGCCCCGGCGCCGCCGGGGGGCTGCGCCGCAGTGGTGCCGTCGGGGGTGGTGCCCTGCGCGCTCACGCCGCCCGCCTCCTCGGTGCGCGGGACCGCGCGCGGTCGGCGGCGCGGGGGGCCGG
>NZ_JALBVB010000052.1:21569-33869 GCF_022669155.1 Kineococcus sp. TRM81007 | reverse complement strand
CCGTCCCCGGCACCGGCCCCGGCGCTGACGTCGGTGCTGTCACGGGTGTGCTCACGGGTCCTCCTGCTCGTTCCGGCGCGCTCGCGCGCGCCAGGTCGGACGGTGCGGCTGACCTGGGTGGTCGGTGCCGGCGAGGTCGCCCCGGCCGGCGGGCAGCGCCACCGGCGGCGTCCCGGGCGGGACCGTGGAGCGGTCGCGCCGGGAGACGCGGGTGGCGCGTGGTGCAGGTGCCCGACGGTGTGATCGACGCCGGACGACCCGACACCCTACGTCCAGACGGTTGTCGACTGTCAAACGCCCGCTCCGGCCCGCGGCGGCAGCGGGGGGCGGCACGACTCGCCGGGCGGGGCGGCGTGCGACAGGGTGGGGGCCATGGCGGGAACGCGCGATTTCGGGGTGTGGGCGCCGGGGGCGCAGCAGGTGGACCTGGTGGTCGGGACGGGCGGGGACGCGCAGCGGTACGCCATGCGACGCAGCGGCTCCCCCCGCTCGGGCTGGTGGACGGTCCCGGTCGAGGGCGCCGGGCACGGCACCCGGTACGGTTTCTCCCTCGACGGCGGCGACGTGCGGCCCGACCCGCGCTCGGGATGGCAGCCCGAGGGGGTGCACGCCACGAGCGCGGTCGTGGACCCCGCGGTCTTCGGGTGGACCGACGACGGCTGGGCCGGTCGCGACGTGCGGGGCGCCGTCTTCTACGAGCTGCACGTGGGCACGTTCACGCCCGAGGGCACGTTCGCGGCGGCAGCGGCGAAGCTGGACCACCTCGTCGAGCTCGGCGTGGAGGTCGTGGAGGTGCTGCCGGTCTCGGCGTGGGACGGACCGTGGAACTGGGGATACGACGGCGTCGCCCCGTACGCGGTCCAGCACGAGTACGGCGGGCCGGAGGGCTTCGCCGCGTTCGTCGACGCCTGCCACGGCAGGGGCCTGGCCGTCGCCCTGGACTGCGTCTACAACCACCTCGGCCCCAGCGGCAACTACCTCGCCGAGTTCGGCTCGTACTTCACGGACAAGCACGACACCCCGTGGGGGGCGGCGGTCAACCTCGACGACACCGGCTCGGAGGAGGTGCGCCGCTGGATCTGCGACAACGCGCTGCGCTGGTTCCGCGACTTCCACGTCGACGCGCTGCGCCTGGACGCCGTGCACGCCCTGGTCGACGACTCCCCCACCCACGTGCTCGCCCAGCTGGCCGACGAGGTCGCCGCCCTCTCCCGCGAGGTGGGGCGGCCGCTGTCGCTGGTGGCCGAGTCCGACCTGAACGACGCCGCGATGGTCACCCCCACCGCGGAGGGCGGCTTCGGCATGACCGCCCAGTGGGACGACGACGTGCACCACGCCCTGCACGCGCTGCTGACGGGCGAGCGCCAGGGCTACTACGCCGACTTCGGCCCCCCCGAGGTGCTGAAGACCACCTTCGAGGAGGCGTTCTTCCACGCCGAGCGGTTCTCCAGCTTCCGCGGCGAGGTGTGGGGGAAGAGGGTCGACCGGGCCCGGGTGCCGGGAACGGCGTTCCTGGGGTACCTGCAGACCCACGACCAGGTGGGCAACCGCGCCGTCGGCGAGCGCATCGGCCACCTGCTGGGTGAGGCGCGGCTGGCGGCCGGTGCGGCGCTGTACCTGCTGGGGCCCTTCACCCCGATGATCTTCATGGGCGAGGAGTGGAACGCCTCCACGCCGTGGCAGTTCTTCACCTCCTTCCCGGATCCCGAGCTGGGGCAGGCGGTCAGCCGCGGGCGGCGCTCGGAGTTCGGCGAGCACGGCTGGAGCGCCGAGGACGTGCCCGACCCGCAGGACCCGGCGACGAGGGAGCGCTCGGTGCTGCGCTGGGACGAGCCCGGGCAGGAGCCGCACGCCCGGGTGCTGGAGTGGTACCGCACCCTGACGCGGCTGCGCCGGGAGGTGCCCGAGCTGCGCTCGGACGACCTGCGCGAGGTGCGCGTGGACACCGCGGGCGGCGCGCTGGTGCTGCACCGCGGCCGGCACCGCGTGGTCGTGTCGCTGGGCGGCGGGGACGACGTGGCCGTCGGCGGTGACCCGATGGAGGTGCTGGCCGCGTTCCCGACCGGGCCGGCGCCCGAGCTGCGCGCGGGCGGTGTGCGCTTCGCCGGTGAGGGCGTCGCCGTCGTGCGGGTCGCGTGAGCGTCCCCGCGGGGCGGGCGGAGGAGGTCCGGCGGGCCGCGGTGCGGCTCGCCGCCCTGGCCCAGGACGGGCTGGCGTACTCCGTCGGTGACGCCACCAAGGACTACGACACCGCCCGGTACCGGCAGATCGCCGAGCTGGCCGCGGGGCTGCTGGCCAGCGTGTCGGACACCTCCCTGGAGGAGCTGCGGCTCGTGCTCGGCCGCGACGCGGGCTACGCGACCCCCAAGGTGGACGTGCGCGCCGGCGTCGTGGACGAGCGGGGTCGCCTGTTGATGCTGCGCGAGCGCAGCGACGGGCTGTGGTCGCTGCCGGGCGGCTGGGTGGACCCCGGCGACCGGCCGGGCGAGGCCGCGGTGCGCGAGGTGCTGGAGGAGACCGGGTACCCGGTGGAACCGGTGAAGCTGGTGGCGGTGTGGGAGCGCGACGTGCGCGGCAAGCAGCCGCCGCTGCCGGTGTCGGTGTTCCACCTGTTCTTCCTCTGCCGGCCCGTGGGCGAGCCGGTGGCCGCGCAGGACCTGGAGACCCTCGAGGTCGGCTGGTTCGGCCTGGACGAGCTGCCGGAGCTGTCGGGGGCGCGGGTGACCCGTCAGGAGCTGGAGCGGGTGCTGGCGCACCACCGGGACACCTCGCTGCCCACCGAGTGGGACTAGCGTGGCCGGACCGGGGCGGCGGGGCGGCCGGACCGCCGCCCCGCCGCGCGGGTCAGCCGGCGGCGACGGCGGCCACCGGCAGGGCGACGAACACGCCGCCGGTGTAGACCGGCACGACCCAGCGGCGCCGCGCCGCCAGGGCGCCCAGGCCCTCGGCGAGGCGGACCGGCAGGTACCGGATCCGCGGCAGCGGGTAGATCAGCGTGACGGCGGTGACGTTGAACAGCACGTGGACCAGGGCGATGACGAGGCCCTCCGGCTGGCCGGTGGCCAGCGCCGCCAGCAGCGCCGTCACGGTGGTGCCGAGGTTGGCGCCCAGGGTGATCGGGTAGGCGTTGCGCACGGTGAGGGCCCCGGCGGCCACGAGCGGGAGCAGCGTGACGGTGACGATGGAGGAGCTGACCACGAGGATCGCCGCGACCGTGCCGACGGCGATGCCGACCAGGCCGCCGGCCCGCCCGACCGACCGGTTCGCCTTCTCCTGCAGGGGCCCGGCGATGACCGCCCGCATGTTCTTGCTGAGGTACCGGATCGTGACGTAGAGGGCCAGGATACCGAGCACGAGCATGACCGTGCCCAGCCCGGCCCCTGCCGGGACCAGGGCCGACAGGACCGTCTCGACCGCGGCGTTGGCCGGGTCGGTGGCCATCGCCAGCGGGCTCGTGGCCTCCACCCCGGTGATGCCGGTGTCCGCGACGACGCCCGCGAGCCAGCGCGCCGCCGAGGACAGGAAGCCCGTCAGCAGTTCCAGGGGCAGCAGGACCAGCACCGCCAGGAAGTTGAAGAGGTCGTGCATCGTCGCGGCTGCGACGACCTGCCGGAACTCGTCGCGCCGGCGCATGCTGACCATCGTGACGATCGTGTTGGTCACGGTGGTGCCGATGTTGGCGCCCATCACCATGGGCACGGCCGTCTCGACGGGGACGACGCCCGTCGCCACCAGGCCGACGATCGTGGAGGTGGTCACCGAGGACGACTGCACCAGGATCGTGGCGAGGACGCCGGCGAACAGGCCCGAGATCGGGTGGCTGACCCCCTCGAGCACCGCGTCGCCGAACCCCTCGCCCATCTGGGCGATGCCGTCCTCCAGCACCCCCACCGCGACGAGGAAGAGGTACAGCAGCACCAGGGCGAGCAGGGCGCGGACGGCGACCTGCCTGCCGCTGGGGCGTTGACCGTCGGGCGACTGCGGCTGAGTGGAGACGTCGTGCGTACGCGTGCGGTGTGCCATGGGGCCCTCCGGGGTCGGGTGCGCGACGCCCGAGGAGTGCCCCCCGACGGTGAACCCCCGGTGACGAGCACCGCAACCGGGCGCGGCGGGGTCGTGGCGGGGTCGTGGCGCTCCCGTCGCCCCGGGGCGGGTCAGGCCAGCGCGGCGCCGTCGCGGGCCAGCGCCGACAGCCGCGAGACCGCGCGCAGGTACTTCTTGCGGTAGCCGCCGTGCAGCAGCTCGTCGGTGAACACCGCGTCGAAGGGGACGCCGGAGGCCACGACCGGGATGTCGCGGTCGTACAGGCGGTCGGCGAGCACGACGAGGCGCAGGCCCACCACCTGGTCGGAGACCGTGGCGACCCCGCGCAGGCACACCGCGGCGGTGTCGCGGACCATCGCGCCGTAGCGACTGGGGTGCACGCGGGCCAGGTGCGCCAGGACGGCGTCGAAGTCGTCCAGGGTGGCGCCGGGGCGTCCGGTGGCGACGCGCTCGACGGCGACGTCGTCCAGCGGGGCCGGGGCGGCCGGCAGGCCGCGGTGGCGGTAGTCCTCACCGTCCACCCGCTGCACGGCGAACTGGCCGGCCAGGGCCTGGATCTCGCGCTGGAAGTCCTGGGCCGCGAAGCGGCCCTCGCCCAGCGCGCCGGGCAGCGTGTTGGAGGTGGCGGCGAGCTTCACGTCGCGGTCCACCAGCTCGCGCATCAGCCGGGACATCAGGACCGTGTCACCGGGGTCGTCCAGCTCGAACTCGTCGATGCACACCAGGTCGTGCGGGGCCAGGGCGTCCACGGCCTGCCGGAAGCCGAGCGCCCCGACGAGGTTGGTGTACTCCACGAAGGTGCCGTACGCGGCGGTGCCACCGCCCTCGGTGACGACCCGGTGGTAGAGCGAGGACAGCAGGTGGGTCTTGCCGACGCCGAAGCCGCCGTCGAGGTACACGCCGGGTGCGCCCTGCGGGGCGCTGCGGCGCTTGAACAGCCCCGCGAGGCCACCACCGCGACCACCACCGCGGCCGCTGGCGCCGGCCAGGACCCGGTCGCCGAAGGCGCTCATCGTGGACACGGCCTCGGCCTGGGTGGGCTGGTCGGGAGCCGGCACGTAGCTGGCGAAGCGGACGTCGGCGAAGCGCGGCGGCGGCACCAGCTCCGCGACGAGCTGCTGCGGCGGCACCCGCGGGTCGCGCTCCACCAGGGAGCCGGCCGAGGTCCGCTCCTGGGGCTGCACGGGCGTCTCCTCGGGTCGGCTCACCCGGTCAAGGGTAGTGAGACGGCCGGCACCCGGCGCCCGGGGCGTCTGGCAGGATCGCGGGGCGGCGGGAACGCGACCGCGCGGCGCGCTGTTGGGGCTGCTGCGGGCGTGAGCCCGCCGGACGCGAGACGCCCCCACCGCACGGAGGACGACAGTGGCCCTGCCCCACGACGGCGACGAGAAGCTCGCCGCCTACGCCCACCCGGAGAAGCTGGTCACGACCGCCTGGCTGGCCGAGCACCTCGGCGAACCGGGCCTGAAGGTCGTGGAGAGCGACGAGGACGTCCTGCTGTGGGACACCGGGCACGTGCCGGGCTCGGTGAAGGTGGACTGGCACACCGAGCTGAACGACCCGGTGACGCGCGACTACGTCGACGGCGAGGGCTTCGCGGCGCTGATGTCCCGCAAGGGCATCGCCCGCGAGGACACCGTGGTGATCTACGGCGACAAGAACAACTGGTGGGCCGCCTACGCCCTGTGGGTGTTCACCCTCTTCGGCCACCCGGACGTGCGACTGCTGGACGGCGGGCGCGCCAAGTGGATCGCCGAGGGGCGCGAGACGACCACCGAGGCGCCGGAGCCGCAGCCGACCGACTACCCCGTCGTCGAGCGGCAGGACGCCTCGATCCGCGCCTTCAAGGAGGACGTGCTGGCGCACCTGGGCGGCAGGCTGATCGACGTGCGCTCCCCGCAGGAGTACACCGGCGAGCGCACCCACATGCCCGACTACCCCGAGGAGGGCACCGTGCGCGGCGGTCACATCCCCGGCGCGGACAGCGTGCCGTGGGCGCGCGCGGCGGCGGAGGACGGCACGTTCAGGACGCGCGAGGAGCTGGAGGCGATCTACCAGCGGGAGAAGGGCCTGGCCCCCGCGGACGACGTCATCGCCTACTGCCGCATCGGCGAGCGCTCCAGCCACACCTGGTTCGTGCTGCAGCACCTGCTCGGCTTCGAGAAGGTGCGCAACTACGACGGCTCGTGGACGGAGTGGGGCAACACCGTCCGGGTGCCGATCGTCAAGGGCCCGGACAAGGGCGAGGCGCCGGCGGTGCGCCGGTGAGCGCGGTGGACGAGGACCCCTTCTCCCCCACCGCCGGCCTGCCGCCGGCGATGGCGGAGATCGTCGAGGACTTCCAGGCGCTGCCCGAGCGGGAGCGGTTGCAGCTGCTGCTGGAGTTCAGCCAGGGGCTGCCGCCGCTGCCGCCGCACCTGGCGGAGCACCCGGAGCTGCTGGAGCGGGTGGACGAGTGCCAGTCCCCGGTGTTCGTCAACGTCGAGGTGGACGACGCCTCGCGGGTGCACCTGCACGTGTCCGCACCACCGGAGGCGCCCACGACCCGCGGGTTCGCCGGGGTGCTGCGCGAGGGCCTGGACGGGCTGCCCGCGGAGGAGGTCCTGCAGCTGCCGCCGGACGTGTGCTCGCGCCTGGGCCTGGAGCAGGCGGTCAGCCCGCTGCGGATGCGGGGCATGACGGGGATGCTCGCCCGGGTCAAGCGCCAGGTGCGGGTGGCGACGGCGTCCTGAGACCCGCGCGGCCCGGGGAACACCACCACCCCCCGAGCCGTTGAAGGTGCAACCAGTTGTCCGCCGCCCGGCGGCCGGCCCGAGGAGACGCACGTGACCGAGGTCCAGGAGACCGGCAGCGCGAGCCTGCCCGACCAGCGCGCCGCCCCGGGGGCGCAGCACCCGGCGCTGCCGGTCGTGCGGGTCTCCGAGGCCCGCCTGCCCACCGCGCACGGCACCTTCCGCGCCGTGGCGTACCGGCAGGCCGACGGCGTCGAGCACCTCGCGCTGGTCGCCGGGGAGATCGGCGACGGGCACGGCCTGCTGGTGCGCCTGCACTCCGAGTGCCTGACCGGCGACGTCCTGGGCTCGCTGCGCTGCGACTGCGGCCCCCAGCTGCACGCCGCGCTCGCGGCGATCACCGAACGCGGACGCGGCGTCGTGCTCTACCTGCGCGGGCAGGAGGGGCGCGGCATCGGGCTGGCCGAGAAGATCGCCGCGTACGCCCTGCAGGAGCGCGGCCGCGACACCGTCGAGGCCAACCTCGACCTCGGCCTGCCGGTGGACGCGCGCGACTACACCGGCGCGGCCGCGGTGCTGCGCGACCTCGGCGTGCACGACGTGGAGCTGATGACGCACAACCCCGTCAAGGTGGAGGCGCTGCGCGGGCACGGCGTGCCGGTGCTGGCCCGCCGCGACCTGCCGGTCGCCGAGACGGACGACAACGCGCGCTACCTGCGCACCAAGCGGGACCGGATGGGTCACCGCCTGCCGGGGGTGTCCTGACCGCGGCCGCCCGGGGCGCCGCTCATAAGGCGGCGCCCGGCCCGCGCGCCACCCGCACCGCCGCGTCGTGCGCGTGGTCCCCGGGTTCCCCGACCCGCGCGCGGACCGCGTCTCAGTGGCTGCTCGTGCCGCGCTGCGAGAGCAGCCGCGGGGCGACGACCCGGTCGGCCACCAGCCCGGTCACCAGCGAGTAGACCGCCTTGTGCGCGACGTCGACGACCTGTTCGCGCACCGGCCACGTGTGCGGCGGCGCGCCCGCGCCCGTGGCGTTCTCCACGGTCTGGTCGAAGGCCAGGCGCACCGCGGTGTGCACCAGGTGGGCGCGCGGGCCGCGCAGGCCGAGCACCGACCACACCCCGCGCAGGGCACCCAGGGTGGCACCCGTCCCCCAGTGCATGACGTGGTTGGCCAGCAGCGGCCGCGCGGCGTCGCCGGGCGGGCGGCCCAGCGACGTCAGCAGCGCCCGCGCCGGCACGTACGAGTCCGGCCGGTGCGTGAGCGCCTGCTCCGCCTCCTCCGCGAGCGTCATCGCGGCCACGCCCGCCAAGCCGGCGAGCGCCCCCCGCCCGGCCGCCGCCACCAGCAGCGCAGCCCGTGCCGGCTGCGTCCCGCGTCCCGTCCCCGCGTGCTCCACGACGTCCCCGTCCCTCGGTCCCCCGGGCGTCCGGCTGCACCCGGCAGCCATGCTGGTGCACCCGGCGCGCGGTCGCCCGGCGACCGCCTGCCGCACCCCCTCGCGCGCGGCCCGCGCCCCGACCTCGTGCACCGCGGTGAACCCGTCGGCGCGCAGCCCGGCGGCGGTCAGCAGCGAGCGGCGGTGCGCGTGCCGGCCCAGCACGTCCGCCGGCACCCGCTCCTCCGGCGGGCGGCCCCGGTCCCGGCGCAACAGCTCGTCGAGCGGCAGGTCCGGCATGAGCACCGCCTCCGCGGGCAGGCCCGCCGCCGCTGCGGCGCGCACGTGCACCACCCGCTCGGCGCGGCGCAGGTGGGTGGCGTCGGCGAGGTAGCCGGCCCCCAGCCCCGCCAGCGCCTGGCAGCGCCGCCGAGCCCGGCGCACCGCGGGCAGCGAGTACCCCTGCAGCTCCCGCACCGGCCGGCCCGCCGCCGCGTCCGCGGCGCGCAGCTCGCGGCGCAGGTCGTCCAGGCTCACCACCGTCAGCGCCTGGGCGGTGCGGGTCAGCAGGGCACGGCGCAGCGTCGTCTTGCCGCTGCCGGCGGCCCCCACGAGGACCAGCACCACCGGCGCCGCCACGCCCCCGGCCGCGTGGGACCGCTCGACGCAGGCGGAGCACCCGCAGCCGGGCACGGCCGGTGGCAGCGCCCCGCCGTCGGTCGCGGGTGGCCGGTCCGCCGGGGCGCTCACGCCCCGGACGGCTCCGAGCCGGGTCTCGGTCCCCGGGGCGGGTCGCCGTCGAGGTGGGTGCGCAGGAACCGGCGCACGGCGTCCTCCCAGCCGGCCGGGTCCACGTTCCACTCCTTGGTGTGCCGAGCGGTGCCGCTGCGCACGAACGTCACCAGGTCCGGGCGCGCCTCGGCCAGCCGCGCCGAGGGGCCGGACGGGACGTAGTCGTCGGCGTCGGAGTGCAGCAGCAGCACCGGCGGCTCCAGCTCGCGCGCCCGGCCCACCCAGTCCATGCGCCGCAGGTCCACCGGCCCGTCCAGGCCGACCAGGCGACGGCCCAGCGGGTGACCCAGCAGGCTCAAGCCGTAGCGGCCCAGCGGCACCGGCAGGCGGTGCCGGCGCGCCTGGTGGTCGAGCACGTCGTACCAGTCGAGCACCGGCCCGTCGAGGACCACGGCGGCCACCTGCCCGGCCAGCGGTGAGCGGGCCACCAGCTGCAGCACGATCGCGCCGCCCATGGACCAGCCCACCAGGACCAGCCGGCGGGCACCGCGCTCCAGCGCGTAGCGGCAGGCGGCCTCCACGTCGTGCCACTCGGTGTCGCCCAGGCCGTAGCGCCGCGCGGGCGAGGACGGGGCGTCGGCGTCGTTGCGGTAGGCGGGCACCAGGCACGTCAGGCCGAGGGCGCGCAGCGGGGGCAGGGCGCGCAGCGCCTCCTCGCGGGTGGCGCCGCGCCCGTGCACGAGCACCGCCCACGTGCCCGCCGGCTCGGCGGCGGGCACCAGCCAGGCCGGCAGGTCCCCCACCTCGGAGGGGACCAGGACGTCCTCGTGCGCCAGCCCCAGCGCGCTGCGCGGGGTGCCGGCGAAGAAGTACTGGTTCCAGCGTCCCGCGCCCGGCTGCGCGGTGCCGGCGTCCACACCCAGCAGCTTGCGGGTCACGCGCTCGCCGGTGACCTCCAGCACGTCGCCGACGCGGAGGTGGCCGCGGCCGCCGTCGGTCCACACGCCGTAGCGGCCGGGCACGACGGTGTCGGCGCTCACCCCCAGCACGACGCGGCGCGGCCCCACCTGCAGCACGTCCACGTCGTCCGGCTTGTGCCGGGCGGGGGTGACCACGGCGCGGGCGAACGCGGCGGCCACGGTGGTGACGGCGGCCGCCCCGGCGGTCAGCACCGCACCGGTCGTCGCCGCCCCCACCAGCGCGCGCCGGCGCCCGTTCACGCCCGGCCCCCGCGCACCGACCGCACCGACCGCACCGACGTCACCGCCGTCTTCCGCCCCTGGACCACCGGGTGATCCTGCCGCAGCCGCACGGGCCCGCGCACGGCGCCCCCGGTAGCGTGAGCCGCGTGAGCCACCCCGCCGTGCCGTCCGCCGACCAGCCCGAGGAGCGCACCGCGCAGGAGGCGGCCGACGCCTCCTGGACCGTCGTGGTCCTCACCGAGGAGGCGCTCGGTGAGATCGACGCCGGCAACATCGCCGCCCTGCACGAGGGCGAGAGCGTGCGCCACGTCGTCGTCGTGCCGGCGGACACCGAGCGCAACCTGCTGGCCGACGTGCTGGACCACCTCAGCCTGGGCGAGCTGCGCGCCGCGCTGGAGGAGGTGCGCGCCGGGAAGCCGGACCCGCAGCGGGCGCGCGCCGACGCGGAGACGGCGCTGGCGCGCTCCGTGGCGGAGTTGCGCTCGCTGGGCCTGGCGGCCGAGGGCCGCACCAGCGGCGACGACCCGATGCCCGTGGTCCGGGAGCTGCTGCTCGAGGAGGAGGACGCGCGCGAGCTCGTCGTCGTCACCCGCCCGCACGCCGTGGAGGACACCTTCCACACCGACTGGGCCTCCCGCGCCCGCGACACCCTCGGGGTGCCGGTGCTGCACCTGTACGCCGGCACCATGCGCCTCGGCTGAGCGGAACACCCCCCGCGGCGGGGAGGTTGGACGGGGCATGAGCACCCCGGAGACCACCGCGAAGACGTACGCCGTCACCAAGTCCGACGAGCAGTGGCGCGAGGAGCTGTCGCCGCAGGAGTACGCCGTGCTGCGCCAGGCCGGCACCGAGCGGCCGTACAGCAGCGAGTACGAGGACGACCCCACCGAGGGCGTGTACGCCTGCCGGGCGTGCGGTGCGGAGCTGTTCACCAGCACCACGAAGTTCGCCTCGCACTGCGGCTGGCCGTCCTTCTACGACCCGAAGGACTCCGACGCGGTGGAGCTGATCGAGGACCGCTCGCTCGGCATGGTGCGCACCGAGGTGCGCTGCGCCACGTGCGGCTCGCACCTGGGTCACGTGTTCGAGGGTGAGGGCTTCCCCACGCCCACCGACCAGCGCTTTTGCATCAATGGGATCAGCCTGACGCTGCGCCCCGCGAACCAGTAGCGTCGGTCCGCGGAGGACCTGCACCCGTTGCCAGGACCGGAAGCCGCTGTCCCAGTTCAACGTCAACAACAAGAGACGAGAGCGGGGCGTCCTCTGCAAGGGGTGCAGGTCCATCTGCGCGAAGGAGTACTACCAGCGGAACAGGGAGAAGCTCAACGCGCGCAACGCGCAGTGGCGCGAGGACAACGCTGAGCGCCAGAAGGTCATCCAGCAGAGGTACGCCGCCAAGCGGCGCGCACTCAAGGCAGCCGCGGAGACGGATCTGCCGTTGACGTTCTGGCCAGTGCTGCTCGCCTCCTACGGCGGCGAGTGCGCTAAGTGCGGCAGTGGCGAGAGGCTGACGCACGACCACGTCCTCGCCCTCGCCCTCGCCCTCTCACACGGTGGCGGTCACACCTGGCTCAACTCGCAGATCTTGTGCTTCTCCTGCAACTCGAGCAAGCAGAACCGGAACGCGATCGACTACCGGGACTGGGTGAGCGGCGTTCTCGTGGGCTTCCTCGACGGCGAGGCAGTGGCCAGTCGTGGGGACGTCACCGCCGTCGAAGAGCTTCTGGCGCTCTCACCCGGTGAAGCACCTTTCTGAACAGGGACCGGACGTGCGCGCTGCACGCCCCGCGGGCACAGTGGAGCCCATGAGCGAGCCGTACTCCTACACCGCCCGGACGAGCGACCCCCAGCCGGCGGACCCGCAGCTGGACCCGCTGGACGACCCGGACCTGCGCCAGGAGGACACCTCGATCGACGCCGGCCCCGACGACGGGGACGAGCTGGGCGCGCTGCGCACCGACACCCTCCTGCACGACGCGGACGACGACACGTACGACACGGGTCGCCAGGTGAGCCACGCCACCGAGGAGCTCATGCGCGACGACGTCGACCCGGACAACGAGACGCTCGACGAGCGGGTCACGCAGGAGGAGCCGGACGAGTCCGGCGGCGCGGGTCACGCCGGGGTGGGTGACCACGTCGCCGCCGCCGACGCCGAGGACCCCGAGCGCCTCTGACGCCCACCGGTCCCGCACCGCGCGCGAGAGCCGCC
>NZ_JALBVB010000052.1:0-21564 GCF_022669155.1 Kineococcus sp. TRM81007 | reverse complement strand
CGCGCGCGGTGGCCCGGTCAGGGCAGGGCGGCCACGAGCTCGGCCAGCGGCGTCCTGGTGCCGGTGTAGAACGGCACCTCCTCGCGCACGTGCCGGCGGGCCTCGGTGTTCCGCAGCTCGCGCATGAGGTCGACGATGCGGTGCAGCTCGTCGGCCTCGAACGCCAGCACCCACTCGTAGTCGCCCAGCGCGAACGCGGAGACGGTGTTGGCGCGCACGTCGCCGTAGGAGCGGGCGGCCAGGCCGTGGTCGCGCAGCATCGTGCGCCGCTCCTCCTCGGGGAGCAGGTACCAGTCGTAGGAGCGCACGAACGGGTACACGCACAGGTAGCCGCGGGGCTCCTCGCCGGCCATGAACGCCGGGATGTGGCCGCGGTTGAACTCCGCGGGGCGGTGCAGCGCGACGACCGACCACACCGGGGTCAGGTGGCGGCCCAGGCGGGTGGCGCGCAGCCGGCGGTACGCCTCCTGCACGAGCTCGACGGTGTCGGCGTACCACCACACCATGAGGTCGGCGTCGGCACGCAGGCCGGCGACGTCGTAGAGGCCGCGCACGGTCAGGCCCTTGCCGGTGAGCTCGTCCAGCAGCGCCTGCACCTCGTCGATCAGCTCGGCGCGGTCCGCGTCGCCGAGGGTGTCGCGCACCGCGAACACCGACCACATCGCGTAGGCGATGGTGTTGTTGATCTCCTCGGCGCTGGTGCGCGCGGCGGCGGGCGCCGCGGCGTTCGGGGTCTCCTGGCTCATGCCCCCATCGTCCACCCGGCGGGCGGGCGCTCCCGGCGCGGGGAGGGGTGAGGGTCGTCACCCCTCCCGGTCCCCTCCCGGGTCACCCCACCGGGGCGGGCAGCACCTCGTCGGCGGCGCGGGTGGCGGCGGCCACGCACGCCGGCACGCCCACCCCGTCCAGGACGGCGCCGGCCAGCGCGAGCCCGCCGGCGGCGGCGACCGCGGCGCGCAGCCGCTCGACGCGCTCGACGTGCCCCACGGCGTACTGGGGCAGCCCGTCGACCCAGCGCACCACCGCCGAGCCCACCGGGTGCAGCTCGCGCCCCAGCAGCGTCGAGGCGTCGGCGGCGGCCCAGCGCAGCACGTCGGCGTCGTCGGCCTCCAGCGCCTCGCGCTCCCCGGCACGGCCCAGGGACACGCGCAGCACCCGCACGTCCGGTCGCTGGGCGGCCACCCAGTCCCACTTGTTCGCCGACAGGGTCAGCGCCTTCACCCGCAGGCCCGCGGCGGCCGCCTCCACCGGGGGCACGAGCACCCCGGAGCCGGTCAGCCCTCCCAGCTCGACGGTGGGCACGGCGAGCGCCGCGATGACCACGCCCGCGGTCTCCACGGCGGCCAGCTCGGCCGCGGCGGCGGGCACCGCGGTGCGCAGGAGGGCCGCGGCGACGGGTGCGGGCACGGCGAGGACGACGGCGTCGGCGGTGCGGGTGCCACCGGGGGTGATCACGCGCCAGCCGCCGGCCGGGTCGCGCTCCAGGGCGGTGACGGGGGTGCCGGTGCGCACGGCGACGCCGGTGGCGGCCAGCGCCGCGGTCAGGGCCTCGGGCAGGCGGGCCACTCCCCCGGCCACGCCGGCGAAGACGGGGCCGGCGTCGGCGGGGCGGGCCGCGGCGGCGGCGCGCACGGCGGCCAGCAGGGAACCGCCGCGGCGGGCGCTCTCCCACAGGGCGGGCACCGTGGCGCGCAGGGAGAGGCGGTCGGCGTGCCCGGCGTAGACGCCGCCGAGGAGGGGCTCGACGAGACGGTCGACGACCTCGCGGCCCACGCGGGCGGCGACGTGGTCGGCGACGGCGACGTCGTGCTCCAGCGGCGCGGCGGGCAGGTCCTCCTCGGCGCGCACGCGCTCCACGGCGTCGGGGTGGAGCAGCCCGGCGACCTGGTCGGCGGAGCCGGGCACGCCCATGACGGTGCCGGCGGGCAGGCGGTGCAGGGCGCCGTGCGAGCGCACGGAGGCCGCGGCGGTCGCCGGGTGCACGAGGTCGTCGCCGAGCCCGGCGGCGCGGACCAGCTCGACGGCCTCGGGGCGGCGGGCGAGGACGGACTCCGCGCCGAGGTCGACGACGACGCCGCCGACCTCGGCGCGCTGGAGGACCCCGCCGGTGCGGGGCGAGGCTTCGAGCACCTCCACGTCGGCGCCGCGGTGCAGCAGCCGGTGCGCGGCGGCCAGGCCGCTGACGCCGCCGCCGACCACCACGACGCGGGGTCGCGGGCCGGTCGGCACGCTCACTCGGCGCCGTCCCCGGCGCCGCGCCAGGCGTGCACCTCGTCGACCACGCGCTGCAGCACCGCCGGGTCGGCGCTCGGCGGCACCCCGTGGCCGAGGTTGAAGACGTGCCCGCCGCCGGCGCGCTCGCCGGCGGCGAGGACCCGGCGCACCTCGCCGCGCAGCACGTCCCAGGGTGCGGACAGCAGGGCCGGGTCGAGGTTGCCCTGCACGGCCACGGGCCGGCCGGCGCCGGCGCGCCCCCGGGCGGCCCCCTCGTCCAGGGGCACGCGGAAGTCCACGCCGAGCACGTCCACACCGCCGTCGACGGCGGCCATCGCGCCGAGCAGCTCACCGGTCCCGGTGCCGAAGTGGGTGCGCGGCACCCCCAGGTCGGCGACGGCGCGCAGGGCGGCGGCGGAGTGCGGCGCGACGTGCCGCTCGTAGTCGGCCAGGGACAGGGAGCCGACCCAGGAGTCGAACAGCTGCACGGCGGAGGCACCGGCGAGGACCTGGGCGCGCAGGAACGCGCCGGCGATCCGCGCGAGCCGCGCTGCCAGGTCGTGCCAGAGCTGCGGGTCGGCGTGCATGAGGGCCTTGGTGCGCAGCAGGTCCCGGGAGGGTCCGCCCTCGACCAGGTAGCTGGCGAGGGTGAAGGGGGCGCCGGCGAAGCCGATGAGGGGGGTGCCGGTGGCCCGCAACTGCTCGACGGTCAGGCGCACAGCGTCGGTGACGTGCTGCAGCTGGTCGGGGTCCAGCTCGGGCACGCGGTCCAGGTCGGCGCGGGTGCGCACCGGCTCGGCGATGACGGGCCCGGTGCCGGGCACGATCTCCACGCCGACGCCGGCGGCCTCCAGCGGCACCACGATGTCGGAGTAGAAGATCGCCGCGTCCACGCCGTACCGGCGCACGGGCTGCAGGGTGATCTCGGCGACGAGCTCGGGGCGCCGGCAGGACTCCAGCATGGTGGTGCCCTCGCGCACCGCGCGGTACTCCGGCAGCGAGCGGCCGGCCTGGCGCATGAACCACACCGGGACGTGCTCCGGCCGCACCCCCCGGGCGACGTCGCCGCGCGCCACCCGCAGGTACGGGGCACCGGCCAGCGGGTCCCCGGCAGCGGGGGCGCCGGCGGGGGTGGCGTCGGGCGCGGGGGCGGTCGTGGCGTCGGCGGGTCCAGGCACGGCCCGATCGTCGCACGGCGCGCCGCCCCCGCCGCGGGGCCCCGCGTCCCTAGTCTCCCGAGGCGTGACGCTCTCCCGAGTGCCCGGCGCGGCCCGTGACGGCACGGTCCCCGACGCCTTCGAACGCGCCGTGCGCGCCCTGCGCGCGGCCCGGGTCCGCCCGGAGGTGACGCTGACGGAGGTTCCCGCGCCCGCGCGGATCGCCCCGCACGCCGTGGCGCTGGCGGGGGACGTGGCCGCCGGCGGTGAGGAGCTGGCCACGGGCCGGTTCATCCTGCTCCACGACCCGTCGGCGCCGCCGGAGTGGGACGGCACGTTCCGCGTCGTCACGTACGCGCGCGCCGACCTCGAGGCGGAGATGGGGGCGGACCCGCTGCTGGGCCAGGTCGGCTGGAGCTGGCTGGAGGAGGGGCTGCGGGGGCACGGGGCGCGCGCGAGCGGCGTGGGCGGCACGGTCACCCGGGTGCTCTCGGAGGGCTACGGGGCGCTGGCGGACCGCCCGCCGTCGGTGGACGTGGAGCTGCGGGCCTCCTGGACACCGCTCCCCGACGCCCCGCGGGGCGGTGGGGCCGCCGGCGGCGACGGGCCGCCCTTCGACGTGGCCGCCCACCTGGGCGCCTGGGCGCTGCTGCTGTGCACGGTGGCGGGGCTGCCGCCGGTGCCGGAGGGCGTCACGCCGCTGCCGCGGCCGCAACGCTGAGACGGCCGGTCCCGTCCCGGCGCGATCGGCCGGTCCGGCGCTGTCAAGTCCACCCGTCCACGGGCCGATCACCTCCTCAGTGAGGCGTGCCGCAGGAGGCGGCCGCCCAGTTCGTGCAGGAGGACGACGGTGACTGCGCTCGTCGAACGCCCCGGGATGGCCGTCCCGTCACGCCTCGGCCGCTTCGCCGCGCTGGTGGCGGTCGCCGACCCCGTCGTGCGGGAGTCCGTGACCCGGACCCTGCGCATGCTCGGCGCGGTCAACGTCGAGCACGCCGGGAGCGTCGCCCAGGCCCGTGCGATGGCCCGCAGCGGCCCGCGCGCGCTGTTCATCGCCGACGCCGGCCTGCCGGACGGCTCCGGCGCCCAGCTCGTCTCGGAGCTGCGCGCGGCGGGCTGGAACCGCTGCGTCGTGCTCTCCAGCAACGCGGACCCGTTCGCGGTGCGCGGCGCGGTGGCCGCAGGGGTGCGCTGCTACCTGGTGACCACCCGCCCGGAGGGCACCGGCTTCGAGAGCCGCACCGGCGAGTCCGGCGTGGACAGCCTGTCGGAGCGGGAGGTCGAGGTGCTGCAGCACGTCGCCGACGGCCGCTCGAACAAGGACACCGGCGCGGCGCTGGGCCTGTCGGCGCTGACGGTGAAGAGCCACCTGGCTCGCATCGCGCGCAAGCTGGGCACGGGCGACCGCGCCGAGATGGTGGCCATCACCCTGCGGGCCGGCGTCATCCAGTGAGCCGCCCCGGCGGCTGCCCGGAGCGGGGCCGGGGGCACCGCACCGGCTGACGCCGCGCCGGCGTCGGTGCCCCACCGGACCCGCGGCCGCCCGCGGCACGTACGGTGGGGCCCGTGCCGGTCGGGAGGGGACAACGAGACGTGCAGCCGCCGGCGGAGGCGAACCCGGGCACCGCGCCGGGCGATGCTCCCGCCGCCGAGCTGCCGCTGCTCGACGCCCCCGCGCAGGGCCTGCCGCCCGTCGTGGCCGACGCAGCGGGCCTGGAACGCGTGGTGGCGGCAATGGCGGCCGGCACCGGACCGGTGGCCGTGGACGCCGAGCGGGCCTCCGGCTACCGCTACGGGCAGCGGGCGTTCCTCGTGCAGCTGCGCCGCGCCGGTGCGGGCACCGCGCTGATCGACCCCGCCGCGCTGCCGGACCTGTCCGCTCTGGGCGAGGCGCTCTCGGGCGCCGAGTGGGTGCTGCACGCCGCCAGCCAGGACCTGCCGTGCCTGGCGGAGGTGGGGATGCGCCCCACCACCCTGTTCGACACCGAGCTCGGCTCGCGGCTGGCCGGGCTGCCCCGGGTGGGGCTGGGCGCCGTCGTGGAGGAGCTGCTGGGCCTGCGCCTGGCGAAGGAGCACTCGGCGGTGGACTGGTCCACCCGCCCGCTGCCGGAGCCGTGGCTGACGTACGCGGCCCTGGACGTGGAGGTCCTCGTCGAGGTGCGCGACGCGCTGGCCGAGCGGCTGGCGGCGCAGGGCAAGCTGGAGTGGGCGCAGCAGGAGTTCGCCGCGATCGCCGCGGCGCCGCTGCCGGTCCCGCCTGCTGAGCCGTGGCGCCGCGTCTCGGGCCTGCACGCGGTGCGTTCACGCCGGCAGCTGGCGGTGGTGCGCGAGCTGTGGCTGGCGCGCGACGCGGAGGCCCGCCGCCGCGACACCTCCCCGGGCCGGCTGCTGCCGGACTCCGCGATCGTCGCCGCCGCGCGCACCCTGCCGCGCAGCCCGCAGGCCCTGGCCGCCACGGCCGGGTTCACCGGCCGCGCCTCGCGCACCCGGCTGGAGCTGTGGGCGGCCGCGGTGGCGCACGGCCTGGCGCTGCCGGACGCCGAGCTGCCGCAGCAGGCGGTGCGCGGCGACGGTCCCCCGCCGCCGCGCGCGTGGGCCGCCAAGCACCCCGAGGCCGCGGCCCGGCTGGCCGCCGCGCGCGCGGCCGTCACCACCATCGCCGACCGGCGCGCGGTGCCGGTGGAGAACCTGCTGCAGCCGGACGCGCTGCGGCGCCTGGCGTGGCAGCCGCCGCAGCCGCTGGACGCCGACGGCGTCGCCCGGGCCCTGCGGGAGCGCGGGGCGCGCCCGTGGCAGGTGGAGCTGGTCGCGCCGGCGCTCGCCACGGCGCTGGCCGAGGCGCGGGTGCCGGAGGCCGTCGAGGCCGCGGCCGAGTCCACCGACGGGACCGGCGAGGGAGCCGGCGACGGGGCCTCCCGCACCGGCTGACCCCTCCCCCGCCGCTGCCCGTGCCGGGTGCCGGCACCCTCCGCCCACCGCCGCCGGGCGCGGGTCGTCCCGAGGCTGCACACGTTCGTCTTGCCGGGGCCGGTGACCTGCGGAAGCCTGGGTGGTTCGGTGACGACGACGCGCCGGTCTCGGCGAGGTGGAGGTGGGCTGTGGAGCGCCTCACGCTGGGCGAGCAGCTGTCCGCGGCGGCCATGGCGCGGCACTGGGTGTGCGAGCGCTGCCCCGACGAGCACCTGCCGGAGGCGCGGCGCTGGATCGCCGAGCTGCTGACCAGCGAACTGGTCTCCAACGCCCTCGAGCACGCCCGTGGCCCGGTGGTGCTGACGCTGACCCACGACGAGGAGGGCATCGTCGTGGGGATCTCCGACGGGGAGCGGCGGGTGCCGGCGCTGCGCACGCAACTGCCCGGCGCGACCGAGGGGCGCGGGATCGCCCTGGTGGACGCGCTGTCCACGGCGTGGGGCGTCTACCGCAGCCAGCCCCCCGCGGCCGCCGCCGGTGAGGTGGACGGTGAGGCGGGTCCCGTCGTCGGCTGGCCGCAACCGGACGAGGACGAGCCGCTGCCGGGTGCCCCGGGCGGCAAGACGGTCTGGTTCCACCTGGCGCCCGGCTGAGCGCACCGCAGGGACGCGGGGACCGAACGCCCCCACCGGCCCGCCACCCACCGGGCGCGCAGCGTCAGCGCGGCCACCCGCCGGGAGGCGCCTCGTGACCCGTTCGGCGCAACGGCACCGGTCGTGGCGCGGCACGGGGGTCGCTGTCGCCTACGGTCGCCACCGTGAACCACGGGGCGAACCACGGGGTGGACCACGGACAGCCGCCACCCGTCCGGGCGTTCCTGCGCCGCTGCGTGCTCGCCGCGAGCGTGCTCGACGACCTGGACGTGGACCCCGACGACGACGGCGTGCACCTGCCCGGCTGCGCCCCGCTGGCGTGGGCGGACGTCGCCGCCACCGCGGGCCCCTTCCCCCGCGGCCCTCTCACCGCGCGCTCTGGCCCCCCCGGGGCCGACGACGCGGCCCCGGGGGCGGCGGCCCGGCTGCGGGTGCGGCAGCTGCTGCTGGCGCACCGGGAGCTGCACCGGCGCGCGGTGCGGCTCGTGCCGCTGGCCGTGCCGCGCGGCGCGGACCGGCACCCGGGCGCCGTGTGGGAGTCGACCGCGGTGCTCGGCGGCGCGCTGGACCTCGGGCCCGGCGTCGTGGTCACGCACGCGGGGCGCGAGCGCGCGCTGCCGGTGCCGGCGGCCTCGGCGCGCGCCACCGGTGCGGCCGCGGGGCTCACGGCGGCGCAGCGCGAGCACCTGGAGGCGATGGGGTCGCTGGCGGCGCACCGGCTGCACCGCGACGAGGGCGCCCGCGACGGCGGGGTGCTGCGGCCGGTGGGCGGGTGCGACGCGCCGACGCTGCTGGCGGCGGCGAGCCTGCGCGCGCACCTGGTCACCGCCCCCGGTGACTCCGCGGGCCCGGTGCTGCGCGCCGTCGCGGTGCCGGACCGCACGCGCGGCTGGTTCGACCTGGCCCGCGTGGACCCCGCCTTCGTGGTGGCGGCGTGGGCGGTGACGGACCCGGCGGACCGGGGCCTGCGCCGCCCCGTCCTGGTCACGCGCGAGGAGGTGGCACCCGCGCCGACCGCCCCGGACGTGCGCGGGCACCGCGGCGGCGCGGACGCCGGCGGCGCACTGGCGCGCGCAGTCCTGCGGCTGTGACGGGCCCGGCCCCGGCCGGGTCGTGACCGCCGCCGCGCCGACCGCCGGGGTACCCCTCGGCCGGTCGGCGCGTCGCGTCAGGCCGTGCGGCCCGGCGCGGACGGGGCGTGGGCGTCGACGGGGGCGCTGCGGGCCACCGACTCCACGATGGTGCGGGCCACGGCCTGCGGCGCCAGCCCCACCTCGTCGAGGATCGCCTCGCGCGAGCCGTGGTCCAGGAACCGCTGCGGCAGGGCGAAGGTGAGCACGGGCGTGGGCACCGAACGGCTGCTCAGCTCCCGGGTGAGCGCCCACCCCAGGCCGCCGACCTCGCCGCCGTCCTCCATGACCGCGACGTGCTGGTGGGCGCCGGCCAGCTCCACCAGGGCCTCGGGGACGGGCACGACCCAGCGGGGGTCGACGACGGTGACGCCGACGCCGTGGTCCCGCAGTCTCGCGGCGACGTCCAGGGCGCGCGGCACCAGCGAACCCACGGCGACGAGCAGCACCTCGTCGCCGTCCGCCCACCGCGGGCCCTCCAGGACGTCCACGCAGCCGGTGCGGGCGATCGCCGGCAGGTCCGCGGGCACCTTGCCCTTGCTGAAGCGCACCACGGTGGGGGCGTCCTCGACGGCGACGGCCTCGCGCAGCTCCTCGCGCAGCGTGGTGGCGTCGCGGGGGGCGGCCAGCCGCAGCCCGGGCACCAGGCGGCACAGGCCCATGTCCCAGGCGCCGTGGTGGCTGGCGCCGTCGGGGCCGGTGACCCCGGCGCGGTCGAGGACGAACGTGACGCCCGCGCGGTGCAGGGCGACGTCGAGGAGCACCTGGTCGAAGGCGCGGTTGAGGAAGGTGGCGTAGACGGCCACCACGGGGTGCAGGCCGCCGGCGGCCATCCCGGCGGCGGAGGTGACGGCGTGCTGCTCGGCGATGCCGACGTCGAAGACGCGCTCGGGGTGGGCGCGGGCGAACGGCTCCAGGCCCACGGGCAGGCGCATCGCGGCGGTGATGCCCACGAGGTCCTCGCGCACGGCGGCGAGGGCGACCATCTCGTCGGCGAACACGCTGGTCCACGAGGAGCCCGAACTGGCCTGCGCCTCGCCGGTCTCGGGGTCGATGACGCCGACGGCGTGGAAGTGGTCGGCGCTGTCGTCCAGGGCGGGCTTGTAGCCGCGGCCCTTCTGGGTCAGGGCGTGCACGATGACGGGCCCGCCGTAGGAGCGCGCGCGGCGCAGGGCGTGCTCGACGGCCTCCACGTCGTGGCCGTCGACGGGGCCGACGTACTTCAGGCCCAGGTCCTCGAACAGCCCCTGCGGGGCGACGATGTCCTTGATGCCCTTCTTCATCCCGTGCAGGGTCTCGTAGGCCAGCCGGCCGGGGGCCCCGCCGCGCTTGAGGGACTGCTTGCCCCAGTCCAGCAGCTTCTCGTACTCACGGGTGGTGCGCAGCGTCGCCAGGTGCGAGGCCATGCCGCCGATGGTGGGCGCGTAGGAGCGCTCGTTGTCGTTGACGACGATGATCACCGGGCGCTCGGAGGCGGCGATGTTGTTCAGCGCCTCCCACGCCATGCCCCCGGTGAGCGCCCCGTCGCCGATGACGGCCACGACCCGCCGGTCGCGCTCGCCGCGCAGCTCGAACGCCTTCGCCAGGCCGTCGGCCCAGGACAGGGACGTGGAGGCGTGGGAGTTCTCCACCAGGTCGTGCTCGCTCTCGGCGCGCGAGGGGTAGCCGGACAGCCCGTCGGCCTCGCGCAGGCGCGTGAAGTCCTGCCGGCCGGTGAGCAGCTTGTGCACGTAGCTCTGGTGGCCGGTGTCGAGCACCAGCCGGTCGCGCGGGGAGTCGAAGACCCGGTGCACGGCGATGGTGAGCTCCACCACGCCCAGGTTCGGCCCCAGGTGCCCGCCGGTGCGGCTGACGGCGGCGACGAGGAAGTCGCGCACCTCGGCGGCCAGCTGCGGCAGCTGCTCCGGGGGCAGGTCCTTGAGGTCCTCCGGCCCGGTGATGTTCTCGAGCAGCCCCATGCGGGGTGGCCTCCTGTACGCGCGTGCGGTGGTGGTGCGGTCGGCGGCCGCCCGGTGGCGTGCGGTGCCGTCCGGTGGGGTCGTCCGGGCGAGTGTAGGAGCCGGGTGCGACGTCAGCGCGGTCAACCACCCCCGGTCGGCGCACCGCCACGGAACGCGCACGCCATCTCCGCGGGCCGCGTCACAGCCGGGGGACGAACGCCTCGCCGCGCAGGGCGCGCTGCAGCAGGTCCACCGACCGGGCCAGTCGCACGAGCCGCAGCTCCTCGCCCTCCAGGACCTCCAGGACGCGCGGGACGACCTCGGGCGGCAGGTGCTCGGCGAGCTCCACGCGGGCACCGGCGGTGGCGCGGCGCACCGCCTCGCGCTGGGCGGCGACGTGGTGGCCGACCAGCCAGGCCAGCACCACCGGGTGGCGGTGCACCGGCGGGTGGCCGCGGTGCTCGGGCGGGGCCCGGTCCAGCAGCCAGGCCACCGCGGCGCGCTCGAACCCGGCCGCTCCCGGTGGCGGCACGGGCGCCGGCCAGCCCGGCGGGCCGTGCCGGGACCCCTCGCGCTCACCGTGTCCGCGCACCCGCACCCCCTCCGCTTCGAACGTCCGTTCGAGGGTACCGCCGGCGGGCCGGTCCAGCCGCTCCTCGCGGCCGGACCGGCCGGTGGCGTCAGGCGCCGGGGGCGGGGCGCCCCTCGCGGGCCTCGCTGGCGGCGATGCGCTCCTCCAGGGCGGCGTCGCCCAGCTGCCCCGCCACCGGGGCCGGGGCCGGGGCCGGCTCGGTGACCGGCTCGGTGACCGGCGTGGTGGTGACGTCGCCGGCCGGCTGCGTGCGCAGCGACTCCTCCGCCGCCTCGTGCGCCTCGGACGTGGCCTTGCGGTCGGCCACCTTCGACGCCGCGGCGGCAGCTCCGGCGACCGCGGCGGCGGCACCGGCGGCCAGGCCGGCCTTGGTGCCGGTGCCCATGCCCGCGTTCTCCTCGGTGGCGACCCCGGTGACGGCGATCCGCTCCGCCATCGCCTTGACCCTGGAGCCGGCGGCGCGCTCCTCCTCCAGGTTGGCCTCGAGCAGCTTCGCGACGTGCCCGGCGCCGCGGGCGCGGGCGTGCAGGACCAGCGTCTCGTACACGGCCTGCTCGAGGTGCTCGGTCTCCAGCGCGCCGGCGAGGATCACCGCGTCCACGAGGGAGTCGTCGGTCTTCTTCAGGGTGGTCTCGGCCTCGGCCGCCAGCGCCTTGGTCACCGGGCACGGGGAGTCGTCGACCTCCTCGCCCAGCAGGGCGAAGCACTGCTCGACGACCTGGATCTGCCGGCGGGTCTCCTCGGCGTGCTCGCGCAGCAGCTCCTTGAGCTCCTCACGACGGGCGGCCTCCTCGAGGCGCCCCAGCATCGTCAGGGTGTCCTTCTCCATGGTCAGCGCAGAGCCCAGCTTGTAGCTGAAGACCTGCTCGGGGGTCTTGAGGCGTTCGAACATCGTGCGCTCCTCCGTCGTCGGTTCCTCCGGTTGCTCCTGCGCCAACCTGGCACGCGTTCGCCGGGGCTGCACCCGCACGGACCGGTGCACGGGGGCGGAGGCCGCCGCACCCCGCCGGGTCCGCGGCCCGAAACCTGCCGGGTGTCGGGCCGTCGCCGCCCCCACTAGCGTGATCCGGGTCAGTGGAGCGGCGCCGGTCCCCGAACCGGTGCCGTCGTCGCCACCGGAGGAGGACCACCGTGCTCTCGGACCGTTCCCGCCCCGTGCTGGAGGCGACCCTGCCGGTGATCGCCGACAACATCGAGCAGATCGCGCAGCGCTTCTACCGGCACCTGTTCGCCGCGCACCCCGAGCTGTTCGACGGCACGTTCAACCGCGGCAACCAGGCGCAGGGCAGCCAGCAGGTCGCCCTGGCCGGCTCGGTGGCCGTCTTCGCCAGCGCCCTGCTGCGCACGCCCGAGCAGCTGCCCGAGCAGCTCCTGTCCCGCATCGCGCACAAGCACGCCTCGCTGGGCATCCGGCCCGAGCAGTACGACGTCGTGCACGAGCACCTGTTCTGGGCCGTCGGTGACGTCCTGGGCGACGCGGTCACGCCCGAGGTGGCCGCCGCCTGGGACGAGGTGTACTGGCTGATGGCGTACGCGCTGATCCACCAGGAGCGCGGCCTGTACAGCGCGCGCGGCGTGCGCCCGGACACGGTCTGGCGGAACTGGCGCGTGGTGGAGAAGGTCCGCGAGACCGACGACGTGGTGACGTTCGTGGTCGAGCGGGCGGACGACCGCCTGGTGAAGACGTCCCTGCCCGGGCAGTACGTGACCGTGCAGGTGCCGATGCCGGACGGCGTGCGCCAGCCGCGCCAGTACAGCCTCACCCGCGCCGACGACGGCCGGCACCGGCAGTTCTCCGTCAAGCGCGTCCACGGCGGCGGCGAGCCCGACGGGGAGGTGTCGAACGCGCTGTGCGGGTCGGTGCGGGTCGGCGACGAGCTGACGATGTCGCTGCCGTTCGGCGACGTGGTCCTGGACGACTCCGGCCGCCCGGTGGTGTTCGCCAGCGCCGGCATCGGCATCACCCCGATGGCGGGGATGCTCTCGCACCTGGCCGCGGCCGGTTCGGGCCTGCGGGTGGCGCTGCTGCACGCCGACGCCCGCGAGGACGCGTTCGCGCTGCGTCGGCAGGTGCTGGGGGACGTGGCGGCGCTGCCGAACGCCTCCGCGCACGTGTGGTTCGAGGAGGGCGGCGGCGAGGGCCTGCCGGCCGACGGGGTGTTCCGCGGGTTCATGGACCTCGCGGACGTGGACCTGCCCGAGGACGCCCTGTACTACCTGTGCGGGCCGCTGCCGTTCATGCGGGCCGTGCGCGAGGCCCTGCTGGAGCGGGGCGTCGCACCGCGCGACGTGCAGTACGAGGTGTTCGGTCCCGACCTGTGGGCGGCGGACCTGGCCGGCGAGGCCGCCCCGGGCGCGGACGCGGTCGGGGCCGCGCGCTGACGGCGGGCGGGCACCCGCGCGGGTGCCCNCCCGCCGTCCGCCCTCAGACGGCCGGCAGCGTGCTGGTGTCGATGACGAAGCGGTAGCGCACGTCGGAGGCGACGACCCGCTCCCACGCCTCGTTGACCTGGTCGGCGCCGATCACCTCGACCTGCGCGGCGATGCCGTGCTCGGCGCAGAAGTCCAGCATCTCCTGGGTCTCGGCGATGCCGCCGATGTTGGAACCGGCCAGGCTGCGGCGCGCGGGGATCAGCGAGAACGCGCGCACGGACATCGGGTTCTCGGGGGCGCCGACCTCGACGAGCGTGCCGTTGCGGCGCAGCAGGCCCATGTGGGCGTCGAGGTCCAGGTTCGCCGAGACGGTGTTGATGATGAGGTCGAAGGACCCGCGCAGCTGCTGGAACGTGTCGGGGTCGCTGGTGGCGTGGTAGGCGTGCGCGCCCAGGCGCAGGCCGTCCTCCTGCTTCTTCAGCGACTGCGACAGGACGGTGACCTCGCAGCCCTTGGCGGCGGCGATCTGCACGGCCATGTGGCCGAGGCCGCCGAGGCCGATGACGGCGACCTTCGTGCCCTCCCCGGCGCCCCAGCGGTTCAGCGGCGAGTACGTGGTGATGCCCGCGCACAGCAGCGGCGCGGCGACGTCGAGCTCCAGGCCCTCGGGGATGCGCAGGACGAAGTCCTCGTCCACGACGATCTGCTGGGAGTACCCGCCGGCGGTGGGGCGGCCGTCGGCGGGGTCGGTGCCGCCGTAGGTGCCGACCATGCCCTGGACCCGCCCGTTGCCGGTGCAGTACTGCTCCTCGCCGTCGCGGCAGGCCTCGCACTCGCGGCAGGAGTTCACCATGCAGCCGACGCCGACGCGGTCGCCGACGGCGTGACGGGTGACCTCGGGGCCGACCTCGGCGACGACGCCGGCGATCTCGTGGCCGACGACGATCGGCCAGGCCACCGGGCCCCACTCGCCGCGGGCGGTGTGGATGTCGGAGTGGCAGATGCCGGCGTACCGGATCTCGATGCGCACGTCCTTCGGGCCGACGTCGCGACGCTCGATCGTCGTCGGGGCCAGCGGCTCGGTGGCGGACGGCGCGGCGTAGGCGCTGACGGTGGTGCTCACGGGTGTCCTCCGGGAACGTGGGGTGGACGGCCAGTGGACCACGCCGGCTGCGCGCGCGGCGCGCCGGGCGGGGCTCAGCGCGGCGCGGCGGTGCTGCCGCGGTCGGTCAGGAGCGAGGACAGCAACCGGACCTCGGGCGCGCGCGGCGCGGCGGTCCGCTCCAGCAGCACCTCCACGGACGCGCGGCCGATGTCGAGGGCGGGGACGTCCAGGCCGGTGAGCGCTCGCGCTCGCGCGTCGGGCGCACCGACGCTCACGATCGACAGGTCGTCCGGCACGCGGGTGCCCTCGGCGTCCAGCGCCGCCAGCAGGTGCGGCAGGGCGGCCTCGTTGTGCACCACCAGCGCGGTCGGGGCGGGCAGCTGCGCGCGCAGCTCGGCCAGGCAGGCGCGCGCCCCCTCCGCCGTGGCGGCGCACGGGGCGGCCGCGGTGGTGAGCCCCGCCGCGGCGGCGCCGGCGAGGAAACCCTCGCGCAGCCGGTCGGCGTACCCGGCGCCGCGGCGCACGGAGGAGGGGGTGGCCCCGACGAGGCCGACGCGGCGGTGCCCGAGGGCGGCCAGGTGCGCGACGGCGACGCGGGCGGCGCCGGCGAAGTCGAAGTCGACGCACGACAGGCCGTGCGGGTCGCGCGGCACGCCGACCAGGACGGTGGGCCGGCCGAGGCGGGCGAGGACGCCCACGCGCGGGTCGTCGACGCCGATGTCCAGCACGACGAGGCCGTCGACGAGGGAGGTGGAGGTGACCCGCTCCAGCCCGGCGGTCTCCTCCTGGGTGAGCAGCAGGATGTCGTGGTCGTGGGCCCGGGCGGTGGTGACGACTCCCCGCACGAACTGCATGACGACGCCGACGTCGACGTCGTCGTGCAGGGGGACGACGAGCGCGAGGACGCCGGTGCGGCTGGAGGCCAGCGCCCGGGCACCCGCGTGGGGGCGGTAGCCGAGCCGGGAGACGGCCTCCTCCACGCGGGCGCGGGTGGCCGCGGAGATGGCGCGCTTGCCGCTGAGGACGTACGAGACCGTGCTGGCGGACACGCCGGCGACCTCGGCGACGTCGGCGATCGTGGCCACCGGTGCCCCTTCCCGTCAGCGCCGGGGGTACCCACCGACGGCCCACGCAGTCGAAGCGCTTCTCCGGAAAACTTACGGTCATCCGCACAGCGGCAGCAAGACCCCAGCGCGATCAGCGGAGGGTGCGTGCGGTCCCTTGACACGGGCGGCGCCGAGGTCGAGGCTCGTCCTCGCGCGAAATCGAAGCGCTTCACCACGGTGGACACACGTCGAAGGAGATGTGATGAGGACCAGAACGACCGCCGTCCTCGCGGCCTGCGCCCTCGCGCTGTCGCTGGGAGCCTGTTCCTCCGGCGACGAGCCGGCCGCCGCCGACGGGCCGATCACCCTGGACTACTGGGCGTGGGGCACGGCGCAGGACGGCATGGTCGAGGCGTGGAACGCCAGCCACCCCGACGTCCAGGTGCGCAAGACCGACGCCGGCGGCTCCACCGACTCCAGCGCGAAGCTGCTGACGGCGACGCGCGCCGGCGACGCGCCCGACGTGGCCGTCGTCCAGTACGACACGCTGCCGGCGATGATCGTCGGTGGTGTCGCGCTGGACATCTCGGAGCACACCGACGGCGTGGCCGAGGAGTTCACCGACGGCGTGTGGAGCCAGGTGGAGTTCGACGGCGCGGTCTACGGCATCCCGCAGGACGTCGGCCCGCAGGCGATGGTCTACAACGAGCAGCGGTTCGCCGAGCTCGGCATCAGCGTGCCGACGACGTGGGAGGAGTTCCGCACCGCCGCCGAGCAGGTCCGCGCGAAGGACCCCGAGTCCACCCTGGCGACCTTCGCGCCGGGCGAGTTCGGGGCGTTCGCGGCCATGGCCCAGCAGGCGGGGTCGCAGTGGTGGACCGTCGACGGTGACACCTGGACGGTGGACATCGACGACGAGACCTCGCGCGAGGTCGCCGCCTACTGGGAGGACCTCGTCGACCGCGGCGTCATCGACGCCGAACCGCTGCTGACCCCGGAGTGGAACGCGAAGCTGGCCGCCGGGAAGGTCCTCTCCTGGCCCTCCGCGCTGTGGGCCAACGGCGTGATCAACGGCGTCGTGCCCGAGCAGGCCGGCCAGTGGGCGCTGGCCCCCTTCCCGCAGTGGGAGCCGGGGAACTCCGCGGTGTCCTTCCAGGGCGGCTCCGCGGTCGTGGTGACGACCTCCTCGGAACACCCGGAGGAGGCCGCCGAGTTCGCGAAGTGGATCAACACCAGCCCGGAGGGGTCGGCCGCGCAGATCAGCGCCGGGCAGTACCCGGCCTCCCTGTCGGGCCAGGAGCTCACCCTGCAGAGCGAACCGCCGGTCCAGTCCCCGCAGCAGGAGGACTACTGGGAGGTCGCGCAGCGCATCGCGGGTGAGACCGTGCCCGAGGTCAGCTGGGGGCCCAACGTCAACGTCGCCAACAGCGCCTTCCAGGACGCCTTCAACGAAGCGGTCACCGAGGGCACCTCGTTCACCGACGCGCTCGCGGCCACCCAGGAGGCCGTGGTGGCGGACATGGAGAAGTCCGGCTTCACGGTCGACGCGGGCTGATGGCCACCGCCCGCCCGGTGGCTGCGGCGGCGCCCGTGCGCCGCCGCCGCAGCCTGGCGCCGTACCTGTTCATGTCACCCGGCCTGGTGCTGTTCGTCGCCTTCCTGCTGGTGCCCATGTGCTACGCGCTGTGGCTGAGCCTGCGCGGGTTCCGGGTCAGCGGGCCGGGTCCCTTCGGCGTGCGCGAGGAGACGTTCGTCGGCCTGGACAACTACGTCGCCGCCGTGACCAGCCGGGACTTCCTGGAGGGCTTCGGCCGGCTCGCGGTGTACGGGCTCATCGCGGTTCCGCTGACGCTGGGGCTGGCGCTGCTGTTCGCGCTGCTCCTGGACGCCACCACGACCCGCGCGAAGCGGTTCTCCCGCACGGCCATCTTCGTCCCCTACGCCGTGCCGGGCGTCATCGCCTCGCTGCTGTGGGGGTTCCTGTACCTGCCGACGACGAGCCCGTTCAGCGACGTGACGCAGGCCCTGGGGCTGGGGACGATCCCGTTCCTGTCGGGGACGTCGCTGTACGGCTCGGTCGCCAACATCGCGATCTGGGGAGGCGTCGGCTTCAACATGATCATCATCTACACGTCCCTGCGCGGCATCCCCGTCGAGATCCAGGAGGCCGCCCGCATCGACGGGGCCTCCGAGCTGCAGGTGGCGCTGCGCGTGAAGGTGCCGCTCGTCGTGCCCGCCCTGGTGCTCACCGGCCTCTTCGCCCTCATCGGCACCCTGCAGGTGTACGGCGAGCCCACGACGCTGCAGCCGATGACGACGTCCATCTCGCAGACCTGGGTGCCGCTGATGACGATCTACCGCGACGCGTTCACCCGCGACGACCTGCCGCTGGCGGCTGCCGCGTCCGTCCTGCTGGCCGTGGGCACCCTCGTGGTGTCCGTGCTGCTGCTGCGCACCACCCAGCGTCGCGCCTTCGGGGAGGGCTGATGGCCGCGCTCGACACCGCCACCACCCCGGCCCCGGCACCCGTCCGCGGCCGTCCGCACCCGCGCCGGCCGCGGGCGAAGGTCCTGCCGACCGCGGTGCTGCTCCTGGGTGCCCTGTACTGCCTGGTGCCGGTGGCGTGGGTCCTCGTCGCCTCGACGAAGTCGCGCGGCGAGCTGTTCAGCACCTTCACCTTCGCGCCCGGCACCGGGCTGCTGGAGAACCTGCGCGACCTCTTCGCCTACGGTGACGGCGCGTTCCCGCTGTGGGCGGCGAACAGCCTCGTGTTCGCCGGGGTGGGGGCGGTGCTGTCCACGCTGGTGTCCACCGCGTTCGGGTACGCGCTGGCGAAGTACGACTTCCCCGGCCGGAACGCCATCTTCTACGCCGTGCTCGGCGGCGTGCTGCTGCCCGGCATCACCCTCGCGATCCCGCAGTACCTGCTCATGACGAAGATCGGGCTGGCCGGCACGTACTGGTCGGTGCTGCTGCCGTCGATCATCTCGCCGTTCGGCATCTACCTCTCGCGCGTCTACGCCGGCGCCGCCGTGCCGGACGAGACGATGGAGGCGGCGCGCATCGACGGGGCGGGCGAGTGGCGCACCTTCACCGCCATCGGCCTGCCGATGCTGCTGCCCGGCATGGTGACCGTCTTCATGCTGCAGTTCGTCGGCATCTGGAACAACTTCCTGCTGCCGTTCGTGATGCTGTCCGACGAACGGCACTACCCGCTGACCGTGGGCCTGTACACGCTGCTCGCGAAGGGCTCCGGTGAGCCGGCGCTGTACTCGCTGGCCATCGTCGGTGCCGCCGTGTCCATCGTGCCGCTCATCGCGCTGCTGCTCCTGCTGCAGCGCTTCTGGCGCGTCGACCTCGTCAGCGGCGGGCTGAAGGGCTGATCCGCCCGACCCCCGCCCCGCCCGACCCCCGCCCCGCCCGACCCCCGCCCCGCCCGACCCCCGCCCCACCCGGCCGACCTCCCAGGAGAACCTCCTTGCCCTCCCCCGCCCGCCGCTTCAGCACCTCGCGCCTCCTCTTCGGCGGCGACTACAACCCCGAGCAGTGGCCGCCGGAGGTGTGGGCGCGCGACGTGGAGCTGATGCGCCGGGCGGGGGTGAACGCCGCGACCATCGGGGTGTTCTCCTGGGCGGAACTGGAACCGCGCGAGGGCGAGTACGAGTTCGGCTGGCTGGACGAGGTGTTCGAGACCCTGCACGCAGGCGGCGTCGGTGTGGTGCTGGCCACTCCGACGGCCTCCCCGCCGCCGTGGTTCACCCGCGCCCACCCCGACGCGATGCCGGTCGGTCCCGACGGCGTGCGCCTGAGCCACGGCAGCCGCGACACCTACGCCGTCAGCGCACCCGCCTACCGCTCCGCTTCCCGCGCGATCGCGCAGCGGCTGGCCCAGCGGTACGGGGACCACCCGGCGCTGCTGGCGTGGCACGTGCACAACGAGTACGGGACGCTGGACTTCGGTGAGCACGCGGCGGCGGCGTTCCGGCGCTGGCTGCAGCGGCGCTACGGCACGCTGCAGGAGCTGAACCGCGCCTGGTACACGGCGTTCTGGTCGCAGCGGTACTCCTCGTGGGAGGACGTGCTGCCGCCGCGCGCGACGCAGTACATCCCCAACCCCACGCACGCGCTGGACTTCCGGCGCTTCAGCTCGGACGAGATGCTCGACGCGCTGCGCGAGCAGCGCGACGCGATCCGCGCGGCGGGCTCGACAGCACCGGTCACGACGAACTTCATGCTGCCGACGTGGAACCACCTGGAGCAGTGGAGCTGGTCGGCGGAACTGGACGTGGTGTCGGTGGACCACTACCTGGACACCGTCGGGCCGGACGGCGAGACGCACGCCGCGTACGGGGCGGACCTGACCCGCTCCTTCGGCGGCGGGGACCCGTGGCTGCTGATGGAGCAGAGCTCGACCAGCTCCACCGTCCCCGGCCGACGGGCCCACAAGTCCCCCGGGAGGGTGCTGCGCAACTCGCTGTCCTACGTGGCCCGCGGCTCGCAGGGGGCGCTGTTCTTCCAGTGGCGCGCCCCGGCCGCCGGTGCGGAGGCCTGGCACGGCGGCATCGTCCCCCACGCCGGTGAGGACTCGCGCTCGTTCCGCGGGTTCGAGCAGCTCGGCGCGGTCCTGGCCGCCCTCGCGGAGGTGGCCGAGCCGCCGGAGCAGGGACCGCTCGTGGAGGCGGACGTGGCGATCGTCTGGCACGCCGAGGGGTGGTGGGCCACCGAGACCGCCCAGCTGCCCAGCGACCGGCTGGACTACTCCGCGGCCGTGCGCGGCGCCCACCGGGCGCTGTGGCGGGCGGGGTTCGCGGTGGACTTCGTCGCGCCGGACGCGGACCTGTCCCGCTACCGGCTGGTGCTCGTTCCCAGCCTGTTCCCCGTGGACGACGCGGCGGTGCGCCGGTTCGAGGAGCACGTCGACGCCGGCGGTCACCTGGCGGTGTGGCCGTTCACCGGGTACGCCGACGAGCACCTGCACGTCGTGCCCGGTGGCTACCCGGGGCGCCTGCGGGACCTGCTGGGTGTGCGCGTGGAGGAGCTGCACCCGCTGGCCGACGGTGAGCAGGTGCAGCTGTCGCTCGACGGTGCGGAGCCGCTGAGCGGGCGGGTGTGGAGCGAACTGGTCCTGCCCGAGGGGGCCGAGGTCGTCGCCACCTACTCCCCCGCCGGCGCGGCCGGTGAACTGGCCGGGGAGGCGGCGGCCACCCGCCACCGGGTCGGGGCGGGCGTCGCCCACTACGTGTCGACGTTCCTGGAGGAGGAGCCGCTGCGCCGCTGGATCACCTCGCTGTGCGAGCAGGCAGGTGCGCGGCCGGTCCTGGACGGCCCGGTGCCCGAGCGGGTCGAGGTGGTCCGGCGGCGCGGCGCGAACGGCGAGTACCTGTTCGTGCTGAACCACTCGGAGCTGCCCGTGCGGGTGACCGGCCCGGGCACGGACCTGCTGACGTCCGCCGACGCGGAGCGGGGCCTGCGGGTGGAGGCGTCGGGCGCCGCCGTGCTGCGCACCCCGGGCCGCGACGGCTGGTCGCTCGAGGCGCTGCCGTCCTGACCGCTCCCCCGCCCCGGCGCGCGAGCACGGCGTGGCGCCACAGCGCTGGTGCGCCGGGTGTCCGGCGGGTGAACATCCGTCGCGCGACACGCCGTCCCCTTCCGCACCACGCGGGTGCGCCGCACCCTGGGAGGAGGCGTCCAGCAGGGGGCGCGGCACCCGGGGCCCGCCCGGGCCCGGGTGAGGGGTCGTCGTCCGTCAGGAGGCCGTCGTGATCGAGCCGCGCATCGTGCAGCAGCTGCGGGACGCCGCGGAGGACCAGCGTGTGCACCCCGAGGAACCGGTGCACCTGACGGTGCAGCTGTCCGACGGCAGCAGCGTCACCGGCACTCCCCTGGCCGTCGAGGACGGCACCGTGTGGTTGCGCACGGGGCAGGAGGAGGACGGGGCGCCGGTGGAGCTGGCCTCGGTGCTGGACCTGCACGAGGACGCGACGCAGCCCGCGGAGGGGTAGACCCACCGGCGCGGCGCGCTACTGGATGCGCACGCCGGCGCCGCGCATCCGCTTCTTGGCGCGCTGCACGGCGTCCTTGAACGCCCGCTGGACCTTCACCCCGCGGCGCCGGAACCCCAGCACGTCCATGGCCTCGGCGAGCACCTCGGTGTCCGCGGCCTCCACGCCGAGGCGCCCGTACGCCAGGGCGACGGCTGCGTCCACCGCCTCCACCGGCGTCTGGTCGACGTTGGGGTGC
The DNA here is from genome assembly GCF_022669155.1 of Kineococcus sp. TRM81007. Classification (GTDB taxonomy): domain Bacteria; phylum Actinomycetota; class Actinomycetes; order Actinomycetales; family Kineococcaceae; genus Kineococcus. The sequence continues at coordinate 204 of NZ_JALBVB010000052.1, read as the reverse complement.
CCCCCGCCGAGCCCGGTGGTGAAGCCGGCGACGACGGCCTGCGCGTCGGCTGCGGCCCCGAGGCCGGGGGGCAGTTCCAGCGCGACGGCGGGTTCCGGTTCGCCCTCCTGCGCACCGGTCTCCGCCGGGACCGTCGCACTAGCCTCTTCGCGGGCAGCGCGTTCGGCCTCTTCGCGGGCAGCGCGTTCGGCCTCTTCGCGGGCA